>NZ_FNOZ01000028.1 GCF_900107175.1 Modestobacter sp. DSM 44400 | reverse complement strand
CGCTACGACAAATACGCCACCACCTACCTCGGCGGTGTCCTCCTCGGCTGCATGATCATCCATCACCGCGTCCGCAGTTAGCAGACACGCTCTAGGCTGCGGCGCATGTCAACGGGGGCCGGGCGACTGGACGTCGCCCGGGTCCGCGGCCTTTTCCCGGGCCTGTCCGACGGCTTCGTGCACGCCGACGCACCCAGCGGGTCACTGGTCCCGGAGAGCGTGGTGCGCGCGGTCGCCCAGGCGATGCGGGTGCCGATCGCCAACCGCGGCGGGGTCTTCCCCTCCTCGGCGCGGGCCGAGCAGCTGGTGTCCGGTGCCCGCTCGGCGGTCGCCGACCTCGTGGGCGGGACGGCGGCGGGGGTGGTGCTGGGGCCCAGCATGACCACGCTGACCTACGCGATGGCTGGCGGCCCGGCGACGAGGTCGTGGTCAGCCGGCTGGACCACGACGCCAACGTTCGCCCGTGGATGCAGCTGGCCGCCGAGACCGGAGTGCTGGTGAAGTGGGCGGAGGTCGACATCGAGACCGGCGAGCTGCCGGCCTGGCAGTACGACGAGCTGCTCACCCCGCGCACCCGGCTGGTCGCGGTCACCGCGGCCAGCAACGCGATCGGCACCCGTCCCGACGTCGCGGCGATCGCCGAGCGGGCCCACCGGGTCGGTGCACTGGTCTACGTCGACGCGGTGCACGCGGCACCGCACGTCCTGCTGGACATGGGCGCGCTCGGCGCGGACTTCCTCGCCGTCTCGGCCTACAAGTGGTGCGGGCCGCACGTCGGCGCGGTGGTCGCCGACCCCGAGCTGCTGGCGGAGTTCCGGCCGCACAAGCTGGTGCCCGCCCCGGACCGGGTGCCCGACCGCTACGAGACGGGCGCCCCTCCCTTCGAGCTCTACGCCGGCGTCGCCGCCGCCGTGGAGCACCTGGCAGAGTTGTGTCCCGACGCGTCGGGCACCCGCCGCCAGCGGCTGGTCGCCTCGATGGCCACCGTCGGCCGGTACGAGGGGGAGCTGTTCGCCCGGCTGGACCGCGCGCTGCGCGCCATGCGGCACGTGCAGGTGCTCGGGTCGCCGCTGGACAGCACGCCGACGCTGTCGTTCACCGTCTCCCGGATGCGTCCCCGGCAGGTCGCGCGCGAGCTGGCCCGCCGCAAGGTCTGCGCCTGGGACGGCGACTACTACGCCCGCGAGCTGTTCGACGCGATCGGGGTCAACGAGACCGGCGGCGCCGTCCAGCTGGGGCTGATGCACTACAACACCGCCGACGAGGTGGACCACGTCGTCCAGTGCGTCGCCGACCTGGCCTGAAGAAGGACCTGGCTGCCCCCCACGACTCGCACGCTCGTCGCGGGGCCCTGCAGCCGGGCGGATGCAGCGGGGTTCTTCTTCAGTCCTCGGGGAGGAGGAGCACCTTGCCGATGTGGTCGCTGGCCTGGATCAGGGCGTGCGCCTCGCCGGCCCGCGACATCGGCAGCCGCCGGTCGACGATCGGCCGGACGACGCCCCGCTCGACGTCGGGCCACACGTCGTGCCGGACCGCCGCCACGATCTCGGCCTTGCCCCCCGGGCCGGTCGCCGGCCGCGAGCGCAGCGTGGTCGCCGCCACCGACGCCCGCTTGCGCATGAGCACCCCCAGGTCCAGCTCTGCCTTCGTGCCGCCCTGCATGCCGATGCCCACCAGCCGGCCGCCGGTGGCCAGCACATCGACGTTCCGGGCCAGGTACTTGGCGCCCATGATGTCCAGGACGACGTCCGCACCGTGCCCGTC
The DNA here is from genome assembly GCF_900107175.1 of Modestobacter sp. DSM 44400. GTDB lineage: Bacteria > Actinomycetota > Actinomycetes > Mycobacteriales > Geodermatophilaceae > Modestobacter. The sequence continues at coordinate 50,478 of NZ_FNOZ01000028.1, read as the reverse complement.
GGTGGCCGTCCGCACCGCCTCGACGAAGTCCTCGTCCCGGTAGTTGACCAGCACCTCGGCGCCCAGCTCGCGGCAGAAGGCCAGCTTCTCCGCGCTGCCGGCGGTGGTGGCCACCCGGGCACCGGCCCGCACGGCGAGCTGGATGGCCATCGTGCCGATGCCGCTGCCGCCGCCGTGCACCAGGAAGACCTCACCGGCGCGCAGCCCGGCCAGCATGAAGACGTTGGACCAGACGGTGCAGGTGACCTCCGGCAGGGCGGCGGCGGTCGCCAGCTCCACACCGGCGGGTTTGGGCAGCAGCTGCCCGGCCGGGACGGCGACCCGCTCGGCGTACCCGCCGCCGGACAGCAGCGCGCACACCTCGTCGCCGACCGACCAGCCGGTCACGCCCGGCCCGACCTCGCTGATAACGCCGCTGCACTCCAGGCCCAGGACGTCGCTGGCGCCCGGCGGCGGCGGGTAATGGCCCTGCCGCTGGAGCAGGTCCGCCCGGTTGACCGCCGCGGCGACGACGTCCACGACGACCTCGCCGCGCTCGCAGACCGGATCGGGGACCTCCCCCCAGCCCAGGACGTCGGGACCGCCGGGTTCGCTGATCGTGACCGCACGCATGCCCCGACCTTAAGGCCCTCTCCAGGGCACCGCCCCGAGCTTGCGAGGGGTGGGGAGGAGAGGGTCCTTCACCCGAGCGCGGCGCCCATCTCGTGGCACAGCTCGGCCAGTGCCTGCGGAGCGGAACGGCACAGCCGCGGGAAGCTCAGGTACCCGTGCGGCATCCCGACGTACTGGGTGGTGCGCACGGGGACGCCGGCGGCGCGCAGCGTGTCGGCGTACCGCAGGCCGTCGTCCCGGATCGGGTCGTGCTCGGCCACCTGCACCAGCGCCGGCGGCAGACCGCGGTGGTCGGGAGCGTGCAGCGGGGAGGCGTAGGGCTGGTGGGGGTCCTGGCCGCCGAGGTAGTGGTCGCGGAAGGCGACGACGTCGTCCCGGGTCAGGATCGGCGCGTGCGCGTTCTCCTCGATCGACGGGCTGCCCAGGCCGAGGTCGGTCGCCGGGTAGAGCAGGGCCTGGAAGCCGATGACAGGTCCGGACCGGTCGCGGCTCATCAGGCTGACGACCGCGGCCAGGTTGCCTCCGGCGCTGTCGCCCATGACCGCCAGCCGGGATGGGTCGGCGCCCAGCTCTCCGGCCCGCCCGGCCAGGTCCACCAGTGCCGCGTAGCAGTCCTCGGCGGCGACCGGCCAGCGGTGCTCCGGGGCGAGCCGGTAGTCGACGGACACCACGACCGCCGGCAACGCAACCGCGACGTTGCTGCACAGCCAGTCCGCCGAATCCAGCGAGCCGATCGTCCAGCCACCGCCGTGGAAGTTGACCACCAGCGGCAGCGGCCCCGCGCCAGCCCCGTGCGGGCGGTAGACCCGCACCGGGAGCGGCCCCTCGGCGCCGGCCACGGTCTCGTCGGCCAGCTCCACGCCCCCGGCTACCGACCCGAAGACCAGGTCGGTCAGTGGGTTGTGGCCGACATGGTGCTGCTGGACGCGCGCGAGCCGGGTGTCGTCCATCCGCGCGATCGAGAAGCGACCGAACAGGCGGCCGGCCAACCGCACGCGCAGGTCGAGCCCGGCCCCTCCCCGGCGTGGCCTGAGCTTGCGAAGGACTCGGGGGAGGGGTCCTTTCTCAGGCACGGGCCTTGAGGTCCTTGCGCAGGATCTTTCCAGCGGCGGACTTCGGCACGGCATCGATGAACTCGACCAGCCGGATCTTCTTGTGCGGGGCGACCCGCTCGGCGATGAAGGACTTCACGCCGTCCCCGGTCAGCTCCGAGCCCGGCACGCGGACGACGAAGGCCTTGGGCAGCTCCTCGCCGCTGTCGCGCTCCAGCACACCGATGACGGCGGCGTCGGCGATCTCCGGGTGACCGAGCAGCACGGCCTCCAACTCGGCCGGGGCGACCTGGTAGCCCTTGTACTTGATGAGCTCCTTGACCCGGTCGACCACGGTGTAGCGGCCCTCGTCGTCGACGACCGCCACGTCGCCGGTGTGCAGCCAGCCCTCGGCGTCCAGGGTGTCGGCGGTGGCTTGTGCGTTGTTCAGGTAGCCGGACATCACCTGCGGTCCGCGGACCCACAGCTCGCCGCGCTCGCCGGAGCCGGCGTCCTCGCCCGTGGCCGGGTCGATCAGCCGGCACTCGGTGTTGGGGATCGCGTAGCCGACCGACCCCTTCGGGGTCGGGCCGGTGCCGGCCGGCTCGAGACCGACCTCGGGAGTGGTGTGCGAGACGGGGGAGAGCTCGGTCATCCCGTAGCCCTGGCCGACGGTGACGCCGCTGTCGGCGCCCTTGCGCAGCCGGTCCTGGGCGGCCTGGGCCAGCGACTCGTCCAGCGAAGCGGCGCCGGAGGTGATGCTCCGCAGGGAGGAGAGGTCGAAGGAGTCGACCAGCGGATGCTTGGCCAGCGCCAGCACGATCGGCGGAGCCACGAACGCCCGGGTGATCTTGTGGTCCTGGATGACCCGCAGGAACTGCTCGAGGTCGAAGCGCGGCAGGGTCACCACCGCGCCGCCCCACTGCAGGCCCTGGTTCATGAGCACGGTCAGGCCGTAGATGTGGAAGAACGGCAGGACGGCGATGATCCGTTCCTCGCCGTCGACCACCCCGGCCAGCGGACGCGACTGGCTGACGTTGGCCACCAGGTTGCGGTGGGTCAGCATCACGCCCTTGGGCAGCCCGGTGGTGCCGCTGGAGTAGGGCAGCGTGACCAGGTCGGTGGCCGGGTCGATGTCGATGGAGACCGAGGGGGCGTCGGAGCCGAGCAGGTCGAGCAGCGAGGCGTGCCCCTCGGCGCCGTCCAGGACGACGATCTCGTCGACCGGCTGCTTCTCCACCGCGGCCTGCGCCCGGTCCAGGAACATCGAGATGGTCACCAGCACCTTGGCGCCGGAGTCCTTCAGCTGGAAGGCGATCTCGTCGGGGGTGTACAGCGAGTTGATCGGGCTGGTCACGCAGCCGGCGGCGGCGATGCCGTGGAAGACCACCGGGTACCAGATGGTGTTGGGACACAGCACCGCGACGACGTCGCCCTTGCGCAGGCCGCGGGCGTGCAGCGCGGCGGCGAACCGGTCGACGTGGGCGGCCAACTGGCCGTGGGTGATCGTCTCGCCGGAGAGGCCGTCGATCAGTGCCGGGGCGTCGGCGCGGTCAGCGGCACCAGCCAGCACGAACTGCGGTACCGACAGCTCGGGGATCTCGACATCGGGATAGCGGCTGGCGAACGCCACGGTGGGTCCTCCTCGACTCGGTGGGGTGACGCCAGTCTCACACCCGGCGGAGGCCGCTAGCCATGCGGGTTACCAGTCAGTACCCGACCGGAGGACGGCGGTGCTCAGCGCGGCCACAGCACCGACTGGGTGCAGCGGAACAGCGCCATCGTCTTGCCGGTGGCCTCGTTGGTGACCACCGCGTCCCAGACCTGCGTCGTCCGGCCGGCGTGCACGTTGGTCGCGACGGCTGCGATGCGGCCCTCCCGGGCGGTGCCGAGGTGGTTGCTCTTGAGCTCGATGGTAGTGAAGCCGGTGGACCCCTCGGGCAGCAGGGCCCGGGTGGGCAGGCCGCAGCTGGTGTCGGCGAGGGCGACGACGGTGGCCGCGTGCAGGTAGCCGTTGGGGGCCAGCAGCTCCGAGCGGATGTCCAGGTGGGCGGTCAACCGGCCGGGCTCGTGGGTGTCGACGACGATGCCGAGCAGGCCCGGCAGCGTGCCCGGCAACATCGCGTTGAGCTCGTCGGCGGTGTGGAACCCGGTGTCAGCCATGCCGGGCAACCTATCGAGTGGGCGTCAGGGCGGTGCGGCGGTTGCCTACAGCCCGACGACGGTGCCCTCGCCGGTCGCGCTAGGCGGCGAAGCCCAGGTCGCCGACCGGTTGCCTGCCTCGAACGGTGGCGCCGCCGAGCAACTCCACCAGAACGCGCTGGCCCCGCTCGTCGCCACCGGGCATTCTACCGGCCCATGAGCGACCTGAAGGACGACCTGCTCGCCTACCTGCAGCGCGCCCGCGAGGTGGTGGTCTGGAAGCTGGAGGGCGCCTCCGAGCTCGACGTCCGCCGGCCCCTGACGCCCACCGGCACGAACCTGCTGGGCCTGGTCAAGCACCTGGCCGCAGTGGACGCCGGCTACCTGGGGGAGGTCTTCGGCCGGCCCTTCCCCGAGCGGCTGCCGTGGGCCGCGGACGACGCCGAGCCGGAGGCGGACATGTGGGCCACGGCCGAGGAGACGCGGGAGGAGATCGTCGCGCTCTACCGCCGGGTGTGGGCCCACGGCGACGCGACCGTCGCTGCGCTGGACCTGGACGCGACCGGCCTCGTGCCCTGGTGGCCCGCCGAGCGCCGGGAGCCGACGCTGCACCGGGTGCTCGTGCACCTGGTCGCGGAGACCCACCGGCACGCCGGCCACGCCGACATCGTGCGCGAGTTGGCCGACGGCGCCGTCGGCGCGCGGGAGGGGCTGTCGAACCTGGGCTCCGAGGACCCCGCCCACCGGGTCGAGCACCGGGCCCGGGTCCAGGCCGCAGCCGAGCAGGTCGACCGCCGGGGCTGACCGTCAGGCCCCGGCGCCACCTCGGCCGGCGCCGCGCGTTTGTGCAGTCATCGGGGTCTCGTCATCCGCTGAGACCCCGATGAGCGCACGACGACGGCTGGTCAGGCGAGCCCGCGGGTGGTGCGCAGTGGCGGCCGGTCGCCGCGGATCGCGGCCACCATGTCCAGCGTCTGCCGGGTCGCCAGCACGTCGTGGGCCCGGAACACCCGGGCGCCCAGCCAGGCGCTGACCGCGGTGGCCGCGAGGGTGCCGGTGAGCCGCTGGTCGAGCGGGACGTCGAGGGTCTCCCCGACGAAGTCCTTGTTCGACAGTGCCACCAGCACCGGCCAGCCCGTGGCGACCAGCTCGTCGAGGCGCCGGGTGGCCTCCAGGGAGTGCCGGGTGTTCTTGCCGAAGTCATGGCCGGGGTCGACCAGCACCCGTTCGGGGTCCACGCCGGCGTCCACGGCGGCCCTGGCGAGCGCCGTCGTCCGGGTGATGACGTCGGCCATCACGTCGGGGTAGCTGACCCGGTGCGGGCGGGTGCGCGGCGGCAGCCCGCCGGCGTGCGTGCAGACGATCCCGGCACCGGTCTGCGCGGCCACGGTGGCCAGCTCGGGGTCGACCCCGCCCCACGCGTCGTTGACCACGTCGGCGCCGGCGGTGAGCGCCTCCCGGGCCACCTCGGCCCGCCAGGTGTCGATGGAGATGGGCAGCTGCGGGTGGGCCGCGCGGATGGCGGCGACCAGGTCCACGGTGCGCCGGACCTCCTCCGCCGGCGAGACGTCCTCGCCCGGGGCGGCCTTGACCCCGCCGACGTCCACCATGTCCGCGCCTTCGGCGACCACCTGCCCCACCCGGGCCACCGCTGCGTCGAGCTCGTACGTCGCACCGCGGTCGTAGAAGGAGTCCGGGGTGCGGTTCACGATCGCCATCACGACCAGTCCGCCGTCCGGCACGTCGAGGGAACCCAGTCGCAGCACGAGGTCAGCCAAGCAGAGGGGCAGGATCACCCAGGTGACGACACCGCCGCAGTTCCCGCCCGCACCCGATCGGGTCGACCCGCCGTTCCGGGACGGCGAGCGGGCGGCGGTGGAGGCCTGGCTGGAGCTGCACCGGGCGACCCTGCTGGTCAAGTGCGCGGGGCTGACCGCCGAGCAGCTGGGCAGCCGGTCGGTGCCGCCGTCGACGATGAGCCTGCGTGGGCTGGTCCGGCACCTGACCGAGGTGGAGCGCGCCTGGTTCCGGCGCGTCCTCGACGGCCAGCAGGCGCCGCCGCTGTACTACGGCCTCGATGACGACGACGGCGACTTCGACGCGGTGGGCCGCGACACCGACCACCCGGACCCGGACACCGCCGTCGCCCGCGAGTTCGCCGTGTTCGCCCAGGAGCTCGAGGTCAGCCGGGCGCTGGCCGCCCAGCACGACTCCCTGGACGACGTCGGCGCCGGGCTGCGCCGCGGCCAGGCGGTGTCACTGCGCTGGATCTACCTGCACATGATCGAGGAGTACGCGCGGCACAACGGCCACGCCGACCTGCTGCGGGAGTGCATCGACGGCGTCACGGGGGAGTAGAGGACCCCGTCCTCCCCGAGTCGGCGGCCCCCTTGCAGGGTTCCGCCGCGAGCGTGCGAGTGGCGGGGGGCAAGGGGGTCCTTGAGCTAGCGAACGGCGCCGTCCGGCAGGACGGCGTGCACCCCCACGACCTGGTTCACCACCTGCGTCACGCGCAGGCTCACCACCGTGCTGGCCAGCGCCAGCGCGTCGGAGCGGCCGATGCCGTGCAGCGCGGCCAGCACGTCGAGCATGGCGTCCAGCGCGATCGCCATCGCCTCGTCCAGGTCGTCGGCGACGCCCATGGTCACCCAGCCGGCGGGGGTGTGGGCCACCGGCGTCCGCACCGGGGCGCCGAACAGGTCCGGCAGCACGTCCAGAGTGAGGTCGACGCGCTCCATCGGGCATTCGATCGCCGTCCCGGACACCTCGCCGTCGCCCTGCGCGGCGTGCCCGTCGCCGACCGACAGCAGCCCGCCGGGCACCGTCACCGGCAGGTAGAGCGTCGAGCCGGCGACCAGCTCGCGACAGTCCAGGTTTCCGCCGTGCCAGTAGGGCGGGGTGGTCGAGTGCCGCCCGGGCTCGGCCGGCGGCACGCCCATCACCCCCAGGAAGGGCCGCAGCGCGACGCTGTGCCCGGCCTGGTTACGGCCGATGGCGGCGGCGCCGTCCAGCGTCCAGCGGTGCACGACCGGCGCGGCCAGCACGCCCAGCCGCTCGTTGAGCGCGGTGGGCCGCAGCCCGCAGTACGTCGTCCCGAAGGCGCCGGGGACGACGTCGTCGATCCGGATGGTGAGCACCTGACCCGGCTCCGCGCCCCGGACGGCGACCGGCCCGGTGAGCGCGTGGCCGAAAGCACCGTCGTGCGCCGGGTGCCGCGGCCGGGCAGCGAGGCCCTCGGGGGTGTCCGGCCCGGTGTAGGGGCCGGTCGACCAGCCGGAGTCCAGCGTGCCGATGCGCACCGTCGTCCCCGGGTCGACGGTCAGTGCCGCCGGGAGGCCCGGGTCGAACCAGCCGTGCAGCGTCCGCTCGTCGGGCTCCAGGATCTCCATGACCCCATCTTGACGCCTGGGAGGGCGGACGGGCGCGGGTCAGACGAGCGCCTGGTTCACCAGCTGCCGCAGGTACGACCGGATCGGCAGCGTGCTCGAGGGCAGCAGCTGCGTGTAGAAGGTCACCGTCAGGTCCTCGACCGGGTCGACGTAGAACGCCGTCGACGCGGCGCCGCCCCAGCTGTAGTCGCCCACGCTGGCCACCGTGCCGTAGCGGGCCGGGTCGAGCACCATCGAGAAGCCCAGCCCGAAGCCGACGCCGCGCAGCGGGGACTCGGCGTACAGCGGCCGGCCGTAGGTCTCCAGGTCCACGCCGCCGGGCAGGTGGTTGCGCACCATGTGGGCCACGGTGCGGGAGCCGAGCACCCGGCCGGCGTCCGGGTCGTTCCGGACCGAACCGCCGCGACGCAGCATCTCGACGAACCGCAGGTAGCTCCCGGCGGTGGAGACCAGGCCGCCGCCGCCGGACAGGAACGCCGGCGTGGAGTGCGCGGCCTCCTCGAACGGTGCCGGCATCGGGACGACGCCCGGGCCGTACAGGCGGGCCAGGCTGTCGACGTCGTCGCCGGGCCGCAGCCCGAAGGACGTCTCGGTCATGCCGAGGGGTGCGAACACGCGTTCGGCGAACACCTCGTCCAGCGGCTTGCCGGCGATCACCTCGACCAGCCGGCCGAGCACGTCGGTGGACATCCCGTAGTTCCACTCGCTGCCCGGCTGGAACAGCAGTGGCATGGCGGCGAGCTGGCGGCTGACCTCGGCGTTGTCGGCGCCGGGCGGGGTGCCCCACTCGTAGCCGCGCAGCCGGTAGAGGGTGTCGACCGGGTGGGCGTGGTGGAAGCCGTAGGTGATGCCGGCGGTGTGGGTGAGCAGGTGCCAGACGCGGATCGGCTCGACCTGGGGGACGGTGACCGGCTTGAGCTCGGAGCCGGCGACGTAGACCGGGGTGTCGGCCCACTCCGGCAGCCAGCGGCTGATCGGGTCGCCCAGCTCGAAGGCGCCCTCCTCGTACAGCGACATCGCCGCCACGGAGGTCACCGCCTTGGTCATCGAGTAGATGCGCCAGCGGGTGTCGTCGGTGACGGGCCGGCCCGCCCCGACGTCGCGGTGCCCTCCCCGGCCGACGTGCACGAGCTGCCCGTGCCGGGCGACGGTGACGAGGAAGCCGGGCAGCTGCCCCTCGTCGACCCACCGGGCCAGCCGGCGGTCCAGCCGCTTCAGCCGGTCGGCGTCGAACCCGACCTCCGCAGGGTCGGTGGTCACGGACAGGTCGGTCAACACGTCAGTCACGGACACCCCCGAGTCGGTGGCCGGCTCCCCGATGAGCGGCGCCCCCGCCCGCATCCTGACACGGGGCCAGGAAGTGGACGGGGGCGCCGGGTGGTGCTCGGTGCTGGAACGGCCCGGCTGCAGGGCCCCGCTGCGCGCGGAGCGCGTCGTGGGGAGCAGCCGGGTCCTTCTTCAGTCGACCGGGACGGCGCTCGCGGCCTTCTTGAGGTTGGAACCGGCGGTCACCTTGACGGTGTTCGCCGCGGCGATCTCGAGCGACTCGCCGGTCTGCGGGTTGCGGCCGGTGCGGGCGGAGCGCTGGGTGCGCTCGACGGTCAGCAGGCCGGGGACGGCCACCTTCTCGCCGCGGGTGATCGCCTCGACCAGCTCCTCACGGAGGCCGTCGATCACGGAGTCGACGGTCGACGCGGGGACGTCGGCGCGCTTGGCGATGGCAGAGACGAGTTCGGCCTTGTTCATCGTGGTCCTCTTCCTGGAGTCTCGGGCGGTCTGCCCCGGTGCGGGGTGGACGCCGTTGGTCGTCGTGCCCGGCTTCGCACCGGGCACTCACCCTGGTCGTCCGGGAGCGGACGCCGGGGCCTCCACCGTGCCCCGTGGTGCTGACAGGAGCATCCCGCGGGGCCCGGTGGGCGGGTCTGGCCGACCACGTCGTCGACCAGGAACGCGGCGCACGCTGCCATGCCGACCCCCGTCCTGGCCAGCGCTGTCCCCGGATTCACGGGGTTTTCCGACCCGTTGGTCACAACCGTCACGTTCTGTGCACCCCGGGGGTCCGCCGCGCGACGTCGCCGCGGTCGACCTAGCGTGGGGCGCATGCCACAGCTCCCTGGGACCGATCTGACCGTCAGCGACCTCTGCCTGGGCGGCAACGTGTTCGGCTGGACGGCGGACGAGGCGACGTCCTTCGCGCTCCTGGACCGCTTCGTCGACGCCGTTCCCAGCACCCAGTCCCCGTTCGTCGACACCGCCGAGATGTACGGCAACGGCCTGTCCGAGCAGATCCTCGGCCGGTGGCTCACCGAGCGCGGCATGCACGACCGCGTGGTAGTGGCCACCAAGGCCTCACCGGGGGACAAGGAGCACCCGCTGTCCGCCCCGGAGGTCCGGGCCGCCGCGGAGCGTTCGCTGCGCAACCTGCAGACCGACACCATCGACCTCTACTACGCCCACTACGACGACGAGACCACGCCGCTGGAGGAGACGCTCACCGCCTTCGACGAGCTGGTGCAGGCCGGCAAGGTCCGCCACATCGCGGCGTCGAACTACTCGGCGAAGCGGGTGACCGAGGCGCTGGAGACGTCGCAGCGGCTGGGTGTCGCCCGGTACGTGGGGCTGCAGCCGCACTACAACCTGATGGAGCGAGGCGCCTACGAGGCCGAGTTGCGCGACGTCGTCGCCGAGCACGGGCTGGGGTCGATGCCCTACTTCGGGCTGGCGCGGGGCTTCCTCACCGGGAAGTACCGGGCGGGGGAGCAGATCGACTCGCCGCGGGCCAAGGGCGCGTCGCAGTACGTGGGGGAGAAGGGTGACCGGGTGCTGGCCGCGCTGGCCGAGGTGGCCGGCGCGCACGGCGGAACCGGTGCGGCGGTGGCGCTGCGGTGGTTGGCCGACCAGCCGACGGTGACCGCGCCGATCGCCAGCGGGCGCTCGGTCGACCAGCTGGCCGACCTGCTGCCGATGCTGGACCTGGTGCTCACCGACGAGGAGCGGCAGCTCCTCACCGACGCGAGCGCCTGAACCGGCAGCGACCCCGCCGGCGACTGTCGACGGGGTCCTTTCACACGCTGACCAGGGCGCCGCGCGCCGCCTGCACGAGCTCCGGTGGGACGGTGGCGAGGCCGTGGTCGGCGCTCGCGTGCGCAGCCACCAGGCTCGGCACGGCCGCCTCGTCGACAGCGGTGAAGTGGGCGGTGCAGCCGGGGACGACGTCCCCACAGGCGAAGGTCTTCATGTGGGCTCCTCATGAGCTCTACAGCTGCCGGGCCGCCGGTCGGTGGTCCGGGATGGTGCGACGCGGAGCGGGTCAGGGTTCCCGGGATCAGCGGGTCAGGCCTTGGCGGCGCTGGCCGAGGCCAGGTCCTCCACCCGCAGCAGGCCGAGCACCTCGCCGTTGCGGGCGGTGCACAACACTGGGTCGAAGCGCTGCGCCGGGGCGCGGGTCAGCGCGCGCTGCAGGGTCTCGGCGACCCCGGCCGACGGCGGGACCCGCAGGGTCACCGGCGCACGGTAGGCCTGCCCGGTGCGCAGGTCGCTGAGCACCAGTTCGGTGGGCATGTCCGTGCGGTCCAGGACGACGTAGGGCGCCGGGGCGCCGTCGTCGTCCCCGGCCTCGTGCTGGCGCACCGGCCGCAGCAGGCTCGCCACGCTCTCGGCCAGCGTGGCGCGGGCGACCTGGCCGCGGATCAGGTCGACCACCTGGGGGGTCAGCGTGGCGAAGCCCGGGCCGGGCCGGCCGAACAACCAGCCCTGGGCCAGCGGCACACCGAGCCGGGCGAAGGCGGCGAGCTCGCCGACGGTCTCGATTCCCTCGGCGAGCAACCAGGCGTCGATCCGGCTGCTGAACGCGCCGACCATCTCGGCCAGGGCCATCTTCACCGGGTCGTTGTCGATGCCGGCCACCAGGGACCGGTCCAGCTTGACCAGCTGCGGGCGCAGTTCGGCCAGCTGCTGCAGGCCCGACCAGCCGGAGCCCGCGTCGTCGATGGCGATCAGCGCACCGCGCCCGCGCAGCGCCGCCGTCTGCTCCCGCAGCACGGCGAGGTCATCGACCGGGCTGTGCTCGGTGAGCTCGATGACCACCCGGCGCAGCGTCGGCACGGCGGCGAGGGCGGCCATGACCGGGGCGCTGCCCAGCAGCTGTGGGCTGACGTTGATGGCCATGAACGTGTCGGCCGGCAGGTCCGGCAGTGCGGACAGCGCCCGGATGATGGCCAGCGCCTCCAGCTCCGCCCCGAGCCCCGCGTCGGCGGCCGCGGCGAACCAGACGTCGGGGGTGGCCGTGCCGGGGAAGCGGGCGAGCGCCTCGTACCCGGCGATGCCGGCCGACGCCACGTCGACGATCGGCTGGAAGACGACGGTCAGGTCGTCGGGATCGGCGAGCAGCGGACGGCAGTCCGGCAGGCTGATCGTGCGGGTGTCCAACATGACGTCCCATCGGTCGCCCGCCGTCCGGGCTTGACCTGCGGGCGCGCGGCTCACCCCGCGGGGTGAGCCGTCGCGCGGGGCACCTCCCCGCTGCGCCCGGCTGGCCGTGACAGCATGAGCGCAGATGGGACACGTCCGGCGTGGCCGGCCGACCGGAGGGGAGCCCGTGTCCGCGCTGCCCGCATCGAGCCCGGCCGAAACCGACGCGCTCGACGACCCGCACCGCGTCGCGTCCGCGCGGCGGCTGCTCCTCGAGGTCCCCGGCCCCGCCGCCTTCGACCGGCTGTCCGCCCTGGCCGCGCGGCTGGTCGGCGCCGACCATGCCAAGGTCACCCTCTTTCCCGACCATGACGTCGTCGTCGGCGGGTACGGCCTGCCGGACGGCGCCGTCGGCGGGCCGGCCCTGCTGACCGGCGCGCTGTCGGCCCTCATCGTCCGCCGCGGAGCGCCGCTCAACCTGCCCGAGGCGGCCCGTGACGAGCGGGTCGCGGGCCTGCCGGCCGTCACCTCCGGTGAGGTCGCGGCCTACCTCGGGGCGCCGCTCATCGCCGCCTCCGGCCACGTCGTCGGCGTGCTGGCCGTCTACGACCCGGTGCCGCGTGCCTGGTCGGCCGACGCCGGGGAGCTGCTTGAGCAGCTGGCGACCTCGGTGGTCGCCGAGCTCGAGCTGTCCGCCGCGCAGTCCGCGGTCGGCGCCTCCCTCGCCCGGTTGGAGGTGGCGCTGGAAGCGAGTTCGGTCGGGATCTGGGAGCGGGACCTGCGCACCGGCACCGTTCACTGGGACGAGCGCTGCGCGGCGATCTTCGGCATCGACGGTGCGGTCGAGCTGGCCTCGATGGAGCGGCTGCTCGGCCACGTCCACCCCGACGACCACGCGGCGGTGCAGGAGGCCATGCGGGTGGCCCTGGTCGAGCGCGGCGAGTACGCCGTCGAGGCGCGGGTCCTCCGGGTCGGCGGCGACGTGCGGTGGACGGTGTCGAGCGGCCGGGTGGTGACCGATTCGCGCGGGGAACCGGTCCGGGTGCTGGGCACGACCGTCGACGTCACGGACGCCCGGGACCAGGCCGCGCGTCGGCTGTCGTCCCTGCAGCGCACGACCGCGATCGCCGAGGTGGCCGCGGCCCTGGCCAGCGCGACCCGCATCGACCAGCTGGCCCACATCACACTGCGCGGTGCCGAGGTGCTGGGCGCGTCGACCGGTGCCCTCGCCGTCTTCGACCCGGGCTCCGGCGCGCTGCACGTGCACATGGGCCGCCGCTTGGCGGACATCGTCGAGGTGCGGGCGACCGAGGCGGGGGTCGAGGTCCCGGCCGACGGGGTCGAGATCCAGCTGGACGACGAGCTGCCCACCCAGTGGGTGGCCCGGCACGGCGAGCCGGTGCTGCTGGCCGATCCGGAGGAGGCGGCCGCCCGGTTCCCGCGGATGGCGGAGATGACCCGGCTGCTCGATGCCCACGCCCTCGCCGCCCTGCCGCTGCGGGTGGAGGGCCGGTTGCTGGGCAGCTTCGTGGCGGTGTGGGGCACCGAGCACCCGTTCGACGACGACGACGTCGAGGTGCTGGAGGCGTTGACGGCCCAGATCGCGCTGAGCGTCTCGCGGCTGCAGGCCGACGCCGAGCGCGACGCCGCGGTGGCGGCGATGGCAGCGGCCAACGCCCGGTTGCAGCTGCTCGCCGAGACCGGGCGGGTGCTGTCGGGAACGCCGGACATCACCGAGCAGATCAGCCAGCTGACCGAGCTCGTCGTCCCGGCGCTGGGCGACTGGTGCTGGGTGCTGGTGAACGACGAGCGCGGCCGGATGCGGGACATGGCCACCGGGCACCGCGACCCGAGCCGGGCGGCCGAGCTGGAGCGGTACGTGCGGGTCATGGTCGCCGAGATGACCGAGCATGCCGCGGCGCGGGTCGTCCTGCGCACCGGGCGCCCGCTGGTGCTGCCCTCGATGGACGCGGACTTCATCGCCCGCGCGCTGCCCGACCAGGCTGCCCGGGACGCACTGGAGGGGCTGGGGGCGTCAGCCGGGCTCGCCGTCCCGCTCATCTCCCGCGGGCAGACGCTGGGTGTGCTCGGGCTGTACACCGGCAGCGACCGCGGTCCGCACACCCAGGCCGAGATCGACACCGCGCTGGAGGTCGGTCGCCGCGCCGGGCTGGCGCTGCATCAGGCGCGGTTGTTCGGCCAGCAGCGCCAGCTCGCCGAGACGCTGCAGCGCAGCATGCTCACCGCCCCACCGGCGCCGGACCACTGCGAGATCGCCGTGCGGTACGTGCCCGCCGCCGCTGGCGCGGAGGTCGGCGGCGACTGGTACGACGCCTTCGTCCAGCCCGACGGCGGCACGGTGCTGGTGATCGGCGACGTCGTAGGGCACGACAGCCGGGCCGCCGCGTCGATGGGCCAGCTGCGGGGGCTGCTGCGCGGCATCGGGTACCACACCGGCGGCACGCCGGCCGAGGTGCTCACCGGGCTCGACCAGGCCGCCCGCGGGCTGGACCTGGACGCCATGGCCACGGCCGTGGTGGCCCGGCTGGAGCAGGACGACCCGGAGCTGCAGGAGGGGACCACCCGGGTGCGCTGGTCGAGCGCCGGGCACCCGCCGCCTGTCCTGCTGTCTCCCGACGGGAGTGTGACCCTGCTGGACGAGGACCGGCCGGACCTGCTGCTGGGCGTGGAGCCGGCCACCCCGCGCGTCGACCGGGTGGCCACGATCGCCCGCGGTGGCACGCTGCTGCTCTACACCGACGGGCTCGTCGAGCGACGCGACCGTGATCTCGACGCCGGGACCGACGAGCTGCGCCGGGTAGTGGGCGAGCTGGGCTACCTCCCGCTGCAGCAGATGTGCGACCGGTTGCTGGAGCGGATGTACCTGCCCGACACCGAGGACGACGTCGCTCTGCTCGCCGTCCGACTGCACCCGCAGGACGCCCCGCGGCCGCCGGAGGCCGGTCCGCAGCGGGTGCCCCCAGGCATCGGGCCCTCCCCGGCCGTGCACGACGAGGCGCCGGAGTTCCACTCCGCGGGTTGATCAGGGGCGCCGGCGCCGCTGGCGCCCGGGCCGACGCAGCAGCAGCCGGCTACGGGCCCGTTGCGGCAGGTCGACCGCGACCGGTGCTTCCCAGCCCCGCCACACCGACAGCACCCGCAGCCCGGCGACCAGCACGATCACCAGCACCGCGACCGGCAGCGGTGGCAGGGCCAGCGGGCCGGCCAGCACGGCCAGCGCACTGGCGCCCAGCAGTGCCGCGACGGCGTTGTACGGGCCGGGCTGCACGATGTCGGCCCGCTGGGCGAGCAGCACGTCGCGGATGACCGCGCCGCCCACCGCGGTCAGCGTGCCGATGAAGACCACCGAGGCGCTGGGCAGCTGCGCCAGTTGGGCCTTCTGCGCGCCGATGACGGTAAAGAAACCGAGGGTCAGCGCGTCCAGCACCACCAGCAGCCCGGTCAGCCGGGACAGCCAGCCGGAGAAGTAGAAGGTCACTGCCGCGGTGACCGCCACGGTGGGCAGGTACGCGGGGTTGGTGAGCGCCACCGGCGGGCCGTCGGCGAGCAGGACGTCGCGGATCAGCCCGCCGCCGAGGCCGCCGCTGACCGCCAGCAGCAGGACGCCGGAGACGGCGAACCCCTCCCGGGCCGCGAGCAGCCCGCCGGTGAGCGCGCCGACCACGATCGCGGCGAGGTCGACCGCCGCCGGCACCCGTAGCGTCTCGGCTGTTGCCGCCAGGAGCTCCACGGCGGACATCCTCCCGCCGATGACTTCGCCCGCCGGCGGCGGTCTTGCTTGTTGTGTGCACCGACGACGTCCGAGGCGAGCTCTAGCGGAGACCGGGACCGCGCCCGACGGGACGACCATCGCCTACCAGGTCACCGGCACGGCCCGGCGCTGGTGGTGGGGGCGTTCTGCGACCGGATCACCACCGCGGACCTGGCCGCGCTGCTCGCCGATGCGTTCACCGTGTACGAGTACGACCGCCGCGGCCGCGGCGCGAGCGGGAACACCGCTCGGCGCGCGCCGGAGCGTCAGGTCGAGGATCTGGCCGCCGTCATCGCCGCCACCGGGGGGACGCCGTACGTGTACGGCCACCCCTCCGGTGCGGTCATCGCCCTGGAGGCCGCGGCCGCCGGCGTCCCGACGCGGGCGCTGGTGGCATACGAACCGCCTACACCGCCGAGGACGACGCGGGTGGTGGGTCGGACGGCCTGCTGGAGCGGGTGCGAGCGCGGATCGAGGCGGGGGACCGGGACGGCGCCGCGGTCGCGTTCCTCACCGGCATCGGGACACCCGACCAGGTGGTGGCGATGATGCGGACCGGCGCGGGCTGGCCACGGATGTGCGAGCTGGCCCCGACGCTGGTCTACGACCTCACCCTGACCAACGGCGGGGTGGTGCCGGTCGAGCGGCTGGCACGCATCGCCGTCCCCACGCTGGTGCTGGCCGGCGGGCCAGCCCCCCGTGGGCCGCCCGGTCAGCGGCGGCCGTCGCCGCAGCCGTCCCCGGTGCCGCGGAAGTTCTTCGAGGCGGTGGCGGGCGGGGCCGGTCCCCGCTAGCTTGCGGGCACCCAGGCACGCCCGCGCCGGGCCCTGCGGAGCCCGCCGTCCCGTAGGAGATCGCCATGGCCGTACGCCGCCCGGACATCGAGGACGTCGCCGCGCTCGCCGACAGCTACGGAATGCACCCGAGCGAGGCCGACGTGGCGACGTACACGGCGCTGCTGGACGGCGCGCTGAGCTCCTACGACGCGGTCGAGGAGCTCTACGCCGACATCGCGCCGCAGGCGCCGGCAGGGCGGTCGGGGCAACGGCCCGACGACTCGGACAACCCGCTGGGCGCCTGGTACGTGCGCACCGAGATCGCCGGCGCAGCGGAGGGCCCGCTCGCCGGGCGGACGGTGGCGGTCAAGGACAACACCGCGGTGGCCGGCGTCCCGATGATGAACGGCTCGCGCACCCTCGAGGGCTTCGTGCCCAGCCGGGACGCCACCGTCGTCAGCCGGCTGCTGGCCGCCGGCGCGACGATCACCGGCAAGTCGGTGTGCGAGGACCTGTGCTTCTCCGGCGGCAGTCACACCTCGGCGACCGGACCGGTGCGCAATCCCTGGGATCCCAGCCGGACCACCGGCGGGAGCTCCAGCGGCAGCGCTGCCCTGGTCGCGGCCGGGGAGGTGGACCTCGGCCTGGGCGGAGACCAGGGCGGATCGATCCGGATGCCGGCGGCGTTCTGCGGCATCGTCGGGCACAAGCCGACGCACGGCCTGGTGCCCTACACCGGTGCCTTCCCGATCGAGGTGACCATCGACCACCTCGGCCCGATCACCCGCACGGTCGCCGACGCGGCGCTCGCCCTGGACGTGCTGGCCGGTCGGGACGGGTTGGACCCGCGGCAGCCGGCCGACCTGGTGCCCGGGCAGTACGCGGCCGCGCTCGGCGGGGACGTCGCCGGGCTGCGGGTGGGCGTGGTCGGTCAGGGCTTCGGCTGGGAGGGGCTGTCCGAGCCCGGCGTCGACGACACGGTGCGCGCGGCCGCCGCCCGGCTGGGGGAGCTGAGCATCGAGGTGGTCGACGTCGACCTGCCCTGGCACCGGCACGCCCTACACGTGTGGAACGTGATCGCCACCGACGGCGCCGCGGTGCAGATGGTCGAGGGCAACGGCTACGGGCACAACTGGGAGGGGCTCTACGACCCCGAGCTGGTCGAGTACTACGGGCGGCAGAGCCGGCAGGTCGCCGACCAGTGGTCCCCGACGGTGACTTTGGTGGCGCTGGCCGGTCGCTGGTCGGCGCAGCAGGAGCAGACCCGGCACTACGCGATGGCGCGCAACCTCGCCGTCGAGGTGCGGGCCCACTACGACGCGGCGCTGGCCGACGTGGACCTGCTGGTGATGCCGACCGTGCCCATGGTCGCCCCGCCGATTCCTACTGCGGACGACCCGCTCGAGGTCCGGGTCGCCCGGGCGCTGGAGATGATCGTGAATACCGCGCCGTTCGACGTCAGCGGCCACCCGGCGACCAGCGTCCCGGCCGGGCTCTCGCAGGGACTCCCGGTCGGGATGATGCTGGTCGGGAAGCGGTTCGCCGACGCGACCTGCCTGCGGGTCGCGGACGCGTTCGAGCAGCTGGTGGGCGGCTTCCCGGCCCCGCCGGCCGGCTGACTCGCTGATCTCCCGTGATCATCGGCGAGTGGCTGCTCCCGACGGCGTGTCGAGCAGCCACCCGCCGATGGTCAACGAGGGGGCGGCGTCCCCGCACCCTGCGGCGGGTGGGCGATCACCCGCGGCCGCTGCGGCTGGGCCGGCGTCCCTGGCGGGAGCCGGACCGCGCGCCGGGCCGGCTGTTCCGCCCGTGGTCGCGCCCACCGTCCCGGCCGCCGGTGCCCGCGCGGGGCGCGCCGCGGCCCGGACCGCCGAAGCTGCACGGCTTGCAGGTGGTGAACCACGGGGCGATCGCCCTCCCGCAGTCGGAGCAGGTGCCCGAGCGCTGCAGGGCGATGGCGCCGGGGAGCAGCTCGGTGATCGACTCCGCGCACTCCTCCTCGAGCCAGGCGGCGTCGTCGCTGGTCAGCCCGCCGACGCCGGGGAACTGCCGGAGCAGCGTCTGCGCGTCGCGGGCGGCGGCCGCGGCCTGCTCGAACTCCTCGACGGTGCCGTCGACCGGGACGTCGGGCAGCACGGTCTCCGGCGGAACGGGCAGGCCGATGGCGTGCTCCAGCGCGGCGCGGGCCAGCACCAGCCAGCGGGTGCGCCGCGGCGGGTTGTAGTCGATGGCCAGGTTGACCAGGCGCCAGACCGTGTCGAGGTCGCCGGCGGCACCGAGCGGGCCGCGCAGCAGCGGGAGCAGCGCCTGCACGCGCATCACCAGGGTGGTGACGTCATCGGCGGTCATCGCCTCGTCCCGGGTGGCGGCGCGGGCCCAGGCCGCCCAGCGGGTGAGCGCCTCCGGCAGGTCGACCGCCTCGTGGGCGCCCAGGTCGGCGAGCTCCGGCCGCAGCCGGGGCGCGCGCTTGGGCAGGTCGCTCACCGCGTCCCCGCGGGCCACCTCGGCGCCGGCCATCAGCAGCCCGGACGACGGCTTGAGCCCGGTGACGCCGATGAGGATGCCGACCTGGCCGTGCCCGGTGAGCCCGTAGCGACCGGCACGGCCGGCGATCTGGGCGGTCTCCCAGGTGCGCAGCGGACGCAGCTCGGTGCCGTCGAACTTCGTCGTCTCGGCGAACAGCACGGTGGTCGCCGGCACGTTGATCCCGTGCCCGATCACGTCGGTGGTGACCAGCACCTCCAGCTCGCCGCTGGTGAAGCGCTCGATGACCTCGCGTCGGGTGGCCGGCGGCAGCGCGCCGTAGAGGACGCCGACCTTGCCGGGCCGGTGCTGGTCCAGCTCCGCGGCCACGGCGTAGACGGCCTTGCGGGAGAAGGCGACGACGAGCGTCTGTGGCCGCACCGCGTCTGGGCGCACCGGGGCGCGCAGCACGTCGAGGCGGGACAGCCGCTTGTGGTTGACGACGGTGACGTGCTTTGCGTCGGCGACCAGCGGCTTGAGCAGCAGGTAGGCCTCGGCGGCGGAGATGAGGTGCATCTCCCGGTAGTCGCTGGTGAGCAGCAGGCGGGCCCAGTGGTGGCCGCGGTCGGGGTCGGCGACCCAGTGCGACTCGTCCAGGACGAGCATCTCGCCGCGCATGGGGGCCTTCTCCACCGTGCAGCACACGATGGGCGCCATCGGGTCGATCTCCTCCTCGCCGGTCGAGAGGCCGACCGTGCCGGGCGGGAGCTGCTCGGACAGCCGGGCGTACGCCTCGTGCGCCAGCTGCCGAAGCGGGGCGGCGTAGACGCCGGAACCGGTGCGGGCCAGGGCGAGCAGGGAGTCATACGTCTTGCCGGAGTTCGTGGGTCCGAGGTGGAAGACGACCTCCTCGGGGCGGGAGGCGCGCACCGGCAGGGAGGGGGCGGCGCCGTCGACCCAGATCTGCTGGGCGCGCTTCTCGTCGCGCGCGTCGGCGCGGTCGGCATCGCGAGCTGCGGACTCGCGTGCGGCGCTGCGCTCGCGGCGGCGGTCCGGGGACGGCGGGGGGACGGTCACAGGCAGGCAGTGTCCTTGGCTCGGGGTGCGGGTCGGGGGAGGTCCACGCAGCTCTCGCCGCGGACCATCACAGGGGAAACGCCGGTGCAGCCACGATCATGCCCGGTTGTGAGCACTGACCAGCTGTGCGGCCAATTGAGCAGTAGTTGTCCCTGGTTGAGTGATTGCGGATCTGGACTGGCTTCATCAACTGGCCAATCCCGCCGACTAACTGGACACATGTAAACACATCGCGATCTGATAACGCGGTGCACCATGGGCCCGGTGGCGCGTCGCTGGGCATGGGGTGAGTGGTCAGGTGCTCCCTGCATCGGCAGGCGGCTCTGGCCAACGGCACCCACCACCTCGTTGCAGCCGGCGTCGACGTGAATGGCGACCCGCGCTACCTGGTGACCGAGGTGCCCGTCTCCGGCGGCACCGCGGTCGTGACCGCCGCCGGCCTGGCGTACACCGGCTTCACCCCGCTGCCGTTCATCGGTGCCGGCGCGCTGGCCCTCCTGGCCGGTGCCGGCCTGCTCGTCGCCTCCCGGCGCCGCGCCAGCTGACACCAGCACCGCCAGCACCGTCGGCACTGAGCACCACCAGCACTGACCGGCTCCGGCCCCGATCCGCACCTGCGGGCCGGGGTCGGAGCCCGTCGTGGGGTGCGCGTTACCCTCGCAGCGCCAGGAGGGCTCGCCTAGTGGCCGATGGCGGCGGTCTTGAAAACCGCTAGGGGTTCACAGCTCCTCGTGGGTTCGAATCCCACGCCCTCCGCTCGCTCGTGACCGTGGCGGCATCCGCCGTCCACCGCGCTCCCGGTGACGTCGTCGGTGGAGGGTGGATCTCGTGTGGACGTGACGCTGTTGGTCGCCGGTGCTGTCGTCGTTCTCGGTGCGAGCTTCCTCGGCGGGGTCACCGGCTTCGGGTTCTCCCTCGTCTGCGCCCCGCTGCTGCTGCTCGCAGGGTTCGGGCTGGCCGACGTCGTCGTCATCAACCTGGTCATCGGTCTGGTGACGCGCCTGGCGGCCGCGGTGCGGCTGCACCACTCGGTCAATCGGCGTCGGTCCACCTACCTGGTACTCGGATCCCTTCCCGGACTGCTCCTCGGCTTTCTCACCCGCGACGTGATCGGCGGCGACGGGCTGAAGGCCGCCGCCGGGGGTGTGGCGGTCGCCGCGGCCGCCTACCTGATGTTCCGCCCCCCGGCTCCTCGCGCGGACCTGCCCGAGAGGGTGTCCCCGCTGTCCTCCGGCGCAGCCGGGATGCTGGGCGGCTTCCTCGGCATCACGACCTCGCTGAACGGCCCGCCGCCGGTGATCCTGCTCGCGCGGCAGAACGCGGAGCCCCGGGAGTTCGTCGCGGACCTGGCGGTGTACTTCATCTTCTGCAACGCGCTGGCCCTGGTCCTGATCGGCCTGGGTGGTGGGCTGTCGCTGAGTCGGGTCGGAGTGCTGCTGGCGTGCTGGCTGCCCGGCGCCCTGGTGGGGAACGCGGTGGGCCTGACCTACGGCTCCCGGTTGCCCGTCGCCCTCTTCCGCCGGCTGACCCTGGGCCTGGTCATGGTCACCGGGCTGATCACCGTCGCCACCTCCGTCGCCGGGTCGTGACGCCCCACCCAATGGGGTCGCCGGAAGCCCAGTTGCGCACAGCACGACCGCGGGATGTCGATCTCAGAACGGCGAGGACGATGAGGGGCCGCCATCCCCAGGCGGTCGCCCGCACGGCTGTCCCGATCATCCTGGTGTGCGCCGTCGTCCCGGCCGCCTTCACCACCTTCGGCCCCAACTCGGCCAGCGCCACCACTCGTGCGGCGACCTGGTTCAGCGTCCTCCTGCTGTTTGGTCCGGCCGCGGTCTTCGCCTTCGTCCCGCCCGGCTCGACCGCACCGATGCTCTGCTCGCTGGCCCTCGGCGGCGTCGTCCTGGTCGACGTCATGAACGTGGTCACCCAGGACCCGTCCGCTGCCGCCCAGGCGTTCCTCTCCTTCCCGGTGCTGTGGGCCGCCGCCCACCTGCGCCGGGGCGCCGTCTTCCTGGTGCTCGCCCTGTCGGTCGTGACCGACGCCGTTGTGCTGGGGCTCCTGCTGCCCTTCGCCGCGACGCTCACCGACTTCGCCCTCTCCGGCACCGTGCTGGTGGTGATCGCCGTGATGCTGGTCCGGGCCGCCGACGAGCAGAGGCGCCTCATCGCCCTGCTGCAACACCAGGCCGCGGTCGACTCGCTGACCGGCCTGGTGAATCGCCGGGTCCTGGACGCCGCCCTGGACCGCGCGATCAACCGGCCGGCCGGCGCCCAGGGCGCCGCCCTGCTGCTCGTCGACGTCGACTCCTTCAAGTCCATCAACGACCAGTACGGCCACCCGATCGGCGACGAGGCCCTGGTCCACGTCACCTCGGTGCTGCGCTCGGTCGTGCGCACCGGCGACGGGGTGCTCAGCCGGATGCGCGGCGACGAGCTCGCCGTCCTGCTGCCGGAGTGGTCGTCCGACGTCGCCGTCCGCCGGGCCGGGGAGGTCCGGCAGGCCGTGCGCGGCACCCCGCTCCAGCTGCCCGACGGCACCCTGCTGGCCATGTCGGTCAGCCTCGGCGTCGCCCACGCCCCGGCGCACGCCACCGGACTCGAGGAGCTGTACGCCGCGGCGGACGCCGCGCTCTACGCCGCCAAGCGCGGTGGGCGCGACCGGGTCGCGGTCGCGGCCGGCGGAGGTCAGCGCAGCCGGCGCGCAGCGCCGACCAGCGTGCGCGCGGTCAGCCGCCCGTCGGCCAGCCCCAGCGCGACGACATCGTCGAACACCCGCTGATCGGCCGCAGCCGCCCGGACGGCGGCGTCCATCACCGCCGGCCACCGGCTCAGCCGGGATGCCGTCCCCGACGCGCGCAGGTGCGCCCCGAGCCGGCGGCGCAGCAGCCGCCGGTGTACCGCGCCGGCCCGCGAGCCGTGCGCGGCCGCCGCGCCGGCCAACGCCCCGGACAGCACCGCGTAGAAGATGCCTTCCCCGGTCAGCGGGTTGATCAGCGACTGCGCATCACCGGCGAGCAGCACCCGTCCGTCGGGCAGCCGCGGCCGGCCGGTCGACAGCGGCAACCGGTGCGCGCGCAGCCCGCTCGGCTCGACGCCGGGCAGCAACCGGTGCAGCCCCTCGACCAGCTCTGCCCGGGTCACGCCGCCGGCGACCAGCTCGCCGTAGCCGACGTTGGCCCGGCCGTCGCCGAGCGGGAAGGACCAGGCGTAGGCCGGCCAGCGCAGTGGAGTGGTGGCGATGACCTGGACGCCGTCCTGGCCCGGCAGCTCGGGGGCGTAGCCGCGGATCGCCACGGCCAGCCGGTCGGGTGCGTTGACGCCCAGCCCGAGTGCCCGGCGGACGACGGACTCTGCGCCGTCGGCCCCCACCAGCACGCCGGCGGTGAAGCGGCCATCCACGTCCACGTGCGTGGGGCGCACGGTGACCCGCCGCACGGTGTGCCGCCGGAACCGCACGCCGCGGCCGAGGACCTGGTCCAGCAGCCGACCGTCCAGCACCGCGCGGGGCATCACGACGGCGGGGCGGTGCATGGCCCGCTCGACCGTCGTCCCGCCGGGGGAGGACAGCCGCAGTCGTGGCACGGCGGGGAAGCCGGCGGTCAGGGCCGCGGTGTCGAGGCCCAGCCCGGCCAGCACGTCGAGTGCTTCGGGGGCGATGCCGTCGCCGCAGACCTTGTCCCGGGGGAAGTCCGAACGGTCCAGCACCAGCACGCTGCTGGCCGGGGAGGAGCGGCGGACAGCGGCGGCGCACGCCGCACCGGCCGGGCCGCCACCGACCACGACGACATCGGCGTGCTCCACGGGCGTCACGGTAGGCGGGTTCAGCGGGCGGGCTGGGTCCACTTCCGGGCCGGGTGCTCGTAGCCGGCGACGAAGGCAAGCAGCTCCTCGGCGCTGTGCACCACGCCGAGCGCGTCCAGCCGGCGGGCGTCGAGGTAGCCGTCGTCGACCATCCGCCGCAGTTGGGCGAGCAGCGGCTGCCAGAAGCCGTCGACGTCCAGCAGCAGCGTGGGCTTGGCGTGCAGCCCGAGCATCCCCCAGGTCCAGGCCTCGAACAGCTCCTCCAGGGTGCCGGCGGCGCCAGGCAGCGCGACGAAGGCGTCGGAGAGCTCGGCCATCCGAGCCTTGCGCTCGTGCATGTCGGCGACGACCTCGAGGCGGGGCAGGCCTGGGTGGGCCAGCTCGTCGTCCACCAGGTGCTGGGGTATGACGCCGACGACCTCGCCGCCGGCGGCCAGCGCCGCGTCGGCGACGACGCCCATCAGGCCGACGTGGCCGCCGCCGTAGACGACGCCGGCGCCGGCCCGGGCGAGGTCCGCGGCGAAGGTGGCCGCGGCCTGCTGGTGGGCCGGCGGGCCGGCCTGGGACCCGGTGAAGACGGCGATGCGCACGGCGCCGACCTTAGGGAGCCCGGGCAGCGCGCCTCGCGGGGGGAGAGGCAAAGGATCCCTTCCACCCACTTTCCGCCCGAATACCGGGTGGAAAGGATCCTTTGCCTCAGGAGGGCGTCAGCCGCCGTAGGTGCGGAAGAGCAACTCGGCGATGCAGACCGGCTTCTCGCCGCCCTCGCGCTCGATCACCGTGGCGATCGTCAGCTGCAGGCCGCCGGCGACCTCCTCGACGTCCTTGAGCGTGGCGGTGAGCCGGATCTTCGAGCCGACCGGCACCGGTGAGGGGAACCGGACCTTGTTCAGGCCGTAGTTCACGCCCATCTTCGCGTCGCTGACGCTGAGCACCTGGGAGTACATGGGCACCACCAGCGACAGGGTCAGGTAGCCGTGCCCGATCGGGCCGCCGAAGGGGCTCTCGGCCTTGGCGCGATCCACGTCGACGTGGATCCACTGGTGGTCATCGGTGGCATCGGCGAAGGTGTTGACCCGGTCCTGGGTCACCTCGAACCAGTCGCTGGTACCGAGTTCGGTGCCCTTCAGGCCGGGCAGTTCAGCGATGGTGGCCGTCGTCCGCTTCGGTGCGGTCATAGGTTCTCCTCCGTCGGTGCGTACTGAGCGCGCAGGTCCGTCTTCCGGATCTTGCCAGTGGCCGACATGGGCAGTGCGCCGGCGGCGCAGCGGCCGGGAACCGGTGCCGCATCAGGAACCGGCGAGCCCCAGCGCCCGGACGGCGTTGTCCTTCATGATCAGCGGCCGGACCTCGTCGCGGATCTCGAGCTTGGCGAAGTCGGCGACCCACCGCTCGGGCGTGAGCAGCGGGTAGTCCGAGCCGAACAGCACCTTGGTCCTGAGCAGCGTGTTCGCCGCCCGGACGAGCTGTGGCGGGAAGTACTTCGGCGACCAGCCGGACAGGTCGATGTAGACGTTGGCCTTGTGCTGGGCGACCGAGATCGCGGCGTCCTGCCAGGGCACCGAGGGGTGCGCCATGATGACCGTCAGGCCCGGGAAGTCGGCGGCGACGTCGTCGAGCAGCATCGGGTCGGAGTAGCGCAGCTTGATGCCGCGTCCGCCGGGCAGCCCCGAGCCGATGCCGGTCTGGCCGGTGTGGAAGAGCGCCGGGACGCCGAGGCTCTCCAGCTCCGCCCACAGCGGGTAGTGCCGGCGGTCATTGGGCTCGAAGGCCTGGATCGACGGGTGGAACTTGAACCCGCGGACGCCGTGCTCCTCGACCAGCCGACGGGCCGCGCGAATGCCGGACACCCCACGGGCCGGGTCGATCGAGCCGAACGGGATGAGCACGTCGGGGTGTTGCGCCGCGGCCTCGGCGATCTCCTCGTTGGACAGCGTCGGGTGCCCGGTGGCCATCTCCGCGTCGACGGTGAACACGACCGCGGCCATCTGCTGGGCGCGGTAGTGCGCGGCGATCTCCGGCACGGTCGGGTGGTGCGGCTCGGCCTTGAAGTAGGCGGCCGCGGCCTCGAGCAGTTCGTCGTCCATCGACAGGTGGCCGTGCAGGTCGGCCTCCACGTGCACGTGGATATCGATGGCGACCAGTGAGTGGAGGTCCACGGGAACTCCTTCGTCCGCTGCGTCGGCCGGGTACTGGTCCTGGTTCAGCCGGCGAGCACGTCCCGGACGAAGCCGAGTTCCATGCTGCTGATGCACGCCGGGAAGGTCTCGAAGACCTGCGCCCGCTCGGGGGAGGCGGTGTAGGTGGCCTCGACCGCACGGAACTCGGCCTCGTCGCCGTCGTGCTCGACGGCCCAGGTGAAGGTGTCGGCGGCCTCATCGGCGTAGGCGAACAGCAGCCGGAAGCCGTACTGCTCCCGGACGGGACGCAGGGCCGGGAACCAGGCCAGGAAGTCGGCCATCCGGCCCGGCTCGACCTGGTAGCGGCGCAGCTGCACGGTGGTCACGCCGCCATCCTGCCCCGGCGGGATCCCGGGCGCGCCGTGCGGGATCCCCGCTTCCCAGGTCAGGACGACGGCGGCGCGTAGAACTGCAGGTCGTTGCCCTCGGAGTCCTGGAACGGCGCGATCCGGCCCCACGGGTGGTCGCTGATGCCGCCGGCGAACTCCACGCCCTTGCCCTTCAGCTCCTCGACCTCGGCCTCGATGTTCCCGTCGGGCTGGAAGGTGATCACTGCGCCGCCGTGCGAGTGCCCCGTCCCCTTCCGCGCGTTCAGCCCGATCATCAGCCCGTTGGCGTCGAACTCGCTCCAGTCCCCGGTCGCCTTCTGCTCGCTGAGGCCCAGGGTGTCCCGGTAGAACGCCCGCGCCCGGTCCATGTCGTCGACCGGGACCCACACACTCGCCACTCCGCTGGCCACGTCGCCGCTCCTCTGCCTCGATTGCGCTGCGCACGGCCCGTGCCCAGCCGGGGCCCCGGGCAATCACGCCGCCGAGAGGGCAGACTCGGGGCTGTACGCACCCGACAGCACGAGAGGACGGCACGTGGCCGACCGGACCTGGGGCTTCCGCACCCGCGCACTGCACGCCGGTGGCGCGCCCGACCCGACGACCGGCGCCCGGGCGGTGCCGATCTACCAGACGACGTCGTTCGTGTTCGAATCCGCCGACGACGCCGCCAACCTTTTCGCGCTGCAGAAGTACGGCAACGTCTACACCCGGATCGCCAACCCCACGGTGGCCGCCTTCGAGGAGCGGATCGCCTCACTGGAGGGTGGGCTGGGCGCGGTCGCCACGTCGTCCGGGCAGGCCGCGCAGTTCCTGACCTTCGCCGCGCTGGCCGGCGCCGGTGACCACATCGTCTCCTCGGCGTCCCTCTACGGCGGCACGATCACCCAGCTGAGCGTGACGCTGGGCCGCTTCGGCGTGCAGACGACCTTCGTCCGGGGTGGCGACCCGGCCGACTACGCCGCGGCCATCACCGATCGCACGAAGCTGGTCTTCGCCGAGGTGGTCGCCAATCCCGGCAGCGAGGTCGCCGACCTGGCCGGGCTGGCCGAGGTCGCGCACGCGGCCGGCGTCCCGCTGGTGGTCGACGCCACCACCGCCACGCCGTACCTGTGCCGGCCGATCGAGCACGGCGCGGACGTGGTGATCCACTCGGCGACCAAGTTCATCGGCGGCCACGGCACGACCCTCGGCGGCGTGGTCGTCGACTCGGGCACGTTCGACTGGGGCAACGGCCACTTCCCGACGATGACCGAACCGAGCGACTCCTACGGCGGCATCCGCTGGTGGGACAACTTCGGTGAGTACGGCTTCCTGACCAAGCTGCGGTCGGAGCAGCTGCGCGACATCGGCGCCGCTCTCTCCCCACTCAGCGCCTTCCTGCTGCTGCAGGGGGTGGAGACGTTGCCGCAGCGGATGCGCGAGCACGTGGCCAATGCCCGCCGGGTCGCCGAGTGGCTGGACGCCGACGACCGGGTGGCCTGGGTGCGCTACTCCGGCCTACCGGGCCAACCCGACCACGACCGGGCGCAGCGGTACCTGCCCGAGGGCCCGGGCGCCGTCTTCAGCTTCGGGGTCGTCGGCGGCCGGGACGCCGGCCGGCGGTTCATCGAGAACGTCGAGCTGTGCAGCCACCTGGCCAACATCGGCGACGCCCGCACGCTGGTCATCCACCCCGGCTCGACCACCCACGGGCAGTTGTCGGTCGAGCAGCTGGAGACCGGCGGGGTGTCGGCGGACCTGATCCGCATCTCGGTCGGGCTCGAGGACGTCGAGGACATCCTGTGGGACCTGGACCAGGCACTGACCGCAGCGACGAAGGAGCAGGCGTGAGGACGTGGCAGGGGCCCGGCGCCCGGGAACGGCAGCAGATCCTCGGCCGGACGAGGACGGTGGCCGTCGTCGGCGCCTCGGACAACCCGGCCCGGGCCAGCTTCTTCGTCGCCACCTACCTGCTGTCGACCACGCCGTACGAGATCTGGTTCGTGAACCCGCGGGCCACCGAGATCCTCGGCCGGCCGGTCTACCCGTCGCTGGCCGACCTGCCGGGCGTCCCCGACGTCGTCGACGTCTTCCGCAAGCCCGCCGACCTGCCCGCGGTGCTGGACGAGACCCTCGCCGCCGGCGCCCCCACCCTGTGGCTGCAGCTGGGGCTGTGGGACGAGGACGTCGCCGTCCGCGCCGAGGCCGCCGGTCTCGACGTCGTGATGGACCGCTGCCTGAAGATCGAGCACGCCCGCTTCGCCGGGGGTCTGCACTGGGCCGGCTTCGACACCGGGGTGATCAGCTCGCGCCGCACCCGCGGCCTGCCCACCACCCAGGCATAGGAAGCTCTCCACCCGGTATTGCGGCCCCGACCGCATGGAAAGGATCCTTTGCCTCAGCGCGCGGCGACCGACGGGTGGACGACGTGCGCCCTCGGTCACCGGCACTGGGGGCTGGCCGGCGCCGCCGGCCTCCTGCTGCACCGCCCCGCCCCGGACGGCGTCGAGGTCCTGCTGCAGCTGCGGGTGGAGTGGTCGCACCACGGCGGCACCTGGGGCACCCCCGGCGGCGCCCTGCACCCGGCGGAGGCGGCGGCGGACGGCGCGCTGCGCGAAGCGGGCGAGGAGCTGGGCCTGACCCGGGACGATGTCATCCTGGGGGCGGAGTCGATCGATGACCACGGCGGCTGGAGCTACACCACGGTGCTGGCCGCGCCGTCCGGGCTGCTGGACGCCGGGGAACTCGCGCTGAACCCGGAGAGCATCGCGGCCGGCTGGTTCCCGCTGTCCGCGCTGGCCGACGTCCCGCTGCACCCGGGCTTCGCCGCCAGCCTACTGACACTGGCGCCCCTCCTCACCTGACCGCGTCCGGCCAAAGTGGCCACTTTGGCCGCTCAGGGAGTGCGACGGTGACGGTGACCAGCCGGTGGTCGCCGACCGGCAGCACCCGGACGTCCGGCGCGGTCGCCGTCATGGGCCCGAACGTCAGCACGTGGTCGTACTGCAGGCGGGGGTTGCTGCCGGGATAGGTCGGCCCGGAGACCAGCCGGGTCGCGCCGGTCACCCGCTCGGGCACCGGTCCGGCGAGGTTGAGGTCGCCGGTCAGCAGCACCGGTCCGGGCAGCTCCCGTGCCCAGCGCCGCAGCCGCAGCAGCTGTCGGACGGCGGTGTGCGGGGCGAAGGACAGATGCGTGCCGACGACGGTGCACCCGTCCAGCTCGGCGGCCACCGCCAGCCGCGGCTCGTCCGGAAACCACCACCACCGGGCGCGGCCCGTTCGCGGGTCGGGGGCCCGGACCGGCAGCCGTGCCCGCCCGGTGCCCAGCGCCTGCACCGACCAGCGGCGCACCGGCCGGCGGGAGAACAGCGCGATGCCGTAGCGAGGGCCGGCGCCGGCGGCGTCGTCCGGACCGGTGAGCACCGGCGGATCGACCGGCTGCCAGCTGCGGAACGGGTCGGGGGTGCCGTCGACGGTCGCGGCGAACCGCCAGTCGCCGGCGCCCAGCGCAGCGGCCACCTCGGCCGGCTGGGACAGGCCGTGCGAACGGGGCTGGCCGACGTCGATCTCCTGGACGGCGAGGACGTCGACGTCCACGTCGGCCAGCGCGGCCCGCAGCGCCGCAGCGTCCACCGAGCGGCCCGTGCCGTCCCGCCCGGAGGCGAGGTTGAGCGTCCCGACCCGCATCGACCCGACGGTATCGGTCTCGACCACGTCATGAGAGCGCGAATTCGACCTCGGCGGCGGACGAAACATCGAGACCGGTCGCTCACCGACGTTCGGCGAAGAACCGGTACAGGCCGTACCCGCCTGCGAGTGCCGCGGAGATGGTCCAGACGGTGATGTGGGAATCCCGGTGAACTGCCGCTCGCGGTACAGCTGGCGCGCAGCGTGGGCCATTGCCGCGCCACCTCGACCCGACGGCGCGCACGCTGGGCACCCGCCGCTCGACATTGGCTGGGCGGCGACGGGATCGGTGGCCCGCTAGGTTCCCTTCCGTGAGCGCACGGGCGGACGTCTCGGAGATCTTCGACGCTGCTGCCTGGGCGGAGGTCGAGGGCTTCGAGCAGCTCACCGACCTGACCTACCACCGCGCGGTGGACGCCGGCGTCGTCCGCATCGCGCTGGACCGGCCGGAGGTGCGCAACGCCTTCCGCCCGCAGACGGTCGACCAGCTGCTCGCCGTCTTCGAGCACGCCCGGCTGTCCACCGACGTCGGCTGCGTGCTGTTGACGGGCAACGGCCCCAGCGAGAAGGACGGCGGCTGGGCCTTCTGCTCCGGCGGTGACCAGCGGGTCCGCGGCAGGTACGGCTACGAGGCCGGCGCCGGTGTGAGCGGGCGGCTGCACATCCTGGAGGTGCAGCGGCTGATCCGCTTCATGCCCAAGGTGGTCATCTGCGTCGTCCCCGGGTGGGCCGCCGGCGGCGGGCACAGCCTGCACGTCGTCTCCGACCTGACCCTGGCCAGCGCCGAGCACGCCCGGTTCAAGCAGACCGACGCCGACGTGGGCAGCTTCGACGGCGGCTTCGGCTCGGCCTACCTCGCCCGCCAGGTGGGGCAGAAGTTCGCCCGGGAGATCTTCTTCCTCGGCGAGGAGTACTCCGCCGCCGACGCGCAGGCCATGGGCATGGTGAACCGGGTGGTCCCGCACGCCGAGCTCGAGGCCACCGCGCTGGACTGGGGACGGCGGATCGTGGCCAAGAGCCCGACCGCCCAGCGGATGCTCAAGTACTCCTTCAACCTGATCGACGACGGGCTGGTCGGTCAGCAGCTGTTCGCCGGGGAGACCACCCGGCTGGCCTACATGGCCGAAGAGGCGGTGGAGGGCCGGGATTCCTTTCTGGAGAAGCGCGACCCGGACTTCTCCCGCTTCCCCTGGCACGTATAGGACCCCCGCGCCCCCCACCGCTCGCAGGCTCGCGGCGGGACCCGGCACGGGGGCCGACAGGACAGAGGAGGACAGCATGATCGTCGAGGTGGTGGGTGGTGCCGGGGCGGCGCCGGAGGTGCGGGTCTCGGACGTCGAGGACCTGGCGCACCTGCAGCTGGCCGTCGGTGCGCTGACCGAGGAGGAGGCCGATCAGGCGCTGCGTGATGCCGGGCTGGGCCGGCTGGCCGACGCGGACACCGGGTTCCTCGACATCGCGGCGCTGAAGGCGGCCGCCGGGCCGCAGGCCGCCGAGTGGGCCGGCCGGTTCGACGACATGGTCGAGTCCGCCCGCGGCAAGGGGTGGGTCGGGGACGACGGTGCCAGCCTGCAGGCCCACGTGGAGAGTGCCGCCAGCGGCTGAGTGTGCCGCGGGCCACGTTCCCCAGCACCTTCCCGTGCGGTAGCCGGTTGTCATCAACAGGTCCGTTGGGCACGATTGCACGGTGACGACCCCCGGCCAGACCGAGCGCAGCGCTGCGACCCGACCACCCGGCCGGCCACTGTCCGCCGAGTTGTCCGACCAACTGGTGTCCGTCGCCGTCGACATCCTGGCCGACGAGGGCTGGGGGCGGCTGAACAGCGACCGCATCGCCGCCCGCGCCCGCGCAGGCAAGGCGGGCATCTACCGCCGCTGGCCCACCATGGCCGCGTTGGCGCGGCACGCGCTGAGCTGCACCAGCCTGGTGCGCACTCCGGAGGACCACGGCTCGCTGCGCGCGGACCTGGCCGCTCTGCTCGAGCCCTGGACCCGGCCGCTGGAGCGCGCGGAGCGCGCCGCCGCGAGCCTGGTGGGCGCCGCCCGGCACGACGAGGAGCTGCGCGCCGGGCTGGAGGAGGCGCTGGTGCGCCCGCTGGCCGGCGCCGTCCGCGAGCTCGCCGGACGGGAGGCCGCCCGCGGCCGGGAGCTGTCCCACCAACGCGTCGCGCTGCTCGGCTCGGTGCTGCAGGCGTTGTGGTGGCAGCGCTACACGGCGTTCGAGGACGCCCCGGTGTCCGCGATCCAGGTCGACCAGCTGGTGGCCGATGTCCTGCTGCCGATCACCGACGCCGACCCGGTGACCCACCGGCGCTGACGGCCAGGGACCGACGTGGTCGGGCCGGGCGGCGAGTGCATCCCGTGCGGCGGGGCGGGAGCCGTCGATGTCGGCAGGGGTGTCGGCACGGAGGCCGCACCCGCGCCAACGCGGTCGTGGCGGCGGGGGCCGGGTGGGGGCGGCTGCGCGGCCGCCGGGAGAGTCGGGTAGTGAGAAGGGGTGCCCGCGCCGGCGGGGCCCCCGCGGCGTGGCACACCGATGCGAGACCGAGCCACGGAGGACGACGTGAAGACACGAGGCGCAGTGCTGCGCGGCCCCGGCGACTGGGAGGTCGTGGACCTCGACCTGCAGGAGCCGGGACCCGGCCAGGTGCAGGTCGCGATGGCGTACGCCGGGCTGTGCCACTCCGACGAGCACCTGCGCTTCGCCAGCCAGCGGTACCCGATCGTCGGCGGCCACGAGGGTGCGGGTGTCGTCGAGGCCGTCGGTGCCGGCGTGACCACGGTCAAGCCCGGTGACCACGTCGTTACCTCGTTCCTCCCCGCCTGCGGGCACTGCCGCTGGTGCGCCTCGGGCCGGTCCAACCTGTGCGACCTGGGCGCCACGATCGGCACCGGTCAGCTCCCCGGCGGCGACTGGCCGTTCCGGCTGGACGGCGAGGAGCTGGGCGGGTTCTGCATGGTCGGCGCCTTCGCCGAGCACTCGGTGCTGTCCGAGTTCTCCTGCGTGAAGATCGAGGACCACTACCCGTTGGACGTCGCGGCCCTGCTGGCCTGCAGCGTGCCCACCGGCTGGGGCTCGGCGGTCAACGCGGGCCCGGTCCGCCCGGGCGACGTCGTCGTGGTGGTCGGCACGGGCGGGGTGGGTTGCAACGCCGTCCAGGGCGCGGCCAGCGTCGGCGCTCAGCACGTCATAGCCGTCGACCCGGTGGCCTTCCGCCGCGAGTTCGCCCAGACGCTGGGCGCGACGCACGCCGTCGCCAGCACGCAGGAGGCCGCCGGGCTGGCCAAGCAGCTGTCCCGCGGCACCGGTGCCGACGTCGTCATCGTCACCAGCGGCGTCACCAGCACCGACATCATCGGCGGGGCGTACAGCTGCCTGGGCAAGGGCGGCTCCATGGTGCTCACCGGCCTGGCCGACGAGATGATGGAGATGACGCTGGCCCTGCCGGCCAACATCACCACCCTCTACGAGCAGAAGATCCAGGGCGCCCTCTACGGGATGTGCAACGCCTACCGCGACATCCCGCGGCTGCTCCGCCTCTACGAGGAGGGCAAGCTTAAGCTCGAGGAGCTGATCACCAAGCGGTACTCGCTCGATGAGGTCAACCAGGGCTACCAGGACCAGCGCGACGGCACGATCATCCGCGGGGTCCTGCAGCACCGGAGCTGATTCCCTGAGGGGCCAAAATGGCCATATTGGCCCCTCAGGTGCGGGTGATCGCGGGCTCGACTGGGCAGCTCCGAGTCATGGCAGAACCCACGATCGCCGTCCTGGACGTCGACGGCACCCTCGTCGACTCGAACTACCAGCACGCGCTTGGCTGGTACCGGGCGTTGCGCTCCCTGGGGGAGACGTTCCCCATCTGGCGCATCCACCGGCTGATCGGGATGGGCGGCGACCAGCTGGTCATCGCCCTGGGCGGCCAGGATCTGGAGGACCGGATCGGCGAGGAGGCGCGCGAGCGGCAGGGCAAGGAGGTGGACGCACTGATCGGTGAGGTCGCCGCGCTGCCCGGCGCCCGCGACCTGCTGCTGGCCATCAAGGAACGTGGCCACCGGCTGGTGCTGGCCAGCTCCGGCCAGCCGCGGCACGTCGAGGTCGCCCTGGACCTGCTCGACGCCCGGGACATCGCCGACGCCGTGACCTCCGCCGAGGACGCCGAGGCGACCAAGCCGGCCCCGGACCTCCTGCAGGTGGCGCTGCAGAAGTTGGGCGCCCCGGCCGACGCCGACAGCGTGCTGGTCGGGGACTCGGTGTGGGACGTGGAGGCGGCGAAGAGCGCCGGGATGCCGGCGATCGTCGTCCGGTCCGGCGGCTTCGGGGACGACGAGCTGACCGGGGCCGGTGCGGTGGCGCTCTACGACACACCGGGTGACCTCGCCGCGGCGCTGGACGAGACTGCCCTCGCCTGAGGAGCACGGGGTCGGCGGTGGTTCACCACCGGCCTCAGCGTTCTCCGACGGATCGGCCGACGACCCCGGCCCGCAGCGAGGTGTACTCGGCGACGGTGCACAGCGGCGGCCGCTCGTCGACCGCGACCGGGGTGCTGGTCGGCACGAAGCCGGTGCCGTCGTGAGCGAACTGGGTGAGCAACCCGCCGGGCTCCAGACGGCGCAGCCCCGGCCGGCCCCGCCCGGCGCGGGCAAGCACGGTCGACACGATCTGGCCGGCCATCCTCCCCAGGGCCTCGTCGGTCTGGTGGGAGTGCCGGCGGGTGCCCAGGTCGACCTGGGCCAGCCCGCTCAGGCCGCACTCGTGCAGCAGGTCGACCAGCAGCCCGACCTCCACGCCGTAGCCGGAGACGAAGGGCACCTGCTCCAGCGCCGTCCGCCGTCCGGCGTACTCGCCGCCCAGCGGCTGGACGAACCCGGCCAGCTCCGGCCACAGCGCGTTGAGCAGTGGGCGGGCGGTGAGCTCGGTGACCCGGCCTCCGCCGGCCGGACGGTGCTCGCCGTCGAGCGTGAGCGGCCGGGTGTAGCAGCCCTTGACGTAGTCGACCCGCGGATCGCTCAGCAGCGGGGTGAGCAGCCCCGGGACGTAGTGGCTGACGTCGCCGAGCAGGTCGGCGTCCAGAAACACGACCAGGTCGCCGCTGGTCGCGGCCAGCGACTTCCAGAGCGCGTCGCCCTTGCCGGGCCGGCTGCCGCGGGAGGGAAGCACGTCGGCGGCGGCCACCACCTCGGCGCCGGCGGCGCGGGCGACGGCCGCGGTGTCGTCGGTGGAGTCGGAGTCCACGACGAGCAGCTCGTCGACGAGCGGAACGTCGGCCATCCAGCGGTGGACCAGGTCGGCGACCAGGACGCCGACGGTCGTCTCCTCGTCGCGGGCCGGGAGCACGACGCTGATGCGGTGCCCGCCGCGGCGTTTGGCCAGCAGCAGGGCGTCGACGTCCAGCTCGGTGAGGGAGGTGGCCGACGTGGTGCGGTGCTCGAACCAGGCGCGGGCGTCAGGTCGCATGTGCCCACTGTCGGGCACCAGGTGCCGGCGGCGCACGCGTGCGTGATGCCGTTCACAGAAACGTCACGTCCCGGGGGCCTGCCCGGCGGCCGAAGTGGCCAGTCCGCCGCTGCCCGCTCCGTTGCACGCCTTTCGGCGGCGTTGCAGGTGGTGCAGCCCGTCCAACGCGGCAGTCGAGCGTGCAATGCGGACCGGCCCGCCGTGGGGCACGGGCGTCAGGCCGTGGCCGACACCGGTACGTCGACGGTGCTGTCGGTCGGGACGTCGCCCACCGGCTCGGGGTGGCCCAGGTCGGTGAGCCAGCCGCGCAGCACCCGGTGCAGGTGTTCGGCGCCGACGATCTCCCCCGGGGCGGCGAAGGACCGCGGATACAGCAGGAACCCGTGCTGCTGCGGCCCGCCGAGCCCACCGTGCGAGCCCACGTGCGGCTCGAAGGGGGAGGCCTCGTCGGTCGCCGGGTCGTACCGGCTGTTGACGACGACGTCGGCGCAGTGCGGGAACGACGAGTACCGGGCGACCAGGGCCGCGGCGTGCTCACCGTAGGGCGTCAGCGGGTCCTCGCCGATGACCACGCCGGACTCCAGCCGGTGCAGCCCGTCGCGGCCGAGCACGACCGGGCCGACCTCCGCGGACTGCACCAGCAGGAACCCGACGCCGGCGTGGTCGACCAGCGTGGGCAGCAGGTCCGGCCAGTGGCGCTCGATCGTCTCCAGCGGCACCCGGCCGGGCAGGTCGGCGAAGGAGATCGTGGCCATGTGGCCCGAGACTGTGGCCACCACGCCGGGCGCGACCCGAGCGGCCTGACCGTGGTCCCCGGCCGGGGTGGCGGGGGAGGGGATTTCCGGGCGCTCGACCCGGTCGCGCAGCCGGCGGGCGATCAGCCCACCGCGGGAGGTGGCCTCGGCCAGCGCCGAGGTCACCTGCCAGCCCTCGGCGGGACGGCGGCTGTCGCGGTCGGCCGCGTGTCGCCGGCCGAACAGCCCACGCCGGGACGGCGCTGTTCCCGGGGCGCCGCACAGCCGGCCGACCAGCTGCGGAAAGGATTCCCCGAACCGGGCGGTGAACGCCTCGCCCTGGGTCTGCCCGTGGTCGGACAGGCACACCAGGTGGTAGCGGCGCGGCGCCAGCTGGGTGGCCCGCGCGAGCCGGCCGATCTGCTGGTCGATGCTGCGCAGCACCCCGAGGGTGTCGAACCGCTCGATGCCGGAGTGGTGCGCGACCTCGTCGTAGCCGACGAAGTCGGCGTAGACGACCGGACGCCCGGCCAGCATGTCCTCGAGGATCGCGTTGACCACGATGTCCCGGACGATCACCGTGGTGCCCGGACGGGCCAGCGGGTACAGGCCCCCTCGGTTGACCCGCGGTCGGACGTCGGCCCGCCGCTGCCGGGCCGCGGCGGTCAGCTCCCGGTAGATGTCGGCCAGCGAGGCGCCGAGGGTGCGCAGCGCGTTGACCGGGTTGGCGAAGTAGGCGTAGTAGCCGGCGCCGATCCGGTCGCGGCCGCGGCGCTCGCGGCGTGATCCGCGCGCGACGACGACCGCCAGCGAGCTCATGGTCAGCGACACGTGCGGGGCGTCGCCGGTGAACAGGTTGCCGCGCCCCGCGCCGTCGCCGGCGAGCAGTCCGCGGCCGTCGGAGTGCCGGCGTTCGACCTCGGCGGCGTCCTCGGGGGAGGAGACGGTGACGACCTTGTCGCGGTCCTTCTCGTACCAGCGGAAGCCCGGCACGTCGTGGTTGCTGCCCTGCAGGATGCCGCTCTGGCTGGCCCCGGTCTGGGAGCTCCAGTCGGTGTGCCAGGCGGTCAGCGCGTGGCTGTCGGCGCGCAGCCAGGCGGCCAGGGTGGGCATCGAGCCGTCGCGGACCGCGCGCTGGGCGACCGAGTGGCCCAGGCCGTCGATCTGCAGGAACAGCACCCCCGGCGGGCAGTCGGCGACGTCGGTGCCCGGCGCGCGGCGGCGGGCCCGGCGGA
Source organism: Modestobacter sp. DSM 44400 (assembly GCF_900107175.1). GTDB lineage: Bacteria > Actinomycetota > Actinomycetes > Mycobacteriales > Geodermatophilaceae > Modestobacter. Next base: position 13,400 of record NZ_FNOZ01000028.1, on the reverse strand, counting down.
AGAACAGCTCGTCCTCGTTGACGGCCAGCACGCTGCTGATCACCGCGGCGACGCCGGCCATCGCCACCGCCACGACGACGGAGGTCCGGAAGCTGTGCACCTGCACGCCGGGGATGGCGTAGAAGACGGCGAGCACCCCGGCGCCCATGAGCAGGAACCCGCCCAGCCCGAGGGTGAAGAAGGTGATCGGCAGCGCGACCCGGATGACCAGCGGCCAGACCACCGCGGTCAGCACGCCCAGCAGCAGCGCCGCCACCGGGGGCTGCCACCACGAGCGCATGGCGAAGCCGGACAGCCAGCTGTCGAGCAGGTGCAGGGCCAGCGTGGCCACGGACCAGGTGAGCAGCAGCCGGGCGAGCGTCCGGCCGCTGCGCAGCACCCGGCCGCCGGAGACGACCTCGTTCACGGCCGCTCACACTCCGCCGGCGACGGATCCGCTTTCGGCGCCGAAAGCGGGGGCACCGCAGGAGCGGCGGAGCGCCGGCGGTGCGCGGACACCAGGTTCAGGACGACGCCCACCAGCAGCACCAGCACCGTGGCGATCAGCGTGGCCAGCAGCGGGGAGTCGAAGATGCCGCCGCTGACCACGCCGAGCAGCGCGTAGGCCACCGCCCACACCAGGCCGGCGGCGAGGGAGGCGGGCAGCAGCCGGCGCCACGGGTAGGCGAGTGCCCCGGCGGCGAGCAGCACCGGGATGCGGCCGGCGGGCAGCAGCCGGCCGGTGACGATGATCTGCCAGCCGTGCCGGCGGAACTGCCCGCGCACCTCGTCGATCCGCTCGGCGTGCTGCCCACGGGCGACCCACCGGACGGCGGCCGGCCCGCCGAAGCGGGAGACGCTGAAGGTGACCATGTCCCCGACGAAGGCTCCCAGCGCGGCCACCAGCACGACCAGCGGGAGCGACAGGTGGTCGGTGGTGGTGGCGACCGCGGCGGCCGCGCCGACGACGGCGCCGGTGGGCACCACGGGGACGACCGAGCCGAGCAGGACGCCGCCGAAGAGCACGGGATAGCCGAGCGAGCTGCCGTCGGTCCAGGAGAGGGCGAGCGCGTCGACCGTCACGTCGTCCCCACCGGGTCCGTCGGGCGCTCGACGGCCGGCAGCTGCACCCGTTCGCCGGGCGCGGTCAGTGCCACCGCGGCGCCGGACCGGCCGGCGGCCACCGCGGCGGCGAAGGTGCGCGGCGGCTCGGTGAGCAGCGCGCGCATCCGGGCCCGCCACGGCGTGGGCAGGGTGGTCAGCCCACCGACGGCCAGCGTGCCCCAGTGCACCGGGACGACGACCCGCGGCCGCAGCAGCGCGACGGCCTCGGCGGCGCGGAGCGGGTCGAGGTGCCCGGGCCCCAGCGAGGTTCCCCACCCCCAGACCGGCAGCACGGCGACGTCCACGGGGCCGAGTGAGACCATCCCGTGGAACAGGTCGGTGTCGCCGGCAAGGTAGACCGACGTGCCCTCGCCGCTGAGCAGGTGCCCGACGGCCGGAGCCTGCGGGCCGTGGGTGAAACGCGGACCCCACCGATGCCCACTGTGCACGGCCGGGGTGGCCGTCACGGTGAGCGCGCCGTCGGTGAGGCTCTCCCCGGGCGCGAGCTCCTCGACGGCGGAGAAGCCGTGCCGGCGGAGCCACCCGCCCGCGCCGCGGGGGACGACGATCGGGATGCGGCGGCCCAGCCGGCGCAGCGAGGGCAGGTGCAGGTGGTCGTTGTGCAGGTGCGAGACCACGACCAGGTCGACGCCGGCCCAGCTGGCCGGCTCCGGCGGCGCGACGACGCGGCGCAGCGGCCCGAGCCCCCGGGTGAGCAGCGGGTCGGTCAGCACCGTCCGGCCGGCCAACTCGACGCGGACGGTCGAGTGGCCGAGGAAGTGCAGCTCGCACCTCCATCGGGGAACCGGACCACCTTCGGTGGGTTCCTCCGACGGGTTGGTCACCCGGCCAGTATCGGCGCTGGGCACGGTGCCGGGGCGTTCAGGACACCGCGACGGCGGCGACCGGCGTGCGGCGCAGCACGGCGGCCACCTCGCCGGCGTCGAGGTCGCTGGGCAGCACCGGCCCGCCGATCGCCACCAGCCCCTGGGCGTGGATGGCGGTGAACATCTCCCGACTGGCGGTCGCGGTGGCCACGGTGCGGACGTCGAAGCTCGTGGCGCTGCGGTGGATGGCCGACAGCACCAGCAGGGCGCGTTCGGTGTCCCCGGGCTGGGCGAGGTCGCGGACGTCGACCATCACGATGTCAAGCGGCACCCGGGCCAGCAGGGCCCACATGGTCGAGCCCATCCCGTAGTCGGTGAGGGCAAGCTGGACACCGGCCTCGTGCACCACGTGCAGCGCGGGGATCAGCGCCGCCGAGGAGGTCTGCAGCACCTCCTCGGTGAAGGTCAGGATGAGCCGGGCGGGCGCCATGCCGGCCTCGGCGAGGGCCGCGGTGACCTCGCCGGCCAGCTCGTCGGCGTGCACGTACCCGGCGGGCAGGTCCACGCACAGCAGCAGGATGTCGCTGAACGCGGCGATCTCGGCGCAGGCCCGGCGCAGCAGCCACTGCTGCAGGAGCCCGGTGTGTCCCTGCCGCTCGGCGGCGGCCCACAGCTCGGCCGCGCGCAGCGTGCCCAGCTCCCGGTGCACCCAGACGGGGGTCGCGCAGGCGGCGGCGTAGACGCCGGTGTCGCCGTTGACGATGAGGTCGTAGCGCAGCTGGACGTCGCCGTCCCCGAGCGCTCCCGCGACGTCGCTGGTGGCCGTGGCCAGGCGGAGCCGGTCGTTGGAGTGCACCCGCCAGCATCCCTTGCCGGCCTGCTTGGCCGTGCGCAGCGCACCGTCGGCCTCCCGGAAGGCCAGCTGGCCGCCGCCCGGACGGACCCGGGTCAGCCCGACGCTCGCGCCGACGGAGAAGGTCCACCCGCCGACCCGGTAGGGCTGGGCGAGCAGGTCGACGACGCGCTCGGCGGTCTCGACGGCGGCCTCCTGCGTGCCGGCGATCAGGACGGCGAACTCGTCGCCACCCAGCCGGGCGACCAGGTCGTCGGCGCGCATGAGCCCCTGCAGCCGGCGGGCGACCTCGACCAGCAGCAGGTCGCCGGCCTCGTGCCCGACCGAGTCGTTGACGGCTTTGAACCCGTCGAGGTCGAGCACCAGCAGGCAGCGCTCGCCGGTGGAGACCGACAGCGCGGCCATCTCCTGGAACAGCATGGCGCGGTTGGGCAGCCGGGTGAGGTGGTCGGTGAAGGCCATCCGCTCCAGCTCGCGCTCGCGGCGGCGCCGGGTGGTCACGTCGCGCAGGTGCAGCACGCGGCGGCCGCTGCCGGGGCGTTCGTGGTGGGTGACCTCCAGGTCGCGCGGCTCCCCGGTGGGTGGCCGCACGCGCAGCTGCAGGGCGGGGGCGACGTCGCCGACGGTCGCCGTGAGCTCGTCGCGGACCCGGGCGCGGTCTTCGGCGTGCAGCAGGTCCAGCAGCACCGGATGCGGGTCGAGTTCGGGGACGATGCCCAGCAGGGTGCGGGCGGCCGGGGAGGTGAACTCCAGCCGGAACTCGTCGTCCACGATCGCGACGCCGTCCGAGCTGGCCTCGACCAGCCCGCGGAAGTCGGCCTCGCTGCGCAGCAGGTCCTCCGACATCCGGCCGGTGTCGCGGATCCGCACCAGCATGCGCAGCAGCAGCAGCAGGATCACCGCGGCGGAGCAGCCGATGGCGCCGCTGGACAGGGGCAGGTCCAGCACCAGCGCGGCGACCAGCGTGGCGGGCACCCCGACCAGCGCGCCGGAGACGATGACCAGGCCGGCGCGGGTGACGGCCGGGGCGGTGGCGGCCGGGGAGGTGTCGGCGGTGTCGGTCGGGGCGAGCCGGACGGCGAGGACGCCGGCGATCAGCGTCAGGACGGTGGCGACGTCGGCGGCCCCGACGACGACCGCGGCGGGTTGGAAGACCAGCACCGCGAGCAGCGCCGATCCCAGCCCCTGGAACCCGGTCATCACGATCATCGCCGTCGCAGAGCGGCGGACGGCGCGGGTGGTGACGGTGCACAGCGCGCCGGCCAGGCCGAGGGCCGCGGCCGGGTAGATGCCGTAGCCGACAACCAGGGCCACCCGGTCCGGGCTCAGCGAGCCGGACCGCACGGCGGGGGAGAGCACCAGCACGTCGACGACGACGACCAGCGCCACGGTGACCAGGACGCCGTCCAGGGCGAGCACCGGCCAGCGGGCGGCGCTGCGGCGGCCGGCGAGGAGGGCGCAGCAGACGGTCGGACCGGCCACCGCGAGCAGCAGCAGGACGTCGCCGACGCCGGAGCGGCCGAAGGCCCCGCCCACGCCGGCGCCGGTGAGCAGGCTGGCGCTGGTGAACAGCACCCCGCTGACGACCAGCGGCCGCCAGGGCCGCCGGGCGGCGGGGGTCATCGCCCGGATCAGCCGGGCCACCCGCCAGGTCGCCCAGCCGGCGGCCGCGGCCAGCACCAGGTTGTCCCACTGCGGAAGGCTGTCGCCGGGGGAGAACGGCAGGGTGGCGCCGATGCCGGCCAGGCTGACGGCGAGGACGACCAGCAGCTCACGGATCCCGCGGCGACTGCTGTGCTCGTAGCGGGAGCTCGCACGCTCGCTCACGTGGCACCGCTGCGCGGACGGAGCGGGGCGGCGGCGCGGGCCGGTTCATCAAGGGCGCCGTCGTCGACCGGCAGCCGGCGGGTGAGCTTCTCGGGGGCTAGCGGGCGGGACAGCAGGAAGCCCTGGATGAAGCGGTGGCCCATGTCGCGCAGCAGTTGCAGCTCGGCCTGGGTCTCCACGCCCTCCACGACCACCGACAGGCCCAGGCTGGTGCCCAGGTGCAGCACCGAGCTGCACAGCGCCCGGCGCTGCGGATCGGTCTCGACGTCGGCGAGGAACTGCCGGTCCATCTTGAGCACGTCGATGGGCAGGCCGACCAGGTAGGCCAGCGACGACCAGCCGGTGCCGAAGTCGTCCACGGCGATCCGGACGCCGAGCCCGCGCAGCGCGGCGAGGTCGGTGGTCACGTGGTCGTCGTCCAGCAGCACCGATTCGGTGATCTCCAGGATCAGCCGGTCGGCGGCCAGCCCGCTGGACTCCAGCGCGGCCAGCACGTCGGAGACCAGCTCGCCGCTGCGGACGTGCCGGGCGGAGACGTTGACCGCGACGCCCAGGTCGTGGTGCGGGAGCGCGACGATCGTGGCCGTCGCCCGGTTCAGCACCCAGCGGCCCAGCTCGGTGATCAGCGCGGACTCCTCGGCCAGCGGCACGAACTCCGCGGGGGAGACCTCGCCGTAGATCGGGTGGCTCCAGCGCAGCAGCGCCTCGACCGAGACGGTGCGGTGCAACGCCAGGTCGATGACCGGCTGGTACTGCAGGTGCAGCTGGCCGTCGTCCAGGGCGTGGACCAGGTCGGCGCGCAGCGCGTCCTCCCGGTCCTGGGTGATCCGCAGCGCGTCGGAGTGGCGGCGCACCCGGCCCGGGCCCGCGGCGCGGGCGCTGCGCAGGGCGAGGTCGCCGCGGCGCAGCGCCTCACCGGCGTCCACGTCGCGGTAGAGCGGGCTGACGCCGGCGGCGGCGGTGAGCCGGACGGTGCCCTGTGCGGTGGGAAGCGGCTCGACGGCGGCGACCAGCCGGGCGGCGACGATTTCGGCGTCGGCGACGGTGCCGTTGACCAGGACGGCGAACTCGCTGACCGCCGCGCGGGCGAGCCAGTCGTCGCCGCGCAGCACCCGGGACATGCGGCTGGTGAGCTCGCGGAGCACCTCGCCGGAGTCGCCCTCGGGCAGCCCGTCGACCCCGAGCACGACCAGCGACGTGGACGTCGCCGACGGGTGGCGCAGCGTGGCACCCAGCCGAAGGGTCAGCGCCGAGCGGCTGGGCAGCCCGGTGCCGGGGTCGACGGTGCTGAACGAGCTCAGGTGGGACTCGGCGGCCGGTGCAGGCGTCGCGGGGGTCACGTCGCGGCAGTAGAGGACCAGCGCGCCGACGTCCGGGTCGCTGCGCAGGTCGCGGATGCGGGCCTGGATGAGCCGGTAGCGACCGTCGACGTGGCGGATCCGGGCGGTGCGGGTCTTGTTGTCGGCGTCGCCGGTCGAGGGGGCGGCGGACAGCGTGCCGAGCAGGCCCGGGGCGTCGTCGGGGTGCACGGACTCGGCGATGGTCAGGCCGATGGTGCGCACCGGGTCCAGCCCGAGCAGCTCGGTGATCGTGGGGGAGGCCCAGCGCACTCGTAGCTCCTCGTCGAGGATCACCACCGGGTCGGCGCTGCCGCGGACGAGGGTGCGGAAGTAGGCCTCGCTGCGCAGCAGTTCGCTGGTCAGCCGTTGCTGGGTGCGCCAGGACACCGTCTGGTGGGCCAGCAGGGCCACGAGCCCGGCCATGCCGAGCGAGGTGCCGACGATGGTGAGCCGGCCGGTCAGCGGGACGCTGAGCAGCAGCAGCGAGCCACCGATCAGCGCGGTGGCGTGCGGCAGCAGCGCGCCGACGGTCGAGCCACCGGGCAAGCTGTCGATCTGTGGCGAGCGGGGGCAGGGCCAGTCCAGTCGGCAGGCGATGGGCAGCAGGCCCAGGCCGAGGACGCTGGCCCCGCAGGCCAGGTACTGCAGCGGGCCCGGGCGGGTGGCGACCGAGGAGAGGGCGCCGGCCAGCGCCGTGGTGACCGAGCTGGCGAACAGCAGCCAGCCGACCCGGCGCTGCTGCGGCCCGGTGACGGCGATCAGGACCAGGGTGAAGCCGGTACCGACCGCGACGCTGGTCAGCAGGGCGAACAGCGCCACGGTCTCCGACATCGCCAGGGCGGCGTGCCCGCCGATGGTGATGCGGTAGATGGTGTGCACGGTCAGCAGGTCGGCGACGACGAAGAGGGTCAGCATCGTGGCCATCTGAGCGCGGGCCGCCCGCAGCGAGGTGCGGTCGAGCATCCGGAGGATCGCCACGACGACCAGCAACTGGCCGGGGACGCTGCCCAGCGCGGTCTGGCCCCACGGCAGGGCGATGGCCGCGACAGCGGCACCGCCGGCCCCCACGGCCACCGAGGCGGCGTACCAACGCCAGCCTGCGGGGTGGGCGCTGCGCCGGGCGGCGAGCGCCAGGAGTACGACCGTCGCCGCGGCGGCCATGAAGTCCAGCGTGACGGTCGCGGGAACGGCGAACGGACCGGGCAGCAGACCGCAGGCGACCGTGAGGACCGTGGCGAGGAGGACCAGCGCGAGGGGACGGCGCACGCCCGGGATGGCCGTGCCGCTCGGGGGAACGGACACGGCGCGCGCCGGGGCGGCGGCGAGGGGTCCAGTGGTCACAGGTCAGTTGTCGGGCGGAACACACGCGGGCTGCACCGGTGAAGCGACCGGTGTCACCCGAAGGAGGAGTCCGACCCGGGCACGGCGGTGCGCGCGGAGCGGGTCACCAGCGGAGTGGGCGCTTGGCGCGGGAGTCCGCCGTGCGGCAGGCACGGCAGTGCCCCCACGTCACGATGCGCAGCGGGCTGCTCGGCTCACCGCACTCGGGGCACTCGACCACCTCCCCGACCTGGGCAGCGGTGATCTCCGAGGAGCGCTCGGCGTGGACGGCCTCGTCGCCGCCGCACGTGCAGCCGAGATGGCCGTGGGTGCAGGTACCAACCTCGTTGATGATGGGGTGCCTCCTGGGTCGTTGCCCCCAACGCTACTCTGCTGCACCAGCCCCCAGGGCCCGTCACTGGCTGGACGACGTCCCGCCCAACGGTGGACAACGGCGGGTTCGGTGCTGCCATGATGAGCTGATGTGGCGACGGACGAGACGTCTGCGCCCCGCACCGGGCGGCCGCGCGACCTGGTCGATGGCCGTCGCCGCCGCCCTCGCGGTGGGCTCACTGGCCGGCTGCTCCTCCGAGGCCTCCCCGGCCTCCCAGGCCTCCGACCGTGGGCCGGACCCGGACACCGGTGCGGCCGCCGTCCCGCTGCCGCGCGCGGACCACGTCATGGTGGTCATCTTCGAGAACACCGACGCCCAGGACGCCCTCGGCACCGACCGGGCCCCGTTCCTGACGTCGGTGGCCACTTCCGGCACACAGTTCCGGGATGCGCACGGGGTGACGCACCCGAGCCAGCCGAACTACCTCGCGATGTTCTCGGGGTCGATGCAGGGTGTCAGCGACGACCATTGCCCGGTGGAGCTGACCGGGGAGAACCTTGCCAGCCAGCTGGCCGCTGCGGGCCAGTCGTTCGTCGGCTACTCCGAAGACCTGCCCGCGCCCGGTTTCCGGGGGTGCCACGCGCCCGACTACGCCCGCAAGCACAATCCCTGGGCAGATTATGCAGACCTCCCCGCGTCGGTGAACCAGCCACTGACCGCTATGCCGACTGACTTCGCCGAGCTGCCGACGGTCTCCTTCGTCGTGCCCAACCTGTGCAACGACATGCACAACTGCGACGTGTCCGTGGGCGATGCCTGGGCCGCGGACCACCTCGGGCCCTACCTGGACTGGGCGACGGACCACAACAGCCTGCTCATCGTCACCTTCGACGAGGACGACGGCAGCGTGACCAACCACATCGCGACCCTGGTCACCGGTGCCGGGGTGCTGCCGGTGAGCAGCCAGCAGTACATCGACCACTACTCGTTGCTGCGCACGCTCGAGGACATGTACGGCCTCGAGCCGCTCGGTGAGGCGGCGGCAGCCCAGCCCTTCGTGGGGATCTCCGCAGGCAGCGGCGGCTGAGGCGGGGAAGCACCCCGGACGACCCAGGAGGAGGACGTCGGTGAGGCCGTTCGGGGAGCAGAGCCGCAGCGTCGACCTGCCGATGCCGACTCATCGACGGCCGGCGACGACCGGCAGGACACCCGGCCTGCCGACGAACCCGGTGAGCCCGCAGGCCGACAGCGTGCTCACCGCGCAGACCAGCGTGCTCAACGTCGAGGCGCTGAGCGAGTTCGACCCGCAGACCGGCCAGTCCGGCGCGGACAAGCAATTCCGCTGGCTAATGTCGTCGGGCGTCTGCAAGCACTGCACGCACGCCGGCTGTCTGGACGTCTGCCCCACCGGTGCGCTGTTCCGCACCGAGTTCGGCACCGTCGTCGTCCAGAGCGACATCTGCAACGGTTGCGGCTACTGCGTGTGCCGGCCTGCCCGTACGGCGTCATCGACCAGCGCACGGACGACGGCCGGGTCTTCAAGTGCACGATGTCCTACGCCCGGCTGACCGACGGGCTGCAGCCGGCGTGCGCGACGGCCTGCCCGACCCAGTCGATCCAGTTCGGGAACCTCGACGAGCTGCAGGCCCGGGCCGACGCCCGACTGGCGACCCTGCAGGGCCAGGGCGTGGAAACCGCGCGGCTCTACGGCCGGGACACCGACGACGGCGTCGGCGGTGCGGGCGCGTTCTTCCTGCTGCTCGACGAGCCGGAGGTCTGCGGCCTGCCGCAGGTCATCGGCGCGCTGGGGGAGTTCACCCAGCGCCCGCAGCTGACGAAGGTCGCGCACTTCGCCGCCGCAGGCGGGGCGTTGGCGTCGGTGGGGCTGCTGATCGTCGACCCTGGGCCGGCCGATGCGGTTCCTGCTCATGCTGCGGGTGTTCCAGCCGACGTCGCCGCTGTCGGTGGGCTCCTACATCCTGTCGCCGTTCAGCGCGCTGACCATGTCGACGGCGGGGCTGCACGCGCTGCCGTGATCCCGCCGGTGCGGGCGCTGAAGGTGGCCCGCTTCATCCCGGCCTGCGCAAGGGCGGCGCAGTGGCTGCCGCGGTCTTCGGCCCGATGACCACCTACACCGCGGTGCTGCTGGCCAACACGGCCTCACCGAGCTGGCACGAGCCGCACGACGAGCTGCCGTTCCTGTTCGTCGGGTCGGCGCCGGCCGCCGGCGGCGGGATCACGATGGCGCCGTCGCCGGTGGCCGAGGCCGGGTCGTCGCGGAAGGTGGCCGTGGTCGGGGCGGCGATCGAGCTGGCCGCGGCGCACCGGGTCGAGCACGGCCACGGGATCGTCAGCGAGCCCTACCACATCGGCCGGGCCGGGACGCTGCTGCGGGCCGCGAAGGCCTGCACCATGGGCGGCGTCGGGCTGATCCTGCTGGCCGGCCGGACGCGCGTCGGCGATCGTCAGCGGGGCGCTGCTGGCGGCGGGCTCGGCGCTGACCCGGATCGGCGTCTTCGACGCCGGCATGGCCAGCGCCAAGGACCCGAAGTGCACCGTCATCCCGCAGCGCGCGCGGCTGGCGGCCCGCCAGGCCGAGGCGGCCGAGCGGGCGGCGGCCGGCGGGGCGCCGGACGATGGGCTGGCGCGGTCGGTCACCCGCTGACGCGGCACCACGGGTCCTGGCCGTCTTCCGTGTGCTTGTGGAGGCGTCAGAGGCGACCCGGGACTGACCTGACTGCTGTGGTGCCGACAGTGGTTGTCGTGACCGGAGGCGCCTGGCCAGGGCCTTGCTGAGAGTCGCGGCGAAGCCCGGGTGCAGCGCCTCGGTGGACATGACGGGAGGTTCGACCTGTAGCCGTTGTTGTAGGGATCCGCGCTGGGTGCACTGCCATGGGTCGGGTGCGGCGGATGTGGTGACGCACGGCGGTTTCTAGACGAGGTCCCCGCGTGGAGGCGGGCCACGGTTAGGGTCCGGGGCATGCGGGGGGACTGGGACTGGAGCGTCCGCCGCGGTGGGCGATCGCCGTTTTCGCGATGCTGGTAGTGGCCAACGTGGTGCTCTTCCTGCTCACGCGGGAGCGGGACGCGGGCGCGTCGGTGGGTGAGGCGGACACGCAGATGTCGGTGAGCACCGGGGCGGTGACGTCGGCGCCGCCGACCCCTGCATCCGCGGCGCCGACCTCGGCCCCTGGCGTGTTGGCCGTCTACGGCGATGGATACGCCGCCGGCAACGAGGAAGGTGGCCTGGGTGCCGCAGGCTGGCCGGTCCTCGTCGCGGCGAGGACGGGCATGACCCTGTCGCTGCACGCGGTGCCCCAAGCCGGCTACGTCTCCGTCGGCTCGACCGGACAGGACTACGCCGGACTCGTCGAGACCGCACCGGTGCCCGACGCCGCGGTGACCCTGGTGGTCGGCAGCCGGAACGACCGCTCCGCCGACGCCGCAGAGGTCCTGGCGCAGGTCCAACAGGTGGTCAACGACGTCCGCGCCGCCGCCCCGTCGACCATCGTCGTGGTGGTCGGCCCTGTCTGGAGCGACGGGGAGCCGCCGGCCGACGTGCTCGACGACCGGGATGCCGTCAAGACCGCCGCGACAGCCGCGGGAGTCGCCTTCGTCGACCCGATCGCCCGGAACTGGTTCGCGCAGCCGACTGGCCTGATCAGCTCCGACGGTGTGTCGCCCACCGACGCCGGGCACGCCCACCTGGCCGACCTGATCACCCCGTGGGTGACCGCCGCGCTCAGCCAGCAGCAATAAAAGCGGCTCCGCCGGAACTCGGCGCTGAATCCTGGAGCACCAATCGGGCACACGCGTCTCTGCCGCCACAGACGCCGCTGGACGTGACAAGTCGGTGAGGTCCCATCGGCGTGGCGACCCAGCGTGGGGCACGACCAACGAACGTCGAAGGGTCTGAATGGTCTACGGCACTGCGACCGGCACTGCGACCGGAACTGCGGACCCGCAACGGACGACCCGCCGGTCCCGGGGCGCACACCGGCTGTCGGGGGTGGCCGCCGGGGAGGCCACCGACAGGCCGGGACGGCAGCTCCCGTACGTCCCGGCGCTCGATGGTCTCCGCGCCGTCGCCGTGCTGGTCGTCATGGCGTCGCACACCACGCTGCCGGTACGCGGCGGCAGTGTGGGTGTCGATGTCTTCTTCGCCCTTTCCGGCTTCCTCATCACGTCGCTGCTCCTGCGCGAGCACCAGCACACGGGGCGGATCGCCCTGAGGGCGTTCCTGCTGCGCCGGCTGCTGCGTCTCTACCCAGCGCTGCTGGCACTGGCCGCTGCATTGACCTTGTACGCGTTGCTGACGCCGCACCCTGTGCGCGGCCCGGAGACGCTCGCCGGCGTGTTCCCCGCACTGTTGTACGTCGGCAACTGGGTTCGTGCCCTCGACGGTCTGGGGCACCTCGGACTGCTGGAACACACCTGGTCGCTGGCAGTGGAGGAGCAGTTCTACCTGCTCTGGCCGTTGGTGCTCTGGGCGACGCTCGCACTCACCCGCCGGCTGGCCGCGGTGGCGGTTGTGGCGGTGACCGGCTCGGTTGCGTCGCTGGTCGTCCGGCTGTTCCTCACTCACGACGCCAACTCCTATGGCCGGATCGCCAATGGGCTGGACACCCAGGCCGACAATCTGCTGGCCGGCTGCGCGGCGGCGGTGCTCGTCGCGTGCACCGCGCGCTCAGCGCTCGGTGCGACCGTGGTGCGCCGGGCGAGCGCCTGGCTGGTCGGCCCGAGCGCCCTGCTGCTCACCATCGCGGCGCTGTACTGGCCACATCACGGCGACACCGACCTGCTGCGTGCAGCGATGACAGGTCTGGCCGTTGCCGCCGGCGTACTCGTCACCCACGTGTACGTGGCCCGGGAGGGCCGACTCGCCCGGCTGCTGAGTTGGGCCCCGATCACCTATACCGGGCGGCGGTCCCACGGCCTCTACCTGATGCACTACCCGGCGTTCGTCGTGCTCTTCAACCTGGGGCTGCAGCTCGGCGGCTGGCGCACGCTGGCGCTCGGCTTCGGTACCTCCTTGCTGGCCGAGTTGTCGTACCGGTACGTCGAGCGCCCGTTCCTCCGGCTCAAGGACCGGATCGGCCCGGCCTGACTGGGAAGCCGGTCCCCTCCGCCGGCTCACCTCGACGGGGCCGCGGCGGCGGGACCGGCGGCAGACGGACGATCCGCAGGGTCTGCTCGGCCGGGGGGGCGTCGGCCGGGGGAACCGGCGCCAGGACGGCTAACACCATCGACAGCGCACCGGCGATCTCCCCGACGACGCGGTCGTGCAGCTCCGGCGGCCCCTCGATCGGATCTTCGATGTCCAGGTGGGCCAACCGTCCCCTGGCCGAGCGCCGGGCCGCCGCGAGGTGCGCGGCGAAGACCTGGCCGCGCTCGACTGGCCCGGAGCCGTCCAGGACGCCCTCGGGCAGCGTGGCGCTCAGCAGCGCGGCCTCCCGCAGGGTGAACACCTTGTGCATCGCCCGGGGGCTAGAGCGTGTCTGCTAACTGCGGACGCGGTGATGGATGATCATGCAGCCGAGGAGGACACCGCCGAGGTAGGTGGTGGCGTATTTGTCGTAGCGGGTGGCGATAGCGCGCCACTGCTTGAGCCGGCCGAACCCGCGTTCGACGGTGTTGCGGTCCTTGTAGAGCTCGGCATCGCAGGCCGGTGGTCGCCCACCGGCCGAGCCCTTGGCCTTGCGGCGTGCGATCTGGTCGCTGCGTTCGGGAATCGTGTGAGCGATCTTCTTCGCCCGCAGGTGCGCCCGCGTACTGGGATGGGAGTACGCCTTGTCCGCCAGCAGCCGGAACGCGCC
>NZ_FNOZ01000076.1 GCF_900107175.1 Modestobacter sp. DSM 44400 | reverse complement strand
CATCGCGCTCAGGGGCTGCGGCGCGCACCGCGGCGAACATCCGCACGTAGGTGCCGTCGTCAGACCAGCGACGGTGGCGTTCCCACACCGATTGCCACGCGCCGAAGTGATCGGGCAGGTCACGCCACGGCGACCCGGTGCGGTACCGCCAGATGATCGCCTCGAGCGTCAGTCGGTGGTCATTCCACGGCCGGCCCTGATGACCGCCGGCAGGCAGCACCGGCTGGATCAACTCCCACAACTCGTCCGGGATCTCGTCGGTACGCAACATTCGTCCAGCGTCGCCCACCAACCCGCCAATCTTTGGCAGACACGCTCTAATCGGGAGCGGGTCCGCTGGAGCGCCGGAGACGTCCTCGACGGAATGGCCGTCGGCGGGCTGCTCGGCCGGCTCTGGCTCTGGCTCTGGATCGCGCTCGGTCTTCGGGTCGGCACCTGCCTGGTCGTCCCCGTCGACCTCGTCAGCAGCCAGCCAGCGGGGCAGCCACGCCTCGTCCCAGAGGGCCGGCTCGGCGGCGTGATCCGGGGCGTCCGCAGGTGCGGCCGGCGGCGCGCCGTCGGTTGCCGACCCGGGCGCGGACTGCGTTCCCGTTGCCACGGCCGCTCCTCCCTGGGCGGTCGTCCTGCCGGTCACCGACGTGACCGAGACCCAGGCGACCGGACCCAGCCGGGTCATGCTGCCTGGGCAGATGGGTCGCCCCGGCCAGGCTCGACGAGGAGATCGACCAACGCTCATGCGCTGAGTCGTCACACTTCGTCACGGCTCGGCGCGGGACAGCTCGGCGTGCTGCCGGATCCAGGCGTGCATGGCGATCCCGGCCGCGACACCGGCGTTGAGCGAGCGGGTCGACCCGAACTGCGAGATGGACACGGTCAAGCCGGCCGCCGCCCGCGCCGCGGGCGTGAGCCCGGGCCCCTCCTGGCCGAAGAGCAGGACGCACTCCCGGGGCAGGTCCACGGTCTCCAGGGGAACGGCGCCCGGCCCGTTGTCCACGGCAACCACGACGAGACGCCGCTGCCTAGCGTGCTCCCCCAACGCCGCGGCGTCCGCGTGGTGCCGGAGGTGCTGGTACCTGTCGGTGACCATCGCCCCCCGGCGATTCCAGCGGCGACGGCCGAGGATGTGCACCTCGGCTGCCAGGAAGGCGTTGGCGGTGCGCACGACGGTCCCGATGTTCAGATCGTGCCCGAAGTTCTCGATGGCGACGTGGAAGGGGTGACGCCGGCGGTTGAGGTCGGCGACGATCGCATCGAGGGTCCAGTAGCGGTACCCGTCGACGACGTTGCGGCGGTCCCCGCCGGCCAGCAACTCGCGGTCGTAGCGGGCGTCGGCCGGCCACGGACCGGGCCACGGGCCCACCCCGACGGGCGCCTCGCCCCACTCCGTCGGGCCCCGCTCTACCTCCTCCGCCACGGACGGGATGCTGCCACGCCCGGCCCTCCGCCGACCCTGGGGAAGGCTGAGGCCATGGACGACGCGGTACTGCTCCACCTGACGACCCCGGCCGAGTGGCGGACGGCGCTCGACACCGGCGCCCTGACCCCACCGTCGCTCGCCGAGGTCGGCTTCGTGCACCTGTCCACGCCCGCGCAGGCGCACCTGCCCGCGGAGCGGCTGTTCCCCGGCCGGCGGGACGTCGTCGCGCTGGTCGTCGACCCAGCCCGGCTGGCCGCGCCCGTGCGCCTCGAGCCGGGCGTGCCCGGCGACCCGACGTCGATGCGCTTCCCGCACCTCTACGGGCCACTTCCCACGACTGCGGTCGTGGCCGTGGTGCCGTGGCGACCGACGGTGGTCACCGAGCTGCCCTCCCCCGGCGACGCCGCGGCCCGGGCCCGCGCGCTGGCGCTCTCACTGCCGACCCGCCGGGCCGCCGAGGTGCGCGACCTGGCCGGCGGTTTCGCCGTCCTCGAGCCGGCGTTCCCGCACTCCCGCACCGACAACCGGCTGCTGTTCACCGGCGCCGGCGGCGCCGACACGGTCGAGTCGGCCACCGCGGCGCTGGCCGCCGAGGCCGGCTGGCCCGACCGGGCGGCCACGCTGATGGGGCCGGACGCGGGTCCGGTCGCCGAGGAGCTCCAGCGGCGGGGCTGGGTGGTCTCCGTGGCCGTGGTGATGGCCCGCTGGCTGGACGGCGCCGCACCCCAGCCCGCCGGCGGGCCGGTGGCCGAGGTCGTGCCTCAGGTCGCGGTGCACGGGCTGTGGGAGTCCGGGTGGCGGCGCCAGCTCGCCGGCACGGTCGACGACCTGGACGAGGTGGTCGGTCAGTTGGTGGGTCGTGAGCACCGCAACGACTGGGTGGCGCGGGTCGTCGACCTCGCCGTCCGGGTGGACGGCGACGTGGTCGCCGTCGGTCAGCTGCGGGTGGACGGCGCGACGGCCGCGGTCGAGTCGGTCCTCACCGACCCGGTCGCCCGGGGGCGCGGGTACGCCAACGCCGTACTCGACCAGGCGCTGCTCGAGGCCACCCGCGCCGGCTGCGACCTCGTGGTGCTGGACGCCGCGGCGCTCGACTGGCCGCGGGAGTGGTACGCCCGGCGGGGCTTCGCCGTAGTGGACCACAGCTGGGACGTCGCCCGCCCCGTCGATCAGACCGGGGCGACGACCGACAGCACCAGGTAGGCGACCGCCGCCGAGGGCAGCAGGGAGTCCATCCGATCCATCAGGCCGCCATGGCCGGGCAACAGGTGGCCCATGTCCTTGATCGCCAGGTCGCGCTTGACCAGCGACTCCCCCAGGTCACCCAGGGTGGCCGTAAGCGCCATTACCACCCCGAACAGGACGCCGCCCCACCACGGGCCGTGGAAGGTGAGGGTGACCAGCAGGGTGCCGATGAGCACGCAGGCCGCCACCGAGCCGCCCAGCCCCTCCCAGGACTTCTTCGGGCTGACCGACTTCGCCAGCGGGTGCTTGCCGGCCAGCACGCCGGCGGCGAACCCCCCGACGTCACTGCAGACGACTGCGCCGATGAAGGTGAGCACCCGGGCGACGCCGTCGTCGGGGACCAGCAACAGCACCGCGAAGCCGGCCAGCAGCGGGACGTAGAGGGCGACGAAGACTGCCGCGGAGGCGTCGCGCAGATAACCGACCGGCCCGTCGCCGAGCCGCCAGAGCAGGACGGCGAAGACGGTGAGCAGGAAGGCGACGACCAGGCCGGTGGGGCCCCGGGTCCACGCCAGCGCGACGATCGCCAGCGAGCCGACGACCAGGGGCGGCAGGGCCGGACGGTAACCGCCCGTGGCCAGGGCCCGACTGAGCTCGACCACGCTGATCAGTACGGCGGCGGTGAGCACCACCAGGAATACCGGGCGCCAGACGACCAGGGTGAGGATGATGACCGCGCCGAGCCCGAGACCGACGCTGATCGCCGCGGCCATGTTGCGACCGGCCCGGCCGGTGCTGGCTGTGGCCGGTGGCCCGCCGGGGACGTCCAGCACCTCCTCGCCGGTGGCCTCGGCGCCTGGGGCATCCGGAAGAGCGGTCAGCGGGGGATCGCCCGGGTCCTCGCCGCTCCAGGAAGCCGGATCGCCCTTCGGATCGCCCTTCGGATCGCCCTTCGGATCGCCCTTTGGATCGCCGGCCGAGTCGTCCTGGTCGCCGTCCTGGTCGTCTGCGGCGGCGGCGAACCAGCCATCGTCCTGGTCGTCGGCCGATTCCCGTCGGGTCCGGCCGGACGTCGGCGGCGCCTGCGGCGGCGTGCCGACGACGGGCAGCGCCGCGGTGTCCGGGGCACTCCGCGGAGGCAACGGCGGAGGCGTGACCCTGCGCAGGGGACCGCTGTCAGGGCCCCGGTGCGCAGGCTCGGGGGACGGGCGGGTGCGGGCCATCGGCTGCGGCGTGCGTCGGCTCAGACGTCCAGCAGCTCGGCTTCCTTGTTCTTCATCGCCTCGTCGATGAGCGCGACATGGGCGGAGGTGAGGTCGTCGAGCTCCTTCTCCGCACGGCGCACGTCGTCCTCGCCTGCCTCGCCGTCCTTGGAGATGCGATCGAGCTCTTCCTTCGACCGCCGGCGGATGTTGCGGATCGCCACCTTGGCGTCCTCGCCCTTGGACCGGGCCACCTTCACCAGGTCGCGGCGGCGATCCTCGGTCAGCTGCGGGAAGACCACGCGGATGATCGAGCCGTCATTGGTGGGGTTGACGCCGAGGTCGGAGTCGCGGATCGCCCGCTCGATTGCCTGCAGCTGGGTCATGTCGTAGGGCTTGATGACCGCCATCCGCGCCTCGGGCACCGAGATGGAGGCCATCTGCGGCACCGGCGTGAACGCGCCGTAGTAGTCCACGACGATCTTGTTGAACATGGAGGGGGCGGCGCGGCCGGTCCGCACGGAGCCGAGGTCCTCGCGGGCGACCGACAGGGCCTTGTCCATCCGCTCCTCGGCATCGAGCAGGGTGTCGTCGATCACGGCGTTCTCTCCTCCTTGCGGCGGCGTGCTGCCGCGGTGGCCGGTGGGTGGTTCAGAGCTGTGCGGGGTGCGGGCGGGCCGGCGACCCGGACCCACACCGTGCCGAGGGTCGCGCCGGGCTCAGGCCGGGTGACTGATCAGCGTGCCGATCCTCTCACCTGCGACGGCCCGTGCGATGTTGCCGTCCTTCAGCAGGTTGAACACCACGATGGGCATCTCGTTGTCCATGCACAGGCTGATCGCCGTCGCGTCGGCCACCTTGAGCTGCTTGGCCAGCACGGTGCCGTAGTCCAGGTTCTCGTACATGGTCGCCGCCGGATTGGTGCGTGGATCGTCGTCGTAGACGCCGTCCACTCCGTTCTTGGCCATCAGCAGCACCTGGCAGCCGATTTCCAGCGCCCGCTGGGCGGCGACGGTGTCGGTGGAGAAGTAGGGCATGCCTGCGCCGGCGCCGAAGATGACCAGCCGGCCCTTTTCCAGGTGGCGGACCGCCTTGCGCGGGATATAGGGCTCGGCGACCTGCCCCATGGTGATCGCCGTCTGCACCCGGGTCTCCAGGCCGACCTGCTCGCAGAAGGCCTGCAGCGCGAGCGCGTTCATGACCGTGCCGAGCATCCCCATGTAGTCGGCGTGCCGGCGGTCCATGCCGGCATGGGCCAGCTCGGCGCCGCGGAAGAAGTTGCCCCCACCGACGACGACGGCGACCTGCGTCCCGGCGTGCACGACTTCGGCGAGCTGCTCGGCGATGCTGTGCACGATGCCGGAGTCAACGCCGACCGTGCCGCCACCGAAGGCCTCGCCGGAGAGCTTGAGCAACACGCGCTGGTAGCCGCGGCCGTCGGCGGGGGCGAAGGCGGTGGGCGCGGACAGCAGCCCCTGATGGTGGGCGGGCGCATGCGTGTCTGTCACTGGGGTCCCTGGGGTCGGTGTCTGAGTGTCGGTGCGGTCTGCGCCGATCCTGCCGCATCCCGGAACGGGACGGCGGGCCGCGCGGGAGCCGCACAGGCCACCGGCCCCGTCCCCGGGAAGGGGGACGGGGCCGGTGGGTGGAACGGGGCCTGGCTCAGGCCTGGCCGATCTCGAACCGGGCGAAGCTGTCGACGGTCAGGCCGGCGTCGGCGATGACCTGCTTGACGGTCCGCTTCGGCTCGGTGATCGAGGGCTGCTCGAAGAGGACGAAGTCCTTGAAGTAGGCGTTGACCCGGCCTTCGACGATCTTGCTGATCGCCTGCTCGGGCTTGCCCTCCTCCTTGGCCGTCTGCTCGGCGACCCGGCGCTCGGTCTCGATCGCGTCGGCCGGGACCTCCTCGCGGGTGAGGTAGCGCGGGCGGGCCGCGGCGATGTGCATCGCCAGGCTGCGCGCGGCGTCCTCGCTGCCGCCGGAGTACTGCACGGCGACACCGATGGCCGGCGGCAGGTCGGTGGCGCGCTTGTGCAGGTAGGTAGCGGTCGTGCCCTCGAAGACGGCGAGGCGCGAGAGGACGAGCTTCTCGCCGATGCGCGCGGACTCGGACTCGACCAGCGCGGCAACGGTCTGGCCGTCGACCTCGGTGGCGAGCAGGGCCGGCACGTCGGTGGGCTTCTCGGCCAGGACGACGTCGAGCAGACGCTCGGCGAGCTGCACGAACTCGGCGTTCTTGGCGACAAAGTCGGTCTCGCAGTCGAGCTCGAGCAGGACCCCATCGCGGCTGACGACGACACCGTTGGTCGTCGAGCGCTCGAGGCGCTTGCCGACGTCCTTGGCGCCCTTGACCCGCAGGAATTCGACGGCCTTGTCGTAGTCGCCGTCGGCCTCGGTGAGGGCCTTCTTGCAGTCCATCATGCCGGCGCCGGTGGCGTCACGGAGACGCTTCACGTCGGCTGCGGTGAAGGCAGGCATGTCACTTCCTCTTGGTCTGGTGGTGCTGAATGCTGAGACGGGTGCGCGGCTTCGGGGTGCCCGGGCCGGGCATGCGGCGGCGCCGTTCCTCGCCCGACGGTGCGGGCGGGGAACGGCGCGGGACCGGTCAGGCCTCCGGGGTGCTCCGGATGTCGCCGGTGGCGGGGACGCCCTCGACGGGAGCGACTTCGTGCGCGGTGACCGTGGGCGGCTCGGCCGGGATCTCCGGCAGGGTGGCCGGTTCGACCGGGGCGTCGACCGGCGCGGGGGCAGCGGCCTCGACCGGCGCGGCCTCGACCGGCGCGGCCTCGACCGGCGCAGCGGAGGTGTCGCCCTGACCGGTGAGCAGCTCGCGCTCCCAGTCGGCCAGCGGCTCGGCCGCGGGGGCCTCGACGTCGCCCTCGGCGCGCCCGGCATTGGCCTGCGCCGCGGAGCGGGCCATCAGACCGTCGGCGACGGCGTCGGCGATCACCCGGGTGAGCAGGGCGGCGCTGCGGATGGCGTCGTCGTTGCCCGGGATCTTGTAGTCGACCTCGTCGGGGTCGCAGTTGGTGTCCAGGATCGCGACGACCGGGATGCCCAGCTTGCGGGCCTCACCGACGGCGATGTGCTCCTTCTTGGTGTCCACGATCCAGACGGCGCTGGGCACCTTCTGCATGTCGCGGATGCCGCCGAGGGAGCGCTCCAGCTTGGCCTTCTCGCGGGAGAGGACCAGCTGCTCCTTCTTGGACAGGCTGACCAGCGCGCCGGTCTGCTCGAGGTCCTCGAGCTCCTTCATGCGCTGGAGCCTCTTGTGCACGGTCTGGAAGTTGGTGAGCATGCCGCCCAGCCAGCGCTGGTTGACATAAGGCATCCCGACGCGCGTCGCCTGCTCGGCGATGGCCTCCTGGGCCTGGCGCTTGGTGCCGATGAACATGATCGAACCGCCGTGGGCCACGGTCTGCTTCACGAATTCGTAGGCCTGGTCGATGTAGCCCAGCGTCTGCTGGATGTCGATGATGTAGATGCCGTTGCGCTCGGTGAAGATGAAGCGCTTCATCTTCGGGTTCCAGCGACGGGTCTGGTGCCCGAAGTGGACCCCGCTGTCGAGCAGGTTCTTCATGCTGACGACTGCCACGTGGCGCCGCCTCTCTGTGCACGCGCGGCCAGCCGGCTGCGAAGCCGGGCCGCTCTCGGTTGACGCGGGCACCGGGTGGTGCACCGCCCTGGTGTCCCTGCCGCGCCACCGACCCGTCGAGGACGGGACCGAGGTGGCGACCGCCCCGCTGCAGGAGCGGGGAGGGGACACGCGAAGTCGATCCACCCGGAGGCGGACCGCAGGGCCAGCATACGCGGGCGCCGGAGCCTCTCGCCGCCGGTCGTCCCCAGCCGGGACGACGGTCCACAGACCGCCGTCCGACAGTCCCCCGGCACGGTCGCAGCGCCACGCTCGGCAGGTGCTCCGGCCCCGGCTGTTCGTCGTGCTCACTCTCGTCGCGCTGGCCTGGTGCTGTCCCGCCGCGGCCGCCGCTCCGCCGGTGGGGGCGCGCTCCGGGGTCACCGTCCCGGTGGTCGCCCTCTGGGGGTGGCCACTGGCCGGTGTGCCCGTCGTCGTCCGGCCCTTCGACCCGCCGCCGGCGCCATACGCGGCCGGGCACCGCGGCGTCGACCTCCGCGGGGTGGCCGGTGAGCCCGTGCTCGCGGCCGGGGCGGGGGTGGTCGCCTTCGCCGGCATGGTCGCGGGCCGGCCGGTGGTGAGCGTCGACGATGCCGGCGGGCTGCGGACGACGTACGAGCCGGTGCAGCCGCTCGTCGCGGCCGGCCAGCCGGTCGCCCGCGGGTCGCCGCTGGGCGTGCTGGCCAGCGGTCATCCGGGCTGCCCGGTCGAGGCATGCCTGCACTGGGGGCTGCGACGCGGGGCGACCTACCTCGACCCGCTGCTCCTGCTTCGGCCGCCGCGGGTGCGGTTGCTGCCGTGGGGCTGAACCGTCCGGACGGACACAGCACGAGGGCCGGCGCAGCCCGGTGGGGCGGCGCCGGCCTCGGGACCGAACGGGGTGGTGTTGCTTACCGGGTTCGGCTCTTACCGGGTACGGCTCGCGTCGCTCCGGTGGTCGACGTGGTCGTCGCCCTCGGTCTCCTTGGCGAGCAGGCCCGCGCCCACCGACCACAGGATGCCGCCGACGAGCCCGACCCAGGCACCGAACTCGGTCTCCAGGTCGGCGCCGCGCTCGAAGGCACCGGGCGGGTCGAAGACGTAGGCCAGGGCAAGCAGGACCGCGGCGATGCCGGCGGCCATGGTGGTCAAGGTCAGGCCGCGGTGCTGGCGGCGGCGGGCACGCTGCAGCGCGTAGAGGAGGGCGGCGGCCAGTCCGACACCCAGGAAGGCGGTGAAGGCGATGACCGTGTCGGCCTCGTAGCCGCTCGCGGAGGTGGGGTCCTCGCCGGTCGTGGACACCCAGTCCAGGTACGTGGCGATGAGGAAGACCACGATGCCGGCGATGGCGACGTAGGCGCCAGTGGGCTTGGCCCGGTCGTCGTGTGCAAGCGCGTTCGCGCTGCTGGTCGTGGTGGGTCGATCGTGTGTTGCCATGGGCGCCGGGTGCCCACAGTCAGTTCTCAGCAACCGCCCAGCGAGAAGATGAGGCGCAGGTCTCCACAACGGCAGAGCTCCAGCAGCGCACTTCCTGCTACATGCGGCGGGTGGTACCGCGCGACGGTGACCGCATGCACCCAACACGGTGCCGCCGCTCACCGAGTGCAGATCCGCTACGCACGGCCGATCCGCGCCGCCACCCAGACGGCGCAGCGCCGGCAGAGGAACACCCCCTGGGTGCCGCCGAGCTCGTGCACCGCGGACCGCGGCAGGTCGCGCTCGCAGCAGCCGCAGGTCACGCGCTCGGTGGTGGCGGCCCCGCGCCGTCCGAGGAATCTCATCGCAGCGCCGCGATCAGTTGCTCGACGGTGGGCGACCCAGTCACGCCGTCGCCGGTTCGGTAGACCCGGCAGGGCAGGCCGACCGGGCCGTCCAGGTCCGGAACGGCGTCCCGGCCGTCGAGAGGACGGCGGGGGAACCGCGGAACTGGAGCGCGTCGGCCTCGTCGGGTGTGCGGACCTCCCGGTGTGCCACCTCCACGTCCCCGCGGCCGACCCGCGCCAGCGCCTCGCGCAGCCGCTCGGCGGCGACGTGCAGGTTGGGGCAGCCCTCGACGTACAGCAGCGAGACGTCCATCTCGACAGCCTTCCCTCGTCCGGGCACCTGAGCGACCGCACGCCACGGCGGCTCCGGTCAGCCGGCGTGCGTGACAGCGCTGCACCTGGTCGTCGGCCGCTGCGCTACGGGTGCGCTGTCAGGGGCCGACGCCTTGCCGATAGGGCCCAGCGTCCCCCGCAGGGATGGAGAACGGGAGCCGGGCGTCGACACTTCCTCTGGAATCGAAAGTGGCGAGGGTGAAGCCGACGGACCGGAGCACCGCGAGCGCCGGTGCATTGGACCGGGTCGTGCATGCGCGGAGCTCGATGGCACCGAGCTCTGCTGCCTGCGCCACGACGGCGGTGAGCGCCCGTGTTCCCACTCCCATCCCGCGCGCCACCAGCGTCAGCCAGGCGCCGGTCTCGAGGACCCCCGGCGCGACCCGTTCGGGACGCACCGACCCCACGATCGAACCGGCCAGAACCACCGCCCAGGTCGCCTCGCCCGCCGGCCCGTCCACGCCGGTCCGCCGGTCGCGGTGGAACCGCCGGAGCCAGTCGACCCGGTCCGACGACCACTCTGGACCGGGCGTGAGCGGCGGGGTCACCTCGTCGGGTGCGGCATCGGCGACCGCGGCCTGCACCAAGGACTCCAGCACGTGCTCATCGACCTCGACTAGAGCGTGTCTGCTAACTGCGGACGCGGTGATGGATGATCATGCAGCCGAGGAGGACACCGCCGAGGTAGGTGGTGGCGTATTTGTC
>NZ_FNOZ01000130.1 GCF_900107175.1 Modestobacter sp. DSM 44400 | reverse complement strand
CAACTCCCACAACTCGTCCGGGATCTCGTCGGTACGCAACATTCGTCCAGCGTCGCCCACCAACCCGCCAATCTTTGGCAGACACGCTCTAGTCGTCCGTGGGGCCGCCGTTGACGGCCACGCCGGTCATTGCGCGGTAGCCGCTGAGGTTGGAGCGGTTGATTCGGTCGCGCTCGAGCTTTTCGCCGAACACCTCGAGGTATCGGGCGTCCTGCTGGGTGGTGGTGGGCAGCCAGACCTGGCCGCCGTTGGCGAACAGCCACGCGAGCCGGTCGCGGGTGCCGGTGGTGGGCCACGGCGGCGTCGTCGGGGCGTACCTGGTGGTCCGTGCGATCTCAGCCACGGCCGGCCACACCTTCTCGGTGTTGCGGACCTCGGCGAAGTAGCCGACCTCGTCCTGACTGCGGGCCTGCGTGATGCGCAGCAGGATGCTGTGCGCCTGCCGCACCAGTTCGTACCGCTGAACGCTGGTGTCGATACGGATCAGGGCGTCGCGCACCGGCTTGGGCTGGGTGAGCAGCACAGCGGCCGGAGTCGAGGAGCCGATGTGATCGGTGGCCATGAAGTCGATGCGCAGCCTGGTCGCGATCTCGTCGAAAGCCGGGGCCAAATGCTCGGTGATCGCCTCACTGGCGTGGTCGGCGAGGACGGTGGCGAGGTTGTTGCCCGCGATCTCCCGCGCCTGGCGCATGAGCTGGATGCGCTCGCTGTACTCGTCCAGGGCGCGCTGCGCGTCGATGACGGGGGTCGGGTCCAGGTCGCCGCCGGTGGCGATCAGGTAGGCCAGGCGGTCCCGCACGGTCGCCGGGTGCTCGGGTGGGGTGTCGGGCAGCTCGATCCCGTCGAGACGGGTCAGTGCGTCCCGTGCGGCCAGGATCGGCTCGGGCAGGGTCCACTGTCCGTCGGCGTGACCGTTGAACAGCAGGGCGGCGAACTGCATCGGGTTACGGAGTTCCATCGGAATGTGCCTCTCGAGAATCAGGTGCGGTGGTTGGTCAGTTGGCGTTATCGACGACGGCCTGCGCTTCGGACCCGGTATTGAGCCGCAGCGTGTAGCCGGCGCAGACCAGAGCAAGCCAGGCGCCACCAAGCCGATTGCGTCGGACGTTGGCGAGGTGGGTGCCATTCATCGGGGTGACGTGCTGCACGGTTTCCAGCTGCCCGATCCACACGTTCTGTGCGCCCTCAAGTTCGGCTTCTGTGGTGACGCCGGTGATAAAGGCGGCCATCGGGTGCTCACGCGGTCCGACGCCAACGACGGTGGTGAGCTGGTTGCGCAGTGCCGCGAGCCGGTCGAGTTCGGCGACGGCGGGCCCGAGAGCGCGGTATGCGGCGATGACGTCG
The DNA here is from genome assembly GCF_900107175.1 of Modestobacter sp. DSM 44400. Classification (GTDB taxonomy): domain Bacteria; phylum Actinomycetota; class Actinomycetes; order Mycobacteriales; family Geodermatophilaceae; genus Modestobacter. The sequence continues at coordinate 1,410 of NZ_FNOZ01000130.1, read as the reverse complement.
GGGGCGCCCATGTCGAGCAGGACCGTCATGTCACTGTGCTCGGTCAGTCCGCGCTTGGCGGCGGCCTGGACGAACTTGACCGCGGGGTCGAACCGCTTACGCATCTCCCGGACGACCCGGTCGCTGTCGGCGCGGAGGTGGGCGGCGGCGGACTTGGCCAGGGTGTGCTGAAAACCGTTGCGGACGTTGACGGTCTCCATCTGGGCGGCACGGTCGATGCCGGCCTGCCTGATCCGCTGGGCGATTTCGTCGGGGTCGGCGGTCATCAGGTCCATGCCCTGAAGCGGGGAGCCGGGTTGGGCGGCCAACATCCGCTCAATGGCGGCGTTGATGTCCTCAATGCGCTGCATTTCCTCGCCGCCGGAGAGGCCGGCATCTCGGAGGTTGGACGCCAGGCCGAGGAAGTCTTCGAGGAACAGTGGACCCGCTGGCTGCGTGGAGGGTTCGGGGGCGATTCGGTCGTGCATTTCGGTGACGACGCGGGCGGCGCGCTGGCTGTGATCAATGGCGGTCACTGGTGGGTCCCCTCGGTGGTCTCGTTGAAATACAGGTCGTAAGTGGCCTGCTCATCGGCGGTCAGCTGGGCGCCGACTCGCACGGGCTGACCGTTGGCGTCGAAGTAGCTGGCGTAAATCTCGTCCTGCGTCAGTTCGTCATTCACAGCTGGTCCTCTCGGTTGGTGGGTGGGTGTGGCCGCGCCGGGCGCAGGACGGTCTCTGCGGTGAGGTAGTCGCTCGCGTCCTTCGATCCCGGTCTCCTGGTCCTCGCTGAGACGAAAGGAGCGGGTGGCGTGAACGCCCGGCGCGTGGTCATGCGCTCTTCCTGTCTTCGTTCGCCCGGCGGTTGCTGCGCTCGGCGATGCAACCGATGCACTTGCCGTTGGCGGCTCTCTTGTCATTCGGGTGATCGGGACACCGGTCGATGTCCAAAGGGAGCAGCGAAGGGAGCGAAGGGAGCGAGACTTCGTGTACTGCTCCCTTCGCTCCCTTCGTGCTCCCTTCGTCGTCCGAGGTCGTCAGTCGCCACACCCAGCCGGACCCGAAGCCGGCCTTCTCGGAGCGCACTCGCCTGCCCTTGGCGCGCTTGAGCGCGTCGCGGCTGTGGCCCTCGGCCTGGCCGGCCTTGAACACGTCCTTGGCTGCGGCCTCGCCCCCGTTGGAGGCGAGGAAGTCGACGAGCCAGTCGGCGACCTCTTCCCGGTCGCTGCGGTCGGTCTCGCCCTGGGGGCTGCGCTGCAGGAGATCCCGCACCGTCGTCTCAGACTCGCCGAGCCAGGTGACGTGGCCGACGCTGGCCGTACCGCCGTCGTCTGAGGGGACTAGGGCGTGTCTCCCGGATCTTGGGTGTCAGGTGGTCGAAGGTGGGTTCATGACGCGGACTGGTGTGCTCTCGGATGATGTGTGGGCGCGA
>NZ_FNOZ01000035.1 GCF_900107175.1 Modestobacter sp. DSM 44400 | reverse complement strand
CGCGCTCAGGGGCTGCGGCGCGCACCGCGGCGAACATCCGCACGTAGGTGCCGTCGTCAGACCAGCGACGGTGGCGTTCCCACACCGATTGCCACGCGCCGAAGTGATCGGGCAGGTCACGCCACGGCGACCCGGTGCGGTACCGCCAGATGATCGCCTCGAGCGTCAGTCGGTGGTCATTCCACGGCCGGCCCTGATGACCGCCGGCAGGCAGCACCGGCTGGATCAACTCCCACAACTCGTCCGGGATCTCGTCGGTACGCAACATTCGTCCAGCGTCGCCCACCAACCCGCCAATCTTTGGCAGACACGCTCTAGACCATGGCGGGACAAGTGCGCGGGCGAGACGCGGGTGAGCAGATCGCCGCAGGCATGGCAGACGACTCGCCGGTCGGCGTCAGCGGCCACGAGCTCGCGGGGCGTGGCGAACACCGGACTGCCGTCGGGCGGCTGGGACACCGGGACATGCGGGCAGGTACTGATGCAGGACACCCACGCAGCATCTCGCGCGGATCTGACAGTTCCGGGGGGCGGTTGTGTGACAGGCTGTGGCGCCACTCCGAAGTGGCTGCCTGATCGATCTGCTGATGCGCTGGCCCGGCCAGGGGGCGTCGGGAAGGGCATCAACTCCTGTTCGCGCCAGGAAATGGCGTCCCAATTCGGTCTGGCCCCCGACGCTGACCCAGAAACAACGCCGGCCTTGAAGCTAGTCGCCTGTTGGATGGCAGCCAAAGCCTCACGGTTCCGATGACCGGCCAGAGCCCAGGCATCTGTCTGTTGACAGATGTTGGGCGACCTGCGGCCTGGCAGATTGGCGTCACCATCCGCGGGCGTTCCAACCGCCCGGCATCCACGTCGACGCAGGTCGCGAGGCACCCGACGTCATCAGCCCACTGACGCGAGCTCGCCGGACTCCAGTCGATTAACTATTACCGTCATCGTTCAATCAATCTGTTAAACCTTCACGAATAGTCGATGACCCCAAGCTCGAGCCATCACCGTCCAAGCCTTTACTGGGAACGGAACGGCACGCATGCTACCAATATCGGTAGTTCTGGCCCCGCTTCGCGGGGCCCTTCGTCGTTTGTGGGGTGACGTGTTGGTCATTATCGGGTGGTGCTGAAAATGCATGGCGGGATGAAGGTGTACGCCGGTGCGCCGGCCCCTGCCCGCCAGTACGTCGAGGCCGGTCGGGGTCGGGCCGATGACTACTACCTGACCGAGGGCACTGGCATCGCGCGCCGCTTCGCCGCCGCCGGCGGCCGGGTGGAGGAGTTGGCCTCGCTGACCGGTGACGGCTACGAGGCGTGGGTCGCCGGGGTGGACCCCGAGACGGGGCGGGCGCGGGGGCGGCTGCGGGACGACGACCGGGCGGTGCGGTTCGTCGAGGTGGTGGTCAACGGCCCGAAGTCGTGGTCGCTGGCGGCCGCGTTGTACCCCGAGGTGGCCGCGGCCTACGACGCCGCACAGGACCGCGCCGCAGGCCAGATCATCGGCTGGCTCGCCGAGCACGTCACCACCCGGCTCGGGCCGCGGGGCGGGCAGGTGCAGGTGCCGGTCGAGGTGCTGGAGGCGGTGACGGTGCGGCACTACACGTCCCGGGCCGGGGATCCGCACCGGCATCTGCATCTGCAGATCAACGCACGGGTGTTCGCCGCGGGGAAGTGGCGGGGGCTGCACACCGTCGGGGTCCGGGACTCACTGGCTGCGATCAACGGGATCGGGCATGCAGCGGTAGCCACCGACCCGCATTTCCGCGCCGCACTCGCAGCCCACGGCTACACCTTGGACGCGGCTGGAGAGATCCGTGAGTTGGCCGGATATGTAGGCGCGTTCAGTGCGCGGGCGGCGCAGATCGGTCGCAATTTCGAGCGCTACGAAGTCGAGTGGACGGCAGCGCATCCCGGGGAGCTTCCCGGGCCGGCGCTGCGGCGGTCCTGGGATGCGCGGGCTTGGGCCGATGGGCGCCCGGACAAGGTCACCCCGCTTTCAGGCGCGGACGTGGATGCCCGGTGCCTGGCCGAGCTCGCCGCGCTCGGTTACCGAGAGCGCGACCATCCGGTGGAACTGGTCCCGGCCTCAGTCGGGACCCTGGACCGCGACGGTGCGGTGCAGCAGGTGCTGGCCCGACTGGGCGCCGGGCGGTCGGCGTGGAACGCCGCAGACATCCGAGGCGAGGTCGAGCAGTTGATCGCCGCCGGCGGAATCGTCGTCGACGCCGCGGTCCGGGCCGAGCTGGCCGAGGACCTCACCGCCCGGGCCGTGGACCGCTGCGTGCCGCTACTGACCCGCGACGGCGCTGCCCTTCCCCTTCCTGAGCACATCCGTGCTTTGACATCGCGTCCGGTGCTCGCGGTCGAGGCGGATCTGACCGTCCGGCTCGCCTCCCGCGGCACTCAACCCGCCACCGACCGCTATCCCGACGTCGGCCTTGACGGCCAGCTCGCCGCTGGGATCGGACTGGATGTCGGTCAGGCCGCGGTTGTCGCCGCGCTGGCTGGGGACCGGCCGCTGCTGGTGGTCGAGGGCGCAGCCGGCGCCGGTAAGACCGCCACCCTCGCGGCCACCCGCGACCTCCTGAACCGGCAGGGGCGGGCACTGACGGTGGTAACCCCGACGTTGAAGGCGGCCAAGGTCGCCGCCGCCGAGGTCGGTGCATCGGCCGGGTCGGCGGCGTGGCTGGCGTTTCAATACGGCTGGCGCTGGAGCAGCGACGGCGTCTGGACCCGGCTCGCCGTCGGGCAGACCGACCCGAGCACTGGTCACGTCTACTCGGGGCCGGTCGAGCGGGCACGGCTTCGTCACGGGGATCTGCTCGTGGTCGACGAGGCCGGGATGCTCGGCCAGGACAATGCTCGGGCCTTGCTCACCGTCGCCGACGAGTGTCAGGTGCGGGTTGCGCTGCTCGGGGATAGGCACCAGCTGGCCGCCGTCGGCCGCGGGGGAGTGCTCGACCTTGCGATCGGCCAGGTCGACCCGACGGCGCACCTGACCCTGCAGGAGGTGCACCGCTTCACCCGCGCGCTCACCCTCGTCGACGGAGGCGTCCGGATGGCGCCGGACGCCGAATACGCGGACCTGACGCTGGCCATGCGCACGGGCGACAACCCCGGGACGGTCTTCGACGCGTTGGTGGCGCGCGGCCAGATCCAGCTGCACGCCGACGAGTCCGCGCTGCGCACGTCACTGGCGACCACCGCCGCCGCGTCCTACGGCGGCAGTGAAGAGCTCGCGGTGGTGGCGGACACCCTCGAGCGGACCGCTGCCCTCAACGCCGCGATCCGCCAGCAGCTCGTTGCCGACGGGCGGGTGGACGACACTCGCGTGGTCACAACGCGGGCTGCGCAGCGGATCGGGGCTGGAGACCTGATCGCCACCCGCCGCAACGACCGCGGCCTGGACGTCGCCAACCGGGACAACTGGACCGTCACGGCGGTCGACCGGCACGGGCAGCTCTATGTCGCCCCCGCCTGTGTCACCCCTGCCGGCAACGTTCATCGTGACGTCACCGCGGCCGGCAGCAGCGACCGGGTGCTGCTCGCCGAATACACGGCGGCGTACGTGGAGCTGGCCTACGCCAGCACCGCGCACGGCGTCCAAGGGGACACCGTCGACACTGCCCACGTGGTGCTGGGCGAGCAGACCGGGGCAGCGTCGGCCTACGTGGGGATGACGCGGGGGCGCCGTTCGAACACCGCCCACCTGGTCGCCGAGAGCCTGACCGAGGCGCGGGACCAATGGATCGCTGTCTTCGCCCGCGACCGCGCCGACCTCGGCCCCGCACATGCCGTCGAGCTCGCCGCCGAAGAGGCGGCCCGTTACGCCGGAGCCCGCCCTGGAGTCCAGCTGCCGGCGGAGCTGCGCCACGCGGGGGCAGTCCCACCCGACGAACGGGATACCTGGCCTGTCACTCGGGCGACCACCACGGAGCACGGAAGCGGCATCCGCCGGCCGGAGCCGGCCGCCTACCGGGTGCCGCGACGCGACGCCAGCCCGCGCGTCCGACGGTGACCGTCCACCCGTCACCGCAACAGCAGGTCAGGCGGACCGAACCCGTCACTCCGACGACGCTGTCACCAATCGACGGAGAAACGCGCCTTTGAAGCCGAAGGGCCAACCACTGCCGACCTGCCCCGGAGGCAGCTATGCCGGACCACCCCACCCGTCCCGAGCTCGCCGGCAGCCGCGACCCGGAGCTGCTCACCATCAGCGAAGCAGCCGAGCTCGTCCGCGCGCCCGTCGCGACCCTGCGCTACTGGAGACACCTGGGCACCGGCCCCCGCAGCTTCCGCCTCGGTCGCCGCGTCCTTTACCGCCGCGACGACCTCCGCGCCTGGATCGACACCCAGCACGACCAGCCGCCCGGCTCCCGTTGACGGGTCGCGGCGACCACCCGCGGCCTGATCGCCGCGGCGCCGTCCGTTGACGCAGGGACGGCATGTGGGGAAGGTCGTCTGATGGCCGGGACCATCAGCACGATCGTGCTCAGTGACGGCGCGAAGCGGTACCGCGCGCGCTACCGCGACGTCGGCGGACGTCAGCACGAGAAGCGCTTCAGCCGCAAGGTCGATGCCCAGCACTGGCTCGACGAGCAGACCTCGGCGCTGGTCACCCAGACCTGGACGGCGCCCGAGCGGGGCCGCGTCACCGTCGCGGCGTGGGCAGAGCAGTGGTCAGCCGCGCAGACCGGCCTGAAGCCCAGCACCCTGTACGGCTACCGGTCGATCCTAAGGGCCCGCATCGTGCCGCGGTGGGGCCAGTACCGGCTGGCGGACGTCACCCATGCCGAGATCGCGGCCTGGGTCGCCGGCCTCGTGTCGAGCGACCTGGCTCCCTCCAGCGTGCGGCAGGCGCACCGGGTGTTCTCGCTCCTGCTGACCCTGGCCGTCCGCGACGGGCGGATCCCGCGCAACCCCGCGGTCGGCGTTCCACTGCCGCGGGTCCGGCGGGCCGACCCCCGGTTTCTGAATCGGAACGAGGTCGAGCGGCTCGCCGAGGCGGCGGGGGAGTATGGCGACGTCGTCCACCTGCTGGCCTACACGGGCCTACGGTTCGGCGAGATGGCCGCGCTGCGGGTCCGACGGGTCGACTTCCTCCGCAAACGGCTCACCGTCGCCGAGAGCGCCACCGAGGTCGGCGGCACCGTCGAGTACGGCGCCCCCAAGAGCCACCAGCAGCGCACCGTGCCCATCCCCGGCGTTCTCATGGCGCCGCTGTCCCGGCGGTGCGAGGGGAAGGGCCGGGACGACCTCGTGCTGACCTCACCGGAGGGCGCGGTGCTGCGCTCAGGCAACTTCCGTCGGCGGGTGTTCGACCCCGCTGCTCGAGCGGCCGGGCTGGAGGACCTCAGCCCGCACGACCTCCGGCACACCGCCGCCAGCCTCCTGGTGGCGAGCGGCGCGAACGTCAAAGCGGTCCAGCGGATGCTCGGGCACGCCTCCGCCGCGATGACCCTGGACGTCTACTCCGGGCTCTTCGACGACGACCTCGGCGGGCTCGCCGACCGCATGGACGCCGCACACGACGCCCACACCTCTTCGCGGAGTGTGGGCGCCGTGTGGGCGCGGGACCCGATCGTCAAGATCACCGATCAGGACGCAAGCCGCTGACCTGCCCATATACCGGTGGGGCGGGTGGGGCTCGAACCCACGACCCAGGGATTATGAGTCCCATGCTCTGACCAGCTGAGCTACCGCCCCGTCCTGCCCGCACAGCCTGCCAGACGGCGCGCGCCGCCTCGCGACGCGACGGGCGCCTGACCGCGGTGGACCAAGCTCAGGTGACGGGCTGCAGCCGCGCGCGGAGCGGGGCCACGCCGTCGCCGGTGAGCTCGTGGAGTGCCGCGGTGCGACCGGCGATCGTCGTCACAAGCGCGACGGCCGGCCCGGACACCTGGGCGCCGTCGCCGGAGCTCCAGCTCGTGTCGGAGGCCGAGAAGGCCAACCCGTCGAGCAGGCCGGGCGTGAGCGCGCGGCGGCCCCGCGGGCTCGTCAGCTGGTCGAGCGTGCGGCCGGCGTCCTCCGGATCGGTCGGCGACGGCACGCCGAGGGGCCAGTAGACGTCCTCAGCGTGGATCACCAGGTGGCTCAGCGGCGCCTCGGCCGGCGCCCCGGGCCCGCCGGAGAAGGTCTGGTGCTCGGTGTCGCGCAGGGCAGCCATGACCTCCGACGGCGACCGCCGGTCCGTGGTGGCCCAGCGGTCCGCGGCCCGGTCGAAGTTCATTCGGGCGCGCAGCATCAGGAGCGCGAACCGGTGCACCGGCAGCTCGTAGGGCATGAGCAGGTGCACGACGAGGTCCCGCACCGACCAGCCCGCACACAGGCTCGGCGTCTGCCACTGCTCGTCGTCCAGAGCCTCGAGCACGCTGACCAGCCGTGCCCGCTCCTCGCGGACCCTGACATCCACGTCGTCCACCGTCCCGCTCATCCGAGCCCCCTTCGTCGCACCCTGGACGATCCACGGCCAGAGCGTCCAATTCCACGGGTCGCCGCGCCGCCGCACCGTCCAACTTCGGCGCCTCTTTGGACGCTAGCCGCCCCAGGCGTCCCATTCGCACCACTTCGCACTGGCGCAGGACCCCGCCGGTCGGGCAGACTGTCCGCCGGTACCCCGGTGCCGGAGCATGCCCGAGACACACCACCGCACGACAGGTCCGTTGGGGAAGACGAGGCCAGTCGAGTCGATGGAGGTGCCCCGTGCGGCGTTCTACCCAGGGTGTGGTCTTCGTGCACGCGTGCCCGAAGGCGCTCTGCCAGCACGTCGAATGGGCGCTCGAACGCGTCGTCGGCGGGCCGGTGTCTTTGACGTGGGCTGAACAGCCCGCGGCGCACGCTTCCTACCGTGCGGAGGTCGCCTGGACCGGTTCCACCGGTATGGGCGCCAAGCTGGTCGCTGCCCTCAAGCAGTGGCCGATGCTGCGCTTCGAGGTGACCGAGGAGCCCAGCCAGGGCAACGACGGCGAGCGCATGGCCTACGTCCCGGGCCAGGGCGTCTTCCGCGCTGCTACCAGCGCCAACGGTGACCTCATCGTCACCGAGCAGCAGCTGCGTCACCTGGCCGCCACCTCCGCCTCGCCCGAGGCCTTCCGGCACGGCGTCGACGTCCTGCTCGGCGCCCCCTGGGACGCCGACCTCGAGGCCTACCGCTACGCCGGCGACGCCGCCCCGGTCACCTGGCTGCACCAGGTCGTCTAAGGCCACCTCCCGGGTCACCGTCGCGGGACCACGGCAGAACGGCTCGGCACCCCCGTGGGGTGCTGGCCCGTCGTTCGGCCCGCTCCAGGGGCCCGCCGCGAGCTTGCGAGTGGTGGGGAGGAGCAGGTCCTTTCTCAGAGCGGGATGTTGCCGTGCGCCCCGCGACCGGACGGCGCCTCCGCCAGAGCCGCCACCAGCCGCCGCTTGGTCTCCGCCGGATCGACCACCTCGTCGACCACGCCGATCTCGCGGGCCCGGTTGACGCCGCCGGCGATCCGCTCGTGCTCGGCGGCCAACTGGGCGTGCAGCGCCTCGCGCTCCCCGGGAGGAGCCGCCGCCAGCTTCTTGCGGTGCAGGATGCCGACCGCGGCCTTCGCGCCCATCACGGCCACCTCGGCGCCGGGCCAGGCGAAGACCGCCGTCGCGCCCAGCGACCGGGAGTTCATCGCGATGTAGGCCCCGCCGTAGGACTTGCGGGTCACCAGCGTCACCCGCGGGACGACGGACTCGGCGAAGGCGTGCAGCAGCTTCGCGCCGCGGCGCACCACGCCGTCCCACTCCTGGCCGACGCCGGGCAGGTAGCCGGGCACGTCGACCAGCACGACCAGCGGCACGCCGAACGCGTCGCACATCCGCACGAACCGGGCCGCCTTCTCCGCCGAGGCCGAGTCCAGGCAGCCGCCCAGCCGTAGCGGGTTGTTGGCGATCACGCCAACCGTGCGCCCGGCCAGACGGCCCAGCGTGGTGACGACATTCGGCGCGAAGCGCGGGTGCAGCTCCAGCGACGGCCCGTCCAGCAGCGCGGCGACCAGCGGCTTGACGTCATAGGCGCGGTTCGGCCGCTCGGGCAGCAGCGCCCTGAGGTCGACGTCGGGCGCACCGTCCGCGGCGGCGAAGCTGCCCTGGGCGGCGAGCAGGTCGACCGCCTGGCGGGCGGTCTCCAGCGCCTCGGCCTCGCTGTCGGTCACCACGTGCACGACGCCGGAGCGCCGTCCGTGGGTGTCCGGGCCGCCGAGCCGCTCCATGTCGACGTCCTCGCCGGTCACCGACCGGACGACGTCCGGGCCGGTGACGAACACCCGGCCGGCCGGTCCCATGATCACCATGTCGGTGAGCGCCGGCCCGTAGGCGGCGCCGCCGGCGGCCGGGCCCAGGACGACGGAGATCTGTGGGATCCGTCCCGACGCCCGCACCATGGCCGCGAAGACCTCGCCCACGGCGTGCAGCGCGGTTACACCCTCGGCCAGCCGGGCACCACCGGAGTGCCAGATGCCGACGACCGGCACGCGTTCCCGCAGGGCGGCGTCCATCGCGTCGACGATGTGGCGGCAGCCGTCGAACCCCATCGCCCCGCCCATGATCGTGGCGTCGGTGCAGAAGGCGATCGCCGGGGAACCGGCGACGGTGCCCCGGGCGGCGAGCACCCCGGAGGTGTCCTTCGCCGCCAGCGTCCGCATCGACCCCGGGTCGAAGAACCGGGACAGCCGATCCTCCGGGTCCCGGGGGTCGACGGCGGGTGCGGTCGGCGGCTCGGCGTGCACCGTGGTCATGCGGACGTCCAATCGGGGGGCTCCGCCGGAAGGGCTCCGTTGCCGGAACCGGCGTTGCGGGCGAGCGGGGGCTCAGACAGTGGTGAACACCAGGGCCATGTTGTGGCCGCCGAAGCCGAAGGAGTCGTTGAGCGCGGCGGAGAAGGACGCCCGGCGCGGCTCGCGCCGGACGATGTCGAGGGACTGCACGGCCACGTGGTCGTCGGGGTCGTCGAGGTTCGCCGTGGCCGGCACGATCTGGTCGCGCAGCGCCAGGATCGTGAACACCGACTCGAGCGCACCGGCGGCGCCGAGCAGGTGACCGGTCTGGCCCTTGGTGGCGGTCACCAGCGGGTGGTCGCCGATGGTGCCGTGGATGGCGGTGGCCTCGGCGGTGTCACCCATCGGGGTCGAGGTGGCGTGCGCGTTGACGTGCCCGATGTCGGCCGCGGTGAGGCCGGCGTCCTTGATCGCGGCGGCCATCGCCCGGGCGCCGCCGGCGCCCTCGGGGTGCGGGGCGACCAGGTCGTAGCCGTCGGAGGTGGCCCCGGCGCCGGCGAGCCGGGCGTAGACCCTCGCGCCGCGGGCCTTGGCGGCGTCGGCCCGCTCGAGCACGAGCGCGGCGGCGCCCTCGGCCAGCACGAAGCCGTCGCGGCCCTTGTCGAAGGGGCGCGAGGCGCGGCCGGGCTCGTCGTTGCGGGTGCTCATCGCCCGCATGGCGGCGAAGCCGGCCATCGGCAGCGGGTGCACGCAGGCCTCGGTTCCGCCGACCAGCACCATGTCGGCGCGGTCGAAGCGGAGCAGGTCCATGCCCCAGCGGATGGCCTCGGCGCCGGAGGCGCAGGCGCTGACCGGGGCGTGGACGCCGGCCTTGGCGCCGACGGCCAGGCCCACCGCGGCGGCCGGGCCGTTGGGCATGAGCATCGGAATGGTGTGCGGGGAGACCCGCTTGGGGCCCTTCTGCTCCAGGATGTCGTCCTGGCCCAGCAGGGTCAGCGCGCCGCCGATCCCGGTGCCGAAGACGACGGCGATCCGCTCCGGGTCGACCCCGGAGGTCGCGCCGGCGGCATCCCGCCAGGCCTCCTCGGCGGCGATGACCGCCACCTGCTGGCTGCGGTCGAGCCGGCGGGCGCGGACCCGGTCGATCTGCTCGGCGGGGTCGACGGCGAGCCGGGCGACGAGCTGGGCGGGGAAGTCCTTCACCCAGTCGTCTGTGATGCGGGTGACCCCGGACCGGCCGGCCAGCAGCGCCTCCCACGTGGAGGCGACATCGCCACCGAGCGGCGTGGTGGCGCCCATCCCGGTGACGACGACGTCGGCGGTGGACGTGCTCATGGACGTTCCTCCTTGGACTGACTGGCCGGACGGCCGGGGGAGTGCGGGGGCAGAGCTGTACCTGAGGGGCGCGGTACGGCGGAGCCGTTCCGCTCCTACACCGGAGGTGGGTCCGGTTTCGGTTGGTACGGCGGAGCCGTTCCGCTCCTACACCGGAGGTGGGTCCGGTTTCGGTTGGTACGGCGGAGCCGTTCCGCTCCTACACCGGAGGTGGGTCCGGTTTCGGTTGGTACGGCGGAGCCGTTCCGCTCCTACACCGGAGGTGGGTTGGTCAGCCCTGGTTCTTCTCGATGTAGGAGATGGCGTCGCCGACGGTCTTGATGTTGCCGAGCTCGTCGTCGGGGATGGCCACCCCGAACTTGTCCTCGACGGCGGTGGCGATCTCGACCATGGAGAGCGAGTCGACGTCCAGGTCGTCGGTGAAGGACTTCTCGGGGCTGACGTCGGCGGGGGCGACGCCGGCCACCTCCTCCAGGATCTCGGCGACGCCGGTCTGGATCTCTGCGGTGCTGCTCACGGGCTGTCCTCTCGTCGGGGCGATGGGTGGCCAGCCGGGTCGGCTCGCCACCGTCGTCCGGGACGTGCGTCCCGGGGGTCTGTGGGGTGGGTCAGGGCAGGTTCAGGACCTGGCCGGCGAACGTGAGCCCGGCGCCGTACCCGAGCACCAGGGCGGTGTCGCCGCTCTTGGCCTCACCGGACTCCAGCAGCGCGGTGAGCGCCAGCGGCACCGACGCCGCGGAGGTGTTGCCGGCCTGGATGATGTCGCGGGCGATGACCGTGGACTCGGGGAAGCCGATCTTCTTGGCCATCGACTCCACGATCCGCAGGTTGGCCTGGTGGGGGGCGAAGACGTCGATGTCCGCCGGCCCGACGCCGGCCTTCTCCATCGCCTGGAGCAGGGTCTCGGTGAGCTTGGTTGTCGCCCAGCGGTAGACCGCCTGTCCGGCCATGGTCATGTGCGGCAGGCCCTCGGGGATGGAGATGGCGGTGTGCTGGTCGCCGTCGCTGCCCCAGACGACCGGGCCGATGCCCGGTTCGTCGGCGGCGCCGACCACCATCGCGCCGGCCCCGTCGGCGAAGATCACCGCGGTGCCGCGGTCGGTCAGGTCGGTGACGTCGGTGAGCCGCTCGACGCCGATGACGAGCGCGTTGCGCGCCGAGCCGGCGCTGATCGAGTCGGTGGCCAGGCCCAGGGCGTAGCAGAACCCGGCGCACCCGGCGTTGAGGTCGAACGCGCCGGGGCGGGTCACGCCCAGCCGGTGGGCGACCAGTGGGCCCATGCCGGGGATGGGCTTGCGCAGGCTCGCGCTGGCCACGATCACCAGGTCGATGGCGTCGGGCGACAGCCCGCTGGCCGCCAACGCCTTGCCGCCGGCGGCCACGGCCATCTCGATCAGCGTCTCGTCCGGCTCGGCCCAGCGGCGCTCGGCGATGCCGACCCGCGACTGGATCCAGTCGTCGCTGGTGTCCATCGTCTCGGCCAGGTCGGCGTTGGTCACCCGGCGCCGGGGCCGGTAGGCGCCCAGGCCCAGGACGCGGGCGCCGGCAGCGCCCTGCGCACGCTTCAGGGTGGTCATACGGCTACCTCCGGATAGAGACGGGCGAGCGGATCGCCGGCGTCGACGAGGTCGCCGTCCTGAACCAGCCACTCGGCGAGCACGCCGTCGTAGGCGGCGGAGACGTTGACCTCCTCGCGCCGGCCGCGGATGCAGCCGAGCGGGGTACCGGCGGGCAGGTGGGTGCCCTCCGGAACGTCGGCGGGGCTGACGGTGCCGCGGGCGGGGGAGACCACCACCCGCCAGTCGGGCAGGTGCTCGGCCTCGGCGCGGCCGCGTTCGGCGGTGATCAGTTCCCGGGCGCGGTCCAGGTCGTTGGGGCCGGCGAGGGCGAGCACCTCGATGTCGCTGCCCTTCCACTCGCGCTTGGCCAGCCCGGCCAGCGCACCGGCCGGGGGTAGCTCGAGCACCGCGGTCACCCCGAGGTCGCGCAGCGTCGCCAGGCAGGCGTCGAAGCGGACCGGGCTGGTGACCTGGCTGACCAACCGGGACAGCACCTCGGCGCCGGAGTCGACCGCCGCGCCGTCGGCGTTGGACAGCAGCAGCCGGCTGGGGTCGGCCGGGCGCAGTCCGCCGACCAGCCCCTCGAGTTCCTCGCGGGCGGAGGCCATGTAGTGCGTGTGGAAGGCGCCGGCCACCGGCAGCGGCATAACCCTGGCCTTGGCCGGCGGTTCGGCCCTCAGCGCGGCCAGCCCGTCGAGGGAGCCGGCGGCGACGATCTGGCCACCACCGTTGCGGTTGGCCGGGACCAGCCCGGAGGCCTCGATCGCGGCCAGCACCTCGTCGGGGTCCCCGCCCAGGACGGCGGACATCCCGGTGGGCGTCTGCGCACACGACCGCGCCATCGCCCGGCCGCGGACGGCGGTCAGCGCGATCGCTGCCTCGATGGACAGCACCCCGGCCAGTGCGGCAGCGGTGAGCTCGCCGACGCTGTGCCCGGCGATGACGACGTCCCGCCCGGCCTGCGGGCTGTGCACCACCGGGCCGGGCATGCCGCCGAGCTCCCGGGCGATGAACAAGCTCATCGCGACGACCAGCGGCTGGGTGACCGCGGTGTCCTGAATGGCCTCGGCGTCACCGGTGGTGCCGAGCTCCAGGAGGTCGGCGTCGGCGATCGCACCGGCCCAGCGGAAGAAGGACTCGGCACCGGGCAGCTCGAGCCAGGGCGTGAGCATTCCGGGCTTCTGGGCACCCTGTCCGGGAGCGAGGACGGCCAGCACGTGCCCACCGTGCCAGTCCGGCCGCCGATCCGCGGTGCTGGGACCCACGAAGAATGGCGGGGTCCCGTTGGAGGATCCCTCCAAACTGCGGGCCGTCAACCGCGGTTGGGTCAGCGTGTCGGTGGCAGAGACCACAATTCCATGTTTGGAACTCCGCCCAGGATCGGCCGGCTCAGTGCCAGAGGGAGCGATCGCCGTCCAGTCCGCTGAGCGCGAGGGCGAGCTGCAGGGTCCACGCCCCGCGGGCATCGGTGGCCGAGTAGCCGGTGAGTTCGGCCGCCCGCTTCAGCCGGTACCGCACCGTGTTGGTGTGCACGAAGAGGGCGCGGGCGCTGGCCTCCAGGTTGCCGCCGTTGCCCAGCACCACGCGCACGGTCTCCAGCACCTCGCCGCCGGCGGCCTGCAGCGGCAGCGACACCCGCTCGGACAGGGCCGCCCGCGCCACCGGGTCGCCGTCCAGAGCGCGTTCGGGCAGCAGGTCGTCGGCGGCGACCGGCCGGGGCGCCTCCGGCCAGGCGGCCGCCGCGTGCAGCCCGGCCAGCGCCGCGGTCGCGGACTCTCCGGCGGAGGCGAGTGACTCCGCCTGCGGGCCCAGCACCACCGCGCCGGGCCCGAATTCGCGGCTGACCCGGACGGCGACCTGTCCCAGGTCGGGCACCCCGCCCAGCACGACGACCAGCGTGTCCGCGTGGACGCCGACGAGCACGTCGCAGCCCGCCGAGCGGGCCGCCCGGCGGACCGCCGCGCGCTGGTCGTCCACCCCCGGGGGCGCCGCCCCGACCAGGACGACGACCGCACCGGTGGCCACCCAGCCCAGCGCGGCGGCGCGGCCGGGCAGCTCCTCCGAGCGGTCGCCACGCACCAGCGCGTCGACCACCAGGGCCTCCAGCCGGGCGTCCCAGGCGCCGCGGTTCTCCGCGAAGCTGGCGTAGATGTGCGCGGTGGCGAACGCGACCTCGCGGCTGTACTGGATGACCGCCAGGCGCAGCTGGTCGCCGTCCCCGGGTTCGGCCACCTGGTCGACCCGGTCCTCGACCGTCTCGACGGTCACCTTGATCAGGTCGACGGTCTGCTTGAGCGGAACGGCGCGGACCAGCTCGCGGGGTGCGGCGCCGAACACCTCGCCGGTCAGCCGGGGCGGCCGGCCGGGGTCGCGGCACCACTCGACCAGGGAGGCGATGCCGGCCTGGGCGACGATCATGACCCAGGACCGCTGGGCGGCGGGCATGGTGCGGAACCAGGCCAGCTCCTCGTCCATCCGGGCCACCGCCTGGGTGGCCAGCGCGCCGGACGCCCGCTCCAGCCGGCGCAGCGTCGCGGCCGACGGGCGGGCGGCCAGCCCGCTCCGCCGCTGCTGTTCCGCCACCCCTCCAGCGTGTCACGGCGCCGCGGGTGCGAGATCCTGGAGCCGTGCCCCCGCCCCGATCGAGTGATGCCCGCGCGGTGCGGGTCGCCGGCGCAACCGTGCTGGCCACCGTCCTGGTCGTGGCACTGCTGGCCTGGGCGGTGCTCGAGCAGGCTCCGCCGCTGCTGCGGGTCGACCGCGCGGTGGCCGACGCCCTGTACGCCGGCGACGACCGCTCCCGGCTGGTCGAGGGACTCCTGCAGGTGGCCACGGCGCCGGGCCTGCTGGTCGTCCGGTGCGTGCTGTACCTGCCGGTGCTGGCCTGGCTGGTTGTCCGCCGCCGCTGGTGGACGGCGGCCTGGGTGGCCACCGCCGTTCTGCTGGTCAGTCCGCTGACCACGCTGCTCAAGGACGCCGTCGGCCGGTCGCGCCCGCAGTTTCCCGGCGGGGGCGCGGCGTACGAGTCGCTGAGCTACCCCAGCGGGCACGCCTCGGGGGTGACCACGCTGGTCGCGGTGGGGCTGTTGCTGGCCTGGCCGGCGCTCGCCCCGCGGGCCCGCCGCGGCTGGCTGGCCGCCGGTCTGGTGCTGGCCGTGGTGGTCGGGCTGACCCGGATGTGGCTGGGCGTGCACTGGCTGTCCGACGTGGTGGGCGGGGAGGCCCTCGGCGCGGCCTGGACGCTGCTGGTGGCGCTCGCGTTCGGCGGCCTGCCTGGCGGCCGGGCCGCGCTGCCGGAGCGGTCGCCGGCCGCGGTGGAGCCTGTTCGGTGACCCTGGACTCGCGGGTGCTCCTCGACCCTGACGACGGCTCGCTGGGCCCGCTGCTGCGGCTGGCCGACGACCGGCTGAGCCCGGGGGAGGGCTACGGGCAGCACGCGCACCGGGACGTCGACGTCGTGGCGGTGGTGCTGGCCGGGTCGCTGACCCACCGCTGGCTGGTAGGTGCGGTGCTGGGTGCAGGGGACGTCGGGGTGTTGCGCGCCGGGGGCGGCCTGTGGCACGACGAGGTGGCCGGGGACGCCGGTGCCCACGTCGTCCAGACGTACCTGCGGGCCGCCGTGGCCGGGGGCCCGCCGTCGCACGACGTGCACCCCGTGCCGGCCGGCTGGATCGACCTGGGCCGCGCGGACGCGCGGCTGTGGGTGGCCGTGGTGGCCGCTGGGGAGTCGGCCGACCCGCCGCCGGGGCTGCGGGTGGTGGCCCGGGGCGACGAGGTGACCGCGGCACCGACGACCGGGCCGGTGACCGGACCGGCCACTGTCTGCGTCTGGCAGCTGGACCTCACCCGGCCCGCGTGGGCGACCTGACCGCACCGTCGTCGGGGTGCTGGACAGCGGGTCGCGGCGGGAGCACAGTGCCGTTCGCGGGGGGCTGACCGAGGAGCGAGGACATGCCCAGGTTCATGGACTTCCACGACCACCTGCAGCTGCCGCCCGAGGCGATCGCGGACATCGGCGCAGGTGCGCGCGACGGGGCCACCGACGCGTACGGCGTGCGCCAGGTCGAGCTGTACCACAACCCCGAGGGCAAGGTCTGGTGCGTGCTAGAGGCGCCGGACGAGGACGCCGTCCGCAAGCACCATGCCGCCCTGGACGTCCCGTGCGGCCACGTGCACCGGGTGGAGAGCCTGATGTGAGCCGGCCGGCGGCGAGCTTCCTCGTATGCGGCAAGGCTCAATCACGTGGCTCTGTCGAGATGCTGAGCCAAGCTAGGAGACTGTGCGGCATGTCTGCCCCGTCTTCATCAGTCGCTGAGCTGCTCGCCGCCGCCCGTGCCGACGCCGACCGCACCGTCGACCTCCGTCGCCGGCTGCACCGCACCCCCGAGATCGGGCTCCAGTTGCCCCGCACCCAGGCGACCGTGCTCGAGGCGCTCGGCGACCTCCCGATCGAGCTGACCACCGGCACGAGCACCACCTCGGTGGTCGGTGTGCTGCGCGGCGCACGCCCGGGGCCGACCTACCTGCTGCGCGGGGACATGGACGCGCTGCCGGTGCGTGAGGACACCGGGCTGACCTTCGCCTCCGAGGTGCCCGGCGCCATGCACGCCTGCGGCCACGACACGCACATGGCGATGCTGGTCGGCGCCGCGCGGCTGCTCGCCGAGCGGCGGGACGCACTGGCCGGGCAGGTCGTGTTCATGGTCCAGCCGGGGGAGGAGGGCTTCCACGGAGCGCGTTACATGCTCGAGGAGGGGCTGCTCGACGTCGTCCCGGAGGCGCCGGTGAGCGGCGCGTTCGCGCTGCACATCTCCACCATGTGGCGCACCGGAACGATCAACGTGCGGCCCGGCCCGGTGATGGCCGCCGCCGACCACTTCCGGATCACCCTGCGCGGTCGCGGGGGGCACGCCTCCACCCCGCACCTGACCGCCGACCCGGTGCCGGTCGCGGCGGAGATCATCCTGGCGCTGCAGGCGATGGTCACCCGCCGGGTCGACGTCTTCGACCCCGCCGTGGTCACCGTCGGGCACGTCGCGGCCGGCTCGGCGAACAACATCATCCCGGAGACGGCGTTCCTGGAGGGCACCATCCGGACGCTGTCGGCGCACCGGCGGGCCGACACCGTAGCCGCCGTCGAGCGGGTCGCCACCCACGTCGCGGCCGCCCACGACCTGACGGCGGAGTTCACCCGGGTCGAGGGCTACCCGGTGACCGTCAACGACGCTGCCGTGGCTGCGCAGGTCGGCGCGACCGCGGCGACACTGCTCGGCGGGCAGGCCAGCGCGACCATGCCGGTGCCGCTGATGGGTGCGGAGGACTTCTCCTACGTGCTGGAGCGGGTCCCCGGGGCGATGGCCTTCCTGGGCGCCTGCCCGCCGGACCTGGAGCCGGAGAGCGCGCCGGGGAACCACTCCAACCTCGTCGTCTTCGACGAGGACGCACTGCCGGCCGGCGTCGCCCTCTACGCGCAGATGGCACTGCAGGCACTCGCCGGGTGAGCGCGGAGCGGCCCGCCTCCCTGTAAAGGGGAGACGGGCCGTTCGGTCAGTCAGGCCCCTCTCTGCAGGGCCCGGCCCCCTTCCCGGGTCCCGCGCCGAGCTCGCGAGGCGTGGGGAGGAAGGGGGTCCTCTTTCAGCCCTCCGGCTGCTGCTCCGGGTCGGTGGTGGTGTCCGCAGGCGCCGCCTGGACGTCGCCGATCTGGTACTTATCCACCGCCTGGCGGACGACGTCCCGCTCGACCTGGCCGAACGTGGCCAGCGAGGCCAGCGCGCGGACGACGATCGACTCGGCGTCGATCCGGAAGTGCCGGCGCAGCGCCGGGCGGGTGTCGGACAGGCCGAACCCGTCGGTGCCCAGCGTGGCCATCCCGCCCGGGACGAACGGGGCGATCAGGTCGGGTACGGCCTTCATCCAGTCGGACACCGCGACGACCGGGCCGTCGGTGCCCTGAAGCGCCTGCGTGACGTAGGGGACCTTCGGCTCCTCCGCCGGGTTCAGCAGGTTCCAGTCCTCGGCCTCGACCGCCTCGCGGCGCAGCTCGGTCCATGAGGTCACCGACCACACGTCGGCCGAGACGCCCCAGTCGTTCGCCAGCAGCTCCTGCGCCCGCAACGCCCACGGCACCGCGACACCCGAGGCCAGGATCTGCGCCTTCTTCCCACCCTCGACCTGCGGGCCCTCGGCGTAGCGGTACATGCCGGCCAGCAGCCCGGTCACGTCCAGGCCCTCGGGCTCGGCCGGCTGGCGGAACGGCTCGTTGTAGACCGTCAGGTAGTACATGACGTCGGAGCTGCGGTGCCCGCCCAGCGGGGCGCCCGGGTCCTCGCCGTACATGCGGGCCAGCGCGTCCTTGGTGATGTGACCGACCTCGAAGGCGAACGCCGGGTCGTAGGCGACGACGGCCGGGTTGGTCGACGCCAGCAGCAGCGAGTGCCCGTCCTCGTGCTGCAGGCCCTCGCCGTTGAGGGTGGTGCGACCGGCGGTGGCACCGAGCAGGAAACCGCGGGCCATCTGGTCACCGGCGGCCCAGAACTCGTCACCGGTGCGCTGGAACCCGAACATCGAGTAGAAGATGTAGATCGGGATCATGGCCTCGCCGTGCGTGGCGTAGGACGTGCCGGCCGCGATGAAGGACGCCGAGGACCCGGCCTCGTTGATCCCCTCGTGCAGGATCTGGCCCTGCGCGGACTCCTTGTAGGCCAGGATCAGCTCCCGGTCGACCGAGGTGTAGTGCTGGCCGTGCGGGTTGTAGATCTTCTGCGTCGGGAACATCGAGTCGAAGCCGAAGGTGCGGGCCTCGTCGGGGATGATCGGCACGAAGCGCGGGCCGAGCTCCTTGTCCTTGATCAGCTCCTTGACCAGCCGGACGAACGCCATCGTGGTGGCGACCTCCTGCTTGCCCGACCCCCGCTTGACGACGTCGAACGTCTTCTCGTCGGGGGTCTTGAGCGGCTTGAACGCGACCCGCCGGCGGGGTACCGAGCCACCCAGTTGCTGCCGCCGCTCCATCATGTACTGCATCTCGTCGGAGTCGGCCGCGGGCTTGTAGTACGGCGGCAGGGTCTTGTCCAGCTGCTCGTCCGGGATCGGCAGGTACAGCCGGTCGCGGAAGTTGGCCAGGTCCTCGGCGGTCAGCTTCTTCATCTGGTGCGTGGAGTTGCGGCCCTCGAAGTGGCTGCCCAGCGTCCAGCCCTTGATGGTCTTGGCCAGGATGACCGTCGGCTGGCCCTTGTGGTCCATGGCGGCCTTGTAGGCGGCGTAGACCTTGCGGTAGTCGTGCCCGCCGCGCGCGAGGTCCCAGACCTCCTTGTCGCTCATGCTCTCCACGAGCTTGCGGGTGCGCGGGTCGCGGCCGAAGAAGTGCTCGCGCACGTAGGCGCCGTCCTCGGCCTTGTAGGTCTGGTAGTCGCCGTCCGGCGTCTGGTTCATCAGGTTGACCAGCGCGCCGTCGCGGTCGGCGGCCAGCAGCGCGTCCCAGCCGCGGCCCCAGATCACCTTGATGACGTTCCAGCCGGCACCCCGGAAGAACGACTCCAGCTCCTGGATGACCTTGCCGTTGCCGCGGACCGGGCCGTCGAGGCGCTGCAGGTTGCAGTTGATGACGAAGGTGAGGTTGTCCAGCTCCTCACGCGCGGCCAGCCCGATCGGGCCCAGCGACTCCGGCTCGTCCATCTCGCCGTCGCCGAGGAACGCCCAGACGTGCTGGTCGGAGGTGTCGGCGATGCCCCGGTCGTGCAGGTAGCGGTTGAACCGCGCCTGGTAGATCGCGTTCATCGGGCCCAACCCCATGGAGACCGTGGGGAACTCCCAGAACTCCGGCATGAGCCGCGGGTGCGGATAGGACGACAGCCCGCCGCCGGGGTGGCTGACCTCCTGGCGGAACCCGTCGAGCTGGTGCTCGCCGAGCCGGCCCTCGAGGTAGGCGCGGGCGTAGATACCGGGGGAGGCGTGGCCCTGGAAGTAGATCTGGTCGCCACCGCTGGGGTGGTCCTTGCCCTTGAAGAAGTGGTTGAAGCCGACCTCGTAGAGCGAGGCCGAGGACGCGTAGGAGGAGATGTGCCCGCCGACGGCGATCCCCGGCCGCTGGGCGCGGTGCACCATGATCGCGGCGTTCCACCGGATGTAGGCCCGGATCCGGCGCTCGACGTCCTCGTCGCCGGGGAACCACGGCTCCTGCTCCGGCGGGATCGTGTTGATGTAGTCGGTGCTGAGCACCGACGGGACGCCGACCTGCTGCTCCTGGCTGCGCTCGAGCATGCGGAGCATCAGGTAGCGCGCCCGGCCGCGCCCGGCGTGGTCGACGACCGCGTCCAGCGACTCCAGCCACTCCTGGGTCTCGTCGGGGTCGGTGTCGGGCAGTTGGCTCGACCGGCCCGCGGTGATGACCGCGCGAGGGGTTCCGGCGATGCGGGCGGGGTCCCCGTCCGACTGCTGCGGTGCGCTCATGTGCCCATCGTCTCCTGACAGGGGCCGCCGCGTCACCTGGCCCTGCCGACCGGCCCGCCGAGCGAGGTCGGTCGCGGTCGCTGCGGGCCGCATGCCGAGCCATCCGGCCGCGTACGAGCCCTTGCGCGACGTTCCAGATGCCCTACGCTCCGCTGCACACGGTGACCCCCTGGCGGCGCCGGTGTCCGGGCAAGGGGGTGCGCTGGTGAGGCTGCAGGTCGCTGCAGGTCCCCGTGCCAGCCCCTCGCCGAGCGCGGCGGGCACCGTGTGCGGGAGGCTGTGCCCGTGACCGATTGCGCGACCCGGCCCCGGACAGGGCACCATCCGTACAGATCACGCACCGGATCAGGCGCCCGACCAGGCGCCGAACACATGGAGGAACAGCAGGGATGAGCGTTGACTCGGGCAGCACCAGCATGGCTGCCCGGCTGGGGATCAAGCCGGGCATGGTCGTGCAGGAGCTCGGCTGGGACGAGGACGCCGACGAGGACCTGCGCGACTCCGTCGTCGAGCTCTCCGGCGGGGACATGGTCGACGAGGACTCCGACGAGGTGGCCGACGTCGTCCTGCTGTGGTGGCGTGAGGAGGACGGCGACCTGATCGACGCCCTCGTCGACTCCATCGCCTCCCTGGCCGAGGACGGCGTCGTGTGGCTGCTGGTGCCCAAGTCCGGGCGCACCGGTCACGTGGAGCCCGGCGACGTCACCGAGGCCGCGCCGACGGCGGGGCTGCAGCAGACCTCGAGCATCTCGGCAGCCAAGGACTGGTCGGGCATCCGGCTGGTCACCCCGAAGGCAGCCCGCTCCCGGCGCTGAGGGACGATCGGGGGCATGAGCATCTCCGTCGGCGACACCGCACCCGAGTTCAGTCTCCCCGACCAGGACAAGCAGGTCGTCTCCCTGGCCGAGCTGCGGGGCGCGCCCGTCCTCGTCGTCTTCTACCCGTTCGCGTTCTCCGGCACCTGCACCGGTGAGCTGTGCCAGCTGCGCGACGAGCTGGCCACCTACACCGACGCCGGCGTCCGGGTGGTGGCGATCAGCACCGACCCGACCTTCAGCCTGAAGGCCTTCCGCGAGAAGGAGGGGCTGCAGTTCCCGCTGGTGTCGGACTTCTGGCCGCACGGGGCCACCGCCCAGGCCTACGGCGTCTTCAACGACAAGGCCGGCATGGCGCTGCGCGGTACCTTCCTCATCGATGCCGAGGGAAAGGTCGCCTTCGCCGAGGTCAGCTCCCCCGGCGACGCCCGCGCGCAGTCCGGCTGGAAGGACGCGGTCGGGCAGCTGTAGAAGGACCCCCTCCCCGAGCCCTTCGCAAGCTCAGGGCACGTACGGAGGGGGCCGGCGGCCGGGCACTTTCCGGCCGTTCGGGCGCGTAGCTCAGCGGGAGAGCTCTCGCCTTACAAGCGAGCGGTCGCAGGTTCGATCCCTGCCGCGCCCACGCCATCGGCTTTCCTGTGCGCTGACTGTGACGCCGTGCCGAGCCCTCGGGATGTCCACCCCCGGCTGGTTGACCCCACCCCACGGCAGCCCGATCCTGTGACTCGCGATCGCGTCCAGGAACGTCCACGCGGATCTGAGGAGTTCGTGATGCGCCGTATCGCTGTGCTGTCTGCATGTGTCCTGGTCGGCGGCCTGCTGGGCCCGAGCACCGCGCTCGCCACATAGAACGGTGGGTCCCACGACGAGAACGACAGGTGGATCGCCGTCGAGGACCACTTCGCCATCGTCCTTCCCGACGGCGAGACGTTCACCGGGGACGAGGAGCCGCCGATGGACGGGGAGGAGGACGAGTCCGCCCCGGTCGGCAGCCGGCTGTTCATCAGCGAGGCCCTGTACGAGACCGACGACGGCACCACCCGCGGAGACGAGGTGGGTCGTACGCACATCGAGTGCACGGCCCAGGTCTACGACTTCACCTTCGCGTGCGACATCGCCTTCGTCTTCGACAGCGGATCGCAGCTGCACGGCTCCGTCGTCGTCGACTTCAGCACCCAGAGCGAGACCGAGGCACTGCAGTTCGACATCGCGGTCACCGGCGGCACCGGTGACTACTCCAGGGCCAAGGGCGTGGTGAACCTGCTCGACATCAGCGAGGACCCGGAGGCCGAGACCGAGACCCTCTACGAGGCCCACCGCGGGTAGTCCGCACCGGAAAGCGGTCGCCGGCGGCGCGGGAACGCCGGCGACCGCATCCGGTTGGGCTCACATCGCCGGATCGGCGCCCCGCCCGGGGATGGTCTGCCGCACCAGCCGCCTGGCCGTATCCACCTCCCGGGCGACCGGACCGAGCACGCCCTCGGCGTGGATCTCCGCGTCGTCGGGCGGCCGGTGATTGCGCAGGTCGTCCTCGAGCTGCCGGATCGCCCGCCCCAGGACGGCGACCTGGCCCGGCTCAGGCACCGGCTCCCCGGCCCGCATGGCGATGACCGCCTCGGTCACCGCGTCCGACGTCCGCTCCAGCTGCACGATCACCGGGTACCAGGCCGCGGCCCGGGTGCTGATCGGCGGCGGCTCGGCCAGCCGGCGCTGCAGCTGCGTCTGCAGCTCGGTGAGCGCCCGGTAGCTCGCCCGGCGCGCCCGCCGGGTGTCCTCGGGTGACTTGGTGAACGCGGCGTCGACGAACCGGTCGAGCGCGGTCGCGGCGTCGCGCAGGGCGTCGTCCAGCGGGGCCCGCCAGGTCTGCGGCCACAGCAGGTAGCCGAACACCAGCACGATCGCGCAGCCGATGAGGGTGTCGATCAGCCGGGCGCCGACCAGCTGCGCTCCGCCCGGCGCGGCCAGGTCCAGCAGCAGGATGACCACGGGTGTCAGGAAGATGCTGAAGATCCCGTAGCTGGCGTTGCGGGCCCACGGGAGGATGCCGGCGGCGATTGCCATGGCAACCAGCACCCAGACGTCGCGGGGCACGAACGCCAGCAGCAGCGAGCCGAGCAGGACGCCGAGCAGCGTGCCGGCGCCGCGTTGCACGGCGCGGGTGAACACCGAGCCGAAGTCGGGCTTCAGCACGATCGCCACGGTCAGCAGCACCCAGTAGGGCCGCTCGATCGTCAGCGTCTGCCGCGCAACCTCGGCGACCGTCATGCACAGGGCGAGCCGGACGGCAAAGGCCCGGGAATCGGGGTTGCCCACCGTGCGGTCCACCAGGTCCCGCGCCCGGACCGGCCAGTCGACCTCGGTGCGGGGAACCGCTGCGCTCGCCCGCTCCTCCGGGTCACCGACGACGTTCCACACCAGCCGGATCCCGTGCCGTACGGCCCGCCGCTGCGTCGGCCCCGCCGTCACCGGGGCCGGCCGTTCACCGAGCAGCGGGTTCCGTCGGGTGACCGCGCTGGCCAGGGCGTGCGTGGCACCGATGTCCCGCGAGTCGGCCGTCACCCCGGCACGGGCACTGGCCACTGCGGCCTCCACCAGCGGGGCGGCGGCATTCAGGATCCCGGCCAGCTCGGCGAGCTCGCGGCTCCGGCCGGCCGAGCGGCTGCGGGTGTGGATGACCCGGTCGTAGCCGTCGTTGAGCGCACCGGTCAGGGCGCGCCGGGCGTCCTCTCCGCCCGGGGTGCCGATCGCGGCGAGCAGCTCGGCGATCCGGGTGAAGACAGTTCCCACGGCGGACCGGTCGGGGTCCAGTGGCTCGGTGCGGGCCTGTACCAGGACGGCGAGGGTCGCCCAGGCCGCGCCGGCGAGGAAGCAGGCCACCTCCCACGACCAGGACAGCGTGGTCGCGAGACCCGAGGACAGCGCGGTGTAGACCAGCAGCTGCAGTGCACCGAGGGAGAAGGCGCCGCTGACGGAGCTGATCAACGCCGACAGCGCCGAGACGACCGCGATCACGGCCACCGAGATCCATCCGTCCCCGGTGGCGGCGTGTCCGATGACCAGGCCGGCACCGCCGAACAGGGACACTGCAGCGACCCGGCGCAACCGGGTGCGCAGCGGCCCCGACTGCGGCGCGATCGTGGCGGCCAGCGCCCCCGTCGTGGCGAAGATGCCTGCGCCCAGCGCGGGGCCCCCGGCCTGCACGCCCCCGTTGACCCCGATCGCCACCGCCAGCGGAGCCGGTATGACGACGGCGAACCGGAAGACGTCCCGCCACGGCACCGCCGGTCGGCTGGTGCGGACGAGCTCCTCCAGCCACGCCGGCGCTCGCAACCCCCGTTCTGCCACGGGCGGGAGCCTCCCATCCCGGCGCGGACGGGCGCGTCGTCGCACACTGGACGGCGTGCCGCACCCACCCGTCGTTCCGCGCGGGTGAGCGCGACCGTCGAGCAGGTCGCTCGTCCCGTTCCGGTGGAGCAGCCGCGACCACCCGCCGAGGGTGGCTGGCTGCGCCGGCTGGTGGGCTACTGCCTGCGCCACCGCTTCGACCTCTTCGGCGCGTTCGGGGCCGCCCTGGTGGGATCGGTGATCGCCGCGGCCGTGCCGCTGCTGACCCGCGCCGTCATCGACCAGGTGGTCGCCGCCGGCGGCTCCGGTGCGGCCGTCGACGTCACCCCTTACGTGGTCGCGCTGGTCGCGGCCGGGATGCTGCGCTTCGCCGCCGGCTTCGTGCGCCGCTTCCTCGCCGGCCGGCTGTCGCTGGACGTGCAGTACGACCTGCGCAACGACCTCGCCGCGTCGCTGTCCCGGTTGGACGGGCCGGGGCAGGACCGGCTGCAGACCGGGCAGACGGTCAGCCGGTCGATCAGCGACGTCACGCTCGTGCAGGGGCTGCTCGCGTTCCTGCCCAACCTGATCGGCAACGCGCTGCTGTTCGTCATCTCGCTGGTCGTGATGGCCTGGCTCTCGCCCCTGCTGACCCTGGTCGCGATCGCCGTCGGCCCGGCGCTGTGGTGGCTGGCCCTGCGCTCCCGCCGCGACCTGTTCCCGGCGAACTGGGCGGCCCAGCAGCAGGCCGGCGTGGTCGTCGGCGACGTCGAGGCCGCGGTCACCGGCGTCCGGGTGGTGAAGGGGTTCGGGCAGGAGGACCGCGAGCTGGACCGGATCGACCGGGGCGCCCGGCGGCTGTTCGGCGCCCGGATGCGCGTCGTCCGGTTCACCTCGCGCTACAACCCCGCACTGCAGACCGTCCCCGCGCTCGGCCAGGTCGGCGTGCTGCTGTTCGGCGGCTGGCTCGCGCTGCGCGGGTCGATCACATTGGGCACCTTCCTGGCCTTCGCCACCTACCTGGCCGCGCTGGTCTCCCCGGTGCGCCAGTTGGCCGCCGTCCTCGCGATCGGGCAGCAGGCCCGGGCCGGCATCGAGCGGGTGCTCGAGGTCGTCGACGCGCGGCCCACGCTGGTCAGTGGGGACGACGAGCTGTCGGCCGGCCCGCTGACCGTCGAGCTGGACGACGTCACCTTCGGCCACTCGGCCGACCGGCCGGTGCTCAGCGGCGTATCGCTGCGGGTCGAGCCGGGGGAGACGCTGGCGCTGATCGGCACCTCGGGGTCCGGGAAGTCGAGCATCGTCAGCCTGTTGCCGCGCTTCTACGACGCCTCAGCCGGCGCCGTCCGGGTGGGCGGTGCGGACGTGCGCACGCTGCGGACGGAGTCGCTGCGGTCGGCCCTCGGGGTGGTGTTCGAGGACAGCTTCCTGTTCTCCGACACCGTGCGGTCCAACATCGCCTTCGGTCGGCCCGACGCTACCGACGCCGAGGTGCGGGCCGCGGCGCGCGCGGCCCAGGCCGACGGCTTCATCAGCGCACTGCCCGACGGCTACGACACCGTCGTCGGCGAGCAGGGGCTCACCCTCTCCGGCGGGCAGCGGCAGCGGGTGGCCCTGGCCCGGGCGCTGCTGATCGACCCGCGGGTGCTGGTGCTCGACGACGCCACCTCCGCGGTCGACACCGCGGTCGAGGCCCGCATCCACGCCGCGCTGCGCAGCGGCATGCACGCCCGGACGACGCTGCTGGTGGCGCACCGCCGCTCCACGCTGGCCCTGGCCGACCGGGTGGCCGTGCTCGACGCCGGCCGGCTGGTCGACGTCGGCACCGCCGCGGAGCTGGAGGCCCGCAGCCCGCTGTACCGGCAGCTGCTGTCCGGCACCGGCGCGGAGCCGCCGCCGGCCGACGGGCCACCGACGGGCGCGGTGACCCCGGCGGCCTGGCCGGACGTCGCACCGTCGGCAGGGCGGGACGACGCTCCGCTGCGGAGCGCCGCCACGTCCATCGGCGGCCCTGGCTCGGCGATGGCCGCGGCCGCTCCGACGGCGTCCCTGCGGGCGCTGGTCGACCGGCTGCCGCCGACGGTCGACGAGCCCGACGTGCCGGCCCAGCGGGCGCGCGCCGCCGACCGGCACTTCTCGCTGTGGTCGCTGATCCGGCCGTTCCGGTGGGTGCTGGCCGCCGCGCTGGTCCTGGTGGCGCTGGACGCCGCCGCCGGGCTGGCGCTCCCCGCGCTGGTCCGCGACGGCGTCGACCGTGGCATCACCGCCGGCTCGTTCCCCCTCCTGCTCGGGGTCTCGGGGATCGCGCTCGCGGTCGTGCTGGCCGACTGGGCAGTGCTCATCGGCTCGACCCGGCTGACCGGTCGCACCGGGGAGCGGCTGCTCTACACGCTGCGGGTCACGACCTTCGCCCAGCTCCAGCGGCTCGGGCTGGCCTACTACGAGCGCGAGCTGGCGGGAAGGATCATGACCCGGATGACCACCGACGTCGACGCGCTGTCGGCGTTCCTGCAGACCGGGCTGACCACCGCGGTGGTCAGCCTGCTGACCCTGGTCGGGGTGCTGGTGGCGCTCGTCGTGCTGGACGCCGAGCTGGCGCTGGTGCTGGTGGCCACGCTGCCGGTGCTGGTGGCAGCCACGATGTGGTTCCGTGCGCGGTCGGTGCCGGCCTACACCGAGGCCCGGGAACGGGTCAGCGCGGTCAACGCCCGGCTGCAGGAGGACGTCGCCGGCGTCCGGGTGACGCAGGCGTTCGACCGGTCCGAGCACTCGACCGAGGTGTTCCGGGGATACGCACGCGCCTACCGCGACGTCCGGCTGCGGGCACAGCGGTACATCGCCACCTACTTCCCGTTCGTCGAGTTCCTGTCCGAGGTGGCGGCGGCGGCGGTGCTCGCCGTCGGGGCGGCCAGGGTGTCGGCCGGCACGATGACCGCCGGCGTCCTCATCGCCTTCCTGCTCTACGTCAACACGTTCTTCGCCCCGGTCCAGCAGCTGTCCCAGGTGTTCGACAGCTACCAGCAGGCATCGGTCGGGCTGCGCCGGCTGCGGGACCTGCTGCGGTTGGAGACGTCGACCCCGGCGGCCGCACATCCGGCGCCGGTCGGGCGGCTGCGCGGCGAGGTGCGCCTGGCCGACGTCACGTTCTCCTACCGCGGGGCGCCCACGCCGGCGCTGCGCGACGTCTCGCTCACCGTCGCGCCGGGGGAGACGGTGGCGCTGGTCGGAGAGACCGGGGCCGGCAAGTCGACGGTGGTGAAGCTGGTCGCCCGCTTCTACGACCCGACGTCGGGGGCGGTCTGCGTCGACGGCGCGGACCTTCGGACGCTGGACCTGCTGCAGTACCGGGGCCGGCTGGGCGTCGTGCCACAGGAGGCCTACCTGTTCGAGGGCACCGTGCGGGACGCCATCGCCTACGGCCGGCCGGCCGCCACCGACGCCGAGGTGGAGGCCGCCGCGCGGGCGGTCGGCGCACACGACATGGTGGCCGACCTGCCACAGGGCTACCGGACGCCGGTGGGGGAGCGCGGCCGGTCGCTGTCGGCCGGCCAGCGGCAGCTGCTGGCCCTCGCGCGCGCCGAGCTGGTCGATCCCGACGTCCTGCTGTTCGACGAGGCCACCGCCTCGCTGGACCTGGCCACCGAGGCCGCCGTGACGCGGGCCGCCGACGCGGTGGCCCGGCGGCGGACGACGCTGGTGGTCGCCCACCGGCTGACCACCGCGGCCCGCGCCGACCGGGTCGTGGTGCTGGACGGCGGGCGGGTGGCGGAGACCGGCACGCACGACGAGCTGCTCGCGCGCGACGGCGCCTACGGCCGGCTCTGGGCGGCCTACGTCGCCGACGAGGACGCCGACCCGCTGATGGCGTAAGGACCCCCTCCCCGAGCCCTTCGCAGGCTCACGGCACGCCAGGAGGCCAGGGGCCCCCGGCCCGCCCGGGGCAGGATGGTGGGCGTGGCAGAGGTGCGGTGGGCCGACGCCGACGACCTGGCGCAGCTGGCCGCCGTCGAGGCCGCGGCCGACGAGCTGTTCGTTCCCCTCGGCATCACCGACCTCCCGCCGCCGGCAACCGCCGGGGAGCGGGCCGCAGCCTGGCGGGTGCTCGTGGTCGGGCGGCCGGTGGTGGGCTTCGCCGTCCTCGAGCTGCTCGACGGTGCCGTCCACCTGGAGCAGCTCTCCGTCCACCCGACGCACTCGCGGCGGGGCCACGGCGGCGCGCTGCTCGACGCCACGATCGCGGCGGCCCGGGCGCACGGCGCGACCCGGGTCACCCTGCTCACGTACGCCGGCATCGCCTGGAACGCGCCGTTCTACGCTCGGCACAGCTGGCGAGAGGTGCCCGCGACGACCCCGGGCCTGCGCGCTCTACGGGCGCGGGAGGTCCAGCTCGGCCTCGACCGGCACGGCCGGCGGGTGGCGATGGCGCGCGGGGTTCCCCGCACAGGCAGTTAGGGACGGCGCTCGAGGGGGCACTGGAAGTGGATGACCCCGACGCGCCGGCGCGTGAAGAACGACACACAGGAATGTGGGGTGCCCACACGTCCGGATGCGGTCCGCAGCACGAAGACAGGGCAATGACGTCGTCTGCCCGGGTGCCCGACCGTCCCCTGGGCCCGGTCGGTGGAGGAACATTGCGCGCGACGGGCCGTGCACAGTCCGCTGACCTACAGTCTGCTGACCTACAGTCAGGTGTCGTGGCACTCCCGGCGCACGAAGGCGCACCAGACCCCCTGGCGACGGTCCGGGAGCTTCCGTTGCCCGGCGCTTCGCTCGGTGAGGTCATCGCCGCACTGGATGCGCGCTACGACCCGGCGCTGGCCGAGGACTGGGACGCCGTCGGGCTGGTCTGTGGCGACCCGGAAGAGACCGTCCGCTCGGTCCTGTTCGCCGTCGACCCGACGACCGCGGTGGTCGACGAGGCGATCGAGTCGGGCGTCGACCTGCTGGTCACCCACCACCCGCTGCTGCTCACCCCGGTGCACGGCGTGCCGGCCAGCGACCCGAAGGGCCGCCTGGTGCACCGGCTGGTGCGCGCCGGCATCGCCCTGTTCGTGGCGCACACCAACGCCGACCGGGCCGCCGACCACGGCGTCAACGACGCGCTGGCCGCCGCAGTCGGGCTGGTCGACCCGGCGCCCCTGGAGACGGCCCCGGCCCCCCTCACCGACACCCTGGTCGTCTTTGCGCCCGTGGCGCACGCCGACCGGCTGGTCGACGCGCTCTCCGAGGCCGGCGCCGGGACCATCGGCGAGTACACCCGCTGCGTCTGGCAGACCACCGGTACGGCCAGTTTTATCCCCGGCGACGAGTCCCATCCCGCGGTCGGCTCGCAGGGGAACCTGGAGCGGGTGACCGAGATCCGCCTGGAGATGGTCGTGCCCCGCGGGCGCCGAGCCGACGTGCTGCGTGCCCTGCATGCCTGGCACCCCTACGAGGACCCCGGCTACGCCTTCTTCGAGAACTCCGCGACCCCGTCCCGCGCCGGCCTCGGGCGGGTCGGTGAGCTGACCAGCACCCTGACCCTGCGGGAGTTCGCCGAGCGGGTCGCCGAGGTGCTGCCCGCCACCGCCAGCGGTGTGCGGGTGGCCGGCGACCCCGAGCGGCTCGTGCAGACCGTGGCCGTCTGTGGCGGCAGCGGGGGCTCCCTGCTGGGTGCCGCAGCCGCCGCCGGCGCCGACGTCCTGCTCACCAGCGACCTCAAGCACCACCCCGTCTCCGAGGCAGGCGAGTCCGCGGGGCCGGCTCTGTGTGAGGTGACACACTACGCGTCCGAGTGGCCCTGGCTGCCCGTCGCCGCGGACCTGCTGCACCGCGACCTCGGGGCACGTGTGCAGGTAGCGGTGTCGGCGTGCCGCACCGACCCGTGGACGTGGCACGTCGGGAGTCGCGACCGCAGCACCGAGGCGGTGCACCTGCACCGCGCCGATTCGTCGGCCGACTGAGCCCGGAGGTCTCCTCCGGGGAGGAGGAGACCGTGTCCAGCCCAGACGCACCGCCGGCAGGGGTGGCGCCGCGACGCAGCGACCGCAGCCCATGGAACTGGCTGCTCGTCCTACCTGTCGTGGTGCCGTTGCTGGTGCCGCTCTTCAACCGCATCGAGCCCACGCTCTTCGGTTGGCCGTTCTTCTACTGGTTCCAGCTGCTGATGGTCGCCCTCGGAGTGGGGACGACGTCCATCGTCTACCTCGTCACCAAGCGGTCGAAGACAGAGCGCCTCGCCGCCGGACGTTCCGCCGAGCGGGACGAGGGCCGCTGAGCCATGGACGGCGTCAACACGGTCGAACTGACCATCTTCATCGTCTTCTTCATCCTCGTCACCGTGCTGGGCTTCGCCGCCTCGCGCTGGCGGCGCGGGGACAACCTCATGCACCTGGACGAATGGGGCCTGGGTGGACGCAGCTTCGGCGGGTGGATCACCTGGTTCCTGCTCGGCGGCGACCTCTACACCGCCTACACGTTCGTCGCCGTCCCGGCGCTGGTCTTCGGGGCCGGCGCCGCGGGGTTCTTCGCTGTGCCCTACACCGTCATCGTCTACCCGCTGATCTTCCTGGTGGTGGTCCGGCTCTGGTCGGTCAGCCACGTCCGCGGCTTCGTCACCCCGGCCGACTTCGTCCGCTCCCGGTTCGACTCTCCCGGCCTGGCCCTGCTCGTCGCGATCACCGGCATCGTCGCGACGATGCCCTACATCGCCCTGCAACTGGTCGGCATCGAAGCCGTGCTGAAGACGATGGGGCTCAGCGGCGAGGGCCTGGCAGGTGAGCTCCCGCTGATCATCGCGTTCGTCATCCTGGCGATCTACACGTACAACTCGGGGCTGCGGGCACCGGCGCTGATCGCCTTCGTCAAGGACGGGCTGATCTACCTGACGATCATCGTCGCGGTGATCGTGATCCCGGCCAAGCTCGGTGGCTGGGGCGTGATCTTCGGTGCGGCGCAGGACAAGTTCACCGCAGCGGGCGCCGGCGGAGTGATCCTCGGCGGTCCCGGCCAGCTCGGCTACGCCACCCTGGCGTTCGGGTCCGCGTTGTCGTTGTTCCTCTACCCGCACTCCATCACCGGCGTGCTCGCGGCGAAGGATCGGAACGTGCTCAAGCGCAACATGAGCGCCCTGCCGATCTACAGCCTCGCGCTGGCCTTCATCGCGCTGCTCGGCTACATGGCGATCGCGGCGGGCACCACGCCGGTCGGCACCGACGGCAACACCATCGTGCCCCGACTGTTCGACGGCATGTTCCCCAGCTGGTTCGCCGGCATCGCGTTCGCGGCCATCGGCATCGGTGCCCTCGTGCCGGCCGCGATCATGTCCATCGCGGCCGCCAACCTGTTCACCCGCAACATCTACAAGGAGTACCTGAAGAAGGACGCCACTCCAGCGAACGAGGCCAAGGTCGCCAAGATCGCTTCGCTGGTGGTGAAGCTGGGTGCCGTGGCGGCGATCCTCTTCATCGACCCGCAGTTCTCCATCGACCTGCAGCTGATCGGCGGCGTGATCATCCTGCAGACCCTGCCGGCGGTTGCGGTCGGTCTGTACACGCGGTGGTTCCACCGCAGTGCGCTGGTCGTCGGTTGGGCGGCCGGGATGGCGGCCGGGATCTGGATGCTCTACAACGTGCCGCGGATGGGCCCCGGAGGGGTCGTCGTCCGCCAGCACTTCGGCGGGTCCAGCTTCTCCCTCGGCAAGCTCGGCTTCGACACCACGACGACCGTCTATGCCGGGTTCCTCGCCGTGCTGGTCAACCTGGTCGTGACCGCCGTCGTCACCTTCGCGCTGCGGGCGATGAAGGTGGATGACGGTGTCGACGGCACCGCGGAGACCGACTACACGGCCGAGCGCGAGGACCCCAGCGTCCGGGACCTGCCCGACCCGCTGGAGTCGGCGCCTCCGGGTGTGGCGGGAGGTGCTCCGTCGCGGGGGTGACAGCGCCCGCCGGGTAGGTTGACCTCGTGCAGGCCGACCACTTCGACCAGCAGAAGCTGCTGGCACTCGCCGCGGAGGACGTAGCCCTCTCGCAACTCGCCCATCGCAAGCGCACCCTCCCGGAGACCGCCGCCGTGGAGGACGCGGAGGAGGCGCAGCGTGCGTTGTCGGCCGACGTCGTCCGCGCCGAGACCGAGGTGCGCGACCTCGATCGTGACCAGAAGCGGCTCGAGGCCGACGTCGACACCGTCCGGCAGCGCGCAGCCCGGGACCAGCAGCGGCTGGACTCCGGGGCTGCGTCGCCGAAGGAGATGACGGGCCTGCAGCACGAGCTGGAGTCGCTGGCGCGGCGTCAGGGTGACCTGGAGGACCAGGTCCTGGAGTTCATGGAACGCCGGGAGACCGCTGACGCCGCGCTGGCGACCGCCCAGCGGGGGCTGACCCAGGCGCAGGCCGACGGCGAGCGGGCCACCCAGCTGCGCGACGACGCCCTGGCCGACATCGCCGACCAGACGAAGGTGCACGAGGCGACGCGCGGCGAGGTCGCCGGCACGGTGCCCGCGCCGCTGCTGTCGCTGTACGACCGGGTCGCCAAGCAGACCGGCACCACCGGCGCCGCCCACCTGCACGCCCGACGCTGCGAGGGCTGCCGGATCGAGCTGTACGGCAACGAGCTGTCCGCCTTCCGCAACGCCGACCCGCACACCGTGCTGCGGTGCGAGAACTGCGGCCGGATCCTGGTGCGCACGGCGGACTCGGGGCTGTGAGCGGCCGGAAGCTGATCGTCGAGGCTGACGGCGGCTCGCGGGGGAACCCCGGCCCGGCCGGCTACGGCGCGCTGGTCCGGGACGCCGAGAGCGGCCGGCTGCTGGCCGAGCGGGCCGAGAGCATCGGCCGGGCCACGAACAACGTCGCCGAGTACGGCGGCCTCGTCGCGGGCCTGCAGGCAGCCCTCGACCTCGACCCGAGCGCGACGGTCGAGGTGCGGATGGACTCCAAGCTGGTCGTCGAGCAGATGTCCGGCCGCTGGCAGGTCAAGCACCCGGACATGAAGAAGCTCGCCGTCCAGGCCCGGGACATCTCGCGGCAGCTGGCTTCGGTCCGTTACACCTGGGTGCCGCGGGCCCAGAACGGCGCCGCCGACGCGCTGGCCAACAGCGCGATGGACGGCAAGCCGGTGCGCCGCGACCTGGCCGTCGAACCGGTCATGGTCGAGGACGACACCGCGCCGACCGCCGAGCCGGCGCCGGTGGTCACCACGGTCACCCACCTGTTGCGGCACGGCCGCACCGAGCACACCCCCGAACGTCGTTTCAGTGGCAGCAGCGACCTGCCGCTGTCCGAGCTGGGCCGGGCCGACGCCGCTGCCGCGGCGAAGCACCTGGCCGGGCGGGGGATCGACGTCATCGTCGCCTCCCCGCTGCAGCGCACCCGGCAGACCGCCGAGGCCGCCGCCGAGGTGATCGGCGTGCCGGTCGAGCTGGACCGAGACCTCCGCGAGCTGGACTTCGGTGCGTGGGAGGGGCTGACCGGCAACGAGGTGGGGGCGAAGAGCCCGCTGGCCTTCCGCCGCTGGTGGGGCGCAGTGGACGTCCGGCCGCCCGGTGGTGAGTCCGTCGCCGACGTCTCCGCCCGGGTGGCCCGCGCCCGGGCGCGGATCCTGGAGCGGCACGCCGGCAAGACGGTGCTGCTGGTCAGCCACGTCACGCCGATCAAGCTGCTGCTCGCCGCGGGTCTGGGCGTCGGCGACGAGATCGTGCACCGGGTGTTCCTGGAGACGGCCTCGCTGTCGACGGTCACCTGGTCCTCCGACGGCCGTACCTCGGTGCGGCTGGTCAACGACACCTCGCACCTGGCCTGAGGCCCGCTGTGGGGCTTTCGGTACCGAGAGCCCGCCCTCCCGAGGAGCCCCGCGTGACCACCATCGCCCCCGCCACCCGCCCCGCGGACGCCGACCGGACCATGGGGCCGGCCGAGTACGAGACGTGGGCCGCCGAGGTCCGCCGGCTGGCCGAGGAGCGGGGCGCCGTTGTCCTGGCGCACAACTACCAGGTTCCCGAGATCCAGGACGTGGCCCACTTCACCGGCGACTCGCTGTACCTGTCCCGGGTGGCGGCGGAGACCGACGCCCGCGAGATCGTGTTCTGCGGCGTCCACTTCATGGCCGAGACGGCGAAGATCCTCTCTCCGGACAAGACCGTGCTGCTGCCCGACCACGCCGCCGGCTGCTCGCTGGCCGACAGCATCACCGCCGGGCAACTGCGCGACTGGAAGGCCGAGCACCCCGGCGCCGTCGTGGTCAGCTACGTCAACACCACGGCCGCGGTGAAGGCCGAGACCGACATCTGCTGCACGTCCTCCAACGCTGCCGACGTGATCCGGTCGATCCCGGCCGACCGCGAGGTCCTGTTCTGCCCCGACCAGTTCCTCGGCGCGCACGTCAAGCGCGTCACCGGGCGCACCAACATCTCCATCTGGGCGGGGGAGTGCCACGTGCACGCCGGCATCAGCCCGGCCGACGTCCGCGCGCAGGTCGCGGCGTACCCGGACGCCGAGGTGCTGGTGCACCCGGAGTGCGGCTGCACCACCTCGGTGCTGGACCTGGTCAGCCACGGTGACCTGCCGGCCGACCGGACCCGGGTGCTGTCGACCGGCGGCATGGCCGAGGCCGCTGCCGCCACCTCGGCAGCGCAGGTGCTGGTGGCCACCGAGATCGGCATCCTGCACCAGCTGCGGGCGCTGAACACCAGCACCGAGTTCATCCCGATGAACGCCCGTGCCGCCTGCCGCTACATGAAGATGATCACGCCGGCCAAGCTGCTGCACACGCTGCGGACCGGTGAGGGTGCGATCGACGTCGACGTCGAGACTGCGGCTCGCGCACGGAAGGCGGTCGAGGCGATGATCGCCATCGGCGAACCCGGCCGCGGAGGCGAGTGATCAGCCCGGGAGGACGAGCAGCCCCAGCCACAGCGCCGCCGTGCCGGCGACCAGGGTGACCGGCACGGTCGCCAGCCCGACGGCGCTGAACCGCAGCGCGCCCGGTGCGTCCGTACCGAGCGCCTTGCGCCACAGCAGGGTGGCCAGCGACCCGACGTAGGTCAGATTGGGCCCGACGTTGACCCCGATCAGCACCGCCAGCAGGGCCGGGGCGCCGCCGGCCGCGGCGACGGGGACCAGTGCCAGGGTGGCCGGCAGGTTGTTCACCAGGTTGGCCAGCACGGCGGCCACCGTCGCCACGCCGAGCAGCGCCAGCAGTCCCTGGCCGTCGGGCAGTACGGCGGCCAGCAGGTCCTCCAGCCCGGCGTCCTGCAGCGCCCGGACGACGACCGCCAGGCCCAGCACGAACAGCGCGAACGGCAGGTCGGCGGCGCGCAGCAGCTCACCGGGGGTGCTCCGCCGGGTCAGCAACCGCGGCACGCCCAGCACCAGCACGGCCAGCGCGGCCGGGACGACGGGGGCGATACCGAACGTGGAGGCGACGGCAAACCCGGCGACGGTCAGCCCTACCACGCTCAGCGCGAGGACCGGTGCCGGTGGCGTCTCGGTCACCGGAACCGCTCCCGGCGTCCCGAGGTCGTGGCGGAACACCGCCCGCAGGACGGCGTACTCGACGGCCACCACCACCAGCCAGGGGCCGGCCATCAGGCCGGTGAAGTGCACGAACGACACCCCGGTGGCGGCGAAGGCCAGCAGGTTCGTCAGGTTGGACACCGGCATCAGCAGCGACGCGGAGTTGGCCAGGTGACCGGTGGCGTAGGCGTGCGGGCGGGCCGGCACCCCCATCCGGGCGGCGGTCGCCACCACGACCGGGGTGAGCAGCACGGCCGTGGCGTCCAGGCTGAGGACGGCGGTCACCGCGGCGGCCACCAGCACCACCCGGGCGAACAGCCGGCGCGACGAGCGACCCGAGCGCCGGGCGGTGACGGCGGCGGCCCAGTCGAACAGCCCCTCCCGGTCGGCCAGGTGTGCCAGCAGCAGCAGGACGACGAGGAACGCGACGGTCGGGGCGAGGCCGGTGACGGTGTCCCGGGCCGCGGTCCAGCTGACCGACCCCAGCACGGTCAGCAGCACGGCGCCCGGGACGGCGACCGCCGCGGCGGGCAGCCGCGGGGAGCCGATGACGGCGACCAGCAGTGCGCCGCCGAGCAGCGCGCACGCCAGGAGCACGCCGGCCAGGGTCACCGGCGGGCCATCAGACCTGGAAGTACAGGAACACTGCCACGCTGATGCCGAACACCACGATCAGCACCCGCAGGGGCGTGGTGGGGATCCGGGTAGCGACCTTGGCGCCGAGGAACCCGCCGAGCAGGCTGGCCGGCGCGCAGACCGCCACGTAGGCCCACGAGACGTCGGCGAAGAACCCGAAGATGACCAGCGTGACGGTGGCGGTGACCAGCGAGATCACGCTCTTGACCGCGTTGGCCAGCTTCAGCTTCCCCAGCCCGAGCCCCAGGACCCCGACCAGGATCACGCCGAGCGCGCCGCCGAAGTAGCCGCCGTACACGGTGGCCAGGAACAGTGCGACGTAGAGCCAGACCGGGTCGCGGGTGTGCTCGCCCTCCTCGGCCTTCTTGAGCCGCTTGGTGACCAGCGGCTGCACGGCCAGCAGCAGGCTGGCCACCAGCACCAGCACCGGGACGACGGTGTCGAAGGCCGCCGAAGGGGTGGTGAGCAGCAGCACAGAGCCGACCGTGCCGCCCAGCACGGCCACCACCGAGAAGCGGATCAGCCGGCTGCGCTGGCCGCCGTACTCCTGGCGGAAGCCGACCACCCCGCCGATGTAGCCGGGCCACTGGGCGATGGAGTTGGTGACGTTGGCCGGCACGGTGCCCAGCCCGAGAGCGACGAGCGTGGGGAACAGGATCAGCGACCCGCCGCCGGCGATGGAGTTGATCACGCCGGCCAGCAGGGCGACCCCGGAAGCGATGAGGAGGTCGGCGGCGGACACGGCCGCGGAGCCTACGGTGCCCTCATGCGGACGCGTGATCTGACGCTGGGTTTGTCGGCCCTCCTGGGCGGGTCGGGAGTACTGCACCTGGTGCGGCCGCACACCTATGACTGGCTGGTGCCCCCGGAGCTCGGTCCCGCTCGGCCCTGGGTGACCGGCAGCGGGGTGGCCGAACTGGGCACCGCGGCGCTGCTGGCGGTGCCGGCCACCCGGCGGGCCGGCGGGTGGGCGGCGGCCGCGCTGCTGGCCGCGTTCGTGCCTGCGCACCTGCACACCTTCCGGGTGGTGCGGGGCAGGCCGGTGCCGATGGCAGTGGCCGTCGCCCGGCTGCCGCTGCAGGTGCCGATGGTGCTGGCCGCGCTCCGGGTGGCCCGCGGGCGCTGAGCTCGGGGCTCGAGCCCGACAAAGCTCCCTGAGGGGTCAGGTGCGGCGGACCGGCGGAGGCTCGGGGTCGGTGAGCCGGTCGCCGTCCATCAGGCTGCCGGCCTGCTTGACCCGGCGGAGCACGGTCGAGGTGTCCAGCGTGTGCACCGGCAGCGAACCGACCGTCTCGGTGAGAAACCGGTACAGGTGCGCGGTGTCCCGGCAGATCACCGCCACGACCAGATTGGCCGGGCCGGTGAGCACCGCTGTGTAGGCGGTCTCCGGCGGCCGGGCCAGCGCCTCGCCGACGTGCGCGATGGCCGAGGGGGCCACGCCCAGCCACAGCAGCGCGTCGACCGGGTGGCCGAGCTGCTCGTTGGCGATCTCCAGGTCGAAGTACAGCAGCCCGGCGGCGCGCAGCGTCTCCACCCGGCGGGCCGCCCGGCTCTCCGACCAGCCGGCCACCGCGGACAGCTCGGCGTAGCTCAGCCGCCCGTCGGTGGCCAGGGCGGCGAACAGGGGCTCGTCGTCCGCGTCGGGCGCCAGCACGGTGGCCGGGGGTCGAGCCGGGGCCGGGGTGAGAGCGGCGATCTGGTCGTGGTCCAGAGGGTCGTCGAAGCCGGTCCACTCGAACGGGCCGCCGACGAAGGCGTGCAGCACCGACAGGGCGGTCAGGTCGATGACCTGGACCGTGCGGGGCAGCCGGTCCGGTCTGGGTGCTGGTGGAGCTGCGCCGGCCCGCGCCGATGCTCGACGTCCGGTTGTTCCGGTCCCGCTCCTTCACCGGGATCATGCTGGGCGCCCTGGTGCTGAACGCGGCGGCCTTCTCGGCCAGCCTGTACACGTCGCTGTGGCTGCAGTCGATCCTGGGCCTGTCACCCCTGCAGGGCGGGCTGGTCTTCATCCCGCTGTCGCTGCTGAGCTTCGCGGTGGCCGGTGGAGCCGGTCGCTTCCTCCAGACGCGGCCGCCGCGTTTCGTGCTGGGCGGCGGACTGCTGCTCTCGGCATCGGCTCGCTCCTGCTGGCGAGGGTCTCCGCGGGCTCGACGTGGTCGGTGCTGGTCCCCGGACTCGTCGTCTCTGGGTGCCGGCGTCGGATGGCCAATCCGACGCTGGCGTCCGCGGCGCTGGCGGCGGTGCCCCGCCAGCGCAGCGGCATGCCTCCGGTGCGGTCAACACCGCCCGGCAGCTCGGCTTCGCCCTGGGGGTGGCGGTGCTCGGCAGTGTGTTCACCTCCCGGGCGGCCGCCGTCCTGACCGACTCCGGGGCGCCCGACCCGGCCGGGACGGTGTCGGCGCTGACCGCGGGTCAGGCCGGGCAGGTCATCGGTGCGGCACCGGCGCGGTCCCGCGGGGACGTGGCCGACCTGCTGGCCTCGGCGTACGCCGGTGGCCTGCGGGACGTCTTTCTCGTCTCTGGTGCCGCCGGCATCGTCGGCGGCCTGCTGGCGATCGCTCTGGTGCGCGCGGCGGCGCCGTCGGCCGGCCACCAGCCGGCACAGCAGCCGGCCGCCGAGCACGCCACGCGCTGAGTGGAGCGGGCACGATGACGCGATGACAGACATCGTCCTGGTGCACGGGGCCTGGCACGGAGCCTAAAGCTGGCGGCGCGTGCTGCCCCGACTGCACGCGGCGGGGCACCGCGCCGTCCTGGTGACGTTGACCGGGCTGGGGGAGCGGGCGCACCAGCTGTCGCCGGAGATCAGGCTGGGCACGCACGTGCAGGACGTCGTGTCCGCGGTCCTCGCCGAGGAGTGCTCCGGTGCGGTG
Organism: Modestobacter sp. DSM 44400; assembly: GCF_900107175.1. Lineage (GTDB taxonomy): Bacteria > Actinomycetota > Actinomycetes > Mycobacteriales > Geodermatophilaceae > Modestobacter. The sequence continues at coordinate 4,650 of NZ_FNOZ01000035.1, read as the reverse complement.
CTGGTCGGCCACAGCTACGCCGGCATGGTCGTCACCGGCGCCGCCGACCGGCTGGGCGCGGCGGTCGGGTCGCTGGTCTACGTGGATGGCGTCGTCCCCAGCCCGGGCGAGTGCTGGTCGACCCGCAACTCCGCGCAGGTGCAGGCCGACCGCCGGACGGCGATCGCCGCGACCGGCACGTTGCCACCCCCGCCGGCCGCGGTCTTCGGGCTCACCGGCGCCGACGCCGCGTGGGTGGAGCGCCGGCAGACACCGCAGCCGGGCGGGGTCTACGACGATCCGCTGCACTTCGACGCCGACCGGTGGGTGGCCCGGCCGCGGACCTTCGTCGACTGCGCCTCCCCGCCGCTGCCGACGATCGACCCGTTTCGGCAGCGGGTGCGGTCCGAGCCGGGCTGGGACGTCGTCGAGCTGGCCACCGGGCACGACCCGATGGTCAGCGCACCCGACGACCTGGCCGACGTGCTGCTGAGGGTCGCCGCACGCTGATCGGCGGACCAGAATCCACCCATGCCCCCTGCTCCCGCCCCGATGCCCGACGACTGGCAGCGCGCCCTCGTCGTGGTCGCCCACCCTGACGACATCGAGTACGGCATCGCCGTCGCCGTCGCGGTCTGGACGGCGGCGGGCAAGGAGGTGCACTACCTGCTCGCGACCCGCGGTGAGGCCGGCATTGCGGGCCTCTCCCCGGTCGAGGCCGGGCCGCTGCGCGAGGAGGAGGAACGGCGCTCGGCCGCGGTGGTCGGGGTGTCGGAGGTGGAGTTCCTCGACCACCGGGACGGCGTGCTGGAGGCCGGGCTGGAGCTGCGCCGGGACCTCGCCGCGGCACTGCGCCGGCACCGGCCCGACCTGGTGGTCACGATGTACGGCGGCGACTGCTGGACCCCGCCGCAGGTGACCCCCGCCGCGCTCAACTCACCGGACCACCGGGCGCTCACCCGCACCGTGCTGGACGCGGTGGCCGACGCCGCGAACGAGTGGATCTTCCCCGACCTGACCGAGACGCCGTGGTCGGGCGTGCAGTACATCGCAGTCTCGGAGATCGGCCGGGACGCGCCGCACGTCGTCGACGTCACCGCGGCCGTGGAGCCGGCCGTGGCCTCGCTGACCGAGCACCGCCGTTACCTGGAGGCGCTGTCGGACGACCCGGTCGAGGAGCAGGCACGTCGACAGGTCGACATGGCGACCATGACCGAGGACGGCGGCCGCCAGGTCGGGTTCCGGCTCTACTGGGGGTGAGCCGGCGCGGGCCGGTGCTCCCCGCAGGCACACCTCGCGGTGTTGGGCGGTGACCCGCGGTCGACCGCGGGTCACCCCCCAACACCGCGGCTCATCCCCGGCCGTCGCGGGCCCGTAGACTCCCCGGCACGACGGACGAGTCGGCTGGGCGGTCGCGTCGGTGGGGGAGACCCCGTCGCCGAGGAACGTCCGGGCTCCACAGGGCAGGGTGGTCGCCAACAGCGACCCGGGGTGACCCGCGGGACAGTGCCACAGAGAACAGACCGCCAGTGCGTGCACTGGTAAGGGTGAAACGGCGGTGTAAGAGACCACCGCACACCGGGTGACCGGTGTGGCTCGGTAAACCCCACCCGGAGCAAGGTCGAGAAGGGACGGCGCTTCGCCGCCGTCCTGCGCAGGCGTTCGAGGGCGGCCCGCCCGAGCCTGCGGGTAGACCGCTCGAGCCTGCCGGCAACGGCAGGCCTAGATGGATGACCGCCCATCGGGACGCCGCGAGGCGCCCGGGGACAGAACCCGGCGTACAGGCCGACTCGTCCGTCGCCCCCCGCTGACCAGCGGTTTCTCGGTCAGAGAGGTGCGGCTGTCCTCAGTGAGTCCTCAGCAGTCCTCAGCACGGAGTCAACCGCGGCCCTGGTCCGATCGTCAGAATCGGGCCACAGGTGCGAGTAGGTGTCGAGTGTTTCGGCGGCCGAGGCGTGCCCCAGCCGGGCCTGGACGGTCTTCACCGACTCCCCGTGTCGGATGAGCAGCGACGCGTAGAAGTGCCGCAGCGCGTGGAAGGTCACCGACGTGGGCAGGCCGGCCCGCTTGACCGCCGGCTGCCAGACGCGGGCCGAGAACGCCGTCCGCCGGATGGGCGTCCGCAGCTCGGTGGTGAACAGCAGCGCCTCGGCCGGCCACTCGGCCAGGTGCGCCGCGAGGGCGTCGATGACGACCTGGGGGAGTGGGATGGTGCGGACGGACGCCTGGGTCTTGGGTGCGGCCAGATAGGGCGGTCGCCCGGGCAGCGTGACCAGCTGCCGGTCGACCGTGAGTGTCCGGCGCAGGAAGTCGACCCGGTCGATGCTGAGGCCAAGGGCTTCGCCTTGTCTGATGCCCGTTCCGGCCGCGAGGGTGATCAGCGCTCGGTACCGGGCGGGCATGGCGTCGGTGAGCGCCCGGACGGCGTCGAGAGAGAGCGGCTCGACCGGCTGCTTGTGCGCCTTAGGGAGCTTGGTTCCTTCGCACGGCGAGGCGACGATGCGCCGGTCGCGGACCGCGGCTTTGAAGATGCCGGCGAGAATTCGGTGGACGACGCCCACGGTGCTGGGCGCCAAGGTCGCCGAGAGCCGCTTGACGAGGCCCTGGACGTCGCTGGGCAGGATCGAGAAGAGCGGTCGTTCGCCGAGGGCCGGGTAGACATGCCGGCGGAGCATCGTCTCGACGTGCGCGGCGGTCGTCGGGCGATGGACTTGGCTGGTTCGCCAGAGCTCGGCGTACTCGCGGAGGGTCTGCTGGCCGGCCTTCGGGTCGACGAACTGCCCCGTGACGAGTGCTGCGGTCCGCTCGTCGAGCCAACGCTGGGCGTCGATCTTGCGATCGAAGGCCCGGGTCTTCTGCGGGCTGTTCGCGGCGGGGCGGTAGCGGGCCCGCCACGTGCCGTTGGGTCGCTTGTCGATGCTGGCCACGGGGGTCCTCTCGTGGAGGGGTGGTCTCGCGCAGGCGTCAGTTGTTGCGCAACGCGGCGGCGATCTTGGATTCGAACCAACGGTCGCACTCAGACTCGTCGTAGAGAACCCGTCGGCCGACGCGGACGCCGTCAGGGCCGATGCCGATGTGCCGCCAGTAGCGGACGGTGGCCGGGCTGGTACGGAACCGCGCGGCGACCTCCTCGGTGGTGAGCGGACGGATGGGCACGGATGCCTCCTGACGACGCGTGGGCCGCGGATTGTCCGACAGCCGCTCACGTCCAGAAGGCGTCGAACGGCGTCGATCGCTGCCAGCGCTGCTCAAGAACCCATCACCCGACTACCGAGAGGCGATGCCGGGATGTCATCCCGAGACGTCACCCCGGCACGTCACCCCTCGGGAAGCGTCCCCCCGCTGGATGAGGTGCGCGTCTCCCGGTGTCGATGACGTGTTCGCGGCGGTTACGGTCCAGCCGTGGATCACCCGACGCGCGTGCGGCATGGGCGGCAGGAATTGTTGGTGGTCTTCTGCTTCCTACTGGCGGTCGAACTCGCTTTCCTGATCTACGGGTTGGCGACCCGCCATTGGGTGACCGCCGTGATGGCTGCGCTGCTGTGCGTCAGCATGGTAATCAACATCTACGGGCAGCTACGGCGACTACGGGCTAAGGGAACAGATCGCCCGGCGTGATCGCCGAAGGCAGAGGAGTCGGGCTCTGTCGGGCCACGTCCGTTACGCCGTAAGGGTCGCGCGGAACCTGTCACCACGAATTGGCCGCACCGCCGGTGCATGAGGTGTGCTGGTCATGGTCTTGCCCGTTGGCGGAGGCGGAGGCGGAGGCGGAGGCGGCTGCGGCTGCGGCTGCGGCTGCGCTGGGACGTGGGGGGTTGACGACGCCGGAAGTCGAGGACGGCGGGGACCTTTTCGCGACTCGATCAACATGGCTGACGGGGAGAGCGATCGCGGGCTCGCCGTCCCCTGACGGACAACGCTGAGTGGATGGTCGCACCATCACTGCCCAGGCGCGGTGCCCTGCCGGCCAGCCTGCGAGCGGCTTGTCGTCGTGGACCCTCTGCTGGACGGGCCGCACTCGCATCACCCCAGTTGTGTCCACGAGTGGCGTGCGGCTGCGCCGCGTCGGCGGAAAGCTTACTTCGCCGTGCGATTGCCAACGCCAGTCGGCAATGGCCGCAACGTCACCCGACCATCCGGCCGAACGCCTGGGCAGCGACGCTCGAACTACCGAATCGGTAGCATGCGTGCCGTTCTTCAGTAAATACTTGGCCGTCGACGGCAAGTGTTGATGGTTATTTTCTGTTCGAGTGATCCTGTCGAGTTACTGGACAACGACGATCAACGTTTGTGACTGTTGTTGTTCTGGCGTCGGTGCGCGCTTCGGCAGTTCCCCGCATCCCGGCTCTTCGAACTTGAGGGGGAAATGACCCTCAGCAGACGGTGACCCGGCGGTGTCGCCGAGTGCAGGCGAACCGTACTCGGCGGCGCTGATTCTCGAGGTTGCGGAAGCCGTAGGCGGTGCGCGCGGCGGTCTTCACGGTCCGGTTCGTGGCCTCGGTGCCGGCGTTGGTGAGGCCGGTCTGCAGGAAGCCCAGCACCTCGGGCCACCAGGCCTCGATCGTGCCGGCCAGCCGCTCGAGCTCGGGCAGGCGCGAGTCGGCGCACCAGGCGTTGAACCGGTGCAGCCGGGTCGAGATCTCGTGCCGGTGTCCGCCGCGGCGGGCGCAG
>NZ_FNOZ01000087.1 GCF_900107175.1 Modestobacter sp. DSM 44400 | reverse complement strand
GAGCACGGCCGCACGATCGCCCCGACAACGCTGCGCTTCGCCACCGCGACCGCGCTCACCGACTTCATGTCAGGCAGCAGAGGAGAGCCGACCCGTCCCCGGCTGCCCGAACGGCTCGCCGACCCCGTCCTGACCGGCATGCCCCGCGCCGATCTCGCCGCCCTGACCGAGCGCATCGCGCCCATCCTGGCCGCCCGCAACGAGCGCCACCGGCACCGACGCCGCGGCGGAGAACGGCTGCCCGGCGCCCGCGGCGGCGTCTTCACCCAGAAAATCACGCCGAGCGGGTGCTGGCCACCGTGCTCTACCAGCGCGGCCTGGGCACCCACGCAACCCTCGCCGAACTCTTCGACGTCAGCCGACGCACCATCGGAGACGTCGTCCGCGAAGTCGGCCCGGTCCTCGCCCAGCACGGCTACACCGCCGCGCCCGCCGCTACCCGCCTCTCCACCGCGGCCGCCGTCCTGAACTCCCTTCCCGCCGGATACGCCCCAGCGGACACGCCGACAACTTGATTCTTTACGGGCTCACAAGATCGCGAACGTGCTGGCCGCGTTGCCGAAGTCCGCGCACCCGAGGGCGAAGAAGGCCCTCGGTGAGATCTGGAATGCCGAGGACAAGACCCACGCCCGCGACGCCGCGAAGGCCTTCGCCGCCGCCTACGGCGCCAAGTTTCCCAAGGCGGCCGCGAAACTCACCGACGACCTCGACGAGCTGCTCGCGTTCTACGACTACCCCGCTGAACACTGGGTGCATCTGCGCACCACCAACCCGATCGAGTCCACCTTCGCCACCGTGCGGCATCGGACCAAGGTCACCCGCGGGCCCGGCTCACGAGCCGCCGGCCTGGCAATGGCGTTCAAGCTCATCGAGGCAGCCCAGGACCGCTGGCGGGCGGTCAACGCACCCCACCTGGTCGCCCTCGTCCGAGCCGGCGCCACGTTTAAGGCTGGCAAGCTCGTCGAACGACCCGACGACCACCCTCAAGCCGAGGCCGCCTAGAAGATCTTGATCTACAGGTCTTGACGATTGCTCCCGGAGCCGGAGCCGGAGCCGCAGTCGCCACTCTTGACTGTGCTCTAGCTCACCTCCTAATCTTTCTGCGCTACGAAGGTTTCCTTTCGTATGGTGCAGATTGCGTGATGCCCCCTCCAGGTCAGGAGCAGCATGGTTACTGGAAGGCCGGTCCTACTGTTGGCGACCGACGGCTCGATGTCTGCGTTGGCGGCGACGTTGCGCGCGGTGCAGTTGGCGAGTGAGTGCGACGGTCAGCTGCATGCGGTGCATGTGGCGACGCCAGAGTCTTATCTTCAGGTCGAGTTCGCCGAACCCAGCCTCGAGCTGCTACAGGCGCGCCCCGTCGACGGGCTAGAGGCGGCTCGCTATCTCGGCAAAAGAGCGGGCGTTCCGGTGCACACCGACGAGTTGCGCGGGCCAATCGCCGACGCGATCGTTGAGGCCGCGGGCCGCGTGGGCGCCAACACGATCATCGTCGGAGAGACCGGCACCCGGCCGTTCGGTGGCGCCGGATTGGGCAGTGTCGCCGAGGCTGTGCGACGCCGCGCCGGTCATATCCCGGTGGTCCTCGTGCCTGGGCACGTGGAGGAGGTCGTCCCGGTACTCGCGGAGATCCTCAACAGCGATCCAGCGGCGGTATCAGGCGCCGGCTCCGTCGCCTCTGACATCGACTGGACCGCAGCTGTTCAGCATTCGTCGTTCAAGGAACTACTGGCCACCAAGGCGCGCTTCCTCGGCCCGGTCATCGCCTTCTACCTGGCCTGCTATCTGGGGTTAACCCTATTGGCCGGCTTCGCCCCAGGGTTTATGGGGCGCCCCGTGCTGGGCGCCGTCAACATCGGATACGTCCTGATCACTGGCGTCTATGTGATGGCCTGGGTTGTATCCCTCGTCTACGTGCGGATAGCGAACCAAAGCTTCGACCCCAAGGCTGCAACTGCGGCCGAGAGCATCACTGTTCGACCAACGGAAAGTGCCACCGTGCCGGCAACGGAGAGTGAGACTAGGGGGGCAACGCAGCCATGAGGATCCTGACCATCACCATCTTCCTCGTCATCCTTGGTGTGACAATCGGGATCACCTACTGGGCTGCACGCCGGACCAAGACCGCAAGCGAGTTCTACACCGCCGGGCGACAGCTGAGTGCGGCGCAGAACGGTTTCGCGCTTGCGGGCGACTGGATGAGCGCAGCGGCGTTTCTGGGTTTCACTGGGCTCGTTGCCCTGTACGGGATGGACGGCTCGCTCTACGCGGTCGCTGCACTCGTTGCGTTCCTGTCGGTCCTGCTGCTCATCGCCGAGCCGCTGCGCAACACCGGCAAGTACACGCTGGCCGACGTCATCGCCTACCGGATGCAGCGGCCCCAAGCCCGGCTCGCCGCGGTCGTCGGAACCGTGGTGGTGAACCTGGCGTATCTGATCCCACAGATGGTGGGTGCGGGGACGCTCGCCAAACTGTTGCTCGGCATCCCCTACAGCACCTCAGTCGTGCTGTCGGGGGTGGCGATGGTCCTCTACGTGGTCTTCGGCGGGATGCTGGCTACGACCTGGGTGCAGATCGTCAAAGCGGTCCTGCTGCTGACAGCAGCTGTCGTTCTTGTCGTGTGGGTGCTGGTCAACTTCCGGTTCAACCCGGTGGCCGTCTTCGACGGCGTTGACTCAAGGTACGGCGCCAAATTCCTGGCGCCGAACAACTACTTCAAGAACCCGTGGGACCAGATCTCATTAGGGCTCGGATTCGCGTTCGGCATTGCGGGACTTCCACACGTCATGACCCGGTTCTACACAGTGCCCGACGCGAAGACGGCCCGTAAATCGATCATCTGGGTGATGTTCTTGGCCGGCGGCTTCTTCCTAGCGACGACCCTCATCGGCTTCGCTGCCGCATACTACGTCGGGCGGGACAAGATCCTCGCGGCTGACAAGGGCGGCAACCTAGCGCTACCGTTGCTCGCGCAGCACCTCGGCGGAGGACCGGGCAGCGTCGGAGGCCAGGTATTCCTCGCGTTCGTCTCGGCGGTGGCGTTCGCCACCATCGTCGCCGTCGTCGCGGGACTGACGCTGTCAACGGCGGGCGCGATCGCGCACGATGTCTACGTGAACGTCATCAAGAGCGGCCACGTGACGGAGCGCACCCAGGTACGTGTGGCACGAATCTCCACTCTCGCGGTCGGTGTCGTAGCGATCGCGTTGGGGCTAATGGCGCAGGGCATCAACGTGGCCGTACTGGTCGTTTTGGCGATCGCGGTCGCGGCAAGCTGCAACTTCCCCATCGTCGCCCTGTCGCTGTTCTGGCGGCGCTTCAACACCTACGGCGTGATCGGCGGGGTCACGGCTGGCCTCGTCTCCGCGGTCGGGCTCGCGTTCCTCGGCCCGGCCTTCCAGGGCGCCGACGCGGTGTTCCCCCTGGTAAACCCCACGGTGATCAGCCTGCCCGTGGGGTTCCTCGGCGCAGTGCTCGGGACGCTGTTGCGCCGGCCCGACAAGGCCGCCAACGAACGCTTCGACGAGGTGATCTTCCGCGCGCAGACCGGCCTGGGCGCCGAGGAAGGAAGCGCGAGCCATTAACTCACAAGGTCATAAGGCGCCCTCGTTTCAGTGGGCTACTTAACAGGGCCTAACATTGGGCCGCGAACGCCACAAAGCTGCTCAGAACACGCACATCGTCGACGATTCGTCCAGCCTTTCCGGGACGTACGGTTTCACCAAGACAACCAGGAGGAAACGCACATGGCCGCCCCCGAAGCCCTCGCCTTCGACATGTACGGAACGCTAGTTGATCCGATCCGAATCTGGACCCGGCTGGAGCAGTATATACCGGATGAGGCCTTGCGCATCGCGGAGGTGTGGCGGCAAAAACAATTGGAGTATAGCTTCCGGCTAACCGTGATGGAACAATACGAAGACTTCGAGCAACTGACCCGCAAGTCCCTCGACCACGCGCTCGCAGCAGCGGGCCGAGAGCTCTCGGTCGAACAGAAGGACGCGCTCATGGCCCAGTACAACGACCTGGAGCGGTTCTCCGACGTCGAGCCAGGCCTGGCGCGGCTACAGCGGCTGGGCCATTCGATGATCGTGTTCTCTAACGGGTCGCCGCGGATGCTCGACGCCTTGATGGACGCCGCTGGACTTCACCAGTATTTCGACGGGTTCGTCAGCGTCGATGAGGTCCAAGCGTTCAAACCGTCCCCGAAGACCTACCGACGCGTCGCAGAGCGGCTCGGCCGACCGATCGGGGAGGTCCGCCTCATCTCTTCCAACCCCTTCGACGACATCGGGGCGGAATCGGCCGGCATGCAGGCCACCTGGGTGGACCGGTCCGGCGGGCTGTTCGACAATCTGCGGCCGCCGCCACGGATGATCGTCGAGTCCCTGACCGAACTCGCCGACGTCTTGGAGAAAGACGACCGAGTCTTGTGCCCGGCCACGACGCTCTCGGAGCACTCGGCGGCTGGCGTCATCCAAGAGAAGGCGAGGTGACAGGCTTCGCGCGATTCCCCCAGGTCGACCACTGGGATGCAGCGGGCGACCTTGAGACCACATACAACGACATACGGTTAACCCTACGTGTTCCATGGGTTGCGTTCGCCTGCCGCGTCCTCGCCGCGTTTCCTGCATTTCTACCTTTGGCGTGGCACCGCAGCGCCGAGGCATTCGGCACCCTTTACGCCGAACGCGCCGCCGACGAGCTTCGCGAGCGGTCCCTTCTCGGGATCGACCCAGCGCTGGACCTGAAGGAACACCTGCTTAGCGAGGGGTGGGATGAGGACCGAATCGACAGCGTCCGGCGGATTCTGTACCAGCTGAACTACCGCAACCCGAAGTACCTGCTACTGCTCACCGCATGGAGCGAGCGTTTCCAGATGCGCACGGCGGGAAGCGGCCAGGTCCCAGAGGACCTACGGAGATCCGTGCCCAAGGGGCATCCCGAGGGGATGGATCCCCTCTTGACCCTCGTCGACCCCGCACAGGCCTCAGTCGACGTCCAGAGGCTTCTCAAACGAGTCGCCGATATCAACTACCACCACGGCCCCGCCAGCGACTTCCGCGTCCTTGCGCACTGGCCGGACCTGCTCGAGACAGTCACCGAACGAATACTGTCGCCGGTTGTGCGGTCGGAACAGTATGACGCGAAGGCTCGCGAGCTCGTCACCCGCGCTCGTGAGCTCGCGCAGCACCTGCCGAAGCCTGTTGGTGTGGAGCGCACGGACTTGGAGTCGACATGCACGCCAGCAGAACTGGCCGGATTGACTGGCGTTCTCTTGATGTACCAGCGCTTCATCGCCGACATCACCATCAGTATCGTGCACGTCACAGAATGCCTCGACGGCCCCGTCGCGGCATCACAGTCGCACTTTCCGGTAGCCATACCCGATTAGCTAACGGGGCTTCGCCCAGGAGTCCCCGTTGGGCGCCTCAGAACAGAGACCATGATGCCGCGCCTTGACGCTCTGTCAGACCTGTCCCGAAACTCAATCCTCGCACTCCCCGTGGACCGCAACAACGGGGCCCCGTTCACGCCGCTGCCAAAGCCGTTGATCAGATGTACGGTTGCGTTGGTGACGTCCGCAGGGCTGCACCTGCGCGATGACAAGCCATTCCGGAAGTTCGACCCCAGCTACCGCGTCATCCCCGCCGACGCCCACCTCAACGAGCTCGTCGTCAGCCACACCAGCATCGGGTTCGACCGCGTCCCAATGCAGCAGGACTTGAACGTCGTCTTTCCGCTCGACCGGATCCGCGAACTCGTTCCTCGCGGCGCCGCCGGAGCTATCGGCCCCCGTTGCTATTCCTTCATGGGTGCACAACGCGATCTGTCCGTCGTCAAGGAGCAGACGGGGCCGGAAGTTGCCAAGCGGTTAGTCGGCGAAGGAGTCGAGGTAGTGGTCCTAACGCCTACTTAGCCATGGTGTACGCACACGGTCAGTGTGCTCGCGCGCATTCTTGAAGACGCCGGGTTGGTCACGACCATGCTCGCATTGGTCCGCGAACATGCCGTCGCGGTACAGCCGCCACGCGCCCTCTACGTCCCGTATCCGTTCGGAGCCCCGCTAGGAAGGCCGCTCGACGCGGAACATCAGCACCGCGTCCTCGCTGCGGCTCTCGCTCTCTTGGAGCGCAACGCTCCAAGCCTCGCCGACTTCAACGACTCCGAATACATCGAGCAGCGAGGTGCCCCCATGCAGAACTCGGAAGTTGATACGAAGCCGGGCTGTGGCCCGCGCTTGGACGCCAACCCGGCGACCGAGACCACCCGAGTCCGGCAATACTACAACCAGTGGGTGGAGCGGCGGGGCCGAACGACGGTCGGTGTCACGGGCATATCGCCGTCGCGATTTCGGGCTATCATCCGGTTCCTCGAGGACTACGCTGCCGGCAAGGACGCTGATATGCGGGAGCGCCCGAGCCATATCCCGCTCGGTGAGTGGATCCGCCTGTGCGCGCTAGACCTACGGGCCATGTTCTCAGAGGCCAAGATGGTGATGCACCCGGGGGTGACGTCGGATGAGATTGATCGCTGGTTCTGGAGCGAGACCTCCGTGGCCGCCCTCCTGGTGCGTGTAAGAGACCGTATGGCTGCATCGGACGATGCGACCCTCCGCGGGGCTGCGTACGGCGTGGCGCGATGAGCGGTGCAGTTACAGGTCCGCTCCGCGCTCAGTAGCTGAAGCAGCCGGTACCGGGTGGGGCAGTTGGGCAAAACAGACAGGAAAGCATATGGAGTTCCCCGAAGGCCTTCTCTACACGTCGCAGCACCAGTGGTTGCGGATGGATCCTGACAGCACTGTCGTCATCGGTATCACCGACTTCGCGCAGGACGAGCTGGGGGACATCGTCTACGTTGATCTGCCCAGGGTCGGCGACTCCGTTGCCAAGGATATGCCTTTCGGTGAACTGGAATCCACCAAGACGTCGTCGGAGGTCTATGCGCCCTGCTCCGGGGAGATACTCGAGGTCAACAGTGAGCTGGATGGTGCGCCAGATCGCATGAACAGCGACCCATACGGGCAAGGATGGGTCATGAGAGTTCGCCCAAGCGACCCGCTTGAGTTCAAATCGCTACTAGACTCCTCAACCTATCGGCGGTCGATTGAGGGCTAGGCCGTATGAGACGAGTTGTCCTTGGCGAGCTCAATCGTCGCCTCGCTGGCGTGAATCCCGATCGATCACCTGCTGCGGCAAGTTAGAGGGATGGAGGTACGACAATGGACTACATCATCGGTGACCCAGCGCAGCTGGTGTGGGTCGCGGGAAAGGCGCTGCTGCTCTACGTCACAGCGGTCGTCGGGTTCCGGCTTGGCGAGCGGCGAACCCTTGCCGAGATGTCGCCGTTCGACTTCGTCGCCGCAGTAGCGGTAGGTGCAGTCGTCGGCCGCGTTCCCAACGCAAGCGATACAAGCTACGTTGCCGGAGCTCTGACCCTAGTTACGGTCCTGTTCGCCCACAGCGTCTTGACTCGTGCGCGCCGATTCGACAGAGTCGCAGCATTAGTCGACCACGTCCCGCGCCTGCTGGTAACGCATGGGCATGTGTTGAGTCGCGAACTGCGGCGCAGCGGTCTTACCTACTCCGACCTGGACGGGCTCCTGCGAAGGCACAATATCCGCGACCTGTCCGAGGTCCGCTACGTGATCTTCGAGCAGCGGGGGAACATCTCGGTCGTCCGCGAGCCGGGGTACACGTACGACGGTGACGGCGACGTCCTACAGAGGGTCCTCACACACACTGAGCCCGGACCCGCCGGTGGGGTCGCTGGTACAAGCGGGCCGTAGCGCTCGAGTTCGGCGACCCAGGCGCCGTCGCGGATCTGATCGTGGGCGTCGTAGGCGGGCGTCCACACCTCGGCGGGGATCTGGGTGAGCAGGTCGGCGGTTTTTGGCCGGCAGGCCGAAGCCGATCGAGTAGAACAACCGCTGGCCGTGCAGTCAGGTGAGGAACTTGTGGCTGGCCCCGGCCCCGTCGGTGCGGATCAGCACCCGCCGGTCAGGTCGGGTGCCGGGCCGGTGCCCGGGCAGCTGCGCCAGCGCCTGCTTGGTGACCGTGATGTGGTCGGGGGCGCGTTCACCGGCCAGCTCCCACACCGCCGCCCGAGCCGCCGCCCGCGCCGTGTTGATGGCTCTTCGAACTTGAGGGGGAAATGACCCTCAGCAGACGGTGACCCGGCGGTGTCGCCGAGTGCAGGCGAACCGTACTCGGCGGCGCTGATTCTCGAGGTTGCGGAAGCCGTAGGCGGTGCGCGCGGCGGTCTTCACGGTCCGGTTCGTGGCCTCGGTGCCGGCGTTGGTGAGGCCGGTCTGCAGGAAGCCCAGCACCTCGGGCCACCAGGCCTCGATGGTGCCGGCCAGCCGCTCGAGCTCGGGCAGGCGCGAGTCGGCGCACCAGGCGTTGAACCGGTGCAGCCGGGTCGAGATCTCGTGCCGGTGTCCGCCGCGGCGGGCGCAGGCCAGCAGCG
>NZ_FNOZ01000167.1 GCF_900107175.1 Modestobacter sp. DSM 44400 | reverse complement strand
CAACTCCCACAACTCGTCCGGGATCTCGTCGGTACGCAACATTCGTCCAGCGTCGCCCACCAACCCGCCAATCTTTGGCAGACACGCTCTAGCCGAGCGAGCCGCAAATCCGCAAGAGCACCGAGCGCTCTACCGACCACGTACGGTGACGATCGTGCGGCGCGCGTCGCCTGCAGTCACGGCGGGGTACCACGCCTATTCGCTCAGCAGTAACTTGGCCGGACCACACCCCTCAGTGAAAGGTGGATTACATGGCCGACACGCTCCGACTCTCCCGCATCCTGACCCTCACCGCCGGCCTGGCAACCGCGCTCGTCCTCAGCGCTGCCGTCCCCGCGAACGCCGCCGCGACCGACGTCGCTCGGTGGAACCTGGGCGACAGCGGCTCGACGATGTCCGACGCCACGGGGCGCGGACACACCGGCACGCTGCACTCGGTGACCGTGCGGCAGCCCGGCGTCTCCGGCGGGTACGGCTACGGGTTTTCGAAGCACCCTGCCTACGTGAGCGTGCCCACCTCGGCCGACTTCCGGCCCGGGACCGGGGCCTTCCAGATCTCCCTCAACATCAAGACGGCCACGCTGCCGTCGGCCTCCGTCGTCGACTACGACCTGCTACGGGTGGGCTTGGGCAGCACGTCCGGCGGGAGCTACAAGGTAGAGATCCTGATCAACGGGCGGGCGTACTGCAACTTTCGGGGGTCCTCCGGCGAGGTCAGCCTCAGTGCGGGACCGAACCTCGCCGACAACCGGTGGCACAGCATCACCTGCCGCCGGAGCGGGAGCACGGTCACGCTCACCGTCGACGGGAGCAGTTGGTCCAAGTCGGGCAGCACCGGCACGATCAGCAACAACTCCACGCTCTACATCGGCGCAAAGGACGGTGGCGGAGCCGACCAGTACACCGGGCTGATGGACTACGTGAGAATCGCCAAGGGCTGAGCGCCCGCGGGCGAGACGCGGCGGTCCGCCTCGGCGTGCACGACGCCAGCAGCGCCTGTGCCAGGTCGGCGTAGCCCAGGTCGCCGCTCGACACGGCCGCCCGATCGCGGCCCGGTCCACCTCGTCCTCCCGGCCGAAGGAGTGCAGCACCTTGGCCTTGGTGACGCGGGCGACCGGGTCCCAGGTGTTGTGCACCAACTGCAGGTAGCGCACCGGCACTCCGCCACTGTTTCGCCGCGTCGATGTCCGTATGAACACGTCGCCGGACGCTGAGGATATCTCTGCTGGCAGTCAACGTATGGGCAACCTGCTCCGTTACCAGGCGAATCGGCGTTCCGCCGAACTGCCTCATCCCCGACCAGGGCAAGCACCGCGGAACTTGTCAACCTGTCTGAGGCACCGTCTCGCGGCTATTGCTGAGCGGCGGCCTCCGTCTCGTCGGGCGGGTTGATCCAGGAGTTGG
>NZ_FNOZ01000031.1 GCF_900107175.1 Modestobacter sp. DSM 44400 | reverse complement strand
CGCTACGACAAGAAAGCCGTCAACTACCGCGCCGGGATCGTCCTCGCCAGCATGATCATCTGGCTCACGACATGATCCAGGAGACACGCCCTAGGCCTCTACCCGCTTGGGCGGTCACCCGGTGACCATCTGTACATGCCCAGCGGCTGGACCTCCCCGGACCTCGACACCCCCGTCCTGCGCGACGTGTCCACCGCGGCCGGCGTCCCCGAACCGGCTCCGGCCTGCCCGGAACCCGCGCTACGGCTCGCCGTGGCCCCGACACCGCACCCGGCGCCGGTCCCGCTGCGGCGCCCTCACCCCTGGCTGCTCGTCGTCGACGACGAGACGCCGGCCGCGTACACCGCGCTGATCTGGGCGCTGCGCGAGGCGGCCCGCCGGGAGGCGACCGTCGTGGTGGCCGCCGTGACCGAGGTGCCCAACGGCAGCCTCGAGCGCCGGGACGCCCTGGACGCGCGGGTCGGGCTCGCGGTCACCGAGACCGGCAGCACCGTCGAGGTGCAGACCGCCGTCCTGGACGCCACCGTGCTCGCCGCCCTCACCGGAGCTGCGCGCGGCGCCGACCTCGTCGTCGTCGGCGCCGCGAGCAAGACCCTGCTCCGGCCGGCCGTCCCGCGGACCGCGGTACGCCGGGTCGCCTGGGGCGCCTGACCCACTCACCGACCGCCCGGGCCCTGACCCCGCCCATCCCCACCTGCGGCCGACCGCTCCGCCGACCGGTCACCCCCGCCGGTCCGGCTCACGCAGCCGGGTGGCGAGGATGGCCGCCTGGGTCCGCCGCTCGAGTCCCAGCTTGGCCAACAGGTGCGAGGTGTAGTTCTTCACCGTCTTCTCGGCGAGCCCCATCCGCTCGGCGATCTGCCGGTTGGTCAGACCCTCACCGATCAGCCGGAGCACCGCACGCTCCCGATCGGTCAGGCCCGCCAGTCGGTCGCCGGCCGGTTCGGATCGGCGGCGCTCCACGACGCCGGAGAGCCCGGCGGGGGTCAACGGGAGCCCGGCGGCCACCACGTGCACGGCCGCGGCCAGCGTCCGGCCGCGCGCGGGCTTGCGCAAGTGCCCGGAGACCCCCGGCCCCTACAGCGGCGCCTGGGCCGCGGTGGCGTCGTCGGCGGACAGCAGGAGGAAACGCAGCCCGGGCAGGCCGGCGCGCAGCCGCCGGCAGAGCTCCGCCCCGCCGGCCAGCGGGAGGTCCAGGACCACCACGTCGGTGCGGACGACCGGCACCCGGACCAGCCCCTCCGCGGCAGCGCCCGCCTCGCCGACCACGATCAAGTGCGGGTCGTCGCCCAGCACGCTGGTCAGGCCGCGGCGGAAGACCTCGTCGGAACACAGCAGGAAGACCCGCACCGGACCGGCACCGCCCACGGGACCCCTCCTCGGCCACCGCCGAGCGGTGGGCGCGAGCGTAGGACCGCCGATCGGGCGCAGGAAGGCGTTGCTGCGCGGCTCTCAGGCCGGCAGCAGCAGCGCCGCGTACAGCGTGAGCCCGGGGCCGAATGCCAGGGCCACCACCGGGCCGTCGACGTCGGCGAGCTCCTCGAGCACCAGCAGTACCGTCGCCGACGAGCAGTTGCCGTGCTCGGCGAGCACCCGGCGGGAGGCGGCCAACTGCAACTCGGACAGGCCGAGCTCGTCCCGGATAACGTCGAGGATGCGGGGACCGCCGGGGTGCACCGCCCACCCCGCGACGTCCTCGACACGCAGGCCGGCGACGGCGAGCAACTCGTCGACGACCTCGCCGACGTGCCGGGCCAGGACGTCGGGCACCCGCGGGGACAGCCCCATCCGGAAGCCCAGGTCGGTGACGTCCCAGGTCATGTGGTCCGCGGTCGAGGAGTCGGTGCGGGCCACCAGGCCGGCCATCCGACGTCCGCGCCCGGCGCCCGGCTGGACCACGACCGCGGCGGCCGCGTCGCTGAACAGTGCGTGCGCGACCACCTGCTCGAGGTCCCGCTGGGCGGGCTGGACGTGCAAGCTGGTCAGCTCGCAGCAGAGCAGCACCGCCGGACGGGACCGGGCCGTCACGAAGTCGGTGACCGCGCCCAGCCCCGGGAGGGCGGCATAGCAGCCCATGTGCCCGACCAGCAGGCGTTGCAGGCCGACCGGCATGCCCAGATCGCTGGCCAGCCGGATGTCCAGGCCCGGGGTCGCGTACCCGGTGCAGGTGGCCACGGCGAACAGGCCGACGTCTCCGGGGGCCAGGCCGGCGGCGTCCAGCGCTCCGGCGACGGCCTGCTTCCCCAGCGGCAGCGCCTCGGTGACGTAGCGCTCCATGCGCGCGCCGGTGCCCCAGTTCGACAGGTCCTCGTCGACCGGGTTGGCCACGGCGTGCCGGGTGCGAACGCCGGTCGCCTTGAAGATCCGCTCGGCCGACCGGACCCCGGCGTAGTGCTGGGCGAAGAACCCCTCCCACACCGAATCCTGCGTGTAGGTCGCGGGCAGGGCCCGGCCGGCACCGGTGATGACCGCCGCCGTCACGGGCGCGTCACCAGCACGTTCGGGGCGGGCAGGCCGGGGTAGCTCATGCGCCCGACGGTACGTGCGCCGCGTCCGGCTCGCCGCTCCGGACCGCGGTCGGCCGTTTGCGGCCGTACCCGGCGAAGAGCACCCCGGTGTAGCGGGTCGGCCGCATGCGCACGCCGGAGCGACGACCCCGCCGCCACGCCAGCGTGTCCCGGAGCGAGGGCCGCAGCCCGACCAGGCGCAGGTCCAGCCCGACCCGGTCGGCGGTCGCCACCAGCGCCGCCCGGTCGACGAACAGCGCGGGGTCGTGGATCCCCGGCGGCGGGCCGCCGGGGAGGCGTTCCCCGATCCGCACTGCGACCAGCCCGGCCAGCCGGGTCGCGGCGATCGCGTCGATGACCAGTGTCCCGCCTGGCCGCAGCAGCCGCGCGCACTCGGCGAGCACGCGTGCGTCGTCGGCGACGTGCTCGAGGATCTCCCCGGCGACCACGACGTCGGCGCACCCGTCGGCCAGCGGGACGTCCAGCACGGAGCCGCGCACCACCGCCACGCCGTGCGTCCGGGCCAGCGCCAGCCCGGCCGCGCCGAGGTCGATCCCTACGTGCCGGTAGCCGAGCCGGGCCACGTGCGGGGCCATCAGCCCGCCGCCGCAGGCCAGGTCGACGAGGACGGCGCCGGGACCCGGAGCGGGCGGCACGTGCCCTGCCCGGGAGGCGGCGAGCCAGTGCAGCATCGCGAACCCGCCGGCCGGCTCCCACCACTGGTCGGTCAGGTCGTCGTACTGGGCCGGGTCGTTGCGCACCCGCGCCGAGGGGTCCGCCACGGGGTGGACACTACTTCTCGGGGAGCGCGTCTGGTACTGCTGGGGCCCCGCTCCCTCGCACCCGGAGGTCCCCGTGTCCGTCACCGTCGTCGGCAGTCTCAACGAGGACGTACTGGTCACGGTCGACCGGCTGCCCGGCCGCGGGGAAACGGTGGTCGGCTCGGCGGTTCGCACCGCGCCCGGCGGGAAGGGGGCCAACCAGGCCGCGGCTGCGGGTCGGCTCGGCGGCGGGGTGGCGATGGTGGGCCGGGTCGGTGCCGATCCGGCCGGCGACCGGCAACGGGCGGCACTGGTCGCGGTCGGCGTGGACGTCGACCGACTGCTGGCCACACCCGGCGAGCTGACCGGCACCGCCACCATTCCGGTCGAGGCGGACGGCGGAGAGAACCTCATCGTGGTGGTCCCCGGCGCGAACGGCGTCCTCACACCGGCGGACGTCGACGTGGCCGAGGTGCGGCGGGCCACGGTGGTGCTGCTCCAGCTGGAGACGCCCCTGGAGACGGTCCTGGCCGCCGCGGGTGCCGCCGGCGGCATCGTCGTGCTCAACCCGGCGCCGCCGCAACCGCTGCCGGCGGAGCTGCTCGGGCTGGTCGACGTCCTGGTGCCCAACGAGCACGAACTGGTCCGGCTGGCCGGCGCGGCCGAGGGCGAGCGCAGCCCCGCCGAGCTCGCCCGGCTGGCCCGCGGCCTGGGCGCGGGCTCGGTGGTGGTCACCCTGGGCGCCCGGGGTGCCCTGCTCGTGCCGGCCGAGGGGAACGCGCTGCTGCAGGCGCCGCCGGCCGTCCAGCCGGTCGACACCACCGGCGCCGGCGACTGCTTCTGCGGAGCGCTGGCCCAGTTCCTCGCCCGGAGTGCCGGGCCGGCGGAGGCAGTCCGGTACGCCGTGGCCGCAGCGGCGTCCTCGACGACCGGGGCCGGGGCACGGGGCGCACTTCCGGACGACGGGACCGTGCAGGCGCTGCTGCCACGGCTGCCCCGGGCCGTCCCGGTCGGCTGAGGTCCGACGGTTGCCCACGCCCCTCGCGGGGCACGGCGGGGACATGACCGAGAGCGCACCGCAGCGTGCCAGCGACGTGGACCAGCCCGACGGCGGAGGTCCCTCCCGCGACGCGGAGGGGACCGGGCGCACCCCCCACCCGGACCAGCCCGCCGAGGGCCCCGACGATGCGTCGGCCGTCGACCCGGAGGACCGGGTCACCGGGGTCTGACCGTTTCCAGCCCGGCGGCGCGGAGCTCAGTCCGCGCGGTCGTCCGGTGCCGCCGGTCCGGCCGGCTCGCCCTGGCCGACCGGCAATGATGGGCGATCAGCCGGTGACTCCGCGGCGTCCGAGTCCGGCTCGACCGGGCGGGGGTGCCGCGGCGGCGCGGTCGGCGGACGCATCGAGGTGCGGCGTGGGTCGATCGGCATGGCGCTCGTCCTTCCGGCGACCGCGGGGCGGTCGGGGCCATCCTCCCCCCGCGGGTCGGCTGCGGGCGCGGGCCGCGCCCGGTGACAACGCTGTGCGAGTGAGCGACGTCTCACCCCCGAAAGGGGATCACCCGTTCCGGGCCTGTTTCCCGATCGGTGACGGAGGGGAAGCTGGCCTCATGCAGAACACCGAGGACACCAAGCAGGTCGAGCACGACGCCGTACGCGGGCACGAGTCCGACGAGGCGCAGGCCGAGCGCACGCCCGTCGCCCGCATGCTGGCCAACCCCCGCCGCGTCCGCCGGGCCTGACCCTCGCACCGCAGCGGGCACACCCGCCACACCTGCCCCTGGGCAGGTCGGCGGGGCCCGCCGCGGTCGTCCCGCTGGTCACGCAGCGCTGTCACACCCGCACCACGCACCCCCGTCGTCCCGGGATGCACCCCACATCCCAGTGACACAGAGCAATCGGGTAGGCGCCTCGGCGTGCCGCGAACTGCTCCGTCACGGCGTGCTGCACGATCCCTCCCGTGACTGCCGCAGCCCTCCCCCTGCACTCCGCCGATGACGGTCCGGCGCCGCTCCGCCGCTCCCGCGCCGAGCGGCAGGAGATCGTCCTGGACACCGCGGAGCGGCTGTTCTCCGCACGCAGCTCGCGCAGCGTGGGAATGGACGAACTGGTCCGCGAGACCGGCCTGGGAAAGATGACGGTCTACCGGCTCTTCAAGAGCAAGGACGACCTCGTCGGCGCCTACCTCTCCCGCAAGGCGGCCACCGTGCTCAGCTGCTTCGACGCCGAGCTCATCCGGCTGGAGGGCGACCCGCGGGCCGCGCTGCTCTCGGTGGTCGACGCGGTCGAGAAGGACGTCACCCGCACCGGCTTCCGCGGCTGCCCGTTCACCAACGTCAGCAGCGAGTACGACGACCCGCAGCACCCGGCCCGCAGCGCTGCCGCGGACTACAAGTACGAGCTGCACATGCGCCTGCTGTTCCTGGCCGGCGAGCTGGTCCCCGGCCGAGGTGAGGATCTCGCCGCGCAGATCCACCTGATCATCGACGGCATGTACCTCTCCGGCGGCCTGCTGGGCCCCGACGGTCCCGCCTCCCACGGGCGCGACCTGGCCGAGAAGCTCATCGACTACGCCGTCGCGGCCGCGCGCTGACCCCTCCTCCGCACGGCACCTCCTCCCAGCCGGCAGCACGGCTGAGCGGGACACCGGCGCCGGCCGCACGATGGACCGGTGAGTGACCGCAGCCGCCCCGACCTCGACGACGACACCGTGACCGCGCTGGGCAGCCTCTCCGAAGCCTTGGAAACCGTCGAGCAGGCCCGCGGTCTGCTCTACGGCTTCCACCAGCTGACCGGCAAGGCCGACCGCCTGCTCCAGGACGCCGTCCAGCAGCTCCGGGACGCCGGGCACCCCGAGCTGGCCGAGCAGCTGGACCGGGATCTCGTCGGCCGCAACGTCATCGCCGACCGGTGGACCTTCCAGGTGGTCGAGGACTTCGACGCCTCGTACTGGGCGGCCTTCCGCGCCGCCGACGCCCACGCCCACGACCAGCTCTCCGACGGAGACCGGCACGTGCTCGAGGCCCGGATGAAGCAGCGCGGACGCACCCACGGTCACCCCCGGCACCAGGCCGGCCCGGCGCTCGAGGAGTGAACACCGGGTCGCCGCTGGCCCCGGCGCGCAGCAGACTCAGCGGATGAGCACCGAGGACCGCACCGACCCCGCCCCGGACCGCGACGTCGCCCCGCTGGGCGGCGAGGTCTCCGCACCGCCCGGCGACGACGGCGCCGACGGGATGGCCGGGCCGGTCTTCCCGCCGCCGGAGACCGAGCCGGACGCGCACGGCAAGCAGGCCAGCACGGACTGACCTCCGGATGGCGCCCCCCTCCCGGGCGAGTCGACGACGCGGAGCTTGCTCTGGTCACCCGTCGGTAACAACGTTTGTTACCGACGAGTAAGAGCTCGTTCCGGGTCCTCCACGGGAGTTCCGCTGCATGAGCCACTACACCGCCGACCTGCGCGACCTCGAGTTCAACCTGTTCGAGTTCCAGAGCACCAAGGACCGGTTCGGCACCGGCCCCTTCGAGCAGATAGACGCCGAGACCGCCCGCGGGGTGCTGGCGGAGGTGCGCCGGCTGGCCGAGGGGCCGCTGGCCGGGACCGGGCGGCTCAAGGAGGAGCGCACACTGCTGGCGACCGCACTGAGCGACGTCCAGGCGATGCTGGCGGTGATGTTCGGCCACGCGATGGCCGCCCAGGAAGACTCCGCCAACCTCTACAAGGTCGCCCAGAACACCTCTCGCCCGCTGCTGGCCACCGGCGACCTCGTCACCGGCTGGCTGCTGGTGCGCCAGTCCGAGGTGGCGCTGACCGCCTTGGCCGGCGAGGCGAGCGAGCCCGATCGGCACTATTACGAGGGCAAGCTGGTTGCCACCCGCTTCTTCTGCACCCAGGTCCTGCCCCGGCTGACCTCGGACCGGTCGATCGTGGCGAACACCGACAACGCCTGATGGAGGTGGACGAGGCCGCCTTCCGAGGTCCCGCCCGGGGATGCCGATCGGCAGGCGTGAGCAGGTGGGACGCCGGGCATGGGGCACAGGACCCACCCCACCCGAGGAGACCCCATGAGCGAGCCCCAGCCCACCGGCCATCACGAGTCCGCGAACACCGCAGACACCGAGGCCAACCTCATCGACGGGAAGACCGGCGACGACGTGGCCGACAAGGGTGCCGCCGACACCGTGTTGACCACGGACGACGACGCCCAGTGCGAGGACAGCGTGGCCCGGCCCGGGAACACCTGAGCGAGGTCCGACCCCCGGAACGGCGCGGGAGAGGTCGCGGGCCAGCCGGGTGCATCGCCTCCTGAGCCCTGGGGGGCGGGCGCCCTCCTACCCTGGGCCGGTGCCCACCGCCCCGACCGCCGACCTCCGGGTGCTTCCCGAGGCGGAGTGGATGACGCGGCAGACCGCCCACGAGGAGCGGGTGGTGGCGTGGGTGGGTCCGCACCAGGAGCGCCGCCGGGAGGGCCGCGCGCACCCGGTGCTGGACTTCCTGTTCACCTACTACTCACATCCCCCCGGCCGGCTGCGCCGTTGGCACCCCGCCCCCGGCGAGGTGCTCCTGGGCGAGGTCGCCCGCGAGCGGCTGGCCTGGCCGTTCCACACCGAGGTCGCGGTCGGCGACGGGCAGCACACAGGGGTGGCCCTCGACGTCCCGGCGTTCCTGGGCCGGCGGCGGGACGCGGTCGTCTGGATGGCCGGCCTGCTTCGGGCCACCGCCGGGCGGCCGGCCTCCTTCGGCTGCTTCGGGCTGCACGAGTGGGCGATGGCCTACTGCCCCGAGGACGGCGCCGTCCGGCACGAGGCCGTGCCGTTGCGCCTGGGCGTGGCCGGCACGGCCGAGGTCGTCGACGCCCACCGGGTGCAGTGCAGCCACATCGACGCGTTCCGGTTCTTCACCCCGCGCGCCCGCCCGCTCAACACGCTGCAGCCCACCCGGGACACCCAGGCGCAGCTGGAGCAGCCGGGCTGTCTGCACGCCACGATGGACCTCTACAAGTGGGCCTACAAGCTGGGCCCGGCCTGCCCCGGCGAGCTGGTGGCCGACTGCTTCGCGCTCGCGGTCGAGGTGCGGGAGCTGGACATGCGGGCCTCCCCCTACGACCTGCGCGAGCACGGCTACTCGCCGGTGCCGATCGAGACCGCCGCAGGCAAGGCGGCATACGTGGCCGCGCAGCGACGGTTCGCCGACCGGGGTGCGGCGCTGCGGGCCCGGCTGCTCGCCGTGTGCGACGCGCTGCTGGCCTCCACCTGACCCGGCGGGCCGGACGTCGTACGGTCGAGCGCGTGACAGTCACCCGCACCGACCGCTGGATCGCCCTCGAGGGGACGACGAACACCCGCGACCTCGGCGGGCTGCCCACCCGGGACGGGGGTCGGACACAGTACGGCCGGGTGCTGCGCAGCGCCAACCTGCAGACCCTCACCCCGGGGGACGTCCACCGACTGGTCGACGAGTTGGGGCTTCAGGACGTCATCGACCTGCGCACCACCGCCGAGGTCCTCCTGGAGGGCCGCGGCCCGCTGCGCGCGGTGCCCACGGTGACCCACCGGCACTTCACCCTGCTGCCCGAGCGGGGGCAGCGCACCGACGTGTTCGCCGTCGAGGAGGACGACGAGCAGGTTCGCGCCGGCCTGCCGGCCGACTGGGCCGAGTCGGTGCTGCCGCGCGCGACCGCCCCGGGTGCCGAGGACGAGCCGCCCGCCGTCCGGTCCTACCTGGGGTACCTGGTGGACGGCGCGGACAACGTGCTGGCCGCGCTCCGGGCGCTGGCCGCCGGCGGCCCCGGGGCCGCGGTCGTGCACTGCGCCGCGGGCAAGGACCGGACCGGGGTGGTCTGCGCGCTGGCCCTGGCGGTCGCCGACGTCGAGACCGACGCGATCGTCGCCGACTACGCGCAGAGCGCGGAGGCGATCGACGCCGTGGTGGCCCTGCTGGCCGCCAGCCCGACCTACGCCGAGGACATGGCCCGCCGGGACGCCGCCAGCCACACCCCGCGGGCGGAGTCGATGCGCCGGGTGATGGAGGTGCTCGAGGAGCAGCACGGCGGAGGAGTCGGCTGGCTGACCGAGCACGGCTTCGGCGCCAACGAGCAGGCCGCGCTCAAGGCGCGGCTGCGGAACTGAATCAGCCGACCACCGCGTGGTCGGCTGCGAGCTGCTTGTCCTCGTACATCGAGTCGTCGGCCGCCCGCAGCAGTTCCTCGCCCGTGCTGTCCGGTCCCGCGCTGACCGCCATCCCGACGCTCGTGTAGACGGTCACGTCGCGCCCCTCGATGCGGAACGGATCGGCGAAGCAGCCGCGCACCCGGTCGACGAACTCCCCGGCGTCCGCCGGCCCGGACAGGCCCGGCAGCACCAGCGCGAACTCGTCGCCGCTCAGCCGGCCGACGGTGTCCTGGGGCCGCACGACAGCCCGGAGCCGGGCGGCGACCTGCCGCAGCAGCTCGTCGCCGGCCGCGTGCCCCAGCGTGTCGTTGACCTGCTTGAACCGGTCCAGGTCGCAGAACAGGACCGCCAGCCACTCCTCCGGTCCAGTGCCGGCCAGCCGGGTGTCGAGCGTGTCGGTGAACAGCACCCGGTTGGGCAGACCGGTCAGCGCGTCATGGGTGGCCTGGTGGCGCACGGTGGCGAACAGGCGGGCGTTCTGCAGCGCGGTGGCGGCCTGGTCACCGACACCGCGCAGCCGGGCGAGGACGTCGCCGTCCAGCTCGGCCGGCGCCTCTCCGCTCTCCCAGCTGGCAGTGGCGACGCCCAGGAACGTGCCGGCGGCCTGCAGCGGGAGCGCGACGACGTCGGCGAGGGTCAGCGCCTCGAGCAGCAGCTGCACGTTCGGGCTGGCCGTGTCGGCGGAGAGGAAGCGCGGTTCCCCGTCGGTGAGCATCCCGACCAACTCCGGGGTGGCCTCGGCATGCAGCGGGGTGCCGAGGAACAGCGCACGGCGCTCGGCGTCCAGCCCCACGGCCGAATGACCCTGCAGGCAACCGGTCGCCGGGTCCCACACCATCACCGAGGCACTGGTGCAGCCGACGACCCGCGGCAGGGCAGCGGCGACGACGTCGCAGACCGCGGCGGCGTCGACAGAGCCGGCCAGTTCGTGCGCGAGCTCGAGCAGGGCGGCCGACCGGCGCGCCTGCAGTCGGGTCTCCTCTAGGGCCATCAGCAGGTCCAGCGCGGCGGCGGCGTGTCCGGCGTAGGCGGCCAGGACGAAGCCCTCGTCGCCCATCTGGCGCAGGTCGGACCGGTAGACGGCGGCCAGCCGGCCGTGCTGCCGGCGCGCGGAGGCGACGTGGCGCCCGGACCTGCCCGCGCAGGGCGGTGAGCTCCACAGCGGCGGTGGCCCGGCGCCGGCGGCGCCACGGCAGCCGCGACCGGGGCGCCCAGGTCAGGCGGTACAGGCACGTCGGGTGCCCGTCGGACTCGCACTCGTCGTGCACGATGCGGGCCGGCGGGAGCCCGAACACCGACGTCACCGAGGTCAGCAGCCCCTGCGCGTACTGGCAGTCCAGCCGGGAGTGCGGATACCCCTCGTGCACGGTCAGGGTGACCGTGGCATACGTGGCACCGAACTCCAGGACCTCCATCGTGGAGGTGGTGGAGAACTTCAGCACCGCGCCCGGGAGCTGGCGGAAGACCTGGAGTGGTGAGCCCATCGCCCGGACGACGAGGACGACGGAGGGCGACATTCCCTAGGCGAGCGCCGTGGCCCCGACCTGGAACATGGTCCGCGGGTCGCCGAGCACCTCGGTGGCGGCGGTGAACAGCCTGATCCGGGTGTCGTAACTGGTCCAGTTGGCCGAGTCCACGAGCTGGGCGGCGGTGTGCGGCACGCCGGCCCGGCGGATCGTCTCCTCGACGGCATCCGAGCCGCCGTGCTCGCGCACGTAGCGCAACAGCCCGGCCGTGGTGGCCGAGGACGTCTCGCGCGCGGTCGCCGCCGACGGCGCCGTCCGCTGGACGCCGCCGCGGCTCGGTGCCGCCTCCTGCGTGCTCATGGGATCGGCATCGGCAGGGCGATCCGCGGGCTGGACCGGGTCGTAGCCCCGTCCACCCCCTGCGGGGGACAACCGCGCCCATCGACCTCCGTCCCTCACAGCAGACGTTCCCGGACAGCAGACGACCCCGGGCTCCACAGGGAGGCCGGGGTCGAGTGTCGTCCGGAGTGCGTCCGCCGAGCAGGCGGACGGCGCCGGGTCAGCGCAGCGCGTTGGTGAACTGGCTGCTGTTGGAGAGGGTCAGCAGGTCATCGCGCATAGCGGGGCTGCTGCTGCGGGCCACGGCGAGGTCCAGGGCCCGCCGGGTACGCGCCGCCTGCCGACGCTCTCGCCAGCTGGAGGTCACGCTGCTCATGTCACTGCCTTCTTCCGGGTTGCCGCTTGTCGGTGTTACGCCCGTAGTAAAGCAGGCGCAACGATGATTATTCCATCGGAACACAGGGTGTGTCGCCGAAGTCGCCGAAGGTCTCATCACCCTTGCGGGTGACGACCCCCACAATCGTCGCCAGCGTGTCGCGGCTCAGTCTCCGGCCGGAGGGGCCGTCGCGACCAGCGGGCGAGCCGCGTTGCACGCCGACGGGGCGCGTTGCACGCGGTGCAGGAAGCGCAACGCAGCGGAAGGGCGTGCAACGCGGCGCCGGCGCCGAGCCGGCCTCCTGGTCAGCCCGCGAGCACGGCCCGGACGGCGGCCCGGGCGGCCTGCGGGTCGTCAGCGGCCAGCGCCACCTCCGCGGCGCGCTGACAGGTGGCCAGGTCCACGGTCGCCAGCCGGGCGCCCACGCCGGCCACCGAGGAGGCCGCACAGGACAGCGACGAGATGCCCAGGCCGACGAGCACGCAGGCCAGCAGCGGGTCGGCCGCGGCCTCGCCGCACACGCCCACCGGCTTGCCGGCCCGCTGCCCCGCCGCGGCTGCGGCCTGCACCAAGGCGAGTAGTGCGGGCTGCCACGGGTCGGTGAGGTCGGCCAGCTCGGCGGAGAGCCGGTCGGCGGCGAACGTGTACTGGGACAGGTCGTTGGTCCCGATGGACAGGAAGTCCAGATGCTCGAGGAAGCGGTCGGCCAGCAGCGCCACGGAGGGCACCTCGACCATCACGCCGGGCACCAACCCGCGCTCGCGCACCAGGGCGGCGAACTCGGCGGCCTCGGCGACGGTGGACACCATGGGCGCCATCACCCACGGCGCCGACGCGGTCGCCCGGGCCGCCTGGGCGACCGCGTCGAGCTGGCGGGTGAGCAGCCCGGGGTCGCGGCGCGCGACGCGGAGTCCCCGCACACCCAGCGCCGGGTTGGCCTCGTCCGGGGGGGTGGCGAAGGCCAGCGGCTTGTCCGACCCGGCGTCGAGCGTGCGGAGCACCACCTTGGCGCCCGGAAAGGCGTCGAACACCGCGGCATAGATCTGCGCCTGCTCCTCGACCGAGGGCTCCTGGGTACGGCCGAAGAACGCGAGCTCGGTGCGCAGCAGGCCGACGCCCTCGGCCTGCGCCGCGGCGGCGGCGCGGGCACCGGGGCCGTCCTGGACGTTGGCGAGGACCTGCACCGGGTGCCCGTCCTGCGTCGTCCCGGGCCCGCGGTATCCGGCCAGGGCCGCCGCGGCCGCCTGCGCGGCGGCCACCCGCTGCTGCGCCGCAGCCGGCTCGGGGTCGACGGTCACGGTGCCCTGCTCGCCGTCCACCAGCACCAGCGCCCCGGCCGGGACGTCGGCGAGCCCGCCCACCCCGACCACGCACGGCAGCCCGAGCTGGCGGGCGATGATCGCGGTGTGGCTGGTGGCGCCGCCCAGCCGGGTCGCCAGCGCGATGATCCGTGCGGGGTCCAGTCCGGCCGTGTCGGCCGGCGCCAGGTCGTCGGCCAGGAGCACCGAGGGCGCGTCGGGGGTCGGCACGCCCGGCTCGCCCTGGCCGGTGAGCTCGGCGACGATCCGGTCCCGGATGTCCCGGACGTCGGTGACCCGCTCGGCCATCAGCCCGCCGAGGCTGGTGAACAGGCCCACGAACTGCTCGGCGGCGGCGACCGCGGAGACCGCGGCCGACGAGCCGGCGTCGATCCGCTGCTCCACCGCGGACAGCAGGCCCCGGTCCCTGGCCAGACCGGCGGTGGTGGAGAGGACCTCGGCACTCACCCCGGTGGCGGCCGCCGCCCGGGCGGCGAGCCGGTCGGCGACGACGCTCGCCGCCGCGACGAACCGATCCTTCTCGGCGCCCCGGTCGGCCGCGGGCACCTCGGCCGAGTCGCCGTCCGGCAGCTGGACGGCGCCACTGGGACGCACGACCGGGCCCAGGACGACCCCCGGCACCACCGGCGTGCCGATGAGCACGGTCGGGCCGGCGAGCGGGACCGGCGTACCGGTCCGGAGGGGGGTGGACGACATGGCGTGCCTCGCTGTCTGACTCGGACCCTGGCCGGCGGTGTGCGGCGGCCGACTGGGGGTCGTTCGGAGCGGAAGCGAGCGCGGGTCGTCGTTGGCCGTGCGCTCGGTGACCAGAGTCATGAATTCGTCTTGACTTGTCAACCGAACGGACGTAAAACAACACAATACAAACCGATTCCCACACCATCGGGCATCGTCGACCCCGCCGCCGGGAGGTCCCCGTGTACGCAGAAGAACGCCAGCAGGCCATCGCCGGGCTGGTCACCCACCGCGGCCGGGTGGCCGTGACCGCGGTCGCCGAGCGCTTCGGGGTCACCCCCGAGACCGTCCGCCGCGACCTCGCTGTCCTGGAGCGGGCGGGGATGCTCCGGCGCGTGCACGGCGGCGCCGTGCCGACCGGCGCCTTCACCGTCGTCGAGCCCGGGCTCGGCGAGCGGGACGGCACCCGCACCGAGCAGAAGCGCAGGATCGCCGCCGCGGCCCTCGACCTGGTGCCCGGCCGCAACGGCAGCCTGGTGCTGGACGGCGGCAGCACGACCGCCGCGCTGGCCGAGGTGCTCCCCGGCGACCGGCACCTGCTGGCGGCCACCAACTCGGTGCCCCTCGCCGCGCGCCTGTCGGCGTCGCCCGGCGTGGAGCTGCACGTCCTCGGCGGCCGCGTCCGCGGCATCACCCAGACCGCGGTCGGCGAGGTAACCATCCGAGAGCTGGCCGACCTGCGGGTCGACGTCGTCTTCCTCGGCACGAACGGGATCAGCGCCGGGCACGGCTTCTCCACCCCCGACGACCGCGAAGCGGCCGTCAAGCGGGCCATGGTCCGCGCCGGGCAGCGCGTCGTCGTCCTGGCCGACAGCTCCAAGCTCGGCCGCGAGCACCTGGTCCGCTTCGCGGCCGTCGAGGACGTCGACGTCCTCGTCACCGACGGCGACGCGGACCCCGACCTGATCGCCGAACTCGAACGACGAGGAGTCGAGGTGCTGGTCGCATGACCGGGACGTCCCCGATGCCGGCGCGGGGCAGCGTCGTCACGCTCACCGCCAACCCGAGCCTGGACCGCACCCTGGTGCTGCCCGGTCCGCTGGAGCGCGGCAGCGTGGCACGACTGGGGGTCAGCAGCACCGAGCCCGGCGGCAAGGGCGTCAACGTCGCGCGCGCGGTCGCCGCCGCCGGCGTCGACGTCGTGTCGGTCCTCCCGGCCGGCGCCGACGATCCCGTCCTGTCGGCCCTGCACGGGCTGGGACTGCGGCTGGCGACGGTGCCCATCGTCTCGCCGGTGCGCACGAACTACACGCTCACCGAGCCCGACGGCACCACCACCAAGCTCAACGAGCCCGGCGCCCCGCTGGACGACGAGGCCCGGCGTGCGCTGGAGGCCGCCGTCCGCGAGCACGCCGCCGGCGCCGCCTGGGTCGTGCTCTCCGGCTCCCTGCCGCCCGGCACGCCGGTCGACTGGTACGCCACGCTGGTCCGGTCGCTGCGCGACACCGGCGCCCGGATCGCCGTCGACACCTCCGAGGCGCCCCTCCTGGCCCTGCTGGCCGCCGGGGGCGCCGCCCCGGACCTGCTCAAGCCCAACACCGAGGAGCTGGCCCAGCTCGCCGGCCGTTCCGAGGAGGAGCTCAGCGGCGACCCCGCCGCCCTCCTCGACGCGGTGGGCAGCCTGCACGCACGCGGCGTGGCCGACGTACTGCTGACGCTGGGCGCCGGCGGTGCGTGGCTGTCCACCGCCGACGGCGGCCTGTGGTCCGCCCAGCCGCCGCGGGTCACCGTGCGCAGCACCGTGGGCGCCGGGGACAGCAGCCTGGCGGGGTACCTCCTCGCCCACCTGGCCGGGGCCGAGCCCGCCGCCCGCCTCCAGAACGCCGTTGCCTACGGATCGGCCAGTGCCGCGCTGCCCGGCTCCGCGGTGCCCCGCCCCGACCAGGCCGACCCGGCCGCCGTCCCCGTCGTGCCCGGCTTGCCCCGCACCACTCCTGTTCCCGTCGGCGCCCGCCCGGTCGCCGGTCCCGACGCCCGCTGACCCACCCACCCCAGGGAGAGCCGTCCATGTCCGCACTCATCACACCCGAGCTGGTGGCGCTCGACGCCGACCTCGGCCGAGACAAGAGCGCCGTCGTCGCGCGGCTGGCGGGCCTCGTGGCCGCGGCCGGCCGGGCCACCGGCGCGGATGCGCTGCACGCCGACGCCATGGCGCGCGAGGCGAAGGCAGCCACCGGGCTCCCCGGGGGGATCGCCATCCCACACTGCCGGTCGGCCGCGGTCACCGAGGCCTCGCTCGGCTTCGCCCGGCTCTCCCCGCCGGTGGACTTCGGCGCGCCGGACGGCCCGGCCGACCTGGCCTTCCTGATCGCCGCCCCCGAGCACGGGGACGCCGACCACCTCACCCTGCTGACCGCGCTGGCCCGCGCGCTGGTGCGCCCGGAGTTCGTCGCCTTGCTGCGCGCCGCGCGCACTCCGGAGGAGATCGTCGGCCTCGTCCAGGACGTCGTCTCCCCGGCCGAGTCCCCCGCCGGCGCCACCGCAGTTTCCGCTCCCGCAGTTTCCGCTCCCGCGGCGTCCGCCCCGGCTGCCGCCGGCGGCGAGCGGCGCACCGTGGTTGCGGTCAGCGCCTGCCCGACCGGCATCGCGCACACCTACATGGCGGCCGACAAGCTCTCCGCCGCCGCCCGCGACATGGGCGTCGATCTGCACGTGGAGACCCAGGGCTCCTCGGGCTCCACGCCCCTGGATCCCTCGGTCATCAGCAAGGCCGCCGCGGTCATCTTCGCCGTCGACGTCGGAGTCAAGGACCGGGACCGGTTCGCCGGCAAGCCACTGGTCCAGTCCGGCACCAAGCGCGCGATGAACGAGCCCGAGGTGATGATCCGTGAGGCGCTGGCCGCCGCGGACGACCCGAACGCCCGTCGCGTGCCGGGCACCGGGGCCGACGGCACCGTCGCCGCCCTGAGTGGCGACCGCCCCAGCACAGGCTCGGAGGTCCGCCGCTGGTTGCTCACCGGCGTCAGCTACATGATCCCGTTCGTCGCCGCTGGTGGACTGCTCATCGCGCTCGGCTTCCTGTTCGGCGGGTACAAGATCGTCAACGCCGACCCGGCGGCGGACGGCCTGAGCTACGCCGCGAACTGGATGCTGAACAACACCTTCTTCAACCTGCCCAGTGCGCCCGGTGTCGACCATCTCAACGACGGGTTCCTGGGCTACATCGGCGCGTTGTGCACCGTGCTCGGCCAGGCGGCCTTCGGCTTCCTCGTCCCGGCGCTGGCCGGCTACATCGCCTACGCCATCGCCGACCGGCCCGGCATCGTCCCCGGCTTCGTAGTTGGCGCCGTGTCGCTGACCGTGGGCGCGGGCTTCCTGGGCGGCCTGGTCGGCGGCATCATCGCCGGCTTCGCGGCGCTGTGGATCAGCCGGTGGAAGCTGCCGGCCTTCGCACGCGGCCTGCAGCCCGTGGTGATCATCCCGCTGTTGGCCACGCTGATCTCCAGCGGCATCATGGCCGCGCTGCTCGGCCGGCCCCTGGCCAAGGCGCTCAGCGGCCTGACCGAGTTCCTCAACGGCCTCACCGGCAGCTCGGCGCTGCTGCTCGGGCTCATCCTGGGCCTGATGATGAGCTTCGACCTCGGCGGCCCGGTCAACAAGGCGGCCTACGTCTTCGCCACCACCGGGCTGACCGCCGACGCCGGCCGCGGCTCGCTGGTCATCATGGCCACGGTCATGGCGGCCGGCATGGTGCCTCCGCTGGCCATGGCGCTGTCCACCGCCATCCGGCCGAAGCTGTACACCCCCGCCGAGCGGGACAACGGCAAGGCCGCCTGGCTGTTGGGGCTCTCGTTCATCTCTGAGGGCGCCATCCCCTTCGCGGCGGCCGACCCGCTGCGCGTGATCCCGTCGATGATGCTCGGCGGGGCGACCACCGGGGCGATCGTGGCCGCCAGCGGCGTGGAGCTCCGCGCCCCGCACGGCGGGATCTTCGTCCTGTTCGCCATCACCGGCATCCTGATGTTCGTGATCGCCCTGATCGCCGGGACGGTCGTCGGCGGGGTCGCGGTGACGGTCGCCAAGAGCATCGGCCGCACGAAGGCCGACGCCGTCCCCGAGGACGCCGTCGACCTCGCCCACGCCCACAGCGTGACCCCGGCCCGCCCGGCAGGCACGGCCGTCGCCTGACCGGCAAGCTGACACTCGAACCGTCTACGAGGAAGCAGGGACCCATGCCCAGCAAGACCGTCACCGTCGGGTCCTCCGTCGGCCTGCACGCCCGTCCGGCCGCGCTCATCGCGGAAGCAGTCGGCAAGTCCGGCGTCCCAGTCACGCTGGCCGGCCCGGGCGGGGCACCGGTCGACGCCGGGTCCCCGCTGATGATCATGACGCTGGGCGCGAAGCAGGGCACCGAGGTCACCGTCAGCAGCGACGACGAGACGGTCCTGGCCCAGATCGCCGGCATGGTGGCTGCCGACCTCGACGCCGACTGACCGTTCGGAATGGGAGTAACGCTCGGAGCACTCCCTCGGCGGCGCGGCCGCGGGGGTCAGGAAGCGGATGGGTACGGCGAGGACTTGGGCAGCCGGGCCAGGTGTGCGGCGTTCGCGGCCAGCGTTGCGGTCGTGGACGCCACGGCGTCCGGGGTCTCGTCCAGGTCGTTGCAGTCGGTGCCGTGCATCGCCTCGCCGTTCCAGTAGGTCGCCCTCTGTGCGGGCAGGGAGAACCCGACGTCGTCCAGCGCCTGCATCAGGTCCGCGGTGATCATGTGGGCGCCGTCCTCGTTGCCGACCACCGCGACCTTGCCGGAGATGACCGACCGCCCCTCGTCGTCGGTCTCGGAGATCTCCGCGTCCAGCCGCTCCACCACCCGCTGGGCGACACTGCTCATGTGGCCGACCCACGTCGGGGTGGCGACGAGCAGGATGTCTGCGGCGAGCAGCTGCTGCCGGATCGACGGCCAGGCATCGCCGTCCCCCATGTCGATCTCGACGCCGGGCTTGACGTCGTGGTCGACCACCCGCACGACGTCATCGGTGATGCCGTGCTGGCCGAGGGCGTCGAGGACCTGACGGGCCATCAGGTCGCTGCTCGACGCGGCGGGAGACGGTGTGAGGGCTGCACACGAGCGCGAGCGCCCGCAAGGGGATTGCTTCAGTCATGTACCGGACATGCCCCAGAAGATTGCGTCCCGCACATCGTCCTCCACCCGACCTGGCTCAGAAGGTCCAGGCGGTTCCCGGGTCGTGCAGCAGCGCGCCGACGTCGGCCAGGAACCGGGACCCGAGCTCGCCGTCGATGATCCGGTGGTCGAAGGACAGCGCCAGCTGCGTCACCTGCCGCGCGACCACCTTCTTCTTCCCGCCCTTCCCACCCCCGTGCACCCAGGGCATCTCGCGGATCGCACCGAAGGCCAGGATCGCCGACTCGCCGGGGTTGAGGATCGGCGTCCCGGTGTCCACGCCGAACACCCCCACGTTGGTGATCGTGATCGTGCCGCCGGACATGGCCGCGGGCGGCGTGCGGCCCTCCCGCGCGGTGGCGGTCAGGTCGCCCAGCGCCCCGGCCAGCTCGGCGAGGGTCAGCCGGCCGGCGTCCTTCACGTTCGGGACGACGAGCCCGCGCGGCGTGGCGGCGGCGATGCCCAGGTTCACCTGGTGCTTGACCACGATCTCCTGGGCGGCCTCGTCCCAGGAGCTGTTGACCATCGGGTGCCGGCGCGCGGCGAGAAGCACCGCCCGGGCGACGAACAGCAGCGGGCTGACCTTGACCCCGACCAGCTCCGGGCGGGCCGCGAGCCGGGTGCGCAGCTTCATCATCCGGGTGACGTCGACGGTGAGGAACTCGGTGACGTGCGGCGCGGTGAACGCGCTGGCCACCATCGCCGCGGCGGTGTGCTTGCGGACACCCTTGATCGGGATCCGCGTCTCCGTCGCCCCCGCCTCGGGGCTTTCGGTACCGAAAGCGCGCCCAGCCAGGGTGCTTTCGGTACCGGAAGCACCCGTGGCGGCGGCGTCGACGTCGGCGCGGGTGATGACCCCGCCCTCGCCGGTGCCCTCGACCGAGGTCAGGTCGATGCCGAGGTCCTTGGCGTACTTGCGCACCGGCGGCTTGGCCAGCGGGCGCAGCGCGCCCGCACCGGGCCGGCTGGCCCGGGACGGCGGCGCGGTCGCGACGGGCTCCGCGGCGGCGTGCGCCTCGGCGGCCCGGCCGGTCTCCAGTCCGCCGTGCCGGATCGGCTTGGTGGTGATGTCCGGCGCGGTCGCCAGCAACGGCGGCCGCTGGGACCCGGAGCCGTAGTCGGCCTCCGGCAGCACGGGCGCGGTGGCCCGGGCGGCCACGGCGGCCCCCGAACGGCGCGGGCGGCGGGTGGCCTCGGTGTTCCGCGGCCCGTAGCCGACCAGCACCGAGGTGCGGCCGTTCGCGTTCTGCTCGCCGATCAGCCCGGTCCCGACGGGCTCGGCGGCGGGCTGGCCGGTCGACGGGGCATCACCGGCGGCGCTGACCCCACCCTCCCCGCCGATGTCGATGGTGATGATCGGTGCGCCGACGTCGACCGTCGTCCCCACCTCGTACAGCAGCTCGGTCACCGTGCCGGCGAACGGGCTGGGCAGCTCGACGGCGGCCTTGGCCGTCTCCACCTCGCACAGCGGCTGGTTGACAGTGACGGTGTCGCCCACGGCCACCAGCCAGGACAGGATCTCACCCTCGGTGAGGCCCTCGCCGACGTCGGGCAGCTTGAACTGGCGCAGATGCGGCGCGCTCGGAGATGTCATTGCTCAGAACCCCATCGACCGGTCGACGGCGTCGAGCACCCGGTCCAGGTCAGGGAGGTACTCCTCCTCCAGCTTGGACGGCGGGTACGGGGTGTCGTACCCGCCGACCCGCAGCACCGGTGCCTCCAGGGAGTGGAAGCAGGTCTCGGTGACGCGGGCGGCGATCTCCGCGCCCAGCCCCAGGGTCAGCGGCGCCTCGTGGACGACGACGCAGCGACCGGTCCGGCGCACCGACTCGTACACCGGCTCGAGGTCCAGCGGGGAGATGGTGCGCAGGTCGACGACCTCCAGCGAGCGGCCCTCGTCGGCAGCCGCCTGGGCAGCCTGCAGCGCCGTCTTCACCATCGGCCCGTAGGCCAGCAGCGTGAGGTCGTCGCCGCCGCGGACCACCCGGGAGGCGAACAGCGGCTCCGGGGTGGCGTCCCGGTCGACCTTGGCCTTCTCCCAGTACCGCCGCTTGGGCTCCAGGAAGACGATCGGGTCGGGATGGGCGATGGCCTGCTGGATGCCCCAGTAGGCGTCGACCGGGTTGGACACGGCGACCACCTTGAGGCCCGCGGTGTGCGCGAAGTACGCCTCCGGGCTCTCGCTGTGGTGCTCGACCGCGCCGATGCCGCCACCGAACGGGATGCGGATGACGATCGGCATGGGCAGCTTGCCGCGGGAGCGGGCGTGGATCTTGGCCACCTGGGTGACGATCTGGTTGTAGGCGGGGAAGACGAACCCGTCGAACTGGATCTCGCAGACCGGCCGGTAGCCACGCATCGTCAGGCCCACCGCGGTGCCGAGGATGCCGGCCTCCGCGAGCGGGGTGTCGACGACGCGGTCCTCGCCGAAGTCCTTCTGCAGCCCGTCGGTGATCCGGAAGACCCCGCCGAGCTTGCCGATGTCCTCGCCCATGAGCATGACCTTGGCGTCGTCCTCCAGCGCCTTACGGAGCCCCAGGTTGAGGGCTTTGCCGATGGTCAGCGTCTCGGTCACTGGTGGCCTCCCTCGAAGGACTCGTGGTACGCCACGAACTCGGCGCGCTGGGCGGCCAGGTGCGGGGTCTGCTCGGCGTAGACGTGGTCGAAGATCTCGGTGCCGGCCGGGTCGGGCATCTCGATGGTGCCCTTGCGAAGCCGGGCGGCCAGCTCGTCACCCTCGGCGTCCACGCCGGTGAAGAAGGCGGCGTCCGCCTTCCCCGACCGGGACAGGTAGGCCTTGAGCCGGGCGATCGGGTCGCGCAGCTTCCACTCCTCCAGCTCACTGGCCAGCCGGTAGCGGCTCGGGTCGTCGGAGGAGGTGTGCGCGCCCATGCGGTAAGTGAACGCCTCGATCAAGGTGGGGCCCTGGCCCTCGCGGGCGGCGGCGAGCGCCGCGCGGGTCACGGCCAGCACGGCGAGGACGTCGTTGCCGTCGACCCGGACGCCGGGGAAGCCGAACCCGGCTGCCCGGTGGAACAGCGGCGCCCGCGACTGGCGCTCGATCGGCACGCTGATCGCGTACTGGTTGTTCTGGCAGAAGAAGACGACCGGCGCGGCGTACGACGAGGCCCAGATCAGCGCCTCGTTCACCTCGCCCTGACTGGTGGCGCCGTCGCCGAGGAAGGCCAGGGTGGCGCTCTCCGCGCCGTCCCGCTGCAGGCCCATCGCGTAGCCGGTCGCGTGCAGGCACTGGGCACCGATGACGACGGTGTAGAGGTTGAAGCGGGTGGCGACCGGGTCCCAGCCGCCCATGTCGACGCCCCGGAACAGGCTCATCACGTGCAGCGGGTCCACGCCGCGGGTCCAGGCGACCCCGTGCTCGCGGTAGGTGGGGAAGGCCATGTCGTCAGCGGCCAGCGCCCGGCCGGCACCGACCTGGGCGGCTTCCTGGCCCAGCAGGGACGCCCAGATGCCCAGCTCCCCCTGCCGCTGCAGCGCGGTGGCCTCGACGTCCCAGCGCCGGACGAGGGCCAGGTCGCGGTAGAGGCCGCGCAACTCCTCGTCGGTGATGTCCAGGGAGTAGTCGGGGTGCTCCACCCGCTCGCCCTCGGGTGTCAGCAACTGGACCAGGTCGGGCTGACCGGGCAGGTGGGGGGCGTCGGCCCCGGGTACCGGGTCGACCACCTCGGTGGTGTGCTGCAGCGCCGTCATGCTGTCTCCTCGCCGTCGCCGGGCGCCGGGGTCACCGGCCACCGGTCGGTGGACGTCCTGCGGCGCCGGGGTGTGGCACCACTCACACATGGTGGCACGTCGGGCCGTCCCGCGGAGCAGATCACCCTTCGATCGATCTGCGCAACACTCGATCGGGCAACTGAGCAGGTTGATCAGTCTGGCTGGCTCCTCCCGTGTCAGACTGAGCATCATGGCCGGATCCGGGGACGCACTGGACGCCACTGATGCGCGCCTGCTCCTCGCCCTCTCGGTGGACCCGCGTGCCACGGTGCTGGCTCTGTCGCAGCAGCTCGGGCTGGCCCGCAACACCGTGCAGGCCCGGCTGGCCCGGCTGGAGTCCAGCGGCGCACTGGACCCGTTCGAGCGCCGGGTCCGCCCCGAGGCGCTGGGCTACCGGCTCGGCGCCTACGTGACCGTGCAGGTGGTGCAGCGCAGCCTGGCCGAGGTCAGCGACGCGCTCGCCCAGATCCCGGAGGTGCTGGAGGTCACCGGGCTGTCCGGGGTCGCCGACCTGCTCGTGCAGGTGGTCGCCGTCGATGCCGATGACCTGTGGCGGATCAGCGAGCAGGTGCTGACCATCCCCGGTGTCCAGCGCACCGACACGAACCTGGCGTTGCGCCGGTTCGTCGACCACCGGATGACCCCGCTGCTGGAGCGCGCCGCCGGCTCGCCGCCCGGCCCGGACCAGGACTGACGCCCATGGGCGGCGACGGACGTGACGCGGTCGAGCTGTTCGTCAGCAAGCTGGCGAGCGAGGGCACCCCGGTCTCCCGGAGGGCAGACCACGACGAGGTCGTGGTCGTGGTGGACAGACAGGCGCACCGGCTGTGGATCACCCCGGAGTCGGCGGTAGGTCTGGATGCGGACCCGGAGCGGGTGCGGGGGCCGGGGGTCACCGGCCTGGAGTCCGCCGCCCGGCTGCTGCTCGTCCACTGGGACGAGTCCCTGGCCACCCGGGAGCCGCACCCGAGCGGCTGGTGGACCTACCAGGAGTGCGGCTTCGACCCGCTCCCGCCAGGCGAGGCCCACCACGCCCGCCACCGCTGACGCGGCGCGGCGGCGGCCCGGGTCAGCCCGGCACGCTGCCGAGCAACATGCGGGTCATGGCGTTCCGGGTGTCCAGCAGCTCGTCCAGTGCCCCGCCGAGGTCGGCGGCGGAGACCGCCAGCGGACGGCTGCCGGTCTGCGGGGCCGCCAGCAGCGCCGCTCGGCGCAGCAACTCCTTGAGGAACGACGCGGTGACGCCGTCGGTCCGCTCGAGCACGGTGTCCAGGCCGCTGGTGTCCACCTCCAGGGAGCCGCGGTAGAGCTCGAACAGCGCCCGGCGGGCGGCGGCGTCCGGCAACCGCAGCTCCACCGCCTGATCCACCCGGCCGGGGCGGGACGCCAGCGCCGGCTCGAGCAGGTCCGCCCGGTTGGTGGTCAGCACGAAGACCACCTCGGCGTCCTCGGCCAGCCCATCCATCTCGTTGAGCAGCTGGAATAGCAGCGGGTGCTGACCGGGGTGCATGCCGCGGTCCTCCGCGATCAGGTCGCCGTCCTCGATGACTACCATTGCCGGCTGCAGCGCCCGCGCTACCGAGCACGCCTCGGCGATGAGGTGCAGGGCATTGCCGGTCAACTGGATGACGGTGGTGTCCACCAGGCTGCTGGTCAGGTAGCGGACGGTGTGGGTCTTGCCGACGCCGGGCGGCCCGTACAGCAGGACTCCCCGCTTGAGGTGCTGCCCGGCCGCCAGCAGCTGGGTCTTGTGCCGGGCCACCTCGACGACCTGGCGCTGCACCTCGGCGAGGGTATCGGCGGCCAGCACCAGCTGGTCGGCACCCAGCCTCGGCCGGCTGTGGAACTGCAGCAGCGTCTGGCCGCGCCCGAACACCTCGTGTCCGAAGGACAGCACCTGTCCGCGGAAGACGTTCTCCGTGACCGCCGCCGACCGGATCTCCGCGGCCGCCCGGGTGGCCGAGGTGGCGTCCGTGCTGACGACCTGCACGGTCGCCTGCGGGTTGCCCGACTCCGGCTCGGGGCCTCGGAGCAGCACCGCCGTCCGGACCCCGCCCTCGGAGATCAGGTAGACGCCGCAGCGCACGCAGGGCCGAGTCCGTCCGTCCGGACCGGCTGCCCGTGGTCGTCGACGCCGTGCCCGAGTACCTCGTCTCCGGACGCCGGGTGCCCTCCAGTTGAATCTGGCGCACGCTGACCCGCTCCACCCCCCCGGCGCGCCTGACCGGTCAGCGCGGCCGGCGCACCCGGACCGGTCCGCGGGCGGTGGCGACGTCGACCACGTCGCCGCGCTGGGTTACCTGCATTTCGCCGGCCCCGGCCAGGCGGCCCACCGCAGCAGGGGTGTGCAGGTCGCCCGCTTCGACGACGCCGGCCAGATCGCCGAGCGCTGCGGCAGCACCGACGAGCTGGGCATACTGCCGCAGATCGGTGCCCGGATCAGCGCCTGAGTCGGCCCCCACTGTTTGCCCGCCGCCGCGCTGCGGGTACGGCGGCGACCATGATGAAGAAGACCCCGGTGGGCGTGTTCGGCAAGGGCCGGCGCGGGATCAGTACGACCGGCTGGGTGCTGCGCGGTGCCGCCGCCGGCGCCGCGGGGACCACGGCGCTCAACGCGGTCACCTACCTCGACATGGCTGTTCGCGGCCGGGGTAGCAGCTCGACGCCGGAGCAGACCGTGGAGAAGCTGGCGGAGAAGGCCCACGTGTCGATCCCGGGCCAGGGTGAAAAGCGCGAGAACCGACTGCAGGGGCTGGGCCCGCTCACCGGCATCGTGGCCGGCGTCGGGGTCGGCGTCCTGGTCGGGCTGGCCCGGGCAGCGGGCTTCCGGTCCCGGCCGCTGGTGGGCACCGCGCTCACCACCGCCGGCGTCCTCGTGGCGGCCAACGGGCCGATGACCGTCCTCGGCATCACCGACCCGCGCACCTGGTCCGCCACCGCCTGGGTCAGCGACGTCGTGCCGCACGTGGCCTACGCCGCGGTGGTCAAGAGCACGATGGACGCCTTCGACCGATGAAGGACCCCGTCCTCCCCACCCTTCGCAAGCTCAGGGCGGGACCCGGGACGGGGCCAGGCGGGTGCCCTGCCCGCGTGGACGAGATCACGACCGAGGCCGAGCTCCGCGAGCTGCTCGGCACGCCGCCGCCCCAGGTGGCCGCC
Organism: Modestobacter sp. DSM 44400; assembly: GCF_900107175.1. Classification (GTDB taxonomy): domain Bacteria; phylum Actinomycetota; class Actinomycetes; order Mycobacteriales; family Geodermatophilaceae; genus Modestobacter. Next base: position 24,584 of record NZ_FNOZ01000031.1, on the reverse strand, counting down.
GAGGATCGCCGGGGGCTCGACGAGATCGACCGGCAGTGGCTGGCCGCCTCACCGTTCTGCCTCGTGGCCACCTCGGGCGCCGGCGGCCCCTGCGACGTCTCGCCGAAGGGCGACCCGCCGGAGTCCATGACCCCGACCCGCTGGGCCGGATGGTGGTGGGCAGGTCCCGCCCGCTGCTGGGCCCTGGCAGTGGACGTCGAGCAGGTCTTCTACCACTGCGCGAAGGCCCTCCTGCGGTCGGTGCTCTAGGGACCCGGCGACCTGGCACCCCGAGGCGCTGCCGCCCCGGCCGCGGATCGCCCAGGTGCAGGACCGCCCGGACGAGTTCCTCGCCGACCTGAGCGCTGCTACGGCGAGCAGTACGCCGCCCAGCTCGACCCGCGCGGCTGAGCCACTCACCTCCGGTGCAGAACGGGAACGGCTATGCCGTACCCAGGTCAGCCCCAGCCGCGCTCGTCGACACCGCCGGGCACCGGGGCCTCGGAGTCGTAGGGCGTGCGGGTGAACACGAACGTCGCCAGATCCAGGTGGTCCGGGGCGATCCTCAGCGTCTCTCCGGCGTAGTAGCCGTCCAGACCTACCCAGGTGCCGTCCGGGCGTGGGGAGAAGCGGCTGGCCCGCCCGGCCCGGCCGGCCATCGGGCCCAGGTGCAGCAGCCCGCCGGCCTGGGCACGCAGCACGTGCGGCGCCGGCCCCCAGAACCAGACACCGAGGAACTCCAACGGCACCGGCGGCGGCGCCGGGGTCCAGGCGTCGACCACCCGGGGCTCGGCGGCCCGCAGGTCGGCCAACAGCCCAGGAACCAGCTGGTCCAGCCCACTGGTGGTGTTGGCGAGCATCACCGCGCCGGTCTGCTCGGTCCGGTCGACGAAGACCCCGGCCAGGAAGCCGGGCATCGACCCGCCGTGCCCAACCAGCGTCTGCCCGTCGGCGCGCACGACCTGCAGCCCGAGCCCGTAGGCCGACCACCCGGGCGCGGAGGCGTCCACGCCGGCCGGCACGGCCATCTCCTCCAGCGTCACCGGTGACAGCACGTCGCCGGTGTCGCCCAGCAGGAAAGCGGCGAACCGGCCGAGGTCGGCCAGCGTCGCCCACAGCTGCCCGGCGGCGGCCATCACCCCGGCGTGGTGCTCAGGCTCGGGCAGGACGACGTCGGCCCACGGGTGCACCGCCGCCCCCTGGGCAGCCACCCCGGTGGAGCGCGGCGTCGTGCGGGTCATGCCCAGCGGGTCGAGCACCTCGTCTCGGACGACGTCCTCCCACGGGCGGCCGCGGTGCACCTCGACGAGTTCGCCCAGCAGGCCGAAGCCCAGGTTGGAGTAGTGGAAACGGCGGGCCGCCCCGAGGACGACGTCCGGCCCGGCCAGCTGCAGGTCCGCCAGCGAGCCCCCGGGCACCCGCTCCCACCAGCTACCCGGACTCTCCGACGTGGCACCGGCGAGATGGGAGAGCAGCTGCCCGACGGTCCGGTCGCCCAGCGGCGTGCCCGGGACGTGCCGGTCCAGCGGGTCGTCCAGGCCCAGCCGGCCCTCGTCGCGCAGCCGCATCACGACCAGCGCGGTGACCGTCTTGCTGATCGAGCCGATCCGGTACTGGACGTCGGTGTGCGGGTCGACGACCTTGCCCCGACCGGCCGACCAGGCCAGGCCGCCGTCCCGGACCACGCCGGCGACCAGGCTGGGCGCCCGCCCGTCGCACTGGACGCGGGCGGTGCGGGCCAGCAGGGTGCGGGCGGTGGCGGGCAGCACCGGTTCGACCATGCCGGGAGGCTAGCCAGCCGGGGACGGCGCCGGGTCGCCGACCGGGAGCTGCCCGGTGCGCTGCGCCCACCGCTCGAACCAGAGCGTGGCGAACGGGGGCACCGAGGCGGCCAGCGCAAGCAGCGCCGTCCCCGGCGACCAGCCCAGCACCCGCCAGGCGAGGAGCGTGACCGCCACGAAGGCGAGGAAGACCGCGCCGTGCACGGGCCCGAAGACCTGGACGCCGACCTCAGAGGTGCGCAACACCCACTTGACGAACATGCCGACCAGCAGCAGCGCCCAGGAGACGGCTTCGGCGATGGCCACGGCGCGGAAGGCGCGGGCGACGGTGCGTGGGTCGGTCAGGCTGGTCATTGGTCCCTCGGGTCGACAGTGGTGCGGGCTCGCCCATCGTGCCCGGCGGGGCGATGTGGCCTGGCTCCGGTCGGGCCGCCAGGGCCCGGACGCGCCAGTGCCCCGGCCGCCAGAGGCGACCGGGGCACCGGGATGGGGCGGGGTCAGCCGACGATGCGGCGCATGGCGGTGATGCTGCCCATGACGTCGATGCTGGCCACCTTGACGACGTCACCCGACGTCGGCGCATGCACCATCTGCCCGTTGCCGATGTACATCCCGATGTGGCTGACCGGGCTGTAGAAGGCGATGAGGTCGCCCGGCTGCAGCTCGGCGCGGGACACGGCCCGGCCCATCGCCGCCTGGCTGCGGCTGGAGTGGGGGAGGGAGATCCCGGCCGCCGCGTAGGCGTACGACATGAGCCCGGAGCAGTCGAACGAGCTCGGACCCGCGGCCGCCCACACGTAGGGCTTGCCCTGCTGCGCCAGAGCGGCGTTGACCGCGGTCTGGGCTGCGCCGCTGCTGGCGAAGACCGGAGTGCCCACGGCGGGCGCCGCGGGCTCCCGGGACGATCGCGAGGCGGCCGGCGCCGACCGGTCAGCGAGGTCGTCGGCGGCCGGCGCCGCGGCAGCGGCGTCGGCGGCGGCCGGCGCCGCGGCAGCGGCGTCGGCGGCGGCGGCAGCGGCAGCGGCAGCGGCATGCGCCTGGGCGGCCAGTTCCTGTGCCCGCGCCTGCTCCTCGGCGGTCAGCCGGGCCAGCTCGGCCTTGTACTCGACGATCTGCGACTGGAGGTCGGTCTGCTGGGTGGCGACCCGGTCGACCTGCGCCTGGGCATCGGCGGCAGCCCGGTCGGCGGTGGCCTTGGCCTCGGCGGCCTCGGTGGTCGCCTGCTGGGCCGCGCCGAGCAGCGCGTCGTTGTGCTGGGCGATCGTGTCCAGGGTGCCGACGCGGTCGAGCAGCTGGTCGGCCGACGAGCTGGTCAGCATCGCCTGCAAGGTGGTCAGCTGGTCGCCGGTATAGGCGCTGCGGGCGACCACGCGGACCTGGTCGCGGGCGGTGTCGACGGCGGCGTCAGCGGCGGCAAGCTGGGCCGCGGCGTCGACGGCGGTGGCCTGCTGGGTCTCCAGCTGTACGCGAGCATCGTTGAACTGTTCGGTGACGATCTCGAGGTCGTGACCCCGGGCGGCAACGAGCGCGGCGGCCTCCTGCGAGCTGCCCGGTGTTTCCGGAGCGGCCGTGGCGGGAAGCGAGGAGAGGGTGACGCCGCTGGCAGCGACGAGGGCGATGAGCGCCACGCGGCCGGTGGCCCGACGGCGGACAGGCATGAGCGAACTCGCCATGTGAGGCGGGTTGTTCCTTTCTTCCACGAGCCGCCTACCGAGTTAGCTGACGGGTTCGGGCGGGAAGACGCCCGGCACTCCGGCTCTGGCGAGCCGGCGTGCTTCACCCCGGTGCTGCGGTGGGTCCCCGGTCCACGGCCCGCGAAGTGCGCGAGCGCGGTGGTTCGGCGGCGTCCGGTCGGTTGTCACCTGGTAGGTGACGGAACGACCCGTCCAGACGCAGCCACGTTAGGTGCGTGATGCGGTTGTGACAAATGGATGACGTCACTTTGTGGAGAAACTCTGGGGGTGCGCGTCGACACGCTGACAGCGGGTGACAGGCTCGCCGGGTGCGGGGGTTGGCGCGACGGGAGTTCTGTCTCGTGCTCCTCCGCCGGATGGCCGACACGCGACCCGACCTGGTGCTCGACGCCCTGCCGCGACTGTCCGCGGACCGGGCGGAGGCGCAGGCCGCACACCGCCGGTGGCAGGCGCTCCAGCACTCTCCCCGTGGACCGCGCGGCGTGAGTCTTCACACAGCCGTGCTGGGGCCGCCGGAGGCGCTCGAGGACCGGCGATTCGGTGACCTCGACCTCGTCGTCCGGCGGTGGCCGCTGCCGCTGTGGCCGCAGCTGTGGTGGGAGGTGCTCGCCGGGCCGGGCGGCACCATCCTGCACGAGCAGCTGGTGCGCGCCCCCGGCTCGCCGGTGCCGCCGGCCGCTCCTGGTGACCTGCGGGTGTGGGAGCACGTCGTGGACGACGTCGCCGTCCTCCTCGGCGCCCGGGACGTCGACCCCGGCGTCGCCACCCGCTGGGAGGTGCACCTGCCCGGCGGCGTCCGCACGCAGTTCGTCTGGGGGCTGCTGCAGCGCGTGGAGCCCGGCCCGGGATGATCGGCTGGTGGTCCACCTCTCCTCCGCCGCCTGGGACGACCCGGTGGTGCAGCAGCTGGTCGCCGCCCAGCGAGCCGAGCTGGTGGACCGCTACTGCGGGGACCAGGAGCCGGGCATCAAGCCGTCAGCGGCCGACGTGGCCGTGGTGCTGGTGGCCACGGACGACGACGGCACCGCAATCGGCTGCGGCGCCCTGCGGCCCCTGACACCCGACAGCGCCGAGATCAAGCGGCTGTACGTCGTCCCGCAGGCGCGCCGGCGGGGGGTGTCCAGGGTGGTCCTCGCCGCACTCGAGGCCGAGGCGCTCCACCGGGGCTGGACGACGCTGCGGCTGGAGACCGGGCCGGAGCAGCCGGAGGCGGTGGGCCTCTACATCTCAGCCGGCTACCACCCCATTCGCGCCTTCGAGCACTACGTCGGCGACCGGGACGACTGGTCGCTCTACTTCGAGCGGAGCCTCGACCGATGACTCGACCGATGACTGGACCCGCGACGACGGCCCGCTACGACGCCGTGGTGGTGGGCGGCGGGCACAACGGCCTGGTCGCCGCCGCCTACCTGGCCCGCGCCGGGTGGTCGGTGCTCCTGCTGGAGCGGCTGGGCTCGGTGGGTGGTGCCGCGGTGAGCAGCCAGGTCTTCCCGGGGGTCGACGTCCGGCTCTCCGCGTACTCCTACCTGGTCAGCCTGCTGCCGGACCGGATCGTCAGCGACCTGGCGCTGCCAGTAACCCTGGTCGACCGCGCGGTCGCGTCGTACACGCCCCTGCACCGCGGTGGGCGTGCCGGCGGCCTGCTCGTCGAGCGCGACGAGGGCCCGGCCACCGCGGCGTCCTTCCGCGACCTCACCGGCTCGGACGCGGAGTTCGCCGGCTGGCAACGGTTCTACCGGCGGCTGGGCGCGCTGGCCGAGGACCTCGCCCCGACGCTGACCGAGCCGCTGCTGGACGAGGCGGTCCTGGCCGGCCGGCTGCGGGACGCCGAGCTCTGGCGCGACCTGCGGGAACGCCCACTGGCCGACGTGGTCGGCGACCACCTGGCCGACGACGTCGTCCGCGGCGTCGCTCTGACCGACGGGCTGATCGGCACCTCCGCGGACCTGCACGCCGCCGACGGGCTGGCCGGACGCTGCTTCCTGTACCACCTCATCGGCAACGGCACCGGCCGCTGGCGGGTGCCGGTCGGCGGCATGGGGGCGGTCAGCGGGGCGATGGCCACCGCGGCCCGCGCCGCCGGCGCCGAGCTGCGCACCGGCGCCACCGTCACCGCGATCGAGACCCGGGACGACGGCGTCACGGTGCACTGGACCGATGCCGACGGCGCCGCGAGTGCCGTGGACGCCGGGCACGCGGTGAGCGGCGCGGCCCCAACGGTGCTCGACGAGCTGCTCGGCACGGCACCCGGGCCGCGCCCGTCCGGGTCCCAGCTCAAGGTCAACATGGTGCTGCGGCGGCTGCCCGGGCTGCGGTCGGGCGCGGACCCCGCGGCGATGTTCTCCGGCACCGTGCACGTCGACGAGGCCGCCGGCCAGCTGGACGCGGCGTACGCCCGGTCGGTGGCCGGGCAGCTGCCCGACGTCATCCCGTTCGAGGTGTACTGCCACTCGCTCAGCGACCCGACGATAGTCGGCGACACCGGGCTGCACACGTTGACGCTGTTCGGGCTGCATACGCCGGCCGAGCTGTACGCCGCCGACCCGGCCGGCACGCGCGACGAGGCGGTCCGCCGGGTGCTGGTCCAGCTCGACGAGCACCTCACCGAGCCGCTCACCGACTGCCTGGCCGTCGACGCCGACGGCCGGCCGTGCCTGCAGGCGTCGTCCCCGCTGGACGTCGAGGCGTCGCTGGCGATGCCCGGCGGGCACATCTTCCACGGCGACCTGTCCTGGCCGGTGGCCGCGACGCCAGCGCAGGTGGGCGGCTGGGGTGTGGCGACCGCGCACCCGCGGGTGGTCGCAGCGTCCTCCGGCGGCACCGTGCGCGGCGGTGCGGTCAGCGGGCTGGGCGGGTTCGCCGCCGCCCAGCACCTGCTCGCCGGCCGCTGATCACCCCCAGGGCCAAAATGGCCATTTTGGCCCCTCCGGACGAGCGGGACCGGCCGGAAGCTGATGACATGGAGATGTGCGGGCAGCCCGGGTCCGGGTCGAGGCCCCGCGGCCGGGCTGACCTGCTACGCCGGGATGGCCGTCGTCCCGCTGCTGGTGCTGCCCCTCGCGCTGACCGCCTGGCTGACCAGCCCGGCGACCGTCCGCGCCCTCGCCGGACGGCTGGGCGACGTGCAGCCGGCCGACCTCGGCGCACCGGACGCGCTGGCCCGGCTGGTCGACGCCGGCGGTCCGCTGCCCCGTGGCACGCGCGGCTGACGCTGCTGCCGATCTCGCTCTACGGCGAGGGACTGCGCCGCGCGCTGCTGCGCCTCAGCCCGGAGGACGACCGGTACACCGCCTGGCGCGGGCGGCTGCTGACCCTGCCGCTGGTCATCGTCACACCCGTGCTGCTCTACCCGCTGCTGCGGACCGGCCGGCTGCTCGCCGACCTGCACGCCCGGCCCGGCGCCGGCGCGGCGCTGGGCGGCTTCGCCGTCGGGTACTACTCGGTGCTCTTCGTGCTGGTGGTGCCGCTGGCCTGTGGGTTCGGGGTGGTGGCCGCCGGCCGGCTGCGCGCGGCCGCGGTGCTCACCGGCGCCTTCCTCACCGCCGCCAGCCTGTCGGGGTTCTTGCAGGGGTTCGTGCTGTTCCTGGCCCTCCCGCTGGACCTGGGTGCACCGTTCAGCGGTCTGGACGTCGTCGGTGGGGTCGCGGCGGTGGGCTTCTGGCTCTTCCTGCTGCACCTGGGGGGTGCTGGCCGGCTGGCTGGTCACCCAGGCGCTGGACAGCTGGCTGCGGCGCGGCCGGCCGCTGCCCGGCCCGAACGGCCGGCCGACGCCGACGGGCCGGTCAGCCCGGCAGCGGCGGCTCATCGATGAGCCGGTCCCGCTCGGTATCGACGTCGTAGTCCGGCTGGGGCAGTCGCGGGCCGACCTCGATCATCGTCTCCAGCAGCAACCGGCCGACAGCCCAGTTGCGGTACCACTTGCGGTCGGACGGGACGACATACCAGGGGTTGGTCTCAGTGCTGGTCCGCTCCAGCGCCAGTTGATAGGCGCGCTGGTAGGCCGGCCACAGTGCCCGCTCGTCGAGGTCGCCGGGGTTGAACTTCCAGCGCTTGGCGGAGTCGTCCAGCCGGGCGAGCAGCCGCTCCTTCTGCTCCCACGGCGAGATGTGCAGGAAGCACTTCACCAACGTCACGCCGTCGGCGGCGAGCTGGTCCTCGAAGCGGACGATCTCCTGGTAGCGGCGCTCGATGACCTCCGGCGCGGCCAGTTCGCGCACCCGGCCGATCAGCACGTCCTCGTAGTGGGAGCGGTCGAACACCCCGATCACCCCGGGCCGGGGCACGGCGCGGCGCACCCGCCACAGGAAGGAGTGCCGCAGCTCCTCGGGCGTCGGGTTCTTGAAGCTGGTGATCGCCACGCCCTGCGGGTTGACCGCGGCGACAACGTGCTCGATCACCCCGCCCTTGCCGCTGGTGTCCATGCCCTGCAGCAGGAGCACGACCCGCCGCCGTCCACCGGTGGCGCCCTCGGCGTAGAGGAGCTCCTGCAGGTCGGCCAGCCGGCTGCCGTCGACGACCATCTGCTCGCGGGTCCGTTCCTTGTCCCCCGGCGCCAGCGGCGTGGCCCGCGGGTCGAGGTCGGTGAGGACGGGCGAGGTGGGCGCCCGCAGCGCGGCGCGGAGCGAGGGGGCCATGGCCGGAGCCTAGGGACGAACCCCCCGGTCAGCTGGCCGGGGCCGACTCCACTGCGGGCAGCAGCGCGGCGAGCACCAGGTTGGCCAGCACCAGCGCCGCGAACCCGCCGCCCCAGTGGGGCGACGCCGCCCGAGCGAGCACCAGTGCCGCGCCGCCGAAGACGGCTGCCTTCACGACCAGCTCGCCCGCCCCCGACGGGTAGGTGGCCCGCGGGGCGGCGAACAGTCCCCACAGCACCGCCGCGGCCGCCGGCAGCGCCACGGCCAGGATGCCACGGAGCGCCCCGCCCCCGCCCAGCCGCCAGCCTCCCCAGGCCAGCACGGCCAGGGCGGCCAGTTCGAGGAGGAAGGCCAGCGCCGCGTTCGCCCACGCCGTCCCGATGCTCATAGCCACTCCCCAGTGTGATCGGTGCTCTGATTTGCGAGCACCGTACACACACCCTCGTCGCATGTCGAGAGCGCTGCTCTCGTCACTGATCGGCGTCGTGACACGAGTGCTAGACGAAGTAGACCTTGAGCACCTCGTCGCCGTAGTGGTTGATCACCTTGACCGCAGTGCGACCGGTGGCCGGCTTGGCGAAGGGGCGGGAGCGGGTGGCGTAGAGCGTCGCCCACGCGTTCTCGTCGATCTCGCTCCGCAGCGCCTGCTTCAGCCGCTTGTACGGGTCCTCGGCACCCGTGAAGTAGGCGTGCCGCACGAAGAAGGACTTCCCGTCGTAGGCGGTGTCGACCATCCACATCGCGATGTCGTCGGTGCTCGATGCACGAACCGCACCGGTTGTGGGGTCGTAGACGTCGATCCCGTAGATCTCGACGACGACGTCGCCGGGCTCGCCCTGGTCCCCGGCGTTCGCCGGTTCGATGGAGACATCAGGCTCACCGGAGACGGTGAACAGGTTGCCTGCGCCGGTGGACTTCAGCAGCGCATCGCTCATGGCGAGGTCGGGGTTCATCCGCACGAGCAGGACCGGCAGTTTCCCGAACGTCTGCCGCTCCTGAGCGGCTGCGAAAGAGTCACCATCGGCGGGTGTAACTCTCGCGCCGCCTCGTCGGCCCGGGAGTCGAAGGCGAAGCCGCACACCAGCAGCAGGTCGAAACCGACGCCACGGACGGCCTCCTTGGCCGCTTCCTTGATCTACTCCTGCCCGACGGTGCCGTACTGCGGGCCGAGGCTGACCCCGACCCGCCGGGTGTAGCCCTCCGCGTCGAGGTACTCCCCCCGGCCTGCACCACTGCCCGGCGTAGGGCTCCAGGGCCTCGAAGACGATGCGCTCAGCTTTCAGCCCGTTCTGGATGCCGGCCTCACGGAGGTTGTCGAAGATCGTCTGCTCGTAGGAGGTGCCGTTGTCGGCCTGCTCGACAGTGCGCTCGCTGGCCGGCCGGTCCTCGTCGCCGGAAGCGGCGACCCGATGCGGCGGATCCGGATGCGCGCCTCGGCCTCCTGCCCGGCGAGTTCGGCCTTCTCCGCGCGGGTGAGGCCGGCGGTGCCGTCCTCCGCCTCGTCGAGCTTGCGTCGGTAGCAGTGGTGGGCCTCGTCGTTGAGCACCACGATCCCGCGGCGTGCGCCGAAGTCGCGGCACACCCGAGCGACCATCTGGTCGGGGGTCTCGGAGAACGGACTGGCCGCACCGCCGGTGAGGACCGATCGGCCCAGCGAGCTGACTTTTTGCGTCTCCCGGAGTGCGAAGCCATGGAAGTTGGTGATCACGACGCGTGCCGCGCCGAGATCCGGCCGTAGCTCCGGCGGCACCAGGTCGCGTTCGGCGTAGTAGTTGCCGGGGGCGGCCACCAGGAGGCAGTTGGACAACGCCCGGGCGCGCGGATCGGCGACCTTGTTCTGGGTGTGCCAGGCGATCAGCATCCCCATCACCACGGTCTTGCCGTGCCGGTGGCCATCTTCATCGCAGTCCGGAGCAGCTCCGGGTTCGCGTCGGCGTTCGCCTGCCGCACCCGGTCGGTCGTCCAGCCGTCGCCCTGCTTGGCCGCGCACTCGGTGAGGTAGATGACCGTCTCGAGCGCCTCGACCTGGCAGAAGAAGAGCGGGCGGTCGCGGTCGGGGGCGGTCCAGTACTCCAGCAGTCGACGGGTGACCGCCGTCGCCCCGGACGTCCGCGCTTGCGCCAGACATCCAGCCGCGCCCGCGAGCTGTTCACCAGGTCGTTGGGCTGCAGCCGGTCGGCGGTCCACTCGGCCAACGGCGGCTGATCGACCAGCACCTTCTTGCGGGGGGCCGGGATCGGGATGACGTACTCGCTGCGCCGCCGGCCCACGACCACGTCGTTGGTGATGCCGTCCTGATCGAATCGAAGAAGTGCCGGTCCGGCTCGCCATAGGGACCATTGATGATCGGGTTCTCGATCACCACGTCAGGCGTCGGGTCAGCCTATGCGCCGGGCTGGTCCGCCACGGCTCGTTGGTGGAAGAGTGTCGACGTGACCGCCGACGAATGCGAGATCGTCGCTGCCCTGCGTGCCGCCGGCGCCGTCTTCGGCTACCTGCACGGCAGCCGGGCAGCGGGAACCGCCCGCCCGGACAGCGACACCGACGTCGGCGCGCACTTCGCCGGCCGTGCGCCGTCGTCCTGGGAGGTGCCGCTGCCCGCCGGCGTCGACCTCGTCGTGCTGGACCGGACGCCGCTGTTCCTCGCCGGCCGGATCGCGCTGCGCGGTCGGCTGCTGTTCGACGACGATCCGCCGGCCCGGGTCGCCTGGGAAGCGGACACCCGGGTGCAGTACCTGGACGAACGGCCCTTCATCGAGCAGGCCAGCCGCGAGTACCTCCAAGCGTTGGCTCGCGATGGTCGACCCTGAGCGGCTGACCCGGGTACTCACCCGGGTACGACGCGACGCCGCGCGGATCCGGACGATCGCGAGCACACACGATCTGGCCTCCGACGAGACAGCGCTCGATGCGGTCAAGTACGGGTTCGTGACGGCGATCGAGGGGTGTGTACGCGCCGCCGCGCACGTCGGGTCATCCGAAGGACTCGGAGTCCCGGACACCAACGCACAGACCATCGCGCTGCTGGCCGAGCACGGCATCGTCCCCGCAGCCGCTGCCGCGCCGGTCGCCCGGGCGGTCGGATTCGGCAATCTACTCGTGCACGAGTACGCCGACGTCGACGACGACGTCGTCCGCGCCAACGTGGCCCTGCTGCCCGACCTCGACGCCTTCGTCGCCGCGGTCGCCGGCTGGGCGGTCGGCCAGGGCTGATCAGCCGGCGAGAAGCTCCGGCAGCTCGCCGCGGTGCAGCACGACCAGGCTGCTGACCGCCCGGGTGAGCACCACGTACAGCCGGTGCAGGCCACGCGGCTCGGCGGCCACGATCGCCGCCGGCTCCACCACCACGACGTGGTCGAACTCCAGCCCCTTCACCAGCCCGGCCGGAACGACGGACACCCGGCCCGGCGCGTCGCCGTCGTCGGTCAGCGCCGCGACGTCCAGACCGGCGGCGGTCAGCATCCGGACCACTTCGGCCACCGCGTCGTCGGCGCACACCACCCCGGTCGACCCCTCGGTCGCCGCCAACTCCCGGACGACGTCGGCCAGCGGTCCGGCCAGCGCCGCCACCGGCCGCAGCCGCAGGGCGCCGGGCTCGCGGCGCGCCGCGGTGGCCGCCGGCAGCCCGGGGGCGATGAGCGGCAGCAGCCGGTTGGCGAAGTCGAGCACCTCACCGGGCACCCGGTAACCCCGGGTGAGCGGCCGCACCGGAGTGTCCGGCCGGCCCAGTCCGGCGAGCGTCTGCGACCAGTCGGCGGCCGACCAGGGGCTGGTCGCCTGCGCCAGGTCGCCCAGCACGGTCAGCGACCCGGCCGCGAGCCGGCGGGCCACCGCGCGGCACTGCATGGGCGAGAGGTCCTGCGCCTCGTCCACCACGACGTGCCCGTAGCCGGCGGTGCGCTCCAGCATCCCGGCCACCTCGTCGACCAGCACCGCATCGGCATCGGTCCAGCGCGCGCTGCGCACCGAGCGGGGCGGCACCGGCCAGTGCAGGAGTTCCTGCTCGGCCTCGGTCAGCACGCCCGAGGCGGCCCGGGCCAGCCGGTCGGGATCGCTGAACAGCCCGGCGACCAGCGCAGCGGCGTCGACCGCCGGCCACACCGCGTCGCAGAAGGCGCGCACCTCCCGGCTGCGCGCGGTCTTCCTTGTCTCGGCGTCGCTCGGGCTGCCCCCGCCGGCCTCCTTCTGCCGGCGGGCGTCCTCCGCCACCGCCATGGCCAGCCGCTCCCGGCCGGCGGCGTAGTGCCCGACCTGCTGGTCGTCGGCCGAACCGGTGCCGGCCCGCCGCAGGTCGTCGACGTAGCGCCGCAGCCGCTGCTCGGGCACCCGGTACTTGCGGCCGGCCAGCGTGACCTGGACCGAGTCGGTCGGCTTGACCACCCCGCCCCACAGCGCCCGGCGCAGCACCGCCGCCATCCGGACGTCGCCCTTGAGGACGGCGACCGCCGGCGGGTCGACGGCACGGAACGGCACCCGGGCGGTCAGGTCCCCGACGGTGGACTGGTCGACCTCGACCTCGCCCAGCGCTGGGAGCACCTGCTCGATGTAGCGCAGGAACGCCCGGTTGGGACCGACGACGAGCACACCGGTACGGGCGAGTTGACCGCCGTGCGTGTAGAGCAGATAGGCCGCCCGGTGCAGCCCGACGGCGGTCTTGCCGGTGCCCGGGGCACCCTGCACGCAGATCGACTCGCTGAGCGGTGCGCGCACGATGTCGTCCTGGTCGGGCTGGATGGTCGCCACGATGTCGCGCATCGGCCCACTGCGCGGCCGCTCGATCTCCTGCCGCAGCAGATCGCCGCTGCCCTGCTCCCCCTCGGCCAGCGCCTCGTCCTCGTAACTGGTCAGCTCGCCGGCAGCGAAACCGAACCGGCGACGGCGCGCCAGACCCTGTGGGTCGGCGGCGCTGGCCTGGTAGAACGGCCGGCTCATCGGCGCCCGCCAGTCGATGACCACCGGGTCGCCCGCGGCGTCGCGGACGTGCCGCCGCCCGATGTGGAAGATCTCGGCCGTGGCGTCCGGGGAGGCGTCCGTGCGCCCGAAGAAGGCGGGCACCCCCAGGTCGTGCGCCAGGGCGCGCAGCCGCTCGGCCCGCGCGGCGCCCAGCCGCTCGGAGGCCCAGGCGTCGACACCGGCGTCGGTGACCGCACTGCTCGCGGTGCGCATCTCGGTGAGGCAGTCGGCGGCACGAGCCAAGTGCGCACGTTCGGCGGCGAGGACGGGATCGGGAGTGGTGGTCTCTGTTGCAGGACTCTGAGACACGGTCGGAGGACGTTACGCGCCGTCCCCGCCACGCTCAACCCGCGACGCGTGGCGCGCGGCGGCATGTGTAGACCGGGCGGTTTCGGATCATCCTCAAGCATGACCAGTGAGCCAGCTCTGCCCCCAGTCATCGGGGCCATCGCCGACGACCGCGACGGCACGGCCCTCGGGACCGTCACCGCCGTCTTCCTCGACGACGTCACCGGCGAGCCCACGTGGGTCGGTCTGACCGACGGCCTGCACGCCGCTCCCGACTCCGCCGACATCGCCATCGTCGCGCCGATCGTCGGCGCCGAGTCCAGCGGCGGCCGCCTCCGGCTGACCGTGCCTGCCGAGGCCGTGCAGACCGCGCCACGGCCGGCGGCGACCGACCGGCTCAGCCCGGCCGAGGAGGAGACCCTGCGGCGGCACTACTCCGGCGGCGGCACCTACGCACCCGGCGGGGTCGCGGACACCGGCGACGGGTCGATGACGCGCTCGGAGGAGCGGCTGCGGGTCGAGTCGGTGCGCGAGCCCTGGGCCCGGGCGGTGCTACGCGTGGACACCGTGACCGAGGAGGTCATGGTGCCGGTGACCGTGACCCGCCAGGTGGCCCGGATCGAGTACCTGCCCCTGCGCGGGACCGAGGAGGCGGCGGGCGAGGGCAGGGCGGCCGCCGACCTCGCGGACTCCGACCGGTCCGACCGGAGCACCGGCTGGGTGACCCTCTACAGCGACCAGCCGGTGGTCACCGTCGAGCGGGCGCCGGCCGAGCGGGTCCGGCTGACCACCTCCTGGGTCACCGAGGAGGAGACGGTCACCGATCGGCTGCGTCGTGAGGAGATCGCCCTGGAGAGCGACCTGCCGCTGCGGTGAGCTCACCCGGCGGCGCCCAGCCACCAGTCCAGGCCGGCCGTCACTCCGTCGGCGCGGACGACGTGGCCGCCCTGGAACTCGTCGTAGGTGACGTCGTACCCGGCGGCGGTGAGCTCCGCGGCGACCCGTCGTCCACACCGGTCCACCGGCAGCACCCGGTCGTCGTCACCGTGGGTGAGCCACAATCGCGGACGCCCGGCCTGCCCGGGCGGAGCCATGAACCCCGGGGAGAACGCCAGGACCGCCTCGGCCAGGTCCCCGTTGGCCAGCCCGAGGGACAGGGCGTACGACGCCCCGTCGGAAAAGCCACCGATCGCCACCCGGTCGACGGGGCACTGGGCGAACACCTGCTCGAGGGCGGCATCCAGGACGGCGACATCCCGGCCCAGCCCGCCGGCGATGAGGTCCCACGTGCTGCCGCGTGAGGTGGGCGCCAGCACGAGCACGCCGCGTCCGGTCGCCAACTCGCCCACCCTAGCCAGCGAGTCGGCCGCGTCCCCGCCGGCACCGTGGAAGAACACCAGCAGCGGGCGCGGACCGGCGGGGCCGGCCGGGACGGCGAGCAGGGCCTGGGCCGATCCACCGAGGTCGATCGGCAGGACGCCGGACTCCCGTCCCCGCCCGCCGGTCACCGGTCGCGGCCGGCTCTCGAGTCGTCCGCCGCTCGCGTGCCCTGAGGAGTCCACGCCGGGCGCGTACCCGGATGGCCGTGCCGTTGCACGGCCGCCGGAGCAGGACGACGCGAGGGTCGTGCGCGCGGAGTCGTCCGGGCACGGGCCACGCGCGCCGCTCGCTCATGTGACGATGGTCGGGCCGGCAGAGCCGCCGGGGTGTCAGCAATCGAGAGGAGTCGCGAGATGCGCGACGCAGTCATCGTCGAGGCGGTCCGCACGCCCGTCGGCAAGCGCAACGGAGGCCTGTCCGGTGTCCACCCCACGGACCTGTCGGCCCACGTGCTGGAGTCCCTGGTGACCCGCGCGGGCCTGGACCCGGCCCTGGTGGACGACGTGATCTGGGGCTGCGTCTCCCAGGTCGGTGAGCAGACCTACAACATCGCCCGCAACGCCGTGCTGGCAGCGGGCTGGCCGGAGAGCGTCCCGGGCACCACGGTGGACCGGCAGTGCGGCTCCTCCCAGCAGGCCGTGCACTTTGCCGCCGCCGGCCTGGTCGCCGGGCACTACGACGTCGTGGTGGCCGGTGGCGTGGAGTCGATGAGCCGGGTGCCGATGGGCTCCTCGACGCAGGGCAAGGACCCGCTGGGGGAGCGCTACCTCGAGCGTTACGACGGCATCCAGCCCAACCAGGGCGTCGGCGCCGAGATGATCGCCGAGAAGTGGGGGTTGTCCCGCACACAGCTCGACGAGTTCGCCCTGCGCTCGCACGAGCGCGCAGCCGCCGCCCAGGACGAGGGCCGGTTCGCCGCGCAGATCGCCCCGGTGCAGAGCCCCGGCGGGCTGGTGGAGTTCGACGAGGGCATCCGCCGCGGCGGCACGGTCGAGGGGCTGTCCGGGCTGAAGACCCCATTCAAGTCCGACGGCGTGATCAGCGCGGGCAACGCCAGCCAGATCTCCGACGGGTCGGCCGCGCTGCTGATGATGACCGACGAGAAGGCGCAGGAGCTCGGCCTGACCCCGATCGCCCGGGTGCACAGCGTGGCGGTGGCCGGCGACGACCCCGTCATGATGCTCACCGCGCCCATCCCGGCGACGAAGAAGGTGCTGCAGCGCAGCGGCCTGCGCCTGGACGAGATCGGGGTGTTCGAGATCAACGAGGCTTTCGCCCCGGTGCCGCTGGCCTGGCTGGCCGAGATCGGCGCGGACGAGAAGTTGATGAACCCCGTCGGCGGCGCGATCGCTCTCGGTCACCCGCTCGGCGGCTCCGGCGCGCGGATCATGACCACGATGCTGCACCACATGCGGGACAACGGGATCCGTTACGGCCTGCAGTCGATGTGCGAAGGCGGCGGACAGGCCAACGCCACGGTGCTCGAGCTGCTCTGAGCCCTCTCCCCCGGAACGTCGGCGGGCCCGGCGCGCGGACGAGGTCAGCTGCCGCCCGGCCCTGCCGCAGCGCCCCCCGCCCGGTCACCGGGCTCCACGATGTGCACGTCCACCGCCCGGAACAGCCCGGGCGTGGTGAGCAGCACGGCCTTGGTCGGCTCGCCTACGTCCAGCGCGGGCTCGCGACGCACCGCGGCGAGCGGGCGCAGCCGCGGGTCGGCCAGGACCTCGTCGACCAGTCCGCGGTCGCCGCCGGCGAACAGCGCCGCCACCGAGCCGGCGTGCGGCAGCAGCACCCGGACGGCGGTGTCGGCGGCGTGCGTGACGACGGCGTCGGTCTGGTTGCCGCGGCGCCGGGCGAACCGCTGCTGCGACCAGCCACCCGCCGCGGTGCGGCCCTGGACCAACCGGGCGTCGACCTTGGACACCACCAGGTCGCCGCCGTCGAACACCCCGACGGCCCAGCGTCCGCGGCGGACCAGCAGCACGGCCGCCCGGTGCGGCTCCTGGGCCTGGACGGTGAACGCGGTGAGCAGCGCCGGCCCCGGCGTCCACGGGAACGGCGCGCGCAGCGTCACCGCGGTGGTGTCGGCGCAGGTGATGCGGACCGTTCCGTCCACCTCGCCGACGTCGGTGAAGGCGCCGTGCCGGTCGGCCACCCCGTCCAGCCAGCGGCCCAGCCGCTCGGGCGCCACGCCGAGCCGCCGTCCGCCGCCGGCGGCGGGGCGGGGTCGGGTCACCTGTCGAGCATCGCAGGCGCACCCGGCTCGGCGCACCCGGCGCACGGCCGGGGCGGCCCGGCTCAGCGCGCGAGCGCAGGGACCGGCACGTGCTCGGCCGGGACGACCAGCAGCCGCTGGCCCAGCGCGACAGTGACGGCGGCCAGCGCGGCGGCGACGGTGGCCACCAGGAAGCCGGCGTTGGCGCCCACCGTGTCGACGATCTTGCCGGCCACCGACGCGCCGACCGCGACACCCAGTGCCATCGCCGTCCCGATCCAGGTGAAGGCCTCGGTCACCGCCGCCCGCGGGACGAGCACCTCGGCGAGGGTGAAGGAGCTGATCAACGACGGGGAGACCGCGACCCCGGCGAGCAGGACGAACGGCAGCATCAGCCAGATGTCGTGCACCAGCAGCAGCGGCACCGACAACAGGGTGAGCAGCACGAGGGCGCCGAGCAGCCGCCGCCGCAGTGCGACCCGCCAGTGCACGGCCCCCCAGCCGATGCCCGCCACCATGGAACCGGCGGCGAGCGCCGCGATGAGCAACCCGGACAACGTCCGGGCCCCCTGTTCGTCGGCAAAGGCGACCAGGGCGATCTCCAGCGTGCCGAGGATCGCGCCGACCGCCGCGCCGACGACGAACAGCACCCGCAGACCGCGGATCCGGATGGCCGACGGCCCGTTCCGGTGCTCGTGTTCGGCCGGCGGCGGCTCGGTGTGCCGCTGGGCGGCGAACAGCAGGCTTCCCACAGTGGCCAGGGTGAAGGCGGTGACCAGTCCGGAGGTGGTGTGGCCGGCCGTGGACAGGAAGGTGACCAGCACCGGCCCGACGATGAAGACGAACTCGTCGACCACCGCCTCCATGGCCAGCGCCGTGGGCAGGGAGGGGGTTCCGCGGAGCAGGTGGGTCCAGCGCACCCGGATCATCGAGGCGACCGGCGGGATGCTCGCTCCAGCCAGGCCGGCGGCCAGGAACGCCGTCCACAGCGGCCAGCCGTCCCGCACCGACCACAGGAACGCGGCGCCGGCGGTCACGAAGACCGCCAGCACCGACAGCAGCACCCGCCGTTGGGCGTGGGTGTCGGCCAGCCGGCCGATCACCGGCCCGGACACCGCCGAGGTGACGGCACCGACCGCCGCCACCGCGCCGCCCAGCGCATAGGAGCCGGTGTAGGACTGCACGAGCAGGACGCTGCCGAGCCCCATCATCGACAGGGGCAACCGGCCGATGAAGGCCGCCGCCACCATCGGCAGCGCGTGCGGGGTCCGCAGCACGTGCAGGTACGGGTTCGGCACGAGCGGACAGGCCTCCGTCCGGGGGTGGGTGCGCCGTCACGCTAACCGACCTGGCTGTGCCCCGCGGGGCGAGCGACGAGCCGCCGGGACCGCACTCGTAGCTCGCCCGGCCCCGTCCTTCCCTCAGGCCAGCCGGCTCTTGAGAATTTCCAGCTCGTCCCACATGGTGCTGGGCAGCTTGTCCCCGAACTTCTCGAACCACTCGGTGATCTGCGGGATTTCCTCGCGCCACTCCTCGGGCTTGACCGCGAGGGCCTGCTCGACCTGCTCGGGCGACATGTCCAGGCCCGAGACGTCCAGCGAGTCGGGGGTCGGGACGTGCCCGACGGGGGTCTCGACGGCCGCCGCGGTGCCCTCCAAGCGCTCGATGACCCACTTGAGCACCCGACTGTTCTCACCGAAACCCGGCCACAGGAAGCCGCCGTCGGAATCCCGGCGGAACCAGTTGACGTAGAAGATGCGCGGCAGCTTGCTGGCGTCGTGCTGCTTGCCGGTCTCCACCCAGTGGTTGACGTAGTTCCCGGCGTTGTAGCCGATGAACGGCAGCATCGCGAACGGGTCGCGCCGGACGACGCCGACCGCCCCGGTGGCTGCGGCGGTGGTCTCCGAGGACAGGGTGGCGCCCATGAAGACGCCGTGGTTCCAGTCCCGGGCCTCGCTGACCAGCGGGATCGTGGTCTTGCGGCGGCCGCCGAAGAGGATCGCCGAGATCGGGACCCCCTGGGGGTCCTCGTACTCCGGCGCGAGGATCGGGCACTGGTTGATCGGCGTGCAGAACCGGCTGTTCGGGTGGCTGGAGGGCTCGTCGGAGTACGGCGTCCAGTCCCGGCCCTTCCAGTCGGTCAGGTGGGCCGGGGCGTCGTCGGTCATGCCCTCCCACCAGATGTCGCCGTCGTCGGTCAGCGCGACGTTGGTGAACACCGAGTTGCCCACCTCGATCGTGCGCATCGCGTTGGGGTTGGTGTCCCAGCCGGTGCCCGGCGCCACGCCGAACAGGCCGAACTCCGGATTGAGGGCGTAGAGCCGTCCGTCCGCACCGAAGCGCATCCAGGCGATGTCGTCGCCGAGGGTCTCGACCTTCCAGCCGGGGATGGTCGGCTCGAGCATGGCCAGGTTCGTCTTGCCACAGGCCGAGGGGAACGCCGCGGCGACGTAGTAGGTCTTCTGCGCAGGGCTCGTCAGCTTGAGGATCAGCATGTGCTCGGCGAGCCAGCCCTCGTCGCGGGCCATCACCGAGGCGATGCGCAGCGAGTAGCACTTCTTGCCCAGCAGCGCGTTGCCGCCGTATCCGGACCCGTAGGACTGAATCGCCCGCTCCTCCGGGAAGTGCACGATGTACTTGGTGTCGCCGCACGGCCACGGGACGTCGTCCTGGCCGGCCTCCAGCGGAGCGCCGAGGGAGTGCATCGCCGGCACGAACGGGCGGTCGGTGCCCATCGCCTCGAGCACCCGGCTGCCGATGCGGGCCATGACCCGCATGGAGACCACGACGTACTCGGAGTCGGTCAGCTCGACGCCGAACATCGGGTGCTCGGCCTCGACCGGGCCCATGCAGAACGGGATCACGTACATCGTCCGGCCGCGCATGCACCCGCGGTACAGCTCGTTCATGACCGAGTGCATCTCGGCCGGGTCCATCCAGTTGTTCGTGGGGCCGGCGTCGGCCTCGTCCACCGAACAGATGAAGGTGCGGCCCTCGACCCGGGCGACGTCACTGGGATCCGAGGCGCACCAGAAGGAGTTCGGCTTCTTGTCCAGCCGGGTGAAGGTGCCGGCGTCGACCAGCTTCTGGGTGAGCCGCTGCCACTCCTCGCCGGTCCCGGCCACCCACACCACCTGGTCCGGCGTGGTCAGCTCGGCCATCTCCTGCACCCAGGCGAGGAGGCGGGCGTGCGTGGTCGGGGCGTTGTCGAGACCGGGTGTCGCCACTGAAGTCACGGCGTCTCCATCCTGCGGGTGGCCGGCGGGCGGGGGCCCCGCACCAGCGTCTGGTGCACTGTCGATCCACCCGGCCGCGACGTTGAGGCCGGGGGATCGGGCCAGGGTACCGAGGCCTCACCGGCCCGGAAACCGCTCAGAGCGTTACGTATATGACGTCTTGCCGCAGTGTGACGTGCGTCGCCCCGGGATGCCGCCCGCGCCGCTACCGGTTGCCTCTGACGTGCCCGGACCCCAGCTGCTGCAGCCCCTGGCCCTGCGGGGCGTCACGCTCCCCAACCGCCTCGTCGTGGCGCCGATGTGCCAGTACTCGGGAACCGACGGCCTGGTCGGCGACTACCACCTGGTCCACCTGGGCCGCTTCGCCCTCGGCGGGTTCGGGTTGGTCGTCGTGGAGGCCACCGGGGTCACCGCCGACGGCCGGATCAGCCACGGCGACGTGGGCCTCTGGTCCGACGAGCACGTCCCCGGCCTGGCCCGGGTGGCCGCGTTCCTGCGCGAGCACGGCGCCGTCCCGGGCATCCAGCTGGGCCACGCCGGCGGCAAGGCCTCGACCCGTCGTCCGTGGGACGGCGGCGGACCGGTCACCCCCGAGAACGCCCGCCCCGGCGAGGCGCCCTGGCTGACCGTCTCCCCCAGCGGCGTGCCGATGGGCGAGGGGTGGCCCGAGCCCTCCGCGCTCACCGTCGAGGAGATGGCCGACGTGCGCGACGCCTTCGCCGCCGCCACCCGGCGCGCGCTGACCCGCCGGGTTCCAGGTCGTCGAGCTGCACGCAGCCCACGGCTACCTGCTCAACCAGTTCCTGTCCCCGCTGACCAACCGCCGGGAGGACTCCTACGGCGGGTCGCTGGAGAACCGGATGCGCTTCCCGCTCGAGGTGGTCGCCGCCGTCCGCGCGGTGTGGCCGGCGGACCTTCCGCTGTTCGTCCGCGTCTCCGCCGTCGACGCCTCCCGCGACGGGACGACGATCGAGGACACCGTCGCCTTCTCCCGGGTGCTCAAGGCCCTCGGCGTCGACGCGGTGCACGTCTCTGGCGGTGGTGTCGGCGCCGGCTGGGAGCACCCGATCGGCTATGGCTACCAGGTGCCCTTCGCCGCGCAGGTCCGCGCCGAGGCCGACGTCCCGACCGTCGCCGTCGGGCTGATCGTCGACGCGCAGCAGGCCGAGGCGGTCGTCGCCGGCGGCCAGGCCGACCTGGTGGCTCTCGCCCGGGAGGCGCAGGACGACCCGAACTTCGCCCTGCACGCGGCGCGGGAGCTCACGAAGGGCTCCTACGACGCCTACCCCGTGCAGGCCGGGCCGCGGCTGGCCTCCCGGGACCGGATGCTGGACCGGCTCGGCCCCTGGACCGGCCCGGACCCGGTGCTGGTCGAGGAGCCCACCGCCTGAGAAGGGTTCTTCCTCAGGGCCGGGGCGTGCGTCCGTAGGCCGAGCCGACCGCGGCGCGGAACGCGTCCCGGTCGGCCGGCTGCGCTCGAGGCCCGGGTGACGACGCCAGCCGGTCGGGTAGTCACCGACGTCGGCATCGGCGGCGAACACCTGGGTGAAGCGCGGCGCCGCCCGGCCGCCCTCGGTCGACAGGTCCACCCCCACCTGCCGCACCTCCTGGCCGCTCCACGGGACCACCGGGCGGCGGGGCGGGTCGCACTCGACGATTCCCAGCGGCTCGCCGACCTGCTCTGCCTCCTGCGTCATGGTGAAGGTCCCGCGGCCGCCGACCCGCCGCTCGCCGTCGTAGGTGCCCAGCCAGTGGGCCATCCGGTTGGGCTCGGTGAGCGCCGACCACACGTCCTCGACCGGCTCCGGCCACGACCGGCGGAACTGCAGCCGCACCCCCTCGGGCACCTCGGTGACCACGCCCTGCCGCTCGTCGCCGGTCATCGGCCGTCTCCCGTTCCTCACCCGGCATGCCCAACACCCGGCTCACGGCCCGTCGAGAGGCGCCGGCGCCGCGATTGGGACGACGGGACGCCGGGCACGGCACGCGGCATGACCGTCACCGACCCCGACGTGCCCGACCCGCTGAACGACCCCCGCACCCTCCAGGCCGACCCCGGGGCGGTGGCCGAGGGTGACGACCTCGCCTCGACCGAGGACGACGCCACAGCCACCGGCGAGGACGAGCTGCCCACCTCGGCGACCGAGGCCGACGAGGCCGGCGGCGGCGACCTGACCGGGGACGCGTTCACCGGGAGCCCGGCCGAGGCGCCGACGGCCGACCGGACCTGAGACGGAGCGGTCCGTTTCACCGGCGGATCGACGGGAACTGTGACGGGGGTCATACCAACCTTCGAGGAGGTTCCCATGGCCACCGGTGAAACCGGCTTCGCCGACGTCACGTTCGACCTGATCTCCGTCCAGTACCACTCGCTGAAGGCCGGGCACGACTACGGCCAGTACGTCCGGGACGCCGAGAACGCCGGCCTGGACGACGTCGCCTCGTTCTTTCGCGAGGTGATGCAGCAGGACTCCGACCGGGGCGCCCGGTGTCACGACTTCCTGAAGCAGCTGTCCGGCACCGAGCACGGCGGCCCGGCCACCGGCTGAGGGGGCGCGGCGGGCGGCCCCCGGTCTCTGTGTAGGGCCGGGGACCGCCCGTCTGCCCCAGAATCCAGTGGCGCCGGGTGCGCCTGCTGCGCACCTGGACCTCACGGGACCGGTATCGGCATCCCGTTCGTACTGCGTCCCGGGACCGTGTCGATGCCCTCCATCGCCTTGGTGAAGTGGATCGCCTCGTCGTCCATGACGGCCCGTGGGTTGAACGAAGGATCGGCCATGACCCCGTGGACGCGGCGGCGCTGCATGCCGAAGTTCCCCGCGTCGTAGAGCGGCAGCAGGGAGGCCTCCCGCAGGTACCGGTGGAACGGGTGCCGGGTGTCCATGGAGTTCACGCCGACCACCTGCATGCACTTGTAGACGCAGTCGAACAGCATCTCGGTGCAGTGGATCTTGACCATCGCACCGAGCATCTCGCCGTGGAAGTCGTGCTGGTCCAGGTAGTGCGCGCCCTTCCAGCAGAAGTACCGGGCCGCCTCGATCTTCGCGGCCACGTCCCCGAGCACGTACCCGGGGTACTGGTACTGGATGATCGGCCGCGGGCCGCCCCCGGTGTAGGTCCTCGCCCACTCCAGCGCGGCCTCGTAGGCGGCCCGGGCAACCGCGACGGCGCCGATCCCGGCGACCGGGCCGGACCAGGCGAAGTTGCGGTTGATGAGCAGGTCGCCGTTGCCCTTCGCGCCTTCGATGGCGTTCGCCGCCGGCACCCGCGCGTTGTCGAACACGATCTCGCAGTTGGGCGCACTGCGCTGCGCAGAGGTGCTGATCGACCGGTAGCTGACCCCCGGCGTGCCGCGCTCGACCATGAGCGCCGACAGCCCGGTCGTGCCACCGGCCGCGGGGTCGGTGCGCACTACCACCAGGTTGACGTTCGCGCCGCGGTTGTCCCACCCGCCGACATTGCACGGCCAGTACTTCCGGCCGTTGACCACGTACTCGTCACCGTCCAGCGTCGCGGTCACCGCCATACCGGCCCCGTCCCCCGCCGGGGCGTCGAAGTTTGCTGTACCGCCGGGCGACCCGGGCGGTTCGCTGGCCGCGTAACCCACCAGGTACTCGCCGCTGGTGTCCGTGGTGGCGGTCCGGATGAAGCGCTCCTTCTGCTCCTCCGTGCCGTAGTACCAGACCGGCATCAGCCCGAGCCCATTGACGAGGACCGTGGTGCCGAAGCCGGGGTCGACGGCCTGGATCTCCTCGGCCGCTATCACGAAGTCGACGTTGGACATGCCGCCGCCGCCGTACTCCTTGGGCAGCATGGAGAAGGCGATCCCCTGCTTGCACGCCTCGGCGTAGGCCGGCTTCATGAGCTGGAAGGCGCGTAGGGGATCGGGCTCCTCGTCCGCCTGCTGCGACACCGGTGCGAGCACCTCGCGGGCGAACTCGCGTGCCGTCGCCTGGATGTCCTTCTGTTTCTGGGTCAGGGTGAAGTCGATAGCCATGTCGGGCTCCCGGTCCGGCGGCGACTCGATGGACCCCCGTAGGACCCCGGCCCGATGTCGCCGCGAACGAGCTGCCCCGGCCCTTCGTGTGGCCCCTCCACGCTAGTGGTTCCCACCGTTGGAACGTTGGGGGTCATGCGGCCAGCGGTTCGTGAACGGTGAGTCGTTCGAGGAGGCGGTCGAGGGACTTGCGTCCGAAGTGCCAGTCGAAGGGTTCGGCGGTGGCGTTGTAGCGGTCCTGGAAGGCGAGGAGCCGTTCGACGAGGGCGTCGAGGTCGGCGAAGTCGCCGGGCTTGATGACCTTGCGCTGGACGATGGAGAAGAAGATCTCTACCTGGTTCAGCCAGCTGGCGTGGATCGGTAGATGCACCAGTTCGGCGGTCGGCCAGTCCGTGTGCATCCGGTCGATGGAGCGGGCGCCGTTGTG
>NZ_FNOZ01000033.1 GCF_900107175.1 Modestobacter sp. DSM 44400 | reverse complement strand
ACCGTCCGCGTCTGCCACCTTCCCCCGGCCACCAGCAAATGGAACAAGATCGAACATCGGCTGTTCAGCTTTATCACCATCAACTGGCGCGGCAAACCGCTGGAGAGCCGCCAGGTGATCATCGACCTGATCGCCTCGACCACCACCCGCACCGGGCTGAAGGTCTACGCCCGCCTGGACGAGGGCTCCTATCCCGACAAGATCAAGGTCACCGATGCCGAACTCGCCGACGTCCGGCTCGACGGCGATCCGTTCCACCCAGAGTGGAACTACACGATCACACCGCGAACCATCGACGACGAATTACACTGATGTAATTCCCTTCCAAGCTCTTAGTGCGCTCGTCGTCCGTACTGCCGGCATACCTGGCCAGCGGGTGTTCGGGAGCGTCGGGTCCCTCCTCCGCGCCCTCCTCCGACGGCGGGTGCATGCGGGGATCCACCCCCGGCAGGCTCGCCCCCGCCACGAGGTCGGCCACGATCCCGCAGACCCGGGTGTCGTACGGCCGGTCGGTCAGGTCGACCTCCGGGATGGGGATCCCGTCGTACGACCCGTAGCAGGCGACCGGCACCCCGGTCTGCAGCACCACCACGTCGCCCTGCTCGACCGTGTCGCCGGCGGCGTTGACGAAGTAGTCGGTGACGTAGCCGCCCTTGCCTCCGGCGAAGAAGGCATGCCCCTCCTGGTCCACGCCGAACAGCCGCACGAAGTCGTTGCGGAAACCGAGGTGACCGAAAGGTCCACCACCGGAGCGGAAGAAGCTGTAACCGATCATGAACTCGAACGGTCGCTGCCCCACGATGAGCCCTCGGCTGTCCATCTGCAGCTTGAGGTTGTTGGGGGTCAACTGACCCTCGTTGAAGTACGTGCCGTGGGTCAAGATCGCGGCATCGCCGCCGGTCTTGGGCAGCCAGAGATCGCCTTTGAGCGCGACGGCGAGGCTGCCCACGTCCATGGTCAGGCCCCAGTCCGAGGCGACGTTGCCCCAGAGGCCCACCGCGTCGTTCCCGGCCATGCCGACGAAGGCGCGGTCCGCGGCCGCGTCGGTCTGGAACAGCCACAGCCCCGCCGAGGACTCCGATGCCTGCCGCAGCCGGATGCGACCGTTCACGTCGAGCAGGAAGTCCGGGTGGTCGTGGCCGATCCCGACCTGTCCGGCAGGCGTCACCGCCAGCTTGTCGCTTCCCGACCACAGCCGGGCCTTGCCCTCCTTGGCGTACCAGATCCAGCGCTCTCCGTTCCCGGGGTTGCTCACCAGACTCGTCGCGGCGCGATCGGCGAAGGAGAAGCCGGCCCCCACGCCACCGCTGTGGATCTCGGTGTTGCCCTCGACCTGCAGCAGCCGACTGGGCGGCCGGTTCCCGAGCCCGATCCCGACCCGCCCGTCGAACCGCCCTGCCCCGGAGACGGTCAACGCGCCACCGAGCGACAGGTCGCCGTCCAGCCGGGCGTCCCCCCGGACCGTGAGCCCGCCGCTCAGCTCGGCGTCCCCGCCGGGCCCGACGGTGAGCAGGGGTTCGGGCTCCTGCTCACCGAGCCGGCTGAGGACCACGTCGCCCTCAGGGGTGACGGTGAGGGCAGCCACGGGTGCCTGGTCGACCCGCAGCGGCGGCCCGCCGGCGGCACGAGGGGCACTCAACTCGAGCCGGCCGCTCGGCGTGCCGACGGACCGTCGGGGGCCGGGGGTGAGCGCGCCCACCCCGCCCGCCGCGTCCACCGTCACCGCCGCCAGCACCACCGTGTCGCCGCCGTCGACGAACCCGTCGGCGGTGACCAGTCGCAGCCACGGCGCGTGCAGCAGCGCGGGCGCGTTGGCCAGCGAGTTCTCCCCCGCCACCTCCCGCCAGGTGATGGTCAGCAGGCAGTCGCTCGGCAGATCCGTGGTCACCACGGGCACGCCATCCGATCCGACCGGCACCGTGGGCACGTCCTGGATCTGCAGCGGGTCCAGCGACCGCTCCACCACGGCCAGCCCCTGGGGGGCCAGCACGATCGTGCGTCCCGCGGCGTCCAGCGCCACGCCGGGGCTCACCGTGACCCCGGGACTCCCGGAGGTCGCGGTGACGGCCAAGCCGTGTGCCACGCCCCAGCCGAACAGGCCGCTGCCCCGGGCCCGGTCCTGCGGCAGCAGGTAGTTCTCGAGGTCGGTCAGGCTCTCGCCGTGCCCGGTGGCGCCGGTCCGCACCGTGTGGGCGACCGACAGATTCCAGTACTGCGTACGCCTGACCACGCCTTCATCCATGCGCCACCTCCAGGTGGGTCGGCCCGACCGGCAGCGGAACCGGCCGGGGCGTCGTCGTCAGCGGGTCGCTGGTCCCGTGGTGCCGTGCCCCGCCGCGCGTCGGCGGGCGGCCGGCTCGATGGCCGGTCACAGGATCGAGGTGGTCAGGGTCCACACGGTGTGGCCCGGTTTCTGCTCGGTGACGATCGTGCTGATCGTGCCGACGGCCTGGTCGAGCGCCCGCTTGCGGTCCTGGGGATCGCGCGGCAGCCGCGAGTCGGTGAAGTGGACGACCACGTCGAACTGGAACGGCCGCACCCGCCCCCAGTACGGCTCCAGCCCGGCGACCTCGCGCTGACCTGGGTCGCAGACCACCAACCGGTCCCCGGTCGCCACCATCCCGCTGGGGTACACGAACTGACCGGGTCCGGTGATGGGCACCACGCCGGCGCCACCATCGGAGTCCACCTGGTACACCGCCGCGTGTTCGGCGACCGGGCAGATGAACGGGTCGGTGTTCGAGGGCGCGAACGGCTTCAGGCCGACGTCGAGCACGTACATCGCGCCGGCCAGCCGGACGACGGCCGTGGGCGAGACCAGCGGGTTGTCCGCGCGGTCGGCCGGCAGCAGCAGCGACTCGGACCAGGGGTCCTGCCGGGGGTCGACGCGCACCAGGTTGCCCGGGAACTGCGCCGGCGTCGCTGGGGCCTGTTCCCGCCCGTCGCCGATCAGGAACGTGCCGTCGGGTTCCACCGCCAGGCACAGCGGCTCCCGCACTCCGGTGAGCTTGGTCCGGGTCACCTCCAGCGGGTCTGGCCGGACCCGCACCACGCTCGGCGCCGCGGCCTCCGGCTCCCGGGCTCCGCGGTCGAGTGCGAGGAGGTCCCCGCTCCTCGGGTCGACGGCGAGGCCCACCATCGACACCGCGGCGCCGGGTGCGGTCAGCGTGGTGACCAGCGTGGCCGGCGACTGCTCGAGCGGAGCCGGGATCGCGAACAGCCGGCCAGTCCGGGTGAGCACGTAGAGGGTCTCGGGCGCGGCTGCCCGCGGCGGTCGGACGGCCGCGCCGACGACGTCCTTGAGCGGCAGCTGAGGCACCAGCGGGCGCGGCCGGGGCGGCGTCCCGGTGAGCGGGTACCGCCCGGAGGGGTCGAGCTGCCACAGCCTGCTCGGCACCGTGACGGCGGCGCTGTCCGGGAGGCCGATGTCCCCCACCAACAGGTCACCGGCCGCGTCCACGGCGATGGACCACGGCCTGGTCAGCCCCTCGGCACGAAGCGCGTTGCCGATGACGACCGGTCCCTGGGTGACGAGTGCGGCGACGTCGGCGGGCGCACCGGCACGCGGCGTCACCGTGACCAGGCGAGCACCGTCGTCCACGGTCACCCGGGGCCGGGTGTGGCCGACGGCGTACAGCTCGAGGTACTGGTTCAGGCCCGCCCGCCGACCACGCAGCCGGTAGATCTGGGCGATCCCGGCAGTGACCTTGCGGCGCTGGTACTCCTCCCACAGCGGCTCGTCCTGCAGCGTGGGGAAGTCCAGTGCCACCCAGGAGGCCAGCCACGGCAGGAAGTCGGCCGGAGTCGTCCACGGGTCGAACAGCTGGTGCAGGTCCGCGATCTCCTCGGTGAGCGCGCGGTGCTCGTGGACCACGTCCGTTCCCGCCGGATCGTGCCGCCGGTGGGTGAGGACGACGTCGTCGGGGATGCCCGTGGCGATCTTCTCGAAGATGCGCAGCACTGCACCGAGGTCCAGCGGGGACGTCGCCCGTGCTGCCGCGTCCACCCCTGCGGGCAGGTCGGTCCCGCTCCACAGCGCTGGTGGCAGGTGGGCCAGGTAGCTGCTCGGATCCGCCATCGCTCTCCCCGTCCGCTCAGAGCCGCACGGGCGTGGTCTTGACCTGCTGCTGCCCGTCGTCGGCGGCGCACACCAGCTCGTAGTCCGCCAGCCGCACCGACGCCCCCAACGGCGACAGCAGGAAGGGGCGCTCGATCTCCGCCCTGTAAACGCCGCCCGGCCCCAGCGGTGGCGCGTGGTAGGCGGGGGTGTCCGGCTTCACCTGCAGCACGCTGATGTAGCCGACGTCCCGGGCCGGCATCAGCGCCTGGAACACGTCGGAGGTGAAGACCGGGTCGCCCACCTGCCAGCCGGTGCCCTCGGGGCCACCCCGGGTCGGGTGCAGGAACCGCTGGATCCGCTCCCGGGTGTCGGCCTCGATCGCGCTGCGGCTGGCGCCGGCTTCGAGCGCCTGCTGCCAGACCACGATCTCGAGGTTGACGACCACGGGCAGGTAGCGCGGGGCCACGACCTCCAGCCGGGCCGTCAGGTCTCGGCGCGCGTCGAGGTAGCCCTGGACCAGCCGGACCTGGTCCTCGGTCGGCTCCGGCCGGCGGACCGACAGCCCCCGATCGGGGACGACGACCAGATTGACGGTGCCGGGTGCGCGCACGAGTCCGCCGAACTCCCAGGGATCGCCCGCCCGCCACGGCGGCGGGTTGCCGGGGGCGGTCGCGGCGTGCTGACGCGGCGGCAGGCAGCGGATCACGCGGAGGTCGTTGCTGGCCTCCCGCGCGAGGAACTCGTAGTCGTCGACCGTCACCGCCCGGTAGCGGATGCGCAGCTCCTCCGGAGCACGGCGCATCGTCTCCTCGATCGGCTCCTCGTCGGTGCCGTCGCGCGCCGGTCCGCGGTTGCTCACCGTCCCGATGCCGGGCGGGGCCTGACCCTCCGGGGTGGTCCCGAGGATGACCACCTGCTCCGGCCCGACGTTGCCGCCCGCGCCCGTGGCGACGTAGCGGTAGCGGAGCGCCCGGATCCTGCTCCCGCTGGGCGGGATGGAGCCGCTGCCGGCACCGGTCTCCTCGTCATGGTTGCCGAAGCGGATCTCGCCGGCCACGGGTTCCACGCGGTACACCTGGCCGGCTCCGGTCGGCAGGTCGTCCACCAGGTCCCAGGTCTGCCAGGTGGTCGGCGTCCCGGTCCCGACCTGCACCTCGAGATGGGCGTAGGGACCGGTCAACCCGGGACGGCGGTACAGCGGCCGGTTGGCCAGCGGGAACACCTGGAAGGGCCGGCCCGTGCTGGTGCCGAGCAGTTCGGGCTCGCGGACGGTCAACGCCGTCCGGGCCGAGGCGGCGTTGAAGACCAGCCGGTCGATGCCGACCACGACCGGCCGGGCGGGATCGCCGGGTGCCGCGGGGGCGGGAGCGGTGACCGACAGCCGGAGCCAGAACAGCGCATCGGTGACGGCGGCGGCCTCGTCCGGCGGGGTCACCGTCGTCCAGACCCGCACCGGTGCGCGACCGCCGGCATGCTGCGCCGTCCAGTCCGCAGGCACGGTCAGCCGCAGGGGCCCGTCATGGACGAGTCCCTGCGTGCCGTCGACGACGGCGTCGACGCGCGGCCAGTCGGACGGTTCGTCCTCGTCCCGGGAGTAGTGGCAGTCCAGCGTCGCCCCCGGCGGCCGCGCGGTCTGGTACAGGTGCAGACCCAGTGACAGGTCACCGGTGACCGCGCCGTCGAAGCCCAGCAGCAGGGTGCCGGTCTGCCCCGCCGGCACCTCCAGCAGCAGGCCCGCCGTCGGGGGCCCGACGAGGACCGCGGTCAGGTTGCGGTAGGTCCCGGTGACCGATCCCGTCGCCTGCGGCGGCAGGCCCAGCGTGGCGGTCAGCACGGTCGGCAGGACCTCGACCTCCTCGTCGGTCTCGAACACGACCGGGCGCCCGCCCGTGGGGTCGACGGTCTGCGCCTGGGTGCCGGCGGGGACGGCCCGCGGGCCGTCGACGGAGCTCGTGAAGGTCAGGAACGTCCGAGCCGGGGTCGGCGGGTCGCGGGTGATCCCCAGCAGCTGGAGAAAGGCCAGGTAGTTCTTCTCCGGGGTCTGGTTGAGCCGGAAGACGATGCCCTCGGCGAGCCAGGCGAACAACTCGATCAAGGTGATCCCGAGATCGCTCGGGTTGTGGTCGGTCCACTGCGGGGCGTACTTGGGGATGAGCGCCCGCATCTGGTCGACGAGGTCCTGCCAGGTGCGGTCGTCGAGATCGGGCGGCAGGACTCGGCCGCGGCGCGACTCCAGCGTCATCCGGCACTCTCCAGGGGGAAGGGAAGGACCAGTTGGTGCTCCTGGGCGGTGGCTGTCAGGCGGTACCGGACGTCGATGACGAGCTTCGCGCCGGCCAGGTCATTGGTGACCAGCACGTCGAGGACCTCGATCCGCGGTTCCCACCGGGTGAGCGCGTCGGACACGTAGAACGCGGCCAGGCCGGCGGTCGCAGACGTGTTGGGCGCGAAGAGCAGGGACCGCAGGTTGGCCCCGAACCGCGGCCGCATGACCCGTTCGCCGTACTGGGTGCTGAGGATGACCCGGATCGACTCCTCGACCTTGGCGACCCCGGCGGACTCCGCCAGCCCGGTGATCCCGATCCGCAGCGGGAAGCTCAGGCCCCGACCGAGCACCTCGTCGGGGTTCATGGCTCCACCGCCGCGCGCAGCCGGGTCGGCCCGAGTCCCACCTGCACCGGGGCGCCGGTGGGTGGCGGCGTGCCGCTGGTGAGCGCGACGAGCCCGGTCAGCAGCACCGACACCCGTCGCACGGTGAGCCGGGACAACGCCCCGGCGGTCACCGTGGCCACTGTCCGGCACTTCACGGTCGGTGGGGGGCCCGCGGCGTCGGGGGTCGTGCAGCCGCTGACCGTCTTCCCCTCGAGCGGGGCGATCAGCACCGGCTTGAGGGCCACCCGCAGCCGGTCGGAGGCCGCCGCGGCCACCGTGCCCCCGTGCAGGCAGCTGAGGCCGTGTGCAGCGGTCAGCACCACGGGGCCGGTCATGCGGTGCTCCTGGGCGTCATGTCACGTCCACCCCGCCCGGCGTGAGCTCGATCTTGGTCGTGCCGCCGGCGGCCTCGAGGGTGATCTTCCCGGTGGCCGTGATCGCCAGGTCGCCCGCGGCGCTGAGCGAGAGCGAGCCGAGGCCCTGGGTGTCGTCGAAGGTGAGGCTGTGCCCGGAGCGGCTCTTCAGCACCGTCGTCCGATTGGCGCCGTCCGCGTTGGTGGTCGGTGGCCGGCTCGTGGCGTTCCAGAGCGAACCGAGCACGTACGGGGCGCTCAAGCGGCCGTGGTCGAACGCCACGAGCACCTGGTCGCCCTTCTGCGGCAGGGAGAAGAACCCCGCGCCGGCCCCGGTCATCGGGCGGGCGCACTCGGCCCAGTGCGTGACCTGCTTCCCGGTCAGCCCCGGGTAGCACACCTCGATCCGACCGGTCGGCGCCGCCGGCGGTGTGGCCAGCAGCTCGTTGTTGGAAGTCACCTCCGCGACGAGGACGCCGAAGAAGTGCCCGGTGTCGTTCGGCGCCGGCTCCTCGACGAGCTTGTTGCGCAGCAGCCCGAGCAGGCTGGAGTGGCCGCGCGCGGTGATGGAGAAATCGGTCCGGAAGCCGCTGGCGTCGATGCGGTGGGTCACCTTGCGCAGCCGGTAGGTGCCGGAGAAGCGACGACCCACGCCGGCGATCTGCACGAAGCGCCCGGCCGACAGGGCCGGGACGCCGATGCACGAGCCGGACCCCTCGTACATCCCCTCCAGCACGTTCGACAGGACGGCCTTGGCCACCGCCACCGCCTGCACCGGGTTGCTGATGGGCTCCTTCCGGATCCCCTTGCGGACGAAGGACATCAGCAGCTGTGCTGCCTCCGTGCCCAGGCGCTCCAGCAGGTTCTCCGGGTCCAGGTCGGCCGCCAGGATCGTCACCGTCAGGGCCTGCGCGAGCTCCTGGTTGTAGACGCGGATCTGCTGGACGCCGGCCAGGCCGGCGGAGGAGATCCGCGGGGAGAAGCTGGAGAGGTTCCGGCCCCATTCCAGGACGTGCGCGGCGGCCTGCGGCCGGGGGAAGTGGAAGTGCAGCCGGTCCCACTCGACGTACACGTCGAAGAAGTACTGCTCGGCGCAGGCCTTGAGGAACGCCATGTCGGTCTCGGCCTTGACCCGGTCGGTGATGAACGGCGCCGGGTCCACGACCGGGACGAGCCCGTTCTCCGCGGCGATCTGGGCGGCGATCACGCTGTCGTTGATCACGGGATAGGCGCGCGGCTCCGGTTGGGCGTGCCGCAGTCGGTAGGACTTGTCGTAGCCGGACACCGTCACCGTCGGCGCGCCGTCCGCGGGGAACGACGGCTCGACGGCAGCCACCTCGCCGAGGAACGCGGGAACCAACTCCTGGCCGTACC
Organism: Modestobacter sp. DSM 44400; assembly: GCF_900107175.1. Taxonomy (GTDB): domain Bacteria; phylum Actinomycetota; class Actinomycetes; order Mycobacteriales; family Geodermatophilaceae; genus Modestobacter. The sequence continues at coordinate 37,761 of NZ_FNOZ01000033.1, read as the reverse complement.
CGAGCCTGATCTCCACCGTCTTGCCCAGGTCGAGGAGGGCGGAGTCGAGCAGGCGGTTGTCGGCGTTGCGCAGGGTCAGGCTGAACGAGCCGGCGAGGTCCAGGTCGGTCTCCACCGTCAGGCCGAGCACCTGGTCGGACAGCTCGGCGGCCACCGTGACGCCGGACAGGCGCACCTGGAAGCGCGGGGCGTACGGCGGCGTCCTCATGGTCTTGCCCCCGGTCCCGTCGCCGCCGCGGTCGAGGCGGCCAGCGGCAGCACCAGCGCAGTGCCGACGACGAGGCCGAACGGGTCGACGATCCGGTTGGCCTGGGCGATGTCGCGCCACCGGGCGGCATCACCGAGGTAGGCGGCAGCGATGCCGCTCAGGGTGTCGCCGGCCAGCACCATGTGCATCACCGTCTCCGCCGCTGCCGACCCACCGACCGCGGCGGTCGCGGCCGCGACCCCGGCGTTGACGGCTCCGGACAACGTGGGCGAGCCGAGGAAGACGCCCTGCCGGACCTCGACGCTGACTTCGACGTACTCCTGCAGCCGCACCGACATCGTCGACCGGACGGGGGTGCCGTCCCGGGCGAACATGGTGAAGCGCTGGCCGGCGTCGGTGAGCACGCAGCGGAACTGGATCTTGCCCAGGGAGAACAGCAGGACCGGTGGCGCGAGGGTCTGCGGGTCCTGGTCCAGCAGCTGCACGATCGGCGCCGTGTGGGCCCGCACGTCCTCGCCGCTCTCGTACGTGTCGAAGAAGAGCTCCATGGCGAGGACCCGGTTCCGTCCCCGCACGTACTGCAGGGGCGATGCGCCCAGGCCGGGGATGCCCACCTCGGCGAACTGGTTGCCCTGCTCGAGCTTGATCTCCTCGGGGTTGTACATCACCGGATGGCCGGCCCCGGTGGACGTGTTGATCAGCACCGCCTTGGCCAGCTCGTGCGTGTTGGACACCTTGCCGAGGTGCCGTTGCAGGGCGAGCGGCACCGGCCTGGGGCGGCCCACCGGCAGGGACATGGTCAAGCTCCCCGCTCGAAGTCGGTGCGCAACCTGCGCATGAGGTCGTCGATGACGCTGCGGCGCAGTGCCTCGACGTCGAAGGAGGCGCCGGCCGCGGGGGTGTCCTCGGCACGGTCGGTGTCCGCGCTCATCGGCACGGCCGACCCCGGGACCCCGGCGGGGTGCGGTGCCGAGGTCGGCAACTCGACCGGGGGCGGGGGCGAGGCGGAGCCCAGCGCGGCCGGCCGGCCGGAGTCGGGCAGGCTGCCGGGCCGCCAGGGCCGGCCGGGGACCGACGGGTGGTCGCCGGGGCCGTGCGCCGCGCCGCCCGCAGTGGGCGCGGCGCTGCGGGCGCGCCGCTCGACCCGCCGGGCGAGGTCCTCCTCGGTTCCGGCTCCCTGCGGGGTGGCGCGTCGGGCGGCGCTGTCCCGGTCGAGTGCGGCGGTGACGTGCCGGGCCTCGTGCGCCAGCAGGGCGAAACCGGCGGGGCTGTCCGGCCGGAACCGGCCGGAGCGCAGGTACGCCTCGGTCCCCACGGTCACGGCGTCGGCCCGGCGCGCTCGCGAGAGTGCATCGGCGTCGGCGCCGGTCCGCACCACCAGGTGGTCCGCGCCCGGCCCCGCGACCGCCCGCAGCCGGGAGCGGACGTCCGGCGGCAGGGCCGGCCCGATCGGGCGCCGAGGCTCCGGCGGCAGCACCGGGCCTCCGCCGTCCGACGCCGGTGGACCCGGATGGACGCCGGCGGCGCTCTCGACGGAGCGGCGGGACCGCCGGGCGGACACGACGGGAGAGGGGCGCGAGGTCTCGTTCCGGGCGAACCGCTCGGCCCACGACCCGTCCAGCTGGTCCAGCCGCTGGAAGAGGTGAGCGAAGCCTGCCTCCCAGCTGTAGACGAGCAGGTGCCGGTCGCGCAGCTCTCCCCCGCTCGTCGCCAGCCGTTCGCCCCGGGTGGGCGGACGGTCCGGGTCGTCCCGCGGACCCACGGCAACGGCGCCCGCCTCCTCGCGGTCGGGTCCTTCGCTCATCCCGCGCTCCTCGTTCCGGTGAGCGGGCGATCAGCCCTGCTCGAGCTGTGCCGCGACCTCCCGCACCCAGCGGAGTCGTTCGGCGTGGTCCAAGGTCAGCACCTCGGTGAGGGTCCAGTGGACGTGTCGTCCGAGGAAGGCTGCCTCCTGGTGAACCCGGTCCAGGGGGTAGCCGGTCATCCCCCCAGGAGGGGCACCTCCACCTCCTGGCCCGCACCGCAGTGCGGGCACACGACCGACAGCACCGGTGGGGTGAGTCCGTTGATCCGGTTGTAGAGGTCCTGCAGGTGGGCCAGGTCCTCGGAGAAGAGGGCCTCCACCACGCCGGGGTTGATGTCCGGCACGGTGCCCAGCCTGGTGACCACCCGGGCCAGCAGCAGGACGACGAGGTAGGCGGGCCAGCCCTGCACCCGCGGGTCGCGGAGGGGGTAGATCTCGTCGGCCGCCGTCGCCAGGCGCATCGTGCCGGCGCGGTGCAACGTCCCGTCCGCGTCGACATAGCCCTTGGGCAGCTCGAACGGCACCTCGGTGACCAGCGCACCGGCAGTCATACCCGCATCAACCCCTCGTGCGCGAGCACGAGCGTCTCGATGAGGATGTCCGACCCCTTGGCGTTCAGCCCCGAGCCGTCCCACTTCGTGGGCCAGGCCCGGGCGAAGTTCCAACGGGCCACCTCGGTGCGGTTGGCCAGGTCGAAGACGACGATCGAGCCGTTCTTGCGGACCACGTTGCCCTGCACGATCTGCAGCCGCCACTCCCACAGCTCGGTGGACGTGGTGGAGCCCCACTTCAGCGAGATGTCGGTGTAGGAGGTCTTGCCGGGGAGCTTGCGCACGGTGACGTTGTCGCCGCCTTCCCGGTTCTCGATCACCTCCGTCGTCGAGCCGAGACCGCTGCACTCGGTGAAACTGCCCTGCGCGATCCCGTCCAGCTCCACCAGGAAGTTGAAGCTCCGGAACGGGTCGACGCGCTCTCCAGTCTTGGGCATCTCCTGCCTCTCCCTCCCGCCGCCGGACGCTGACCGGTCAGGCCTCGCTGATGGTGGCTCCGCCGTCCCACAGCCCGATCCGTAGGACGACGTGCTCGGCCGGCCGGGTCACGGCGAGGCCGATCTCGATGTACACCTCGCCGCGCTGACGCACCGGCTCCGGGTTGATGGACTCGTCGACGGTGACGTAGAACGCCTCCTCCGCGGTGCGCCCGAACAGGCCGCCGGACTCCCAGACGCGGGTGAGGAACTCGCTGATCGACCGGTCCAGGCCCTTCCACAGCGCCGGGGTGTTGGGCGCGAAGGCGGCCCACCGCAACCCCGCCACGAGGGAGTCCTCGACGTAGGACACGAGGCGGCGGACGTTGACGAACCGCCAGGGCAGCCCGTCGGTCAGGGTCCGGGCGCCCCACACCACGGGAGGGCTGCCCGGGAACCGCCGCAGGGCGTTGATGTTGCGGCTGTTGAGCACGCCCTGCTCGGTGTCGTTCAGCGTGTACTCGACGCCGACAGCACCGCGCAGCAGCTCGTTGGCCGGTGCCCGGTGGACGCCGACCGTGGCGTCGCAGCGGGCCATCACGCCGGCGATGTGGCCCGAGGGTGGGACGGCGATCGTCGCCGGCGGGGCGGGATCGGGGTTGGGGATCAGGATCCACGGCCAGTAGAGCGCGCCGAAGCCGTTCCCGGAGGCCAGCCCGCCGCGCTGGGTCAGCAGCGGCCCGTCGTTCTGCAGCGGGGCGGCGTCCTGCGCGCCGTCGAGGACGGCGAAACGGTCCTGCAGGTCCTCGCAGTGCTTGATCACCTTGTCCTGCTGCAGGCCGGCGTCGACGAGTCCGGGCACGCAGACCAGGCCGACCTCCGGCAGCCTGGTGAGCCGGTCGAGCGCAGCGTCGAGGCCGTCCGCGTCCACCGCCTTGACCGGCACCACGTAGGCAAGGGTGCCGCCGTTGTCGAAGAACCCCCGGACGGCGTACGGCAGGTGGAGCCCGGCCCGTAGGTCGCCGAAGGTGCTCTTGTACGCGTTCCAGCTCGTCACCGGCACCGCCCGGCCCGCATCAGCGCCGTTCGGCGGCGCGGCAGGGATGCCGATGAGCGCCGCGATGCTCGTCCCGACGCCGGAGACCGGACCCGCCGGCGTGATCTCCTCCAGGTGCACGCCCGGCGCCACGGTCGAGTAGTCGACCATCTCTCCTCCTTCGCTGAACCCTCGTCGCTGTCCACCCGGACGCCTGCTCGGCCTCACGGGCCGGAGATGACCACCGTGTGGGTCTGGTGCTCGGCCCCGTAGGTCACTCGCACGTCCTGCGGTGGACTGCCGTCCCGCTCCACCTGCAGCGTGTAGGTGCCGAAGCCCGGTCCGGGGACGACGAAGTCCCCGTGCCGGTCCGCGGTCACGCTGTCGCCGGTCTCCAGCACGGTGACCACCGCGCCGGGCACCGGGTCGGCAGCCCGGTCGACGACCCGCCCCGACAGCAGCGGGTCGACGACCGACGTCGGGCGGATCCGGACGCCGTCCTCCTCGAGGGCCGGCACGTCCTCGACGTCGTCGTAGGGATCGATGGAGATCGTGACGGTCAGGGCGAAGGCCGGCCGCGGCGCGATCCCGAGGGCGTTCCAGAACTCCGCGTTGGAGCGCCCCTCCTGGGTGCGGGCCAGCGCGACCGGGAGCGGGTAGGGCTGCGGTGGGGCGCTCAGCGAGCCGCGCAGGAACCGCTCGTCCAGCACCGGGAACCGGCCGAGCCACAGCAGGGCCAGCCCCAGCAGCCGATGCTCCTCGGCCGTCTTCAGCCCCCCCGACAGCACCGACCACGCGGTGATCAGGTACGTGCAGTCCACCCGCAGGGAGGGCATCCGGGACGTGTACCTGTTCCCGGTCCGGGTCATCACCCGGGCCTCGTCGCGCAGTGAACGGTTCTCCGTCATCTCGTGCAGGAACAGGTTCAGCGTCGCCTGGCTGGGCCGGTAGTCCTTGTCCGGCGTCTGGAAGGCGACGTCGGCGTTGCGCAGGTCCCCGGGCGCGACCGCGTCGTCGAAGAGCGCGGCGAGCGAGGAGTCGAGGTCGTTGATCACGGTGTCCCCACGCCCGGGTCGGCGAGGGCATCGGGCACGACGCGGCCCGTCTTGGCGAACTCGTGTCGGACGGCCCGGTGGACGGTCTCGGCGTCGATCGGCCGGCCACCTGCCGCGGCCAGGTAGGCGGCGTGCAGGGCGGCGTTCGTGATCCCCGCCCCGGACAGCCGGAAGTCCCGGCCCAGCTGGGCGGGGTCGACGTCGTCGGCGATCGGTACCCCGGGCGGGAAGCAGATCCGCCAGAGCTCGGCCCGCAGCTCCTCGTCGGGGAAGGGAAAGTCGACGATGAACTGCAGGCGCCGGGTGAAGGCCTCGTCGAGGTTCTCGCGCAGGTTCGTGGCGAGGATGGCGACGCCGTCGTGCTGCTCCATGCGCTGCAGCAGGTAGGAGGTCTCGATGTTGGCGTAGCGGTCGTGCGCGTCGTGGACCTCCGAGCGCTTGCCGAACAGTGCGTCGGCCTCGTCGAACAGGAGGATCGCGTCGGCCTCCGCGGCCGCCGAGAAGATGCGCTCGAGGTTCTTCTCCGTCTCCCCGATGTACTTGCTCACCACCCCGGACAGGTCGATGGCGAACAGGTCGAGACCGAGCTCCCCGGCCACCAGTTCGGCGGCGGTGGTCTTGCCGGTTCCCGGCGGTCCGGTGAACAGCACGCTGATCCCGCGGCTGCGGACGAGCTTCCGCCCGAACCCCCAGTCGGTCAGCACCGTCGACCGCAGCCTGACCCGCGCGCACACCAGCCGCAGCTGCTCCGACGTCCGGGCGGGGAGGACGACGTCGGGCCAGGACCGGACGGGCTCGATCCGCCGGGCGAGGGCGGACAGCCGGTGACTGGTCTGCCGGCGAGCCGCGGCGAACACCTGCGGCGCGGTCGGCAGCCCGTCCGGTGCGGTGGCGACGGCGTTGGCCACCGCCGCAGCGACCCTGTCGGAGCCGAAGGAGAACCGGTCCGCGAGCGTGCCGGCGAGGGAGGCCGCGGAGGCGACGTGCGCGCGCTCCAGCTCGTGCGCCCAGGACGCCCGCCGCAGGTCCAGGTCGGCGCCGGCGAACTCGACGTCCATCAGGCCGATCGCACCCGTGTCGGCGGTCCAGGGCTCCCGGTCGACGAGCACCGTGATGCCGGTCCGGTCGGCGAGCCCGTCGAGCAGGGCCTCGTGCCGCCGAGAGCCGGGCGGCAGGTCGGAGGGCGCGTCGACGCGGAGCAGCGCCCCCCGCAGTTCGGCCTCGCGGAAGGCGCGGAACACCGCGGTAGCCGCCCCGTCGTCGTCCTGGGGCAGGTGCCCCACCTCGAGCGCGAGGAGGGGCAGACGTAGCTCGCCGGCGAGGGCATCCGCCGCCGCCCGCCGGCCGGAGCCCTCGGGCCCGTGCATCAGGATGCCCAGCCGACATCGGCCGAGGGCGGCGTGGACGGCCCGCAGGACCGAGCGACGGACCTCCGCCGGCAGCGCCGTCGACCGCCACCCACGCGGGGACGGCGTGCTCCACCGGCAGCACGACGTCAGCTCGCGATCCAGACCGCCCCCTCCGAGGAGCAGGGCGACCACCTGCGGGTCGGGGACGACGGCGTGCGCGAGGAGCGGCGCCCCCGCCGGGCGGTCGTCCGCGGCCAGCCGGAGCACGTGCAGGCGCAGCAGCCGGGCATCGGCCGCGAAGAGCGCCCGGTGCACCAGCTTCTCGTCCACTGACGTGCTGACCAGGTCCAGCACCAGGTCCACCGTCGGACGCCGCCGGTTCACGTCGTCCTGGAGGTAGCCGTAGAGCCGCTCGTAGCGCAGATCCGCCTCCGGCGCGAGGGCGATCAGCACGGTGTCCAGCTCCGCGTCGCTGAGGCCCAACACGTCACGCAACCACGCCCATCCCGGGTGCGCAGCGGCCACCTCGTGCCACTCCGGTGCAGACGTCCGGCCGGTGCCGCGCAGGGGTGTCCCCAGTGGCCGGGCGAGCGCCGCGAGCACGTCGGCGTCGCTGAGGTAGAGACCCCGGAAGGAGTCGTGGCCCGCGTCGGCCCCGTAGCGCTGCCGCGCCGCGGCCACCGCGTCCGCGACCCCGGTGTCGAGCCGCTGGAACGGCAGTCGCCAGTCGGGCGGGGTGGCCGGCTCGTGGCGGGCTCCGGGGCCATCGACAACGGCGCTCGGAGAAGCTGCCCGACCCATCACCGGCGCCACGGGCCCGCTCCTCCCGACCTCGATCTGCTCTGCGTCAGAGGATCACCGGGCTGCGTCACCGCTCCGTCACCGTGGCCGCCCGCCCAGCGGCGAGTGCGTCAGTGACGTCGTCGTGACGGTCGGCGCCTTGACTGGCGCGGACCATGAACCGACAGCAGACACCGAAGCAACGGCCGTCGCCGCCGGCACCTCGGGACCGGCCCGCTCCCGGGCCGGTCGCGCTGCGCCTCCAGCGACGGTGGGCGCGCCTGGTCGGCCCTGTTCGCCGCCGTCGGACGACCCGCCGGATACGACCGTCGAGACGGGACGCCGAGCGGGACACCGTGAAGTGGCGCAGCGGCAAGCGCGAGATGATGACGTGGGTCCTGTCGATCACGGCGGCGACACTGCTGGTGTCGTGGATCCTCCGCGCCGCCTACGTCGTCCTGTGGCGACGACGGCCGCTGGACCTCCCGCTGGGCTTCAACCCGGATGAGGCGTGCCGGCGGGTCGGCACCTCCTGCGGCACCCTGACCGGCTTCGTGGTGTCGTGGCTGTCGATCGGGGCCGCGATGGCGATCTTCCTGCTGCTCAGGTTGTGGGCGGTGATCAGGCCGTACCGGTCCAGGGCGGTCAAGACGCCGTCGGAGCTCGTGCCCACCGCAGGGACCATCCCAGGCGACATCGTGGGCCGTGACGAGATCTGCGAGGTGATGATCGACGACCTGCGCAACAGTGCTGACCGTCGCCCGCACATCCTCCTGGGCGGCGTCGGAACGGGGAAGACAGCGGTGATGGTGCAGCTCACCCATCTCCTCGCCATGCGGGGTGCCGTACCGGTGCCGATCCGCCTCCGTGATGCGGAGAAGGGGGTGCTCGACTTCCAGGGACTGGCGTGGAAGCAGTTCAGAGCCGAGATCGAGCCATCGATCCTGTCCCAGGGGGAAGGCGAGAGAGCCTGGCGCTACCTCCGGAAACACGACCGCATCGTGGTCCTGGCCGACGGCATGGAAGAGGCACTCAGCGACGATGGGTCCGGAGACGACCGCGAGGCCATGGTCCGCGTCGGCATCCGCCGCGCACGACGGGACCGCCTGCCCCTCGTCATCGCGTCACGGCCCCACGACACGCTCCGTGGCGCGGATGCGGCGATCTTCGAGCTGGAACCGCTGAGCAAGTCGGACTCGCTCGGGTACCTGGAACGGCGCGACGCGGCAGGTGACCGCCAGCGGCTGGACTGGATCGTGGAGACGGCGGACATCGCCGAATCACCGATCTACCTGCGGATCACCCGTGAGCTGCACGACCGGGGACTGCTGCAGCACCTGACCGACGGAGTGCGGGCCCACGGGGTGAACACCCGCGACCTGGACCGTTCCGCCCTGCGGCTCAACCTGCTCGACACGTGGTTGTGGGCACTGGTCCATGGACGGCTCCAACCGGGAGTACCGCTCAACCAGGACGAGCGACTGCTCACCGTCACCTTCGCGTCGGTCATGGCGATCGAGGGGTTGAAGCGCGACTCGTTGGAGGTGCGCTACTCCGACGTCGTGCGTGTCAAGCCAGGGCGCGAGGACGGCGAGAGGGAGATCAGCGCCGAGGACCGCCAGAACGAGGACGACGACGCCGGCGAACACCTGGTCGACGAGGCGCTCCGGGCCCGGGTCACCGCCGTCCTGAAGGCCCGCCGGATCCGCCCGGTGCAGATCCGCCTCGCGGCCACCTGGGCCAGCCGGCTCGGGCTGCTCGAGGCCCGCGGTGAGGAGGTCCGGTTCGACCACAGCATCCTCCAGGCCTACCTCGGTTCCCTCCTCCTCGACGAGGTGATCGGGAACGACGCCTTCCGCACCGAGGCCTTCCAGGCCCCCCGGCGTCCGGGTCGGGAACTGCTGATCGCTGCGGTCCTGATGTCACGTCGTCGGGTCGGGTCGGACCTCGCGGCGAGGAGATTCAGCGCGGACAACCCGATCACCGGAGCCACCGCCGTGGCGCCCGACCGTCTGCACGCCGTGGTCACGGCGCTCACGAAGCGGGCCTCGAGTCGCAAGGACAACAAGTCTCTCGACATGTTCGCCGCAGCGCTGGAGATCGACAGCGTTGTCGACCTCCCGCAGCACCCACAGATCGCGGCCCGGGTCCGCGGGGCCTGGGACGCCTTCACGGCCTCGGACCAGCGCACCCTCGAGGAGGCGAAGATCGGCCTCGTCCGCCGGTTCGGGGATGCCGCGCGGCAGATCGACCGGCGAGCAGCTCGCCGGGAGCAACCCGGGACGGTGGCCCCCGGGTACCACGACCTCTTCCGCATCGGCTGCCTCGAGTCGGCGTCCTACGCCGTCCGGCACGCGGTGGCCCAGGAGCTGGGGGTCAGCGGGCACGGGGCCTTCGACCAGCTCAAGGAGGACTTCGCCGCGGCGCTGGACGACGACTGCGGCGACGTCAACGATCCCGAGGAGTGGTGGCGGACGAGGATCATGTCCGCCTGGCTGGCTCCGCTGCTGTTCGGCTCCGTGGGGCCGAGCGGACCCGGCGGGCCGAGCGCGCAGGACGACGCGGAGCGGAACCTGCGGGAATGGGTGCGGCGGGTCGGTGCGACTCCCGTCGGCGACCGCGAGCCACGGCTGCCCATCTCGGTCGAGGTCGCCCTGGCGCAGGGGTTCACCTACTCGGCGAACCGCAGACGCCGGCACCCGTACTCGGAGACGGGAGCCCGCTCGTTCCTCGTGGAGCAGGCCGCGGACCTCCTCAAGCGCACCGGGTTCTGGGCCGGCCAGCTGCCCCTTCTCCACGCGCTCACCCTGTGGTCGCTGCCGGACGACGGCGTGGACGGCGCCGATCCGCCCCCGCCCAGCAGGCGCGATGGGCCGAGGACCTGGAGCACCGACCCGAGCACACGCGTGCAGCACTGGCTCCAGTCGGCCGGGACCAAGAGGGACCGGACGGCCGACGCGGACCGCGGGAGCACCGTGGACCGCAAGCACCCCTTCGTGCGGGAAGCGGCGGAGCTCGCAGTCCTCGCCCTGGACTCGCGCGAGCCCGAGCGGTTCATCTGGATCGACGTCTTCGGCGTCACCTCGAAGATCGGCTCCAGGAACAAGCACCTCGCGGGCCCCCGCAAGCACAACCTCTGGATCCCGCCGTCCACGGGGTGGAGCTCACTGGCCCCCCGCGCCCAGCAACTCGTGGCCGATGTGCTCCTGCTCATCAACCTGGCCGACCGCGGACCGCGTTCGGTGGAGCGCGAGACGCGACTGGAGCGGGCCAACCGGCCGGATCTGCCGCCTTGTTTCGCGCGAGAGCGCGAGCCGCTGGACCCCAACCGTGCCGCCGGTGACGCCAGCACGATGCAGCCCGGCTCCAACTGCGCAGGCGGGTGCCCCTTCGAGCTCTGCCCCTACCCACCGAAGGGCATCCAGTCCTACCGGGCGGAGATGAGCGAGGCGTTCTGCAGGAGGCAGCAGACGTTGCTCGGCCGCAGCCGCCTCCGGCGACGGGCGGCCCCCTGGCAGGGCACGCTGCCCGAGGACCTCGGCAGGTTCTGGGCAGAGATGGCCCACCGTGCTCGACGCTGATCGTCGACCGGAAGCCCCACCACGCCGCGCCGAGAAGTGGTAGCCCGAGCCTCTCGGAACCCGCCCGCCAGGCGCCGTGAAGGGCACTCGAGGCGGGGTCTGGCGGCCGGAGTCGTCATGGCGTCGAGGACCCGAGCCTGGTGACACTGCCGTGACGGGCCGGTGACGCGCAGGTCCCACCATCTCAGGCAAGGGCCTCTGCGGCTCGACCCGGGACACCGGCCGGCGTCGTCCTTCGTCCTCCATCTGTACATCGGCGTACCACCTTCGAGGCCACGGTGACCACATCAGCGCTTGAGCCGTACCGGACTGTCGGTCGAGACGATCCGTTCTGGATCCTGCAGTACGACAAGAAGGGCGCCAGTCGCTCGCCCGAGACGCTGGAGCGGGTCCGCGACGCCCTGCGATCCGGTGAGTTCACCGACGTCGTCGTCTTCTCCCACGGGTGGAACAACGACTGGGAGACCGCGACTGAGCGGTACGACCACTTCGTCGACGGCGTCGTCGGCCAGTTCCCGGACGAGCCGCGCCGGCGGGCGCTGCTGGTGGGCATCTTCTGGCCGAGCGCCCTCCTGGTGCTCCCCGGCGAGCGGGAACCGGACTTCGCCTCCGACATCGGCGAGCCGACGGGCGCGCCGGTCGATCCTGACGCCGCCGCGCTGGACGACGTGGCGGCAGAGCTGACGCCGGCCGACGCCGCACGCGTTCGCGAGCTTGCCGCGCAGCCGAGGCTCGACCCGGGCGGCACCGCCGAGCTCGCCGAGCTGCTGGCGCCGCTCTACCGCAGCGCGGGACCGGAGCTGGGTGAGAGTGTGGTCGCGCCCGACGGCCCGACGCTGGCAGCGAGCTGGCAGTCCGCTCCCCCTCCGGTGGACTCCCCGGTTCCGGCCCTGGACGGCCCAGACGACCCCGACGACGACGACTTCGGCGCCGTCATCCCCGGTCCACACGATGGTCCCCGGGCCGCTGGCTTCGGAGATCTCATTGATCCCCGCAGCGCCGTCCGCGGCGCCTCCGTGTGGCTCATGAAGGACCGGGCCGGACGTGTCGGCACCGCCGCGGTGGGTCCCCTGGTCCGGCACGCGCTCGCGGAGAGCCAGGCCAGGGTGCACCTGATGGGCCACTCGTTCGGCGCCAAGGTGGTTCTCTCCGCCGTGGCGGCGCAGCCGGTCGCCCGGCCCGTGCACTCGATGTTGCTCCTGCAGCCGGCAGTCAACCACCTGTGCTTCGCCGAGGCCGGCAACGGGGAGCCGGCGGGTGGCTACCGCGTCGTCCTCGACCGGGTCGAGAAGGGGATCTTCAGCACGTACAGCGCCCACGACAAGCCGCTCACCCAGTTCTTCCACTGGGCGCTGCGGCGGGACGGGGACCTCCGCGAACCGTTGCCGGCCCCGTGGCCGGATCCGCCCAGCGTGTACGCGGCGCTCGGCGGCTACGGCCCACACGGCGCCGAAGCCTCCACGCAGTGGCATGCGCTCCAACCTCAGGGCGGCGCGTACCAGCTCGACCCGGAACGGAAGCTGGTCGCGCTCGACGGCACACGCGGCATCGCCGGGCACAGCGCGATCAGCGTGCCCGCAACCTGGTGGGCGTTCCGCCAACTGGTGTGGTCCTGATGCCCGTCCTGCTCAACCGCGCGTACGCGCTCACGGCGATCGGGGCGTCGCTCCAGCTGACCGGGGAGGAGGACGTCCCTGAACCGCGGGGCGTCCACGTCGAGGTCGACCTGCCCGACGACGTCCGCCTGCAACACGACCTCACGCTGGCGGACCTGGGCCTGCCGCTGGACCTCAGAGGGATCGACAAGGCCCTCGCCGACCGGCTTCCGGGCCTCCCGCCGGCCTGGCACACGGAGTTGCTCCGGGCACTGGAGCCCGCGCCCAGGGACCAGCCGGTCTGGCTCGACTTCCGACGGCCCTTCGGGCACCTGCCGGCCATCCCCTGGGAGCGCCTGTTGCTGCCGCAACTGGGGTTCCCCCTGCTGCGGCTGCCCTTCTCCGCGGTCCCCCCGCCCGACGTACCGGCCGACGACCTGCGGGTGGCGGTGTGCGCCCCCTGGTCGGGCACGACGGCGCTACGGGACTACCTCGGCACGGTCGTCCAGATCCTGCCGGGGGCCCGCGTCGACGTCTTCACCGCTGACCGGGAGGCAGTCGACTGGGTGGCGCCCGGCACGATGGTCCGGTTCCACGAACCACCGACTGAGGACGAGCTCTTCGAGCCGACGTCTCCGTCACCGGATGCCCCCGTGGATTCCCGGCCCGACAACCCGTGGTTGCGCTGGATGCTGGACGAGATCGCACCTGGGACGGTCGACGTCGTCCACCTGATCTGTTCCGCGCGGGTGTCGGAGAACTACGGGCTGCTCGACTTCGGCGCCTCACCGGCCGGGGTGGACAGTCCCCGCGCGATCCGCCTGGTCAGCGTCGCCCAGTTGCTGGCCTGCCTGACCGAGCTGGGCGCCTGGAGCCTCAGCGTCGCGATGCCGGAGAGCCGCGCCCCGCGACGCGGCGAGGCAGGGCTGCGGATCTTCATGCACCGGATGACCGGACTGCTCTCCGGACCGGTCATCCTGCACGCGCCGGCCGGCCCCGCTACCGAACTGGCGGCGGCGTACCGGTTCCTGTACACCCCGGGACCACATCAGCTCCCGATGACACCGACCCTGATGGTCGCCTGCCATCCCCTGCTCGTGCAGTCACGGACGGCGTCGACCTCGCCGGCACCGAGGAAGGACGACGTGACGGCGGAGCGGATCGAGTCCGCACTCCGGGACTGCACGCTCGACGCCGGCGTCCTCCGCCAGGCCCGGCGCGACCCGACCGAGCCGTCGGCCTGGGTGGCCTCGAGTCAGCGGATCCTCGAGCGCTGGACGTCGAACCTGCTGGGGACGGAGGTCGATCCCGCAGGCTCCGACACGGCGTCCCGGGGCGTCACCGACGCGCTGTCGTTCATCAGCAGGTCGATCGAGTCCTCGGTCCGGGGCAAGCGGGACGACCGATGAGGCGCGTCGTGGTGCGGGTGGCCACGGTTCCCAGCGCGGACCAGACGGGTGAGGCCGTCTTCGTGTCGGTCGAGGAGCCGACATCGGTACCGGGCTTCGGGCAGCTGTACCCGTTCGTCGGCGATCCCGCGCTGGTCGACCAGTTCAACGAGGACCCGCCCTCCGGAGAGAACATGCGCACCGTGGGGCAGGCCCTGCTCGCCGAGCTCGGCAAGCACGAGGCCACGAAGGCGGCCTTCCACTACGCACTCGACCTCACACCGCCGGACGAGTGCTGCCCTGTCTACCTCGACCTCGAGGGCTCCGAAACGGCCGCCGCCTTCCCGTGGGAGGCGCTCTTCGAACCGGCAGCGGGGTTCCTCGCGCTGGAGGACCGCTGGCCGATCGCGCGCCGGGCCGCCGCGATGGCACCGGAGCGAGGCGTACGGACCTTCACCGCGCCGATCCGACTCATGGCAGTGATGTCGGCCATCGGGGTCTCTGCCGCGGAAGAGTGGGCGGCACTCCGGCGGGCGATCAGACAGAGTCCGGACACGATGGGCCTCGAGCTGTCTCTCTGGGTCGGCGAAGGAGCCGTGGCAGACCAGATCGAGGCCGACCTCAAGCAGGACGGTGTCGAGGGTTCCGTCCAGTTCCTGACCGGCGCCAACGACCTGTTACGCGCTCTCAAGAACTTCGACCCGCACCTCCTGCACCTGTTCTGCCACGGCCAGGGCGGGACGTCGCCGTTGCTCCGGCTCGCCACGCGGCGGGAGCACGACCGCGGGCACGGCAGCTCGGTCGTGCTCGAGCCACTCCAGCTGCACAGCGTCGGCCGGTCCACCTGGCTGATCTCACTCAACGCCTGCAAGGGCGCGAGCGACTCCGCGGGGGCGCGGTCCCTCGCCTACCTGCTCACCCGCGCTGGCTGCCCGGCCGTGGTGGGGATGCGCGATCCGGTGTCGAGCGCTGTCGCTGCGGTGTTCACGTACGGCTTCTACACAGCGCTGCTCACTCAGCTGGGCACCAAGATCGTGCCCGGCGAGGAGGTCGACCTCGAGCTCGCCGGCGCTCTGGCGGCGCCCCGGCGCGACCTACGGGACACCCACCAGGCAGCGGACCTGCGCCAGTCGGCTGCCTGCCACCGTGACTGGACCCTGCCGGTGTTGTACGTCCGCCGCGACCCGCTGGTCATCGAGCAGCTGGTCGCCGACCCGTTGCACGACGCACAGACCCAGAAGGACACCACCGACTACCTCGACACCCTGTTCACGTGGCGCCGTGAGCATCCTGCAGGCACGGCTGCTGACGTCCTGGCGCGCATCGACCAGGAGATCGACCGTGCACTCGAGGAGCTGAGGAGGCCGCCACGGTGACCACCACGGTCTCGCCGGCCCTGCCGACCGCCTTGCGGGTCAACGCCTGGACGGGCGAGGAGCCTGGCCCGGGACCGCTCGGTCCCACGTCCCGCGGCTGGGCACTGGACGGTCACGGCACGACGCTCCCCCGGCTCCTCGCCCCCGAGGACGACGCGGACCCACGGGAGTGGCGCGACCCCCGGGTCGGCTGGGGCCTGGTGCTGCCCGACGACGACGCGCTGGCCGACGACGCGAAGGCCCGGGGGGAAGACGCGCCAGGACCACTCCGGGAGCTGCTGGAAGCCAGGCCGGGCTCCCCCGTGCTCCGGTACCGGACCGAGCCGGCGTTGCGGTTCACCCACCTCCGGCGGTACTACACCGACCGGCCGTTCCAGGACATCGCACTCAGCGGTCCGGACCGGGGCACCGCGGCCGGGGCGCTGCCCCGGTACCTGCTCATGTACGGCGGTCCTGACGTCATCCCCTGGGAGTTCCAGTACCTCGCCAACCAGTCGTCCGCGGTGGGCCGGCTGACGCTGATCGGGGCGGGCCTGGAGAACTACGTCACGGCGCTGCTGGGCGACTGGCCCGCGTCGGCGGCCCAGCCGACGCACACCGTCGTCTGGTCCGTGGACCACGGCCCGGCCGACGTGACCCGGGTGATGCGCCGGGCGATCGGGGCCCGCCTTCAGAAGGCCCTGGCCGGCGACACCGAGATCGGTGTGAACGCGCGCTACCTCGACGGCTCGAAGGGACAGGCCACAGCGGCCGCGCTGTACCAGGCGCTGAACGACCGCCACCCAGGGCTGGTCGTCACCACCAGCCATGGGAAGACGGGGCCGCTGGCCGACCCGATCGCGATGGTGCGTGACCTGGGGCTCCCGGTGGACGGCGAGTACTCGACCGTCGAGCCGGCGCAGCTGCTCGCCGCGTGGGAGCCGGACGGTGCGATCTGGTATGCGCACGCCTGCTGCTCGGCCGGCAGCGACGGCAGCACCATCTACGCGGGACTCCTGGAGGAGGGGTCCTGGCTGGACCACGTGCTGTGCGGGATCGCCGGCATCGGCACGCACGTCGCCCCACTACCCGCGGCCCTCCTCGGGGCGGCACGCCCCCTCCGGGCCTTCATCGGTCACGTCGAGCCCACCTTCGACTGGACCATCCAGAACCCCCACACCGGGCAGAAGCTCACCTCGAGCATCTGCCGCGGCCTGTACAACGGGCTCTTCCGCCCCGCGCCCGTGGGGCAGGCCCTGCGCGAGTCGTACGCGCACGTCGGCGAGTTGTACGCGGCGCGAGACGGTGCCTACCGGGCCTACGACCGGGGGGAGGACACCGCGGGTGTGGCGATGGCCACCACGCTGGCCGCGCGGGACCGGCAGAGCATGGTGGTCCTCGGCGATCCCACGGTGGGCGTGCCACCGCTCCCCTCACGCAGCGCGCCACCCCGTCGCTAGCGAGTCACCCGCCTGCCCTTCGCGGACGCGGTGACGGTGCTGTGACGGGCACCGGCGATGGTTGGTCCCGGCGGACGGGCGGTGACCGTGGACGACGACCGGAGCAGCGTGCTGCTCGTACGTGTGCGGCTGGCGAACGGCGCCGGCGCCGACGAGGTCGACCGTGGCCGGGTCCCGGCTCGTGAGGGGTGCCCTGGACGGCTCGGTTCGTCGGTCCAGCCACACCCGCACGAGCAGCGAGGCGTTCCGGTACTGGTGCCCCGATGAAGAGGCACGGGCTGCTCACGTTCCTCGTGGTGCTGGCGACCTGCGCTGGCATCGGGCTCATCGCCATCTTCAGCAGCCGCGAGGGAGGCCGCAAAGACGACCTCTGGTTCGAGCTCGGCAAGGGTCTAATCCAGCTCATCGTCGTGGTGGTGTTCGGCACAGTGCTCAAGCTGCTCGTCGACCGTTACCAGGACCAGGCGCTGCGAGCGGCGCAGCACCGTGCGTTCCGGCAGGACAAGTACAACCGCCTGGTGGGAGCGACCAACCAGCTGCGCAGAGTGCCGATCCTCATCGCCGCGAACCGCTCGGTGAAGACCTGGAGCGAGCAGATGCTCGCTCTGATCGACACCGGTCTGGACCTGCGGATGATCGAACACGAGATCGCCTCGAGTGATGGGGTGGACGCGCCGTTCCCGGACCACGCGGAGCTCGTCGCCCTGTTCAAGACGATGTACGGATACACGGACTGGGTCACCGAGGATTTCGCTGAGCGCAAGAAGGAGCTGAGCGAGCTGCAGCGCAGGGCCGAGGAGCAGCACCTGCCCGAGGAGCAGCGAGCGCACCGTCAGGCCGAGGTGTGGAACAGGATCCGGGAGCTCCCGTCGGTGGCCGACATGCTGGAGTCACCGGTGCCCACTCGCAGCGCCGACGGGGCCGGATCGCCTCCGGCGGAGAGGCCGTCGTGGGCCGGGTTCGAGCAGGCCGAGCGATGCGCTCTCCGGCGGATCACGACGACGACGCTCGTGAAGCGGAGGTCAGGACGCCTGCAGCACCACCTGGCCCGCCGCCTCCACCTGCCATATCAGCAGCAGCGGGGGGCTGGCGTCGGTCAGCCCTCGAGCGGTGTCGAGGACCACCGGCTGGCCGCCCACCGTGAGTGAGGTGCTGGCGCCGGCGAGCACCGAGGTCACCGTCAGGCAAGGCCCCTGACCGACGTCGGTCTCGGTGTTCGTGCAGCCGGTGATGGTCGCGGCGATCAGGTCGGCCAGCACCAGCACCAGGACCGGCGACGCTCAGCCCGCTGGTGGAAGCGGTGACGGTCAGGGTGCCGCCGTGCACGCAGACGAGCTTCGAGGCGGCGGTGAGCACGGCCGGCATCAGGACACCGCCCCGGCGACTCCGCGCAGTACCCCTGTGCTCCCCGCTCAGCGCCAGACGGTCAGCGTCAGGGTGAGGCTGCCGTCGACGTCCGGGGGCGCGACGCTCGCGAGCACGAGGGCCCCGGCGTCCGTCGTCAGGCAGACGACCGCTCCGCGCGAGACCCGGTCGGCCGACAGCACACCGTCGGACCTGGTCCGCAGCGCCGCCGTGCAGCCGGCCTCGTCGGTCTCCGCGGGGACGATCGCGTTGCGGACCCCGTTGAGGCTCAACACGTTGTTCCACACCAAGTCCGAACCGGTGAGCCCGTTGCCGCCCTGGACGCCGGTGTCGACGTCGAGATAGTCCCCGGCCAGCAGCCGGACCACCGAGCCGGCAGCCACCCGGCCGCCCGCGGGGGACGCCGGGGCCAGGCCGGCGGACGACCCGCCGGAGGAGGTCGGTGCCGGGTCCCGGTCGCCGTCCGCGGCACTGCTGACGTCCCCGGCACCGCTGCCGACCACCGCATCGCCGGTCGCGTCGTGATCGCCGCCGAGAAACAGGGCGCCTGCCGCGACCAGCGCCGTGATGAGCGCCGCGAGGCCGGTCAGGACCCCCGGCACCGTGGTCCAGAACGACGGGCGACCCTCCGACATGCCGACCTCCCCGGACAGCCTCGCGCGGACCGGGCATCACCGGAGCGGCGAGACTCGCAGCGGCCACGTCACTGGCGCGTCACCGCCCCGTCACCCGATCCGGTCAGGTGCGGCGAGGACCACCACGCTGTTGGCCGGGACGGTGAGGCGGCCGGACTGCGCCATGCCGTGCATCGGGCCTCCGTCGGCCGGGAAGCCACCTGCGTTGGTCTGCGCCCAGGGGTTCGGGTGGTGGTCGTAGCGGTCGCTGGTGAAGGCCTCCTCCCACCGGCCCGGTCGAGGCAGGCCGAGGGAATACCCCGGCGCGGTCGACTCGGCCAGGCTGACGAGGACGACCACGTCCTGCCCGACCCCGGGGACCCAGCGGTGCCAGGCGACCACCCGGCTGGCCTCGTCCACGTGGTAGGCGTTCATCCCCTCGGACCGCAGTGCCGGCATGCTCCGGCGCAGCCGTATGAGGTCACGGGTGAACAGGTGGAAGTCGGCGGCGTGCCGGTCGCCGCCCATGACGTCGGCCCACCGGATCAGCAGGTCGGCCCGGTGCGGGTCGTCGGACCACCACCGGTCGGCGAGGAACTCCTGCCCCATGAAGAGCATGGGGGTGCCCGGCGCGGTGAGCAGGACGCCGGTCGCCACCCGGGACCGGCTGCGGGCGTACCACGACCGCGGATCGCTGGAGTCGGCGAGCCGCGCGACGCGCGGGTAGCGGTGGTCGCCGTCCGCATCGAGGAGCAGGTCGTGGTTCTCCACGCAGTTGTAGGCCCGCCACGCGTCGGGGAACCCGGCGGGCCGGGCCAGTCCGTCCGCGAGGCCCCGCAGGGAGACGTGGGCACCGGCACCGCCCGACGCCTGCCCGATCGTCCCGCGGACCGCATCACGCAGACCGTCGGAGTAGCCGAAGTCGAACCCCATCCCCGCGTCGTCGCGGGTCGGGGTCACCGCCTTCCACCGGTGCTCCCCCCAGTACTCGGCGATCAGCGCCGCGGACGGCCGCACGTGCCGCAGCGTGTCGGTCAGGTCCTGGCAGAACGACCAGCCGCCGTTGCGGTCGATGACGGTGACCTGGTCGAAACGGAACCCGTCGACGTGGTACTCCTCGAGGAACATCCGCGCGTTCCCGATCAGGTACTCGACGACGTCGGGCTTCGCGTAGTCGAAGACCTTGCCACCGGCCTCCCGGCCGCTGCCGAAGTACAGACTGTTGCTCTCGTCCTGATGGGCCGGCCGGTCGAAGTAGTCGAGGCTCTGGTCGTCGAGGTTCCCGCCCGCGTGGTTGTAGACGACGTCAGGCAGCACCGCGATGCCGTAGACGTGGCAGACGTCCACGAAGGCCTTGAGCTGGTTGACCTGACCGATGAGGTGGACCGCCGCCAGCGGCGGGTGCCCCCGGGCCGCCAGCAGCCGGTTGACCTCCGCCAGGTCCGGGCCCAGCTCCGCAGCCGGCCGGCAGTAGTCCATCTCCGGGGAGAACAGGTCGGTGCCGTTGTACCCCTGGCTCCACGGGGTGCGGAACTCGATCACCGGGAGCGGCTGGACGGCGGTGACACCGAGGTTGGCGAGGTACTCGATCCGGCGCAGGGCGTCGAGGAACGTGGCCACCCGGCCGGCGCGCACGTCGCGGCCGGTGTCGTCGTCGGCGGCGAACACCCCGATGTGCAGCTGGTAGACCACCAGGTCGTCGAAGGGCGGGGGCACATGGGCAGCGTCGTGCCACGGGTAGGACTGCCGGTCCCGGACGATGCAGTCGGTGTCCAGGTGGTCGCCGAACTCGAGCTCACGCGCCCACGGGTCCCGTTTCGGGCCACTGCCCTCCCCCATCACCCAGAACCGGTAACCGGTGCCGTCGGTGACCCCCGGGAAGAAGCCGGTCCAGTGGTGGCTGGCCCGGTCCTCGAGGAGGGCGTCGGCGGACGTGGGCGTGTACCCCGCGACGCCACCGAGGGCCACGTGCACACTGCGGGCACCGGGTGCCCAGACGCGGAACGTGGCGCCGCCGTCGACCAGCGTGGCCCCCATCGGCGTCGACGCGTCGATGTGCTCCTGCGAGGCCGCCATCGCGGACGCTCTCTCCCTGTCGGACCCGGTCTGCCCTCGAACGGCGCGACGCCGGGCATCGCACCTCACCCGTACGTCACCTCCGGAGGACTGGGGCGCCGGCCGGTGGCGAGGACGCCCGCGCCCACCACCGCTTCGCCGGCGTGCACCGCCGCGTGCAGGTCCTCGATCAGCCCCTGCGTGCTGAGCACCTCACGCGGCGGGCCGCTGCGGGCGAGCGTGCCCGGACGGTGTCACCGGGACATCACGGCGCCCTCCTCAGTCCTGCAGCGTCACGACATCGGCGAGGACACCGTCGTCCTCCCGTGCCGGTGCCGGACTGTCGTACACGACGAGCAGCGAGGTCGCGTCCCCCCGGCCGGCAGCAGCGTGATGCCCTCGGCGTGGTCCTTCCCCGCCGTCTCCCCCCTGCCGTGCGGCAGCTTCCCGACGCGGCGCAGGTCGTCCCGACGCACGACGGTGGCGTCCGGGGTCAGCGCGCCGCCGCGCCAGCGGTACAGGCGCACCGGGCCGTCAAGGTCCATCGTCGGACCGGCCAGCACGATGATGTCGTCGCCGACGCGGCAGAGATCGCGGACCCCCAGCCCGTCCAGGTCCAGGAAGTACGTCCGGTGGGCCGGCCGGTCGGACCCGAGCGTCAGCCGGTCCGACCGCCCGGGCACGCCGCGGGGACGGAGGCGCCAGGACGACGGCCCACCCCCGCAGCACCGGCCCTCGCAGGCCCAGGAGGACCGTGTCCCCGAGCGCGACGATGCCCTCGACGTCCAGGCCGTTGTCCTTGCTGGGGATCGCGAGGAACGGTGCCAGATGCTGGTCAAGGGACAGCTGGTCGGCCAGTCCGCCCACGCCGCCGTCGAGCAGGGCGGCGGCCCGCTCGACGCCGTCCGCGCCAGTGGTCGAGCGGACCGGGACCGCGCCGTCGCGGCCCTCGGCGAGGGGCAGCCGGGCCAGCACGTGCCGGTTGGCGTGCGACCGGACGGTCGCCAGCCGATCCACCGCCTCCGCCTCGGTGTCCTTGGACCGGACCTCCCGCCGGGTGCGGCTGTACGACCCGACCAGCCAGAGGTGGTCTGAGGAGCGGTCCAGACCCTCGACGTCGACCTCTTCGTCGGGCCCCTCCGGGAGGTCGAGGACGTCGCCCAGCCGGAACGACCGGGCATCGGCGTATGACGCGCCGTCGGGCGACTCCGCCAACCGCTCCAGCTGCGGCGCCTCGTCCCCGGCCACCCACAGCCACAGCCCGTCCCGGCACACCGCGGACAACCCGGACGGTGCGGAACCGGAGTCGCGGAACCGGAGGCAGGTCTGACGCGCGACGGCCATCGCGGCCTCCCTTCCGAACCGGCCCGTGCGGCCGTCTCCGGTGATGGTCCGCCGGTGCCGTCACCAGCGCGTCAGTCCGCCGTCACCCCCGGCCGCGCCGGTCGTTGGTCAGTCCTCCGGGAACCCGCAGTCGACGGGTGTTCCGGGGAACCCGGGGACGAGGGCGACCACGATGGGCCAGACCAGCTCGAACTCCGCTGGCGGTGGCCCCGGGGTGCGCACCCGACGCGCCCGGAAGGTGTGCGTGATCGCCGTGTTGGTCGCCCCGACGTCCTGTCTGCCCAACCGCGCCCGAGCGCCGCCAGGACGGCCGGCGAGGTCACCCAGCACTTGTGGCCCTGCGCCATCAGATAGACCTTCGGCTTGGAGTCCTCCTTCCGCAGGGACCCGTCCGGGGCGTCCCAGACGCGGACCGTGGCCGACGCTGGGTCCGACGACAGCGCTGTCACCGCGATCGTCACGGCCGGGTCCGGCACGGTGAAGCTTTCGCCGGCCGCGAACCGGGACCAGATCCCGGGCTGGAGGTAGGAGCGCCCGTCCGTCCGGACCTGGTGGATCGTCACCGCATCGGCCGGGATGGTCGGGTCCCATCCGGCCCGTTCGTGGAACTCGACGTCCAGGTGCTGCCGTCCGGTCGGGCGGGACGGGTCGCCGACGGGAGCAGTTCGAGCACCAGGGCACCACGGCTGCCGATCGCCGGCTGGTTGAGCGGGTCCAGCACGACCGTGGCGCTGACGTCCGGGTGGGCGAGGGTCCACCGCCGGGAGGGGTCGATGACGTCCAGCCGGAGCAAGTTGTGGGCGTTGAGCCCCACGGTGGCCGCCCCCGATGCACCGCGGAACGCGATCGGGCACTGGAAGGTCGTGGAGGCGAAGCTCATCAGGTCCCAGCCGTCCCCGTATCCGATGTCGGGGTGGGCGTAGGAGTGCGGGAGTCCGAAGCCGCGCCCCATCTCGTGGCAGATGAAGCCGAACTCGCACAGCCCGGGATCGGTGTGCACGATGACGACGTCTCCGCTGGCGGTGGCGCCGTGGTCGGGACCGCGGTTCTGGACGACGAGGACGGAGCGATACGGGGTGAGGTCGATTCCGGCCACATGCGCTGCCTCGCGCCCCCAGGCGGCCAGCCGGGCACGGTCCCCCGGGAACGTCAGATCCGCGATCTCCGCGATCTCCGCGGTGCCGTGGCTCATGGGCAGCCAGCCGAAGACCCGGGAGCCGGTCAGGTCGAGCGTCCCGTAGGTCACCTGCTGCCAGTAGTCGACCACTCCGCCGGCGCCGCTCCGGGTGAACAACGCCTCGTACAAGTCCGGCGGTCGTGGCTCCTCCGGCGCGTCGGACCATCGGCAGAGGAGAACCGCCCACGGCCACTGTCTCGGACGCAGGGCGACCTCCCGCGAACGCTCCACGGCACCCCGCCGGGGTGCATCCGAGCCGTTCTCGCCGAGGCTGGCCGCACCGCCGTCACCGGGGTGTCTCCCCGCCGTCACCGCCGGCCGGTCACGGCAGCCGCCATCCCCCGTAGGGCGCGTCGGGGGCGAGCGGGGGGACCTCGGCCCCGGTCTGCGCGGTGAAGGCGGCCGGGTCGACGAGCTGCACCGTCCACGGCGGCTCCGGCGGGCCACCGGCCGGCTGCGGCCAGACCTCCAGCCCGCTGCACCCGGGGGCGCCCGGGCCAGCAGCGAGGCGGGTCAACGACCACCATCCCCCGGCACGTCGCGCGATGCCCTCCAAAGACCGTTGTGGCGGCACCCGCAGGACCGCCAGGTCGCCGGCGGCGTCGGTGCCCCCGGCCCCCGTCACGGCATCCGTGGGACCGCCCGGCCGCAGGTGCGCCAGCACCCGCAGCTCCCAGGCAGGGGCATCCGGCGGCCGGGAGAGTCCCACCCAGACGGCCTCCCCGTCGGCGACCGGCACGACCAGACTGCGCGAGCCTCCCGGCGCCACCGGCAGCGCCCCCCAGCTGCGGGGCAGTTCATGGACGACCGCCGACTCCGGGCACGGGTACCGCTGGAAGGACAGCGAGAGCGTGTCGGCCAGGGCGAAGGAGTACCCCACCCCCGGCGCTCGTCCGTCGGTCATGGGGACGCGATCCGCGCCTGCCAGAGGCCCGCCGCCGCGGTGGCGGGGATCCCGAGGCTCCGGGCGGCGTCCCAGACCCCCGACGGAACCGGCTCAGGGGCACCCCGGACCGGGCTGGAGAGCGAGGTCGCGCCGCCGCGGACGGTGGCCGCCGGGAGCGGGGCCGACCCGTCGGTCTCGACGTAACCGTCGACCCATGCACGGAGCTGACGGCTGTGCGCCCGCTGGGTCGCCGCGTCGGCTGCCCAGATGAAGAGCGGCCCGATCCGGGTGGAGGCGTGCACCCGGGCCCAGGTCGCCGCAGGCACCAGCTCGGGCCGGTCGTAGGAGCCCGCGACGACCAGCTGCCAGCTCGCGCTGAACATCGGGGGGGCCGTGAAGGGCCGGGTGGCGCGCAGCGCCGGGTCGGAGCACCGCAGCGACAGCGCCCGCACGTCGGGGTGCTCGTCGCCCAGCAGTCCCCGCAGCCGCGTCACCGCCTGGTCGAACAGTGCCGCCCGGCCGCTGTCCGTCCCCGCCGGCCCGGCCATCGCCCGGAGCAGCAGGTGGCCGCCGATGATGCCGGCGACCGGGTCCTCGTACTCCTCGAGCAACGCGCGGCGCAGCCCACCCCCGCGTCCGCCGCTGAACACGTCCCGCCCTTGCACCAGTGCCAGCCGCGCGCCCTCGACCGCCTCGTCCTGGTCAGGTGCGGCCGGGGCGCCCGGCCGGTGCATGAAGAGTGCCACGTCGTCCGGGTGCACCACGCCGGCCGCCTCCCCCCGCCCGTCGCGCCAACCGCCGCCCAGGCCGGTGGTACGCCGCAGCACGACCTGGGTCACCCATCCCGCGGAGACGACGACCGAGCCCTCGAAGGTGCCGTGCGCCAGTTCCTGCCGTAGTGCGTAGGTGCCCGGCGCGACGGCCCGCTCCCAGACGGCCACCGGTGCCTCCCGGTCGGCGGAAGCCGGTGGTCCCTCGACCAGGTCGGCCACGACGTGCCCCGCGGGGTCGACCAGCCGCAGTCCGCCCAGTGGATGCGGGAGCACCGGGGTCGGGGCGTCGTCACCGAGTTCGATGCTGTAGCGCCCCATCACCGACACCGCCGACCCGGCGCCGGCGGTGCCGGGGTCCGGCGCCGCTCCCGCGGCGGTGAACAGCGCGGAGTGCTGGGCGTCCGGCGCGGCGCTCCCGGGCAGCGGCGCCGCGGTGAGCAGCGCAGCCCCGTCCGCGGCCACGACGAGGTCGGCGTCCAGCAGGACCACCAGCTCCGACGCGGTGGTGAGGTCGCGGCCGAACAGCGTGCGGACCTTGTAGACCCCGGGCGCCTCGGTCTCCGCCAGGTGCCCGGTGTCGGTGAGCACCCGCTGGAACTCGTGGTCGACGACGACGACCGTCGTGGCCGGGTTGGGGACGTCCACCTCGAGGGTGAACAGCTCCGACCCGTCGCACGGGACCACCGCCGGACCCCGCTGCTCCACGGTGACCTGGACGGCTCCCGACCCGGTCACCTGGAAGCCCTGCCGCAACCCGGCGTCCGGGACGTCGACCACGTAGAGCCCGCGTACCACCTCCCCCGTCCACTCCGGACCGGTGAGCTGCTGGCCGACGACCTGCCGGTGCGGGGCACCCGACCACAGGCGCATCTCCTGACCGGCGGACGCGGCGGGGAGCGCGAGCGTCACGTCGTAGACCGGCCGGGTGCGGAACCGGGCGAAGTCCATCCCCTCGTCGGCCCGCACGAAGGGCTGCAGGTCGACCGCGGCGGTCCGCTTCACCGCAGGTGGCAGGAACTCGGCCATCGCGTTGTGCAAGAAGTCCTGCAGGCTCTCGCCGGTGACCCGGCCGCGGCGGTCCGCGGCCCCGCCCCGCAGGCCCTCCAGCAGCGTCCAGGTGAAGACGCCGTGCACCTCTCCGTCCGGCATCGCGACCTCGAGCGCACTCTTGGTCTGCGCGGCCACCGAGATGAACGCAGGTCCCGGGACAGCCGTCCCCAGCTGGGTCCGCAACGGCACCGGCTGGACCGGGATGGACTGCTGGTAGTTCATGCAGGCGTCCACCCAGAGCACCGACTGCTCGAACCGCTGTGCCTTCCGGAACCAGCGCAGCCAGGCATGGGCGTACACGTGCGAGGGGCTGAGCTGGCTGGCCTCCGCGGTGAAGACGGCCGCCTCCTCCAGGTCGGGGGCGAACCCGTGCCCGGAGAAGTACAGGTAGAGCCGGCGGCCGGGGCTGCCGCGCGTCCGCTTCTCCAGGTCCTCCAGCGCCTCCTTGACCCGCTGGCTGGCCGGCTGGGGGTCGGCGTCGTCGGCCACGCAGTCCGCGGTCCGGATCAGGACGACGTGGTCCGAAGGCAGCCGCCCACCGGTTCCGTCCACGAGCCAGTCCCGGACGGCGAGCGCGTCGTGGTCGGGACCATGCAGGTCGGCGGCGACCCCCTCGGCGGCCAGCTGTGGGTAGTGCGAGATGCCGACGACCAGGGCGTGGTCGCGGGCCATGAGGCCGCCGGCGGGTGCCGTCACCACGGATAGGCCTTCTTGATGAAGTCCGTGTCGGTCGAGGACAGCTCGCGGTTGAGCCCGACGGAGAAGCCGTCCGTCGTCCAGGACGCCGGGATCGGGTACATCATGATCGAGTCCGGGTCCACCGGCGTGCTCTCGAGCGTGGCGGGGTCGTAGCGGGCGAAGATGTTGTTCTCGATGGTCTGGGGACCCCAGTTGTTCGGCGGGCCGGAGAGGTCGGCGATCACCGCATCTCGGTTCCACTGGATGGGCTGGTTGGGGTTCTGGTGCTCGTGGATCAAGCCGAGGGCGTGACCGAACTCGTGCAGGACCACGCGGCGCAGCTCGTCGTCCGGTGAGTCGGGGGTCAGCCAGCCGTAGTTCATCGTCGGCTGGTCGACGTCGATCTGCTGGGCCACCGTGCCGATGTAGGACCAGGATCCATCGCCTTCGAGGAAGGCGACCCGCACGTCCCCGCGGCCCGCGCCGCCGAACTGGAGCCCGACGTTGGCCATGTCCGGGCCGACCCATTCCTCAGCGACGGCCCGTACCCGTTCCTGAAGCGATTCCTCCCCGCCGACGAACTGGACGTTGACCTGGGTCCCGACCGTCCACTTGAACTCCTCGACGAGGGCGGCCCTGGTCTGGAGCTCGGTCGGCTGGTGGGCGATGGCGATGCAGTAGTGACGGGCGTTCTCAGCCATGAGGGTCTCCTCGGGTGTGCACCCGGCGCCGCACCGTCGCGTACGGGAGACGACGGCCGCCGGGCGGTCTCGGATGGGGTCTGCTCGCTCCACTCCCGGCCACGGCCGGCACACCTGACGGCGCACCCGGCGCGGCCTCGTCCCGCACCCGTGGTCACTCCGGACGCTAAAGCTGCGGTGTCACCGGGCTGTCACCGGTGAGGGGCGTCGGCGGGCCCCGGTGTCCGGCCGTCATGAGAACCGGAAGGGGATCGGCATGCCGGCGTCCTGCTCGTAGGCGGGGACCGTCACGGTGCCCTCCGGCCTGCTCCCCATGATCCATCGCTTGGTCTCCTCATCCCACTCCTTCTCCGGGTGGAACGTCATCCGGAACGGCTGGTTGGTCGGCTGCTGGAACGGGGTGTGCCCGCCCGAGGCGTCGTAGTTGTCGACCCGGGCCGTCCCGGCGACCCGGGTGCCGCTCCCACTGTCCGTGGTGACGACGGTGACGTCCGTCGCCCGCCCCAGCCTGATGCCGGCGGGCTCGACCTGGACGCGCAGCCTCCCGGACGCGTCGGTGGTGAGGCCCTCGACCGTCACGAGCAGCGGGTCAGCTGCCGGATCGTTGCTGAGCACCTCCACCTCGGCCCTGTGGTGACCGGAGCCCCCGGGCGCGTAATGACCGCGCAGGGCCCCCGTGCCCCGTGCCGGCACGACCGGCGCGGCCGGGGCGTCCATGGCGAAGACCGCGGGGTCGCCGCTGCGCAGTCGGACGGTGTGCATCGTCACCGGGTCGGGCCCGATGTTGACCACCGGGACGGTGAACTCGGCGGACGGCCCGGCGGGCGGGGCCGTGACGGTGACCGGCGCCGCGGCCAGCCGCGGCCGCCAGGAGACGGCGTACCGGGCCTGGAAGACCTGCCGACCACCCGCACGTGGTCCCCGACCCTGAGCGGTCGGCGCGCACCGGTGGCTGGGTCGCGTACCTCGAAGACGGCGGCCTCGCCCTTCTTCGGCAACGACCAGGCCTGGTCACGGTTGACCGACACGGCCTCGAGGGGATACGTCTCGCAGTGCATCCGCCCGCCGCTCCCCGGGATCAGCGCGACCAGGTGGCGGTAGCCGTCGTCCGGGGTGACGTCGAAGTCGTCCCGCACCGACGTCGTCGCCCGGGTTGCCTCCGTCGGCCGAGACGATGTCGCGCACCTCGACCCGGTCCAGCATCCAGGTCTGCTTGGTGACGAACTGGCCCACGGGCACGGGGGCACCGCCTCAGCCGGCGTCTGGGCGGGGGGCCGGACCGGGGCGCAGGCCCGGGTCGGCCAGCGCCGGAAACCAGCGTTGCCGGCCGCGGATCACCACGAGCTGGACGACCAGCGCCGACGCGACGACGAGCGGGATGTCCACCAGCAGGAACGCCCAGCTCAGCCGGAACTCACCGCTCGCCACCGTGGCGGTGACCCCGGCGATGACCGCGGCGAGGCCACACACGAGCCAGCGCCAGCGGGCCCGCAGCGCCCCGAACAGCAGCCCGACCGCGCCTCCGAGGAGCATCGGCAGCACTTCGCCCATCAGGTGCCTCCCCTCTCGTCATCGCCGGACGTCGGTGCCGGACCCGCGGAGCGGACGTCGTCCAGGTGCTGCTCGGCCGCACCGGCGAGGCTCGCCAGCGACTCGCTCGGCGCCGGACCGGCGTCCAGTGCCGGGGCCTCTCCGGTCGGGGCCTCCGAGGTCGCGGCCGGTGCGCCCGCGGCGTGACCGCGGGTCGTCCGGTCGATCTGGATCGTGATGCGCATGGCTCCTCAGTTCAGAACGGCGTAGCGGCCCTCGAAGTCGATCACCGCGCCGGTCAGGTTCTTGACGGTGATCCAGTAGGTGCAGCGATCCACAGAGGCCCGCTCGACCTCGATGTCCCAGTGCACCTCCGGCGCCCCGACCTGAGGCGTCGTCGGCACGACGTACCGGACGACGTGCCAGGTGGTCGGCCATCCGAAGGTGAACCACTTGAGCGACTGGTTGGGGTTCAACCGGCCGGTGAACTGGGTGCCGGTGCGCATCGGGTCTCCTCCTCAACGGAAGCCGAGGATCGCGTACCGACCCTCGAACGAGATCGGCTGAGCGGTCAGGTTGCGGACGGTGATCCAGTAGGTGAGGAACTGCGCGTCGGCCCGCTCGACGTGCACGTCCCACCAGACCTCGGGTGCTCCGGTGGCCACCGTCGTCGGCATCACCGTCCAGACCATGTGCCAGGTCGCCGGCCAGCCGAACGTGAACCAGCGCCGGGTCTCACGCGCTGCCAGGTTGCCGGTGAACTGGACCCGGCAGATGGGGTCCACGACCTGCTCGATCACCCGCTCCCACACACCGCGGTTGCGGGTGCCGGCGCGCAGCAGACCCGAGTGCCGGTGGTAGAGGAGGTCGGTGATCATGCAGTTCGGCAACCCCGCCGACATGGTCGTCCAGTTCGTGCCGCCGTCGACCGTCTCGTAGACGCCCTTGTCCGCCGCCACCCAGGCCCGGTCGGCGTTCCCGGGGTGCACGTCCACGGCGTTGACGGGCAGGGCCGGCAGCCCGGCCGAACGGTCGGTCCAGGTCGAGCCGCCGTCGTCGGACCGGTAGACCCGGCCGCCGCCCACCTGGGAGTACGTCAGCCACAGGCGGTTGGTGTTCGCCGGGTCCCAGAACAGGTCGCTGATGAAGGCCGCGCGCGGGGACGCCAGTTCCACGGGGGTGCCCCAGGACGAGCCGGACCAGGTGAGCCGGAAGATGCGGCCCCCGGTCGTGCCGACGACCAGCCGGTCGGGTGAGGGCAGCGTCATCGCCGAGGCCACCGCCCGGCCCGGCAGGGCCACCTCGGTCGAGGACGCCCCGTTGTTGCGGGAGAGGAAGACGCTCTCGCCGGCCTGCGCGACGGTGGAGCCGCTGGCCTCCAGGGGAGGGTAGAACAGCTGCCCGTACACGCTGGAGTCGCGACTGCCGGTCGGCGTCCAGGTCCACGTCTGACCCTTGTCGGAGGACCGGTCGTAGCCCATGAAGAAGTAGGAGTGGTAGACGCGGCGGGAGTCGGCGGTGTCCGACCCGCAGTCCCCACCGTCGCCGTCGGCCACGTGGTCCCAGTCGGGGCGCCCGGTGTAGCGGATGCTGCCGTTGTCCTGAGTACCGCCCAGCAGCCAGGAGGCGGAGCCGATGTCCTGGGCCAGGTACTCGATCTCGGTGATGACCAGACCGTCGTTGAGGTCTGCCCAGTTCGTGCCGCGGTTGGGCGACCGGTAGATGCCCCCGTCGCAGCCGGCGTAGACGACGTTGCCGTCCTGGGGGTCGAAGGCGAAGCTGTGGTGGTCCGGGTGGATGCTATCGCCGTTGACCTTGCTGGACACGTTCGTCCACGCCCATCCGGTGCCACTGCGGTCGACCCGGAACAGGTTGATCTCCCCCAGGTACACGGTCGAGTCCGAGTTGGGGGCGGCGTGGACGTGCCAGTCGTACCAGGCCTGGCCGGTTCGGACGGCCGGGTCGGTGGCGATGGTGCCGAAGGCGCCGTCGATGGTGTCCCGGCGCCACAGGCGTGGTGTCGGCTGGGTGCCGCCGGGGATGGTCATCGTCGGGTTCGTCGCCGCCCACACCCAGGCGACGGCCCCGTTGGACCGCGCGTGGCTGACGGCCAGGCGCTGGATCCCCGGCGTGGTGGCCGGGACGCCGCTCAGTGCGACTGCGGTCCAGGTGGTCCCGCCGTCGGTGGAGCGGAACAACCCGTCCGTACAGCCGGCCAGGACCTCCGTGGCGCCACCCGAGGGGTGCGCCGACACGCTCCAGCACATCGCCGTCCGACGGCGCGTCCAGGTCGTGCCGCTGTCGGAGGACACGAACAGCCCGGCCCGGGTGGCGGCGAAGAGCCGCGTGCTGTCGCCGGGGTCCACGACGAGGCGGAAGAAACCGGTCCCGACGAACGGGGCCCCCGCCAGCAGGGCCCAGGAGGTCCCGCCGTTGGAGGACCGATAGACGCCCTGTCCGAGCCCGGAGTAGAAGTCGCCCTCGCCGGAGCCCAGGAACACCGTGGCAGGCGTGCGCGGGTCGAAGGCGAGTGCACCGACCGCGAGGGTCTCCAGCCCGTCGGTCCGCGCTGCCCACGTGGCACCCTGGTCGACGCTCTCCCAGACCCCGCCGCCGGCCGCGCCCACCAGCAGGTGGGCGCGGTTGCCGGGGTCGACGGCAATTGCCGCCACCCGGCCGGAGACGTCGACCCGGTTACCAGTGCCTTGTCCGTATGTCTGGCCGTTGTGCATGATCGTCGGTCCCAGTGACCGCCACACCCCGGCGGTCACGTCGGCCGCAGGTGCTGCCTCGACCCTGGTGTCCGCCAGTGCTCGTGCCCAGTCGACCACGTCCTCCGAGACCGCGCGGGTCACCGGGCCCAGGTCGGCGGCCGGGCCCGGCGCGTCGGGCCCGCCGTCGCCGAGCAGTCCGCGTGAGGTCTCGAAGGCCAGGAGCCGTTGCAGCGGCTTGCCGCCGGCCGGGAGCGGACCGGGCGCCCGCGCCTGACCTGTGCGTTGCAGTTCAGGCTGCTCGATGGGGCTACGCATCGCCGTCCTCCCGTTCGGGTGGCTCCGGGTCCTGCCGTTCGCGCTGCTCGGTCCCGCGCTGCTGCACCGACCGCCCGTCCTCGTCGTCCTCGTGCAGCTCGACCGCGTCCGACTCGCGCTCGGCGGGCTCGCGCTCGTCGGACTCGTGTTCGCCGGGCTCCGCCTCGGATGGCTGGAGCCCGCGGGACTGTTCGAACTGGCGCAGGCGCCCGGCGGCGCCCCCACCCTCGCCCGGGCGTTCCAGTCCAGGTTTCTGCGGCATCAAGGTCACGCTCCTCGCTCGGCAGCGCCGGGCGCCTCCGGCGGGCATCCCGTCGATCCGGCGTTCCAGGAGGATCGTCGCCGCGCGGCGTCACCGGATCGTCACGACTGGCTGAGTGCGCGGGGGCACCAGGCTCGTCGACGCTGACCAACTGTCGCGCCGACGCGAGCCCGGCCGGGGCGTCGGAGCTCGGGCGTGCCAGGGGGCGGCACGGGGGGCACCTCTCCCCGGCCCTCCCGCCGAGCCGGTCCATGGTCCGGCTGACCATCCCGTCCAGGCGGTGGAAGGCCGGGCCGAGTGCGTCGTCCAGCTGTGCCCGGGGCTCCTCGTCGACGGACACCGCGGGGGCGCCCCGGACACGCGACCGGTGCCGATCACGGAGGATGACGGGCACGGCGCGGACCGGCTCGGCCATCTCGTCCCCTTGCCCCGCTCCGGTCCCCGACGTTCGGACCGGTCCCGACCGGCGCTGGTCGTCGGCGTGCGGCATGCCATCTCGGCCGGCTCACCGCCCCTCACCGCCGGTCGGGCTCCTCCGCAGCCCGGACGACGGCCGCTGAGCAGCGGCCCCGGTCAGCGGCCGCGGAGGAAGGCGCCCAGCCAGGAGCGCACCGCCTGCGACACGGCCTCGGGGCTCGACGCGACGGCCACGGTCCGCTCGTCCTCGCCGCTCACGCTCCCGTCCGCACCGGGGCTGGTCAGCCGGGCCCGGAACTGGTCGCTGCCGCCCTCGATCCAGACCCGCACCAGCAGCACGCCGTTCCGGTCGTCGTCCACGGCCCACCGCCCACTCAGCCAGGCGATCAGCGTTCCGGGGGATGCGTCACCCGGGCGTCACGCGGTGCCGCCGGCGGCTCCGTGTCAGCGGACCGGGCTGCGCACCACGCTGCGGCGTACCGGCAGGTGGGCGCGAACGATGAGCTCGGTCATCTGGGCGGTAGGTTCCACGCCGAGCTCTGCGCCCAGGAGGTCGCGGAACGCCGTGTACGCGCGCACCGCCTCCGCGATGTTGCCCTCGGCGAGGTGCACGCGTACCACCGCCCGGTGCGCGCTCTCGCGCAACGGCTCGGTCCGGACGGCGGCGTACGCCGCCTGCACCGCCTCGCCGCAGCGCCCCGCGGCGGCCAACTTGTCCGCGAGCGCCTCCAGGGCGTGCATGCGGAGCTGGCGGAGCCGCTCTCGCTCGAGCAGCACCCAGTCGTCGTACCACCCCGGCAGCAGCTCGCCGCGCAGCGCGACGTCCGGCGTCGAAACGGCGTCCACGCGGACCACGGGGTCCATGACCTGGCGTGCCCAGTCGGTGAACTCGCGGACGTCGACGCGCACCCCGGCGGCCAGTCCCAGGGCGCCGCCACAGACCTCGATCAGCCCGGGGACCACCTTCTGCACCCGCCACAGGGCGGACCGGAGGCTGCCCTGCGCATGGTCCTCAGGGACATCGGGCCACAGCTGGCCGGCAACCGCGCCGCGCCCCGGGCGACCGCACAGACCGAGGTGGGCGATGAGGCGCTGGGCTCCCCGCGGGAGGTCGTCCAAGGGCCGGACTGTCCCGGCCTGCCGCAGCTCGAGGGCGAACCCGTCGAGCAGTGCCACACGCGGCGTCTGAACAGCGTCCACGAGCGTCCACCTCCTGGTGGCCCCCACCGGGCGGTCGCACAGACGCGGCCGTGGGCGATGTTGCGGGGACGAAATCGTCTCGACACGCGTGTGCGGCTGTCAATCGAACAGAGCATGCGGTGCGGGCGGAACGTCTGCGTCCGCACTCTGCGTGACGCAACAGTCACGACCGCACGCTGCCCGGCGTGGGATCACCGGTCGTCATCGAACGGTCGTGTCCCGCACTGACCTCCAGGCACACGGCGTCGTCCTCGAGCATGACCACCACTCCGTACCCGGGATCCGGCCACTGGCCCGTCACCTGGGCGTGATCCTCACCGGCCGTTCGTCGGACGGTGACGTGGCGGTGACGCCTCCAGCTCATGATCACGACCAGCGGACCGTGCCGTCCGGGACCGAGAGGAGCGGCCATGCCGCTGCGGAACTACGGCGTGCTGGCCGGCCGGGTGGTGGACTCCCGGTCGGAGGGCGGGTCCGACAGCCCGCACTTCCAGGTCCAGGTGCAGGGCGGGGAGACCGCCTTCCGGGTGGCGATCAACGTGCTGTCCCAGCAGTCCCCTTCGGAGCTGCTGTACCTCGCCGACGAGGCCTTCACCCATCCGATGCTCGATGGCGTCCTGCGACTCCCCGACGGCTTCACCCCGCTGCCGGGTCAACCGGGGAGCGGGGCGCTGGACTTCATCCGGGGCAACCTGTTCGACCGCACGGCGATGCGCCGGATGCCGGCGACGGCGCCGGGACCGGACAACGACCTGGCCGACGCGCTGGACCACTTCGTCAGCCGGGCCCGCAACGACCCGGAGGCCCGGTTGTTCGCCTTCGGCGAGCGATGGGGTCCCGAGGCCGGCAAGGCCGACAAGGTCTTCGGGTTCACGCCGGGCAACGGCGTTCACGACGTGCACATGAACCAGGGGAACTCCGCGCAGTTCCGGAAGGACGACGGTGTCTGGCAGGACGGCGGCCTCCTGCTGCACTTCCCTGGCGCGGGGCAGACGGTGGCCGTCTTCCTCGCCTTCCAGAGCCAGGCCTGGCACACCGACGACTCGACCGGGCACGCGCTGACCGAAGTGTCCGACGGCGACCACCGGGTCCGCATCGTCGCGGCGCTGGTCAACGGCCCCGGGCCGGCGCCGGAACGGGAGACGGTCACGCTGTTGAACACCCTGGCGGTCGACCTCGACCTCGACGGCTGGGCACTGCTGGACTCCGCCGATCACCGGATGCCCCTGGCCGGGACGGCGCTCGGAGCCGGTGAGGCGGCCCGCATCCGGCTGACCGCCCCCGTCCAGCTCGGCAACTCCGGCGGACTCCTCACGCTGCTCGACCCGGCCGGGCTCAAGGTCGACGGCGTCGCGTACACCAGAGACCAGGCCAGGGACGACGGACTCACGACGGTCTTCTGAGTCGACCACCGCGAGAGGGACACCGTGACCGCCTCGTCCGCTCAGGTACGTCGCCCGTGGCTGCCGGCGGCACTGCGCGCGCACGGCTGGAGCCAGTCCGACGTCGGGACGCTCAGCTATCTCGTCCTGGACGAGATCGTGGGGTCCTCAGCCACCATGCTGCTGTCCGCATGGCCGTGGGCCGACCTCCAGGGCAGGGTGCGCTTCGCCGTCGACGACAGCACCCGCGGGGTCACCGTCGACGTCCACGCCCTCGAACACGCCCTCTACCGCGGCTGGCTGGAGCGGCCACCGCGGATCGGAGACGTGTTCGCCGCCGTCGTGCCGCAGGCCGTGCACGACGTGCAGGAGCCGGACGAGGCGCCGCAGTGGGACCGTCCGATCGCCGACCTCGTGGACGGGCCGGTCTACGACCTCACGCGGGAGGGCCGGACAGTGGCCGCGCTGGCCGACTCCGCCCTGGTGTCCCCCGTCCTGCCGGCCGTCGAGGCGAGCCGGCTCGGACTGGCCGGCCGGCAGGACGTCGACGCCCCCCGGGCGCCGCGGCGGGACTCCGTGGGGCCGGACGGCGATGATGACTGAGCCGGCGTGGGAGCTCCCGGAGACGCTGCTGCGGCCGGACAGCGCCGGCACGTTCGCGGCGGAGTGTCGGGCGGCACCGGACTCGCTGCTCTACTTCCTGCTCAACGTCGGCGACGGCGACACCCAGCTCCTGCTGCTGCCTGAGCGCGCCGGCCGGCGTCGTGCGGTGGTGGTCGACGTGGCGACCACCCGCAAGCTGGGCCGTCTCCTCGATGCCCTGGCCGCGGCCGAGGTGCTGCCGCCTCTGGCGGACGCATCCCGGCTGTTCCCGCTGGTCGTCGGCACCCACCCGCACGCGGACCACATCGGCGGCATGCCGGAGTTCCTGCGCCGTTTCGGCGGACAGGTCGACGAGTACTGGGAGCCCGGGTACCGCCATCCCAGCGCGGCGTTCGTCGAGACGATGGTGGCGCTCGAGGACGCCGACATCGTGCACACCCAGCCGACCAGCGGCACGACGCGGACGATTGACGCGGTCCGGGTGACCGTCCTCACGCCCGGGATCGGGCTGCGCAACCGGTTCGACACCTACGGCGTGGAGATAAACGACTCCTCGATCAGCGTGAAGCTGGAATACCCCGCCACGCGCGTCGTCGA
This sequence comes from Modestobacter sp. DSM 44400, assembly GCF_900107175.1. Lineage (GTDB taxonomy): Bacteria > Actinomycetota > Actinomycetes > Mycobacteriales > Geodermatophilaceae > Modestobacter. Next base: position 1,520 of record NZ_FNOZ01000033.1, on the reverse strand, counting down.
GCAGCCCGACCCCGCGGACGGCGGCTCCCGCAACCGGCTGCTGGTGCGATCGGCCGACCCGTGGGCCCTGGTGCTGGGAGCCGACGCACAGACGACCTCCTGGGCCCAGGCCGCCGTCGACTTCCCTCAGCTCCACTCCCGGTCAGGAGGAGAGACCTTCACCGCGCCCACGGGCGGCGGTGACGACCTGATGCGCGCGCACGTCCTGAAGGTCTCCCACCACGCGTCCAAGCACGGCATCAACCTCGAGCTGGTCGAGCGGATGGCGCCGTTGATCGCGCTCATCTCCTCCGTCGGCGGCGGGGGGAAGTACGGATTCCCGCACGCCCTGGCGACCGAGGCGCTGCGTGAGGCGGCACAACCGAGCACGAGCGGGGGCATCGTGCGCAAACCGGATCATGCACTCGGCATCCACTACACCGCCGGCCTGGAACACCATGACACCGGGGCCGCCACACCGCTGGGCTCGCTGGCCCTGATGGTCCCACCCCGGCGAGGCGCCCCGTTGCGGCTGTGGCGGTTCAGCGACCGGTCCCGGGACGCCGTGGACCTGGCTCTGGGACGGGAGATGACCCGGTTGCGCGTGCCGTGAGGCCCGGTGGGACCGCGGATCACCGCGCAGTGCGGAGAGGTGTCCGCACGGTCAACCGCGGGGGCCGCCCCGGCACCGGCGGGGCCGTTCCCGTGTCAGCCGCCGTCCCCGGAGCCGGGAGCCCCACCGGTGAACTGCGCCAGCCAGGAGCCGACCGCCTCCAGCACCGCCTCCGGTAAGGACGCCACGGCGACGGTGCGCTCAACTCCGCCGTCGCCGAGCGAGGTCGAGACGCTCGTGAGCCGGCCGCGGAACTCGTCGGTGCGGCCCTCGAGCCACACTCGGATGAGCAGCGCTGCGCTGCGGTCGTGCTCCACGGTCACCGTCCGTCCGGATTGCCACGCAGTGACCACCCGGTCCACCTCGTGGTCGTCATCGACGAACGTCCATCCTCGCCCGTGACACTGCGTCAGCGCGTCCCCCGAAGGGATGAGTGCAGTCGACTCAGGAACCACCGTCCGACGGCCACGTGGGCGTCCTGCTTGCCGCGATGGCGCGGTCGGCGCAGTCGGCGCGGTCGGCGGATGGGTGGGGAACTGACGGCCGCAGCAGCTGTTGGTCACTGGACGACCGACAACAGCACTCACCACCAGCGGACCGTGCATCCGTTGCGGGGCACCTCTGGCGCTGCGCCGACTCGCCCGCCGCTTGCTCGAGCGTGACCTCCCCGAACCCGTGGCCGTGGCAGTCGTCGACTTCCTGTACGGGCCCTCGCCGCGGACCCGTACCGCGTCGGCAAGCCGCTGCGCTTCGAGCTCGAGGGTTACCGGTCCGCGCGCAGGGGCCAGTACCAATGCCGCTTAGTTAGGCCGCATCGTCACGTGTCCGCGGCGTCTCCAGCATCCGCGGCTTGACACCAGAGTTCTTGCTAACCGACGGTGACAGCGCCGAGTATCGAAACCAGCGATCGACTCGCCTCAAAGTCAGG
>NZ_FNOZ01000106.1 GCF_900107175.1 Modestobacter sp. DSM 44400 | reverse complement strand
ACCGACATGCCCACCCAGCTCCTCACCTCACTGACCTGGGACCAAGGCACCGAGATGGCCGCGCACGCCGCGTTCACCCTCGCCACCGCCATCGACGTCTACTTCGCCCACGCCCACTCACCCTGGGAACGCGGCACCAACGAGAACACCAACGGACTGCTCCGAGAGTACTTCCCCAAGGGCACCGAGATCACCGACGACCAGAAGTACCTCAACCTCGTCACCGCCGAGTTGAACAACCGACCACGCCGTATCCTCGGCTACCGAACCCCAGCAGAAGTCTTCACCGACCTCCTGACCAGCCCGATTGCTACCACCGGCTGAAACCGCCGAGAGCTGGCCGATGACTCCTCGCCGGCCGCCGCAGAGCTGATCGGTCAGTCGATGGCCCGCGACATGGCCAAGCGCGTCGATGCCGCCTTCTTCGGCAACCTGGCCGCCCCTGCACCCAAGGGGCTCGGTGCCCTCACCGGCTATGCCGCCGTCAGTGCCGGCGCGTCCTGGACCAACGTGGACCCCTTCACCGACGCCCTGTTCGCCGTCGAGGGCGCGGGGCAGACCGTCGACAGCTGGGTCGCCAACCCCGCCGACGCCCAGGTCATCAGCAAGATCAAGACCGGGACGGGCAGCAATCAGCCGCTGTTGCAGCCCGACGTGACCAGCCCCACCAAGCGCACCATCCAGGGTGTGCCGCTTTACGTCTCCGCGGCAGTCGCACCCGGGACCATCTGGGGTATCCCGCGTGCCCGGTCCCTCGTCGTGATGCGCAACGACGTGCGAGTCGAGACGTCGCCCGACGCCTACTTCTCGTCCGACCGCATCGGCATCCGCGGCACCATGCGTGTGGCATTCAGCTTCCCGCACGCCGCTGCCATTGCTCGGATCAGCCTTACCGCCTGATCCAAGAAGACCAGGAATGATGACCGGGCCGGCGTCAAACTCACCCGTCCGACCGCTCGCAGATGTCGCGGTCAACACGGGAATGCAAGATCGGCGAGCGACCTTCCGTCCTTTCGTCGCGCCTGAGCTGTTCCGCGCCGGCCCGGTCATCGCTCCTTGGGACTGGTCAGGTCCCTGGGTTGGTGATTCCCACGTTAGCCGCGGATTCGCAGGCACCTGGTCACCGATGTGGTGCCGTTCGACGAGGGCGCCACCGTGATGGCCGAGCTCGCACAGCGCCGCCGCGCCACCATCCAGGCCGTCTTCGCGCTGTGAGGCCGCGGCCGCTGCTGTTCGTCTTGCACTGGCTGGTCGTGGGCGGCGAGGAGACCGAGGTCCGACTGCTCGCCCAGTACCTGCGGCCGGAGTGGACGGTGGACGTCGTGGTCTGCCAGTTCCGGCCCATGATGCCCGACCAGACCCACGTCCAGCTCGCCGAGCTCGGCATCCCGGTGGACACCACGCCCTACGGGCTCGGCGACGACCAGATCGTCGAGCACCTCGCCCCGGTGATCCCGACCTACGACGTGGTGGTGGCCTGCCAGGCCGTTCCCTACGTGCACCCGGCGCTGCGGCGCTTGGCGCGGCGGCCACCATTGATCGAGCACGGCGGGCTGGTGTCCGAGGCGCTGACCGGCCCCACGGACCTGACCGACCGCTACGTCGGGGTCTGTGCCTCCATCCGCGACGCCGCCGCCAGCCGGATGCCCGACCGGCCGCAGGATGCCCTGGAGATCCCCTCGATGGTCGATTTCGACCCGGCCGCCCGGGCAGACGTACGGCGCGAGTGGGGCGTGGCCGACGACGTGCCGATGATCGGCTGGGTGGGCCGGCTGGACCGGAAGAAGCGCGTCGAGGACGTGCTGGCCGCCGCGGCCCTGCTCGCGCAGCGGCGCCCCGAGGCCCGCTGGATGATCATCGGCGGGCCCAACTTCTTCTACCCCGAGCACGAGACCGCACTGCACGACCTCGCCGCCCGGCTGGAACTGGGCAACCCCGTGCGCTTCCTCGGCGACCGTGCCGACGTGCCCCGGTTGCTCGCCGGGCTGGATGCGCTGGTGTGGCTGTCCGAGGGCGAGGGCATGCCGCACGTCCTCGCCGAGGCCGGCGCCGCCGGGCTACCCGTGGTGGTCACCCGCGACAACGGCTCCGAACAGCAGGTCGTCGACGGACGAAGCGGCCTGTTCGTTCCCCGCCGCGACCCGTCCGCGGTCGCCGACGCGCTGGTCCGGCTGATCGACGACCCCGGGCTGCGTCGATGGCTCGGCACGGGGCTGCGTCGCACCGTGGAGCAGCGCTACGCCGTCGAGGTCGTCGTCCCGCAGTGGCGGGTACTGCTCGACGACATTGCGATCGCTGGTCGCTAGGGCTTCGTTCCGGGGATCTTCGGAACGGTTTCGCATGGAGTGCCAGGTCCTGGTCAACCGGGCGGCCAGCGGCTCGATTGCCGGGACGGCAAGCAACACCAGCAGGCCGGCTGCCCAGCCGGCCACCACGTCGGAGATCCAGTGGGTGGCGAGGTACACCGTGCTCAGCCCGATCGTGACGCTCAAAACAGTTGCCAGCACTGCGCAGGCCCGGCGGTACCGCCGAGCCAGATACGCCAACAGGCCCCAGGTGAGGACGGCGTTCGCGGTGTGCCCGGACGGCCAGATGGTCCCGTCGGCGAACACAGCACCCGCCCCGGGCAGGAGCGCGGCCGGCCCCAGCTGCAGCGGACCGAGTCGCCCAACCACGATCTTCACGAAGCCGACGCTGATGTTGAGCAGGACGGTCGCGGTCCCGAAGATCAACAGCGGTTGCACATCTCGGGCCCGCACTGCCCGCACGACCAGCTAGGGAACTGCTATGGCCAGGCATATCCCGCGCTGGCCGAGCAGCACCCACCACGACATGACCGAGGCCAAGACGGGCCAGTGCTGCGCGGGGTCCCAGACCAGCACCGCCACGTCCCAGTCGTCGACCGCCCAGCCGCTGAGCACAGCCAGCCCGAGGATGCCGTACAGGAAAGCAACCGGTACACCGACCAGCAGGGCCGCACGGAGCCGGCGCGCGGAGGACCGGCTGCCGGGCAGGGATGTCACCTTGGAGCGCACTGCCTTCAGGATCGATCCCCCCCGAGGAGCAATGCCACGTAGCTTGCGTTGATCATGCTGCTCGTGGTGCGACCCCTCGACGGTACTCACCCGGCTGCTGCGCTGAACGCAGCGTGTCCGGGTGGGCACCCAGCGAAGTAGTTGGGTCTGTCTGCTCCCGAGGGGTTCCGGCCGTCCACCTCCTGGAGCTACCGTCCACGGCGAGCACGCTCGGCAGGCCTCCGGCCCGCGGCGCACGCTGTGGCCCGGGGGGTGGCGCATGACACGAGGACGACGGGGATCGGCACGCGCCCGGCTGGCCGCAGTCGCCGGTGCGGTGGTGATATGCCTGGTGTCCGCTCCGGGCGTGGCCTCGGCCGAGCCCCAGCTGCCCACCGACGAGCAGATGAGCCAGGCGCAGCAGGCCCACGACGCCGTCGTCGGGCAGCTGTCGGAGCTGGCCACCCGGCTGGCCGACGCCCAGGCGCAGGCCGACGCCGCGAACGCCGCCGCGGCCATCGCGCTGGACACCTTCCAGGCCAAGCAGGCCGAGTACGAGGCCGCGCAGGCCACCGCGGCGTCCACCGCGGCCACGGCGCAGCGGGCCGCCGCGGACCTGGCCGCGTCCCGCGCGGAGGTCGCTGCTTTCGCCCGGGAGAGCTACATCCAGGGCACCACCTCACCCGGTCTGCAGGCAATGCTGGACGTCGACGACCCGGCGCAGATGCTTGAGCGGGCCCGGCTGCTGGCCGCCGCCGGTGGCTACAAGGCCGACGTCCTGGTGCGGTTCGCGCTCGCTCAGCAGCGGGCCGAGACCGCCGATGACGCCGCCCACACCGCCGTCTTCCAGGCCGGCGCCCTCGAGCAGCAGGCCGCCGACGCACTCACCGCAGCCGAGGCGGTCGAGGCGGCAGCCCGTCAGCAGGCCGAGGACTTCGCGACCGAGCAGGTCGGGCTGCAAGAGCAGCTCGAGCAGGCGAAGCAGGAACTCGCCGCGCTGGAGGGCGAGCGGGCAGCGGCGCTGGAGTATCAGCGCCAGCAGGCGGCAGCGCAGGCGGCAGCGCAGGCCACAGCGCAGGCCACAGCGCAGGCCACAGCGCAGGCCACAGCGGAGGCGGCAGCGCGGGCGACAGGGCGGGCCGCAGGGCAGGCCCCAGCGCGGGCCGCAGGGCAGGCCCCAGCGCGGGCCACAGGGCGGCCCGCAGTGTCGGCCGCAGCCGACGCGGCGCAGTCGGGGGAGGCCGCCGATGCGGTCGTGCCGCCGATCGGGCCCGGCTCGGCGTCGGCGGCCGCGACCGCGATCTCCGCGGCCATGAACACGGTCGGAACGCTGTACGCCTGGGGTGGTGGGTCGACGACCGGCCCGAGCCTCGGGTTCGGCATCGACGCCGGCGTGGTCGGTTTCGACTGCTCCGGGCTGACCCGCTACGCCTACGCCCACGTCGGCATCAGCCTGCCCCGCAACAGCCGGGCGCAGTACAGGGCGCTGCCGAAAGTCGCCCGCGCCGACCTGCAGCCGGGGGACCTGGTGTTCTGGGCCCTGGACGTGGGCGACCCGGCGACGATCCACCACGTCGCCCTCTACCTGGGCGGCGGCAAGATCATCGAGGCGCCGTACAGCGGCGCGACCGTGCACGTCACTTCGATGTACTGGTCGGGCTACCTCGGCGCGGTCCGCCCGACCGCCTGAGGCAGGTCACCGCGGGGTGGGGCCTGGCGCCCGTGACCTCACCTACTACACCGCCAACGGCGACAAGCGCTACTGCGACGGCAAGCCCCCGACTACCACCACCGACAAAGAATGGGCACAGCTTTACGTCCAGCTCACCGGCAACACCACGGCCGTCCACCAGATCCTCTCCGGCTGACCAGCCGACCGATCAGATCACCGCGCGCTGGCCGACCATGATGCGCGCCGCATCGTCGACCCATGAAGTCTTGTTCTCAATCTCGTTGAGGCTCGTCTTGTCGGTCGCCTCTTTGATTAGAGGTGACTGGTCAGGTCCCTGCGGCGTGGCGTGTTGACCTGGCCGTGTGATCGATGATGCTCGTGGGGTGTCCGGCGATCCCTCGGTGGTGGAGCTGCTTGAGCGGCTCGCGGAGCGCGATGGGCTGATCGATGCGTTGCGGGCGGAGCTGCGCGCGGCGCAGGTGAAGATCGGCGAGCTGGAGGCTCGGCTGGGGACGACGTCGAAGAACTCCTCGAAGCCGCCGAGCCAGGACGGCTTGGGCAAGCCGGCACCGAAGTCGTTGCGGACCCGGTCGGGGCGCAAGCCCGGTGGGCAGCCGGGACATCCGGGGTCGCGGTTGGCGCAGGTCGCCACACCGAATGAGCGGGTG
>NZ_FNOZ01000023.1 GCF_900107175.1 Modestobacter sp. DSM 44400 | reverse complement strand
CGACACCGGCGCGTTCCGGCTGCTGGCGGACAAGGCGTACTCCCATCCCAGTACGCGGGCGCACCTGCGGGCGAAGAAGATCGCTCACACGATTCCCGAACGCAGCGACCAGATCGCACGCCGCAAGGCCAAGGGCTCGGCCGGTGGGCGACCACCGGCCTGCGATGCCGAGCTCTACAAGGACCGCAACACCGTCGAACGCGGGTTCGGCCGGCTCAAGCAGTGGCGCGCTATCGCCACCCGCTACGACAAATACGCCACCACCTACCTCGGCGGTGTCCTCCTCGGCTGCATGATCATCCATCACCGCGTCCGCAGTTAGCAGACACGCTCTAGCCGCGCGGCGTCCCCCGGCTAGAAGCTGACGAAGCACTTCCTCTATCTGACGTTCTCCGGTTCCAACGTCGCAAGGGGTGGTGGGCCCTCCCTGCCGCGCGCGCGACGAGGTGGGGTACTTAGCGGCACCTGGCGATCCACTGGTGCGACGTCCACCACCTGGCCACTCCCAGGGGCCCGCGGCGAGCTTGCGAGTCGTGGGGAGGGGGTGGTCCTTCCGCACACCAAGGTCCACCACGGCTTCTCAGCCGTTCGCAACGACACCGCCCCACCGGGCAGTCGATGGCGCACCTACCGACCCGACGGCGCCGAGATCCACATCGGCCCACCCCTGCCCGTCTGACGCGCACCCGGCCGCAAGGGCGTGCCGTCGGGGGCTGCGCCGGGGTGTCCGCACCGCCGTGCCGGTGGTACGGCCGGCAACCGGTGGGACGCCCGGGACGCATCCGCCCCGGCGGTCGGTGCGGCGGAACGGCGACGGTCCGGAACCGCCCTACGGTCGGGTCGACCCACCACCCACCGGGCTCGCGGTGAAGATCGAGAACTCGGTCGACGCCCGCCCGCAGACCGGCCTCGCCGCCGCGGACATGGTCTGGGAGGAGGTCGTGGAAGGCGGCATCACCCGCTACGTCGCCGTCTACCACTCCAACCTCCCGCCGGAGATCGGGCCGATCCGCTCCATCCGGCCGATGGACCCGGCCATCGCGGCGCCGCTGCAAGGCCTGTTCGCCTTCTCCGGCGGCCAGCGGGCCTTCGTCGACGGCGTCGCGGCTGCCGGGCTGCAGGTGATCAGCAACGACGCCGGCAACGCCGGCTTCTACCGCACCAGCAGCCGGAGGGCCCCCCACAATGTCTACGCCGACCCGCAGGGATTCCTCGCCCAGGCCGACCCCGCCCACCTTGCCGCGGCCCCGCAGTTGGACATCGCGCCCGCGGGCGAGCAACTGACCGCGGGCACGCCGGCCGGCTCGGTGCAGCTGACCCTCTCGCCGTTCAGCCACCCGCAGTGGAGCTGGAGCCAGCCCGACGGCCGGTGGCTGCGCGCCGAGGGCGCCACCCCCGCCGTCGGCGCGGACGGCGGCCGGCTCGGCGCCACCAACGTCGTCGTGCTGCGGGTCGACATGGTCGACACCGGCACCAAGGACCCGGCCGGCAACCCGGTGCCCGAGACCGTGCTGGTCGGGACGGGGGAGGCGCTGGTCGCCACCGGCGGCCACACACTCCCCGCCACCTGGTCCAAGGCCGCCGTCGCCGACCGCCTGATCCTCACCGGACCGGACGGGATGCCCGTCCGGCTCGCCGCCGGCACCACCTGGGTCGAGCTGGTTCCCAACCGGACCGGCGCCGTCACGGTCGGCTGAGCCGCGGCTGCTCAGCCCGCAGCGGCGTCCCGGTCCAGGGCCCGCACCGCCAGCTCGGCGTGCAGCAGCACCCCGTCCGACAGCACCTCGTCGCTGAATTGCGCGCGCGGGCTGTGGTTGTTCGGCGAGGCGGTGTAGTCCTCGTCCGGCGACGCGCCGAGGAACAGGTAGCAGCCCGGCACCTCCTCCAGGACCCGGGAGAAGTCCTCCGACCCCGACTGCGGGAACACCTTAGGCGCGTACCGCTCGTCCCCGAACACCTCGGCAGCCACGGAAGCGGCGAAGGCGGCGTGTTCGGCGTCGTTGACCGTGACCGGGTACTCGTCGAGGTACTGCGCGTCGACCTCCAGGCCGTAGCCGGCGGCCACCGACTCGCACAGCCGCACCGACTCCGCCCGCATCCGGTCGCGGGCCTCCGCCGAGAACGACCGGACGGTCGCCTGGAAGGTCGCCTCGTCCGGGATGATGTTGCGCTTGGTGCCGGCGTGGAAGGAACCCACCGTCACGACCACCGGGTCGAAGACGTCGAACCGGCGGGTCACCAGCGTCTGCAGGTCGCCGACCAGTTGCGCGGCGACCACGATCGGGTCCTTCGCCAGGTGCGGCGCGGACCCGTGCCCACCGGACCCGCGCACGGTCACCCGGAGCTCGTCACTGGCGGCCATCAGCGTGCCCGGCCGGGTGGTGAACTGCCCACGGGGGCTCATCGCCGACATCACGTGCATGCCGTAGGCCGACGACACCCTCGCCCCGGCGGCATCCAGCACACCCTCGTCCAGCATGCGACCGGCGCCGTCCCAGCCCTCCTCGCCCGGCTGGAACATGAACACCACGTCCCCGGCCAGCTCGGCACGGTGGGCGTGCAGCAGCCGCGCCGCCCCTACCAGCATCGCGGTGTGCAGGTCGTGGCCGCAGGCGTGCATCGCGCCGTCCACCTCGCTGGTGAAGTCCAGCCCCGTCTCCTCCTGCACCGGCAGCGCGTCCATGTCCCCGCGCAGCAGCACCGCCGGCCCGGGGCGCCCGCCGCGCAGCACCGCGGTCACCGACGTCAGCGCCGTGCCGGTCGACACCTCCAGACCCAGGCCGTCCAGCGCCCCGATCACGGTCTCCTGCGTCCACGGCAGCTGCAGCCCCACCTCCGGATGGCGGTGCAGTTGATGCCGCAGCTCCACCAGCTCGTCCTGCATGGCGCGGGCGTCCTCGCGCAGTGCCTCTGACCGGGTCATGTGCCCTCCTCCAGCTCGATGGTCCGGACGTTAGGAGAGCCGCACGTTCTCCGGGAGGATTTGCAGGCATCAGTCATGAGAGGTTCTGCGAATGCAGCAATCGGTTGCGCTGGATGAAGATGACCTGGCTCTGGTCGAGGCGTTGCAGCGCGACCCCCGGGCGCCCTGGACCTCGGTCGCCGAGGTGGTGGGCACCAACGCCGTCACCGCGTCCCGGCGCTGGGAGCGGCTGCGTGCCACCGGCGGGGCCTGGGTGACCGGCGCCCCCGGGCCGGGGTCCCACCACGCGCAGGTGCTGGCCTACGTCGACGTCACCTGCCTGCCCAGTGAGAAGACCCGGGTCGCGCAGGAGCTCGCCGGCGATGCGCACGCCGTGTCCGTCGACATCACCGCCGGGGGGCGCGACCTGCTGCTGACCGTGGCCGCTGTCGACCTGGCCACGCTCGGGCGCTACCTGCTCGAGCGGCTGGACCGCGTGCCCGGCGTCACCGGGACCCGTGCCCGGATCGCCACCCGGCTCTACGCCGAGGGCAGCACCTGGCGACTGGGTGTGCTGCCCTCGACCGGCGCCGGGGTCTCCTCGCTGCCGGCCATCCGCCGCGCTGTTCTGGATGAGGTGGACCGGGACCTGATGTCGGCGCTGGGCACGGACGGCCGTGCCTCTTATGCCGCTCTGGCGCAGGCGACCGGGATCAGCCAGCCCACCGCACGACGCCGGGTCGACCGGCTGATCACCTCCGGCGCCGTCCTGTTGCGCACCGATGTGGCCGCGCCGCTTGCCGGCCTGCCGGTCATGGTCGTGCTCTCGGGTGACGCGCCGGCCGGCCGGCTGGACGATGCCGCCGCCCGGCTGGGCCGGCTGCGTCAAGTGCGCCTGTCCGCCACCCTCGCCGGCACGCCCAGCCTGCTCGTGGTCGCCTGGCTCTCCTCGCTGGAGGAGGTGCACCGCTTCGAGCGCGACCTGGTCCACGCGGTTCCCGACGTCGACGTCGTCGACCGGCTGGTGGTGCTCCGGGCGGTCAAGCGGATGGGCCATCTGCTCGACTCCGAGGGCCGCGCCACCGGCGCCGTCCCGATGGACGTGTGGCGCGACCCGGTGCCGTCGGAGGACGAGCGGCCGGCAACGGTGGACCGTCCGGCGGAGTGAGCTGCGCCACTCTGAGGACAGCGGGTGACGGAATGAGCGCAGAGCGTCATTTATGACCGAAGTTACGGAGACGTCACCCATCGCCCGCCGTTATGCCTTAGCTTTCAGCAACCGATCGGTCGAGGAGGCGCTGTTCGTGAGCAGTCCCGTTCTCTCCATCCGGGGGCTGACGACGGAATTCGTCACCCCGGCCGGAGTCGTGAAGGCCGTGAGCGACGTCAGCTGGGACCTCCACCCCGGCGAGACGCTGGGGGTGGTCGGCGAGTCGGGATCCGGCAAGAGCGTCACGGCGATGTCGATCCTCCGGCTGATCCAGAGCCCACCGGGCCGGATCGTCGCCGGGGAGATCCTCTTCGAGGGCCGGGACCTGCTGAAGATGCCGGCCAAGGAACTGCGGCAGCTGCGTGGCAGCGAGATCGGGATGATCTTCCAGGACCCGATGACCAGCCTGAACCCGGTACTGGCGGTCGGGCAGCAGATCGCCGAGGCCCTCCGCCTGCACGACCGCCGGATGAGCCGCGACAAGGCCCGCGCGCGGGCGATCGAACTGCTCACGATGGTCGGCGTCCCCAACCCCGAGGGCCGCTTCGACCAGTACCCGCACGAGCACTCCGGCGGGATGCGCCAGCGCGCGATGATCGCGATGGCCATTGCCAACGACCCCAAGGTCCTCATCGCCGACGAGCCGACCACCGCGCTGGACGTGACGATCCAGGCCCAGGTGCTCGACGTGCTGCGGACGGCGTCGGAACGGACGAACGCCGCCACGATCCTGATCACCCACGACCTCGGTGTGATCGCCGAGCACGCCGACCGCGTGATCGTCATGTACGGCGGCAAGGTGGTCGAGGTCGCCGACGTCTTCTCGATCTTCTCCGCCCCACGCCACCCCTACACACTCGGGCTGATGAGCAGCCTGCCCCGGCTGGACGTCGACCTCCAGCGCCTCGACCCGATCCCCGGGGCGCCGCCCAACCCCATCAACCTCCCGACGGGCTGCTCCTTCCACCCGCGGTGCCGGGTCTCCAAGGGCCGCGACCTCTGCCGCACGCAGGTGCCGCCGCTGTACGACATCGGCGGCGGGCAGCAGGCCGCCTGCCACTTCTCCGAGGAGGTCCCCGCCGAGATGGCTGTGGTGTCCCGCGAGATGGGCGCACGGCTGGGGAGCGCCGGCGCATGAGCTCCCTCGACGCCCGCCCCTCCGACGCTGACCGGCCGGACCTGCACGACCGCGCACCGCACGGTGCCGAGATCCTGCGTGTGGAGGACCTCAAGACGCACTTCCCCGTCCGTGGCGGGGTGACCCGGCGGCAGGTCGGGATGGTGTACGCGGTCGACGGCGTGAGCTTCACGCTCTCCGCCGGGGAGACCCTCGGCCTGGTGGGGGAGTCCGGTTGCGGCAAGACCACCACCGGGCGCACCCTGGTCAAGCTCCTGGAGCCGACGGCCGGCTCGGTCTGGTTCAAGGGCACCGACATCACCGGCTTCAATCGCGCGCAGATGAAGGCCGTCCGCCGGGAGATGCAGTTCGTCTTCCAGGACCCCTACACCTCGCTCAACCCGCGGATGACCGTGCGCGCGATCGTCAGCGAGGCCCTGCAGATCCACCGCCTGGCCTCCGGCAGCGAGCTGCGCGACCGGGTCGACGAGCTGCTGGAGTCCGTCGGGCTCAGCACCGAGCAGGCCACCCGCTATCCGCACGAGTTCTCCGGCGGGCAGCGCCAGCGCATCGGCATCGCCCGGGCCCTGGCACTGGACCCGCAGGTGCTGGTCCTCGACGAACCCGTCTCGGCGCTGGACGTGTCCATCCAGGCCCAGGTGGTCAACCTGCTCCAGGAACTGCAGAGCCGGCTGGGTCTGGCGTTCGTCTTCATCGCCCACGACCTGTCGGTGGTCCGGCACATCTCGGCGCGGGTCGCGGTCATGTACCTGGGCAAGATCGTGGAGATCGGGGACCGGGCGGACATCTACGCCCGCCCCACCCATCCCTACACCCAGGCGCTGCTGTCGGCGGTGCCGATCCCGGACCCGGTCAAGCGGGGAACCCGGGAACGGATCATCCTCACCGGCGACGTGCCCAGCCCGGCCAACCCGCCCTCGGGCTGCAATTTCCGCACGCGCTGCCCCAAAGCCCAGCCGATCTGCGCGGAGGAGGAGCCCGAGCTCATCGACCGTTTCGGGCATGGCCATCCCAGCGCCTGCCACTTCGCCGAGGTCCGGCCGGTGGTCGCATGAGAGTGCGCGAGCCCCGGCGCCCTGTCCCGTCGTCGTCCCCGACCCTGTCCCACCGTTCCGAAATCGTCCAGTTGTGTGCCACCTCGTCAGAGCGGGAGCCCATGAACACGCCAGCACCACGCCGCCGCACTCCCCGGATCAGGTCCTTCGCCGCGGTCGCGGCGCTGGGCCTGCTCGTCAGCGCCTGCAGCGTCAATGACCCGGAGGCGCCGTCGTCGGACAACGGCGACGGGAACTCGACGTTCTCGATCGCCGTCGGCATCGACCCCGACACCTTCGACCCGGCCGGTCAGACGACGACCACCGTGTCGAACATGGTCGACTACATGGTCGAGACGCTGACGACCGTCGACGACGACGGCCAGGTCAACGGCAAGCTCGCCGAGACCTTCGAGACCTCCGAGGACGGCCTGACGGTCACCCTCGGGCTGCGGAAGGGGGTCACGTTCCACGACGGGACGCCGTTCAACGCCGACGCCGTCGTCTCCACCCTCGAGCGGATCACCAGCCCCGACGTCAAGGTCCCGCTGGGCTCGCCGTACAAGGTGATCGACTCGGTGACGGCGGTCGACGACAGCACCGTGGAGGTCAAGCTGACCCACCCCTCGCCGGGCTTCCTCAGCGCGCTGTCGGTGACGACGGCCGGGATCATCTCCCCGGCATCGGTCACCGCCGACGGCAACACCAACGTGAACTACCAGAAGCCGGTCGGCACCGGGCCCTACGTCTTCGGCAAGTACACCGCCGGCGAGAACTTCTCGGTGACCAAGTTCGCCGACTACTGGGGTGAGAAGCCCTACTACGACACGGTGAACTTCCGCATCGTGCCGGAGGCGGCCACCCGGGAGAGCCTGCTGCTCGCCGGCCAGGTCGACATGATCATCCTCCCGCCGGTGTCGGACCTGAAGTCGCTGCAGTCCAACAAGGACGTCGAGACGCTGCTGGCCCCCAGCGACCGCACCATCTTCATCTCGCTGGACTTCCAGGACCCGCTGCTGTCGAACAAGGAGACGCGCCAGGCGCTGAACTACGCCGTCGACAAGCAGGCCATCGTCGACAACGTGCTGTTCGGGGCCGCAAAGGTGCTGGACGCCCCGATGTCGCCGAGCCTGTTCGGCTACTGCAAGACCGGCTCCTACGACTACGACCCGGCCAAGGCCAAGCAGATGCTCGCCGACTCCGGCGCCGCCGGGGCCACCCTCGACCTGCTGACCCCCAGCGGCCGGTACGTACAGGACGCCCAGGCCGCCGAGGCGATCGCGGGCTACCTACGCGACGTCGGCCTGACTGTGAACGTCAGCACCAGTGACTTCCCGTCCTTCCTGGCCCGGGTCAACGCCCCGCACTCGGAGAACACCGTGGACATGCACCTGCTGGGCTGGGCCCCGCCCTACCTGGACGCGGACTTCCAGATGCAGATGTTCCGGCAGGCCACCCACCCGCCGGCCGGTCTGGCCACGTCGTTCTACACCAACCCGCAGGTCGAGCAGCTGCTGGCGCAGGCGGACGTGGAACTCGATCCCGGCACCCGCGAGCAGCTGTACTGCGACGCCTCGAAGGTCATCTGGGACGACGCTCCGTGGATCTTCCTGTGGGCCCAGTCCTTCCCGATCGTGCACTCGGCCGACGTGACCGGCATCGGTTCCACGCCGACCGAGAAGTTCGACGCGATCTACGCCCACCCGGCCAGCTGACCACCGACGGACGGCCGCCCCTGCCCGCGGGCAGGGGCGGCTCCCAGCCGGCCGGTGAGGGAGGCCCAGACATGAGAGGCCAGGGATGACGGGCACCGCCGCACACATCGTGCGCACGTTGCTGCTGTCGCTGATCACCCTCCTGGGTGTATCGGTGTTGATCTTCCTGATGCTCCGGGTACTGCCCGGTGACCCGGCCCGCGTGCTGGCCGGGCTCAACGCCAGCGAGGAGCAGGTCGCCCAGATCCGCCAGCAACTGGGCCTGGACGAGTCGCTGCTGTCGCAGTACTGGCACTTCATCTCCGGGGTGGTGCAGGGTGACCTCGGGGAGTCGGCGCGGACCTCGCGGCCGGCGTCCGCCGAGATCGCCGTCCGCCTGCCGGCGACGCTGATCCTGGCGTTCGTGGCCACCGTCGTCGGCTCGCTGGTGGGGGTGACCGCGGGCGTGCTGGCCGCGGTGCGGCGCAACACCGTCCTGGACCACGTGGTCTCCAGCGTGGCGATGATGGGCGTGTCGATGCCGGTCTACTGGCTGGGGCTGCTGCTCATCCTGCTGTTCGCCGTGACGCTGGGCTGGCTGCCCGCCGCCGGCAGCGGACAGCCGCTGAGCATCGTGCTGCCGGCGGTGACGCTGGCGGCGTTCTCCACGGCCCTGGTCTCCCGGATGACCCGCGCCAGCATGCTCGAGGTGCTGGGGCAGGACTTCATGCGGACGGCGGAGGCGAAGGGCGCGCCGCCGCGGACGGTGATCATCAAGCACGGGCTGCGCAACGCGTTCATCCCGATCCTGACGGTCATCAGCCTGCAGTTCGGGGCGCTGCTGGGCGGCGCGGTCCTCACCGAGACCGTGTTCGGCTGGCCGGGCATCGGGCGGCTCCTGGTCGACTCGATCGGCGCCCGCGACTTCGCCGTCGTCCAGGGGATCGTGCTCGTCTACGCCGCCGTCTTCATCCTGCTGAACGTGGTCGTCGACGTCCTCTACGTCGTGGTCGACCCGCGGATCCGGTACTGACGTGGAAGAGGCAACCCGATGACAGCCTGGCGGCGCTTCCGCCACCACACCCCGGCCATGATCGGCCTGGCGATCATCCTGACGTTCGTCGTCCTGGCGATCCTGGTCCCGGTCATCTCGCCCTACGATCCCAACGCCCAGGACCTGGCCGCGTCGATCCAGGGCCCCTCGGGCTCACACTGGCTCGGCACCGATCAGCTGGGGCGCGACATGGCCACCCGGCTGATGTACGGCACGCGGATCTCGCTGCTCATCGGCGTGGTCGCGGTCGCCATCGGGCTGGTCATCGGCGTGCCGCTGGGCATGGTGGCCGGGTACTACGGCGGCTGGGCCGACCTGGCCATCTCCCGGTTCGCGGACATGATGTTCGCCTTCACCTCCATCCTGCTGGCCCTCACGCTGGTCGCGGTGCTGGGGGTCAGCCTGCAGAACGTGATCATCGCGGTCGGGGTCAGCGTCGTCCCGGTGATCATCCGGCTGGTGCGCTCCTCGGTGCTGAGCCTGCGGGAGGAACCCTATGTCGAGGCGGCCCGTGCGCTGGGCGCCAGCAATTTTCGCATCATCACCCGGCACGTGTTCCGCAACTCGCTGACCCCGGTGCTGGTCCACGGGACGCTGAGCATCGGGGTGAGCATCCTGCTCGCGGCCGGGCTCGGTTTCCTGGGCCTGGGCGTCCAGTCACCCACCGCGGAGTGGGGGACGATGCTGGGGGAGGGGCGGCAGTTCATCTTCAGCGCCCCGCACCTGACGACGTTCCCCGGGATCGCCATCTTCCTGGCGATCCTCGCCTTCAACCTGCTCGGTGACGGACTGCGCGACGCGCTCGACCCGCGCCTGCGGACCGTCGACGCGCCGGCCGGGTGAGCGGCGGAATGGGCACCCGCACTCCCGACGTCCCTCCCGGCCTGGTCACCATCGACGACATCCGGGCCGCGGCCGGCCGGCTCGCCGGTCGGGTGCACCGCACCCCGGTGCTGCGCTCGACCAGCCTGGGCGAGCTGTGGGGCGTGCGGCTGGACCTCAAGGCGGAGGTGTTCCAGCGGACCGGCAGCTTCAAGGCCCGCGGTGCACTGAACAAGGTCCTCTCGCTGCCGGCGGAGGACCGCGCCCGCGGGGTGATCACCCTGTCGGCCGGGAACGCCGGCGCGGCCGTCGCCTACGCGGCAGCCAGTGTCGGCGTCCCCGGCACGGTGGTCATGCCGTCGACGGCGGTGCCGGCGAAGATCGCCGCGTGCCGGGCCTACGGGGCCGACGTCGTGCTCACCGACGGCGACCTCGTGGACACCTACCTCGCCACCGTGGCCGGGACCGGCCGCATCCCGGTGCACCCCTTCGACGACCCGGCGGTGGTCGCCGGTACCGGCACCGTCGGCCTGGAGATCGCCGAGGACGTACCCGACGCCGAGGTCGTCCTCGTCCCGGTCGGCGGGGGCGGGCTCATCTCCGGCGTTGCGTGCGCGCTGGCGGCCCTGTCGCCGGGCACCCGGGTGATCGGTGTGGAACCGGAGACCGCGGACGTGATGACGCGCAGCCTGGCCGCCGGCGGCCCGGTGCGGATGCCGGCGGCGCGCAGCGTCGCCGACGGTCTGGCCGCGCCGATGAGCGGCCAGGTGACCGTCGACCACGTGCAGCAGTTCGTCGAGCGGATCGTCCGGGTCAGCGACGAGGACATCCTGCGGGCGCTGCCGCTGGCGGTCTCGCGCACCAAGCTCGTCCTGGAGCCCTCTGCCGCCGCGCCGCTGGCCGCGCTGATGACGGGGGCGCTGGACCTGCCGCCGGGCACCCGCGTGGTGTCCGTCGCCAGCGGAGGCAACGTCGATCTGGCGCTGTTCGGGCGCCTGACCACCACCGACCGAGAGGCGTCATGACCACGACCAGCTTCCTGCTCCGCAACGTCACCGTCGTCGACGGCACCGGCTCGGCCCCGGTCCCCGGTCAGGCGGTGGTGGTCGAGGGCCGCCGGATCGCCTGGATCGGGCCGGTCGACTCGGCACCGAGCACGGCACCGGAGCACGTGGTGGACGGCGGCGGCCGCACGGTGCTGCCCGGCCTGATCAACTGTCACGTGCACCTGACCCACGACGGGACCCCGGACCTGATGGCGCAGGTCGCGACCGACACCATCCCGATCGTCACCCTCCGCGCGGCGCGCGCCGCCCGGGTCACCCTGCAGTCCGGCGTGACCACGGTGCGCGACTGCGGTGCTGCCGACGAGGTCGCCGTGGAGCTGGCCAAGGCGATCGAGCGCGGAATGATTCCTGGTCCGCGGGTGCAGGCGGCCGGTCGGGTGATCACGATGACCGGCGGACACGGGCACTTCATCGGCCGGGAGGCCGACGGCCCCGACGAGGTGCGCAAAGCCACCCGGACGGAGATCAAGGCCGGCGCCGCGGTGATCAAGGTGATGGCCACCGGCGGCGTCCTGACCCCCGGCGTCTCCCCGACCCAGACCGCCCTGCTGCCCGAGGAGCTGGCGGTCGTCGCGCAGGAGGCGCACAACTCCGGCCGGCGGGTGACCACGCACGCCATCGGCCGGGCCGGCATCCACAACGCGCTGCTGGCCGGCATCGACTCGATCGAGCACGGCTTCTACCTCGACGACGAGCTGCTGGAGTTGGCCGTCGCCCAGGGCACCTTCCTCGTTCCCACCATCCTGGCCGTCGACGGGATCATCCGGAACGGCCGGGCGCAGGGCATCCCCGGGTGGGTCGTGGAGAAGGCGGAGAACGAGGCGCAGCAGCAGCGGGCGAGCTTCGCCGCGGCGGTCGCCTCGGGCATGCGGATCGCCGCCGGCACCGACGCCGGAACGCCGTTCAACGGCCACGGCGACCTGGCGCTGGAGCTTGCGCTGATGGTGGAGCACGGGCTCACCGCGATGCAGGCGCTGGTCGCGGCCACCCGCAGCGCCGCGGAGAACCTCGGGCTGGCGCACGAGATCGGCACCCTGGAGGTCGACAGGCTCGCCGACCTCGTCCTCGTCGACGGCGACCCGGTCGCCGACATCACCGCCACCGGCCGAGTGGTGCTGGTGGTCAAGGACGGCGTCGTGCACCGGAACGAGCTGACCGACACCGGTGCGGCGGTCCCGAAGGCCGCCTGAGGAAGGACCCTCCTGCCCCCCACCGCTCGCAGGCTCGCGGCGGGCCCCTGCAGGAGGGCCGCCGACCTCTCCAGGCGGCCGGGCGCGGCGGTCAGTAGGCGAGCCGGTGCAGGGCGGTCGCCAACACGGAGGCGCCGCGCACGCAGTCCTCCGGGGAGGTGTACTCGGCCGGGGTGTGCGAGCGCCCCTCGACGCTGGGCACGAACACCATTGCCGTCGGCACCCGGGTGGCCATCAGCTGGCTGTCGTGACCCGCTCCGCTGGGCATCCGCCGCCAGCTCGCGCCGCATGCCTCGGCGGAGCCGCGGAGGACGTCGAGCAGGCCGGCGTCCATCGTGGCCGGCTCCTCGTCCTTGTCCCGGACGATGTCGACCTCGACCCCGTGCCGCTGAGCCACCTCGGTGCAGATCCGGTGCACTTGGTCGAGCAGCCGGTCCCGGACGGCGAGATCGGGGTGGCGCAGGTCCAGGGAGAACCGCACCAGACCGGGGACGACGCTGGGCTGCCCCGGCTCGACGGTCCAGCGGCCGGTGGTGGCCACCGCCGGGCGGCCCTCCTGCTCCGCCGCTCCGGTGATCTCCCGGGCCATCTGCGCGGCCGCCTGCAGCGCGTCCTTACGCAGGTCCATCGGAGTGGCGCCGGCGTGGTCCTGCCGGCCGCGGACGGTGATCGTCTCCCAGGCGATGCCGGGGATCACCTCGACCAGCCCCACGTCGACGCCCTCGTCGGCCAGCACCCGGCCCTGCTCGATGTGCAGCTCGAGGAACGCGCGCAGGTCGTGCCGCTCGGCGCCGGCCACCGCGGCCGGGTCCAGGCCCGCGTCGCGCATGGCCTCGGCCAACGTCACGCCGTCCCGGTCGCGGAGCCGGTCGGGCTCGTCCGGGGCGATCAGCCCGAGCATGGCGCGGGTGCCGAAGAAGTTGGCGGAGAAGCGGCTGCTCTCCTCCTCGCACAGCGAGACGACCTCCAGCGTGGTGGTCGGCGTCCCGACGGTGCGCAGGGCGGCCAGCGCGGCCAGCCCGCCGACGACGCCCAGCGCACCGTCGTACTTGCCGCCGGAGGGGACGGTGTCGACGTGTGAGCCGGTGAGGACGACGCCGTCCCCGGAGCCGGGCAGCCGGCCGAACACGTTGCCGACCGCGTCGACCCGCGCCTCCAGGCCGGCGTCCCGGATCCACTCGAGCAGGGCGTCCCGGGCCCACTGCCAGGCGTCGTCGTACATGAACCGGTACATGCCGTCCGGCTTCTCGCCGATGGCACCGAGCTCGGTCACGTAGCGGCCGAGCAACTGCTCGTCGACGTGGACGGCGGGGGCGCTCAAGAGTTCTCCTCCGGTTGCTGCGGGGACGCGAGGCTGAACACCAGCTGTACCTCGACCGGGGTGTCCAGGGGCAGCACCGGCGTCGCCACCGCGGTGCGGGCGTGCCGGCCGCGCTCGCCGAGCACGGCGATCAGCACGTCGCTGGCGCCGTTGGCGACGAGGTGCTGCTCGGTGAAGTCGCCGGTGCTGGCGACGAAGACGGTGAGCTGGACGACCGAGACGCCCGCCAGCGAACCCAGTTCGGCGTCGGCCACGGCCAGACCGTTCAACGCCGCCTGGCGGGCGAGTTCCTGACCGGCCGGGACGTCGACGGAGTCGCCGAGCTTGCCGGTCCGGGGCAGCCGGCCGCCGACGAACGGCAGTTGCCCGGCGATGAACAGAAGGTCGCCGTGCCGGCGGGCCGGCACGTAGTTGGCTCCGGGCGGCGGGGGAGGGGGCAGCTGGATAGTCGGGTCGGGTTCGGTCGTCACGTCGTCTCCTCGTCGGCGGAGCGGGGAACCAGCCGGCCGCCGAACACCACAGAGCGGACATCGCGCAGGGCACCGACGTCGTCCATCGGGTCGCCCCCGGTGACGACGACGTGCCCGGCCGCCCCCACGGACAGGTGCCCGAGATCGGAGCGCAGCAGGCAGCGCGCGGCCGTGGCGGTGACGGCGCGCAGTGCATCGGCGGTGGACAGCCCGATGTCGCCGACCAGCAGCGCTGCCTCCTCGGCGACCCCACCGTGCGGGTTGAACGGGGTACCGGCGTCACTGGCCCCGGCGATCGGGATGCCGGCCCGCGCGGCCCGCCGCAGGGACTCGATGTTCACGTCCTGGATCTCCTCGGCCTTCGCGACGACCGCCCCCTCGATCACGTCGGCGTTCCGCAGCATCCGGACCACGGCGATGCGGGTGGTCACCAGCACAGCACCGCACGACGCCAGCAGGTCCACCGCCTCGTCGTCGAGGTACACGCCGTGCTCGATGGTGGTCGCGCCCGCGCGCAGTGCCCGCTTGGTGCCGTCGTAGCCGATGGCGTGGGCGGCGACCCACCGGCCCTCCGCCCGGGCGACGCCCGCGGCGGCGGCCAGCTCCGCCTCCTCGTAGGGCGCGTTGCCGATGGCGACGGCCGGCGTCAGGACCCCGCCGGTGGCCACCAGCTTGATCCCGTCGGCGCCCCTTGCGAGCTCGGTCCGCGCCGCGTCGGCCATCTCCGCCGCGCCCTGTACCTCGACCCCTAGATAGGGGATGTGGCCGCCGGGAGCGGTGATCGCCCGCCCGGCCGCCGCGATCTGCGGGCCGGGCAGCCGTCCCGCGGCGATCTCCCGGCCGAGCGCGACCGCGATCCCGTCCGGCGCCCCGAGGTCACGCACTGCCACCGTGCCGGCCGTCAGCGTGCGCACGGCGTTGGCGGCGGCGGTGCGGGTCAGCTCCTCCGGTGCGGAGCGGACCACCGAGCCCATGAAGTCGGCCGAGCCGTCGGCCACCAGGTGCACGTGGGCATCGACCATGCCCGGGATGATCGTGCCGTCGCCGGCGTCGACCTCCGTTGCCCCGCCAGGCAGGTGCGGGGCGCGGGCGGCCGGGCCCACGTAGGTGATCACGCCGTCCTCGATGACCACCGCCCCGTGCGGGATCGGTGCGTCGAGGACGGGCAGCACGCGCCCGCGCAGCAGCAGCGGCGGGTGCTTCACCGGGTCAGACCCCCGACTCGGGCAGGACCGACCACGAGGCCGGATCGAGGTTGGCGCCGCACACGACGACGCCGACGCGTGCACCCGGCGCCGCGACGTACGCGCCGGACAGCAGGGCGGCCAGGGCCGTGGCCCCACCGGGTTCGGCGAGCACCCGCAGCTCCTCCCAGAGGACGCGCTGGGCCTCCCGGATGGTGGCGTCGCTCACCAGCAGCGACTCGCTGACGTACCGGGTGGTCACCTCAGCGGCGATGGTGCCCAGCCGCCGGGCGCCGAGCGCGTCCGCGGCGAGCCCGCCGACCTCCACGTCGACCGGCGCCCCGGCCGCCCGGGCCGCGTGCATCGTCGGAGCGCGTTCGGGCTCCACCCCGACCACGCGGAGGCTGTCGGTGTACCAGCCGGCGCACCCGGCGATCAGGCCTCCGCCGCCGACGGCGATGAGCACGGCGCCCAGCTCCGGTGCCTGCTGGCTGAACTCATACGCGACCGTGCCCTGGCCGACGACGACCTCGTGCTGGTCATAGGCGTGCAACCGCAGCGCACCGGTGCGGGCCTCGTCGTCCAGGCTGGCCGAGTAGGCCTCGGCGTAGTTGCTGCCGACCGCCACCACCTGGGCGTCGTACCGCCGGATCCGCTCCAGCTTGGCCTCGGGCGCGGTCGCCGGCACGAAGATGGTCGCCCGGCGCCCGAGTCGTTGGGCGGCGTAGGCGACCGCCGCGCCGTGGTTGCCGCCGGAGGCGGCGATCACCCCCGCGGCGGGCACCGGGAGCGACAGCAGGGTGTTGAACGCCCCGCGGGCCTTGAAGGAACCCGAGTGCTGAAGGCCCTCCAGCTTGAGGACGACGTCGTGCGGAAGGCCGACGCGGTTCCCGCCCAGGACGACGACCGGGGTCCGCCGCACGAAGGGCGCGATCCGCAGCGCAGCGTCGCGGACGTCCGAGCGCGCGATGGTCACCGCCACGTCCTCTCGGGTCGGCCGGGGAGGCGACGTCGATGGGCCGGACCCGGTCCCACCTCCGGCACCGTACCGGTCCTGCCGACGGTCTCGCCGATGACTCCACGTCGCCCCGGCGTCTCAGCTCCCGACACCTTGCCCGATCCGGAGGACCACCGTGACCCGCACCGCCGATCTCCCGACCGACACGAGGTCCGCCGCCGTCTGGACGCTGCTCGACGACCAGGTGGCTGGCGGCCGTTTCCCGGGCTGCGTCGCGGCGGTCCGGCACGCCGGGGCGCACCGAGGTGCACGCCACCGGCCGGCTCGCCCTGGACGGCCGCGCCCCGATGCGCCCGAACACGCTGTTCGGGATCGCCTCGCTCACCAAGCCGTTCGGCAGCGTGCTCACCCTCGGCCTCGTGGACGACGGCGTCCTGTCCCTGGACGACGAGGTCGCCCCCTGGGGCTGACCGACACCACTTTCTGGACGCCGTCCCCCGACCGGCTCGCCACCTTCTACGCCTCCGGCGACGGCGGATTGGAGGTCGCGGGCCCGCCCGCCGGCATCTCCTCCCGGCCGCGGGTCTTCGAGTCGCTGGGCGGCGGGCTGGTGTCGAGCGCTCCCGACGTCCTCGCGCTGTTCACCGCGCTCGCCGACGGTGGCACGCCAGTGCTGAATCCGGCGCGGCTGCTCACCAGCGACCGGCTCATCGACGGCCAGCGCGCCGCGGCGCACACCTTCCTCGGCCCCGGCCGGTCGCGGGGCGGCAACGTCGAGGTCACCCTCGAACGCACCGACCCGTGGACGATGCCTGGACGCTTCGGCTGAACCGGGGGCACCGGCACCTCCGCCTACGCCGACCCGACGCTCGACCTGGTCACGGTGCTGGTCACCCAGCGGATGAGGACCGGCCCGCATGACGGACCCGAGCCGTTCTGGACGGCGGTGCACGACGCGGTCGCGGGTTGATCAGGAGAGAACCGCTGGTCAGCGAGCGATGTGACGCACGTTGCAGTAAAAAGGGCGGGTTCGGTGCCGCGCGCCCCAGGAGGAACAGTGGACCAGACCACCGCCCGCTCGGGCGTCCGGCGAGGCGCGCTGCGCCGAAGACTCGCCGTCCTCGGCGCCGCCGTCGTCGCGGTGGCCGCCCTGACCGTCGGGGAGACCGCGCAGGCGGCCCCCGCGGGTGGGGCCCTGCCGCGGCTGGCCGTCACGGGCAACTTCGTCACCGGCATCTCCTCGGGTGGCTACATGGCCACCCAGTTGCAGGTGGCCTACTCCAGTCGGTTCCGCGGAGCCGGTGTCTTCAGCGCCGGCCCGTACTGGTGCGCTCAGGACAACGTCGCCATCGCGCTCTACGGCTGCACCGTCGACACCGTGCCCACGGACGTCGCGACGTCCTATGCCAAGACCGACGAGTACGCCCGGGCCGGAAAGATCGACCCGACGAAGAACCTGACCCGCTCGCGCACCTACTTCTTCCACGGCACGCAGGACCCGACCGTGGTGCAGTCCCTCGCCGACGACCTCGCCGCCTACTACCGGCACTACGCGGCGCCGCTGACCTACCGCAGCACCCTGGCCGCCGGGCACGCCTGGATCAGCCCGCTCGGCCCGGTCGCCTGCGGGAACACCGCCGCGCCGTACATCAACAACTGCCCTGGATACGACGCCGAGGCCGATCTGTTGAAGACGATGTTCGGCTCGGTCAAGAAGCCCAACAACGCCGCGCCCCGCGGGAGGGTGACCTCCTTCTCCCAGGACCCGTACGCGGTGCCGGCCCAGCCGGGCAACGGTGACCTCACCAAGACCGGCGCGGCCGCCATCGGCATGGGAGCGACGGGCTACCTGTACACGCCGGACTCCTGTGCCAGCGGTGCCACGTGCGCCGTCGTCGTGGCACTCCACGGGTGCCTGCAGACCGCCGACCAGATCGGAACCACGTTCGTGGAGCGGTCGGGCCTGAACGCCTACGCCGACACGAACGACTTCGTCGTCCTCTACCCGCAGGCGACGCCGACCACCGACACCATCGTCAACCCCAAGGGGTGCTGGGACTGGTGGGGCTACCTCGGGCCCAACGACGTCGACTACGCGAACAAGCTCGGTCCGCAGATGCGGGCCGTGATGAACATGGTCTCCGCCCTGGGCGGCTGACCCGGGGCCGGTGCCGGCGCCCCGGCCGCACGGGCGGCCGGGGCGCCGCGTCAGCGGTGCCGGATCAGACGATGCGGCGGGCGGTGTTGTAGCCCCACATGGTGTCGACGCTGGCCACCCGGACGACGTCCCCGCTGGTCGGCGCGTGCACCATCAGGCCGTTGCCGATGTACATGCCGACGTGGCCGACCGGGCTGTAGAAGAAGATCAGGTCACCGGGCTGCAGGTCCGCCCGCGCGACCGGGACGCCCATCGTCGACTGCATCCCCGAGGAGTGCGGCAGCGCGATGCCGGCCGCCCGGTAGGCGAACTGGGTGAGCCCCGAGCAGTCGTACACGTTCGGGCCCGCACCGGCCCACACGTAGGCCTTGCCCTGCTGGGCGAGCGCGGTGTCGACCGCCAGCTGAGCGGCGGGGTTGGGGGCGGCGACCGGCGCCGCCGAGATGGGTGCGGCCGGCGCGGGGCCCGGCATGCCGGTGGACGCCTGGGCGGTCAGCGGGGTGAGGACGACGCCGGCGCTGGCGAGAAGGACCATCACCGCCCGGCGGCCGGAACGGGGGGTACGACGGGCGGTGGACGTGCGTGTGGTCGTCACGGACGACGGGTTCTCCTTGTTCTCCGCAACCGCCTACCGAGTTAGCTGACGGGTTCGGACGGGGGAACTCGCCCGGCGCACCGGCACCTGCGTGCCGGTCGCGCTTCACCCCAGAACTGCGATGGGTCCCCGGTCCAGGCGTCAGCGCGGAACTGCGCTGGCGCCCGGTTCGGCGGTGTCCGGCGGGTGTCACACGGTCGGTGACGGCTGAGCCCGGCGGACGGGGAACGACGCTAGGGCGACTTCCGGATTCCTGCCCGACTGCGGAGCGTCACCGTGAGCGGCTCCCTCGGCGGGTTCGGAGCCGCCGCATCGACGACTCGCCGCCGCCGACGTCGGACGACGTCGCACCGCGCCGCACACGGAACGTCAGCGTGCGCCCCGGGCCGTCCACGGGCGAATGTGACCCGGTTGTGCGTGTTCCGACCGTGCGTGACCGGCCGGCCACGGCACGCCCTGCCGGAGGCGCCGTCAGGCGGCGCTGATGAGCAGACCGGCCGGCTGCCGGGTCACCCGGCTGGCCCGCACGGCATGCGCCAGTGCCACCTCGAGGAAGGGCACCAGCACCGGGTGCCGGCGGCGGTGCCCGAAGACGGCCAGCGTGCGGGCGAACAGCTCGTCGCGGGTCATGCCGGCGCCGGCCCGGCACAGCGCCACCATCGCGTTGCCGATCTCCTCCGGCGCCACGTGCTCCAGGACCCGCTCGCCGTTCGTGGCCTGCCGGCGAAAGCCGGTCCAGGTCGCCGGGTCGAGGCCGGGTGGCCACAGGTGCTCCGCCGAGCCGGGCAGCAGCGCCAGGATCGACTCCCGCCGCGCCTCGGAAACCCGGGCGACCCCGAACGCGCCGGCGGTCAGCCGCGCCAGCCGGTCCCGGTGAACCGGCCCCTCGGCTGCGATCCCGGCCGCCAGTACCGCGCGGACCTGCCGGGCGGCCTCCGGGTCCGCCAGCCGGCGGAGGACCCGCGGTTCGCCCGTCGGTTCCGGCGTCCACGGCGTGAACGGTGCCTCGCCGTCCAGCACCGCCGGCGCGACCTGCGGGCGGGCGGTGACCCGCACCGGCGCGGCAGCGGACGGCGGTGCGACAGCCGAAGGCGGCCGCTCCCGGCGCACGGGAGGCACGGACGGGACGTCGACGGCGGCCGGCAGCGGGAGCAGTGGCCCGTCCGGCGCCTGGACGGCGGACCCCGCCACCCGGACCAGCCGGTCGAGCACCGCCCCTGGGTCGGCCAGCCACGAGGGCAGCCAGACCCGCTCGACCGCCGGCCAGCCCAGGACCCGGCCCAGGACGTCCCCCGGTACGCCGTCGCGGTCGGTCGCCGTGTTCCGGCGCGCCCACGCCGGGCCGTCGAGCAGCACGGCGAGCACCGGGACATCCGGCGCGGAGGACCGGGCCACCGCAAGGTCGACGCGCACGTCGGACAGCCCGACGTCCGTGCGCACGGCCAGTCCACGGTCGCGCAGCGCAGCGGCGATCTCCGCACGGTGTGGATCCGGCACCTCGGCCTGCCGCCCGTCCTGTGGCACCGCGTCCGTGCCCCACAACGCGACGTCCAGATAGGCCCGCAATTGCCGGACGCCGAGCAGCGAGGTCTCCGCCGCGCGCAGCTGCGACGGGTCGAAGGACGCGTAGACGACCACCTGCCGGCGGGCCCGGGTGGTCGCGAGGTCCAGGTGCCGCTCCCCGCCGGCCCGGCCCAGCGGGCCGAGGTCGGGCGGCACGGCGCCGCGCGCACCGGGGGAGCAGCCGAGGGAGAGCAGCACCAGGTCGCGTTCCAGGCCGTGCACGTCGTCCGCGGTGCGCACCACGAGCCCGTCGGGGGCGGCCAGCGCCGCTGCCAGCCGTGCGTCGCCGGCGTCGCGGAGCAGCCCCTCGATCAGCGTCCGTTGCTGCCGGTGCAAGGCGACCACAGCGATCGACGGCACCGCGTCGGGCGAGGCGTCGACGCGCCGCCGGACCTCCGCCACGACCGCCCGCGCCTCGACCGGGTTGGTGCCGGGCAGCATTCCGGCCCGGTGGAAGGTGCCGGCCACCGGGACGAGCGACAGAGCGGGGCCGCCGGTAGGCGGGGGCAGCGTGGCCAGCCGGTTGCCGTGCTGGACGGCGTTGCTGACGGCGAACAGCGACTCGTCCCGGCTGCGGTGGTGCCAGGCCAGCTCCAGCCGCGGGATCCCGGCTCGCAGGCACGCGCCGAGCAGGCTGCCGAAATCCCCGGGGAGCAGCTGCCGGCTGTTCCCGGCCACCACCGCCGACCGCGCCCGGCCCAGTGCACCGACCGCGTCGGCGACCCGCAGGGAGGCGGCATCGTCGAACACCACCAGGTCGAACTGCCCGGCGGTGGCGGGCAGGTGCCGGGCCACGGACTCGGGGTCGGCGAGCACGCAGGGCGGCTCGGCCGGAACGGCCAGGTCGCGCAGCGCCGCGGTGACGGACGCCCGGGCGGCGCGCGAGGCGTCGGCGAACCGGCGGGCCGCCCGGTCCTGCGCGTCCGCGGCTACGGCGTCCAGGCCGGTCGCCCGCTGTCGCTCCCGCACCGAGGCCGCGGCCAGGCCACGGTCGAACGCGGCGACCGCGTCTCCGGCCGGCACCGCGCCGGTCAGCAGGGCGGCGCGCGCCTCGGTCAGCCCGGCGGCGGACAGCAGCTCCAGCGGGCGGAGCAGGCTCAGCCAGGCCCCGAGCGACGGCAGGCCGAAGGTGTCGATCGCCCGCCCCTCGCGGGTACCGGTCCAGCGCGCGAGCAGCCCGTCGGCGGCCGCCCACGCCGCCAGATGGCCGGGGAGGATGGCGCAGGCGTCGAGCAGCGCGGCGACGGCGTCCCGAAGGGCGGCCACGCGGCGCGCCGCCACCGGGTCCGGTGCCGGCTCGCCGGCAAGGTGCCGGCGCAGGTCGGGAAAGGTCTCCGGGCAGCTCGCGACGGCCGCGCCGACCCGGTGCAGCCGGCCGATCTGCCGGTCGGCGAGGTCGGGGTCGGTGAACGGGTTCCAGTCCGGCCGCACGTCCAGCCCCGGGACGGCGGCTGCCCGGGCGGCCAGCTCCCGGACCTCCGCCTGCACCGAGGCCAGCTCGGCGAGCAGTGCCGGGACCTCCCCGGGCCGGACGCGCACACCGGGTCGCAGCAGGGGCGCGAGCTGGTCGAGGACGGCGGACAGCCGCCGGTTCCGGAGCAGGCGGCCCGCCGCGGCGGCCTCCTGGGCCTCGGCCGCCAGCTCGGCGAGCGGCAGGTCCAGGGCGGCTGGGACGGCGACGTCCAGGCCCGGCTGGTCGGCCGCGCCCAACAGGGCGACGTCGGCGAGGACCGCGTTCGCCGCCTCCGTCCACTCCGGCGAGTCCAGGTCGTCCAGCACGTCCAACGGCACGCAGGGGCCGTCGAGGACGGTGGTCAGGACGGCGGCCAGGGCGTCGAGGTCGGCCGTCGTCCGCACAGCGGCGAGCACCGAGGCCAGCTGCCCGTCCGCCGGCAGGGCATCCACCGCCCGGTCGAGCGCAACGACCGCCTGCTGCACCCCGAGCGGGTCGACGTCGGGCCGGTCGAGGAAGCCCCACGGGTGCCCGGGGCGGGGCCCGGTCGCGTCGGCGAGCGCGGGGTGCGCGGTGAGCACGCGCCGGATTGCGCCGATGGTGCGCCCCGAGGTGTTGGCCACGAACCGCTCCGGCACCGGGAGTGCCGGGGCGTCGCCGTCGGCAGGGAGCACCCCGGCGCGGGCCGTGTAGAGCGACAGCCCCGCGGTGTTGGGTTCGTGCAGCCGGCGCGCGTAGTCGCCCAGGGCGCGCCGCGCGGTGCGTAGCTCCTCGTCGAGCGCGTCGTCCGGAGTCGCCTCATCGTCCGGAGTCGCCTCATCGTCCGGAGTCGCCTCATCGTCCGGAGTCGCCTCGGAGTCGCCGGGGGTCGGGGTGGTCCTCGTCCAGGTGGCACCGCCGCGCAGGTCGCAGGTGAGGTGGCTCAGGCCGGCGTCGGCCAGCCGGCGGGCGAGCGCGTCGAGAGCGGAGCCGTCGTCGGCGACCACCAGCACCCGGCAGCCGTCGGCGACGACGCGGGCGGCCAGGTTGGCGATGGTCTGCGTGGTGCCGGTGCCGGGCCCGCCGTCCAGCACGAACGTGCGCCCGGCCGCGGCCTCGGCGACCGCACGCAGCTGGCTGGCATCGGCCGGGAGGGGGACCCGGGCGGCGAGCTCGTCGACGTCGACGTCCACGGCGATGTTCGGGGCGGGGTCGGCGAAGGGCTCCTCGCGGTCGGCGGCCAGGTGGGCGAACAGCGCGTTGGCGGTGAAGGTCGCCCAGTGCTCAGCCACGTCGGCCTCGAGCCGCAGCGGCGGGAGCACCGTCAGCTGCGTGGTCGACTGGACCGCGAACGGCAGCCCGCGGGCGGTGAGCTCGCCCTGCAGTGCGGCGAGCACGCCGGCTGGGTCGAGCGGGGCGCCGTCCGGACCGTGCTCGGGCACCGACAGGCCGTGCCGCCGGTGCAGCGCCGCCAGCAGGTAGCGGTTGAGCTGGGGGGTGCCGGCGAGGGCGAGCCCGCCGTCCGGGTCGGGGGGATCGACCGGCGCCGCGACGACGGGCGCCACGACGACCGGTGAGCACAGCGGCCGGCCGTCGATCGCCCAGGCCAGGGTGCCCAGCGTCAGGGTGAGGCTGGGAGCCCCGGCCTGCTCGGCGACGGCGCGCAACTCCCGGAGGCGGTCCGGGTCGACGTCGTTCAGGGGGCCGGCGTCCCGGCCTGCAGCCGGTCGGCCGCGGACCGGGGGAGGAGGACCGACGGACCCGCGGAGTCGTCCAGCCAGCCCGCCGTCCGGTTCGGGGCGAGGTCGCGCAGCTCCGCCGCCCACTGCTCCACCCGCGGCGGTGGTGTCGTGCCGAGGGTCAGGGCAAGCCGGGTCCAGCCGTCGTCCCGGGCCGGCGGCTGCCGCGCTCTGCGCCGAGCGGGGTCGGCGCCGGGCACCGGCAGCGGTCGGATGCCGTCCAGCCGCGCGCGGTGGACGTCGGTGACGCCGGTGATCCGGTGCAGGTCGCCGGTCAGCCATGCGGCGTGCGGTGTGCGGTGCAGGTCGCCGAAGGTGGCCGGTTCCGCTTCGGCGGTGAGCATCGTGGCGTCGACCAGTTGGACCGCGCCGCGCTCGACCAACTCCACCAGCCCGTCGACCTCGGTGGTCACGGTGCTCCCGGTGCCGCCCGGCGTCCGCCAGTAGCCGAGGAAGGCGTGCCCCTCGGCGATCCAGAGCAGCGGCCGGATGCCGGCGTGCTCCAACGCCGCGGCCAGGACGACGGCGGTGTCCAGGGAGCTGCCCAGCCGCGACTCGAGGACCTCGCCGGGCGTCCGCACGGTCAGGGCGGTTCTGGCCCAGTCGGCGGGGGCCGGGCTGTGCCGCACCCCCCGGCGGCGCATCGCCTCGACGATCGCGGCCACGGTGCGGTCGATGAGCTCCGGGCCGCAGGTGGAGTCCGCGAGCGATGGGTCGCCGGTGCGCAGCTCCAGCAGGTCGGCGGCGCCACCGACCAGCGCCGCTGCCGCCGGGTCGTCGGGCAGCACGTGCGCGGCGAGCATCGCCAGGGCCAACGGCGCCGGCGCGGCCAGCCACTGCGCGGCCCCGAGCACCTGGACCGGAGTGCTGCTGCAGGCCAGCTCGGTGCCGTCGGCCGCGACGCTCACCTCGATCACGCCGGGCCGCGCCGCCGGGATGCGGGACAGGACGTCGGCGTCCAGGTGCAGGTCGACGGCGGCGAGGACGGTGGTCCGGCCCGGCGCCAGGTCCGCGCGCAACACGGCGGGGGAGCCCAGCGGCCCGTCGGCGGTGCGGACCTGCACGGTGACCTCGGCGCTGCGGACGGGTACGGCCCCACCGGTCAGGAGCAGCCGGGACACGACCGGAACGCCGTGCCGCGCCAGCGCCCAGCTGAGCACCGGGACCGCCTCAACCTCGATCGAGACGCGGCCGGGCAGGTCGCTGTTCCGGGCCGCCGGGTCGAGCCGGGGGCCGGAGGAGATGCCCATGCCCTTGTCTACGCCCGGCCGGACGTGAGTTCCGGGACCCGCCGGTCCGCCGCGCCACGGGTGGGACGGGAGTGACGACGGGATCCCGCGGATGGTGTGGCACTGTCGTCAGGCGATCGGGGCGGCCATCGGTGCCTGCCCCGGGTCCGCCGGCCCCGCGGGTGCGGCCCGGACACCCCCTGAACGGAACGAGGCAGCAACGCGATGAGCACCGACAGCACGCACCCGACCGACCCTGCCCCGGCCGGACCGGCGACGGGGTTCCCGGCCACCACGACCGGGCTGATCACGACCGACCCGGGAGGAGCGCCCGACGCCGCTCCTCCCGAGGAGCGGGAGCCGGGCTGGGTCGCCCGCAACACCACGCTGCTGACCACCGTCCTGGTGGCCGTCATCGTCGTGGCCGTGGCCATCGCCGGGCTCGTGTACTACCGCGACCGGATCGACCGGGCGAACACCGCCACCGAGGCCGCCGTCGCCCAGTCGGTGGCCGCGCAGGGCGCCACCGTGGAGACCGTGGAGTGCTCCGGCGACACCTGCGCCGCGGTCATCGGCGGCCAGGCGTACACGGTGCTGGTCCAGGAGGACGGCCGGGGGCAGCGGCACTTCGGCGTCAGCGCGTACGCCGGGGACTGACCGTGCCGGTCGTACCGGGCAGTGCTGTCAACACGCATGCAGCGCTGCTATTGTGCATGTGTGTCGGTGTCCATGACCATCCGCGACGTGCCCGACGAGACCCGTGACGAATTGGCGGCCCGCGCATCACGTGCCGGGCAGTCGCTGCAGGAGTACGTGCGGGGTCAGCTGACCGAGCTGGCGAGGCGGCCGAGCCCGGACGACCTGTGGGCCCGGGTGGAACAGCGTGTCCGCGCGACGGCGAGCCGGCTGCCCGCGGACACGATCCTCGAGGCACGCGACGCCGACCGGGCGTGACCGTCGTCGTCGACCCGTCCGCCATCGTCGCCGCCCTGGTGGACGGCGGGCCGGACGGCGAGTGGGCGCGGTCCGGCCTGGCTGGGCAGGCGCTGGCCGCGCCGGCGCACCTGTACGTCGAGGTCTCGGCCGTGCTGCGCCGCTCGGTGCTCTCCGGGCAGCTCGGCCGGGACGTCGCGGCACTGGCCCACCGGGATCTGGTGCAGCTGCCGCTGACCGTCTTCCCGTTCGAGCCGCTCGCCGGTCGGGTCTGGGCGTTGCACCCGACCGTCACTTCCTACGACGGTGCCTTCGTCGCGCTGGCCGAGGCGCTCGACGTCCCGCTGTGGACGCTGGATCGTCGGCTGGCCCGGGCGAGTGGCCCGACCTGCACGTTCCGGGTGCCCGGTCCCTGACCTCCGGGGGCGGCGAACGCCCCGCCCCCGGAGGCCGGGAGCGGGGCGTTCGCGCGTCGTGCGGGCAGAACTCAGGTGCGCGACATCGCCGGCTGGTTCTTGGCCCAGTTGAGGAACCGCGCAGCCTGCTGCAGGTCGGGGATGTCGTTGCCGACCAGCGAGCGCAGCAGGTCGTTGCTCCACACCGCGAGGCGGCCGCTCGTCCACGCGACCTTCTCCGCCGGCGGCAGGTCCAGATCAAAGACGAGCTTGGCGAGCTCCTTCTTGCCACCGGCCGCGGCCGTGTACTTCAGCACCGGCAGGAACCGCTCGGGGTGGATCACGACGAGCACCTTGGTCAGCAGCGACTCCTTGAAGGAGGGGAAGCCAAGCCCCTTCTTGCCGTCGATGAGGTGGGTGAGCCGGTCCTCCAGGCGGAGGGTCTCCGGCCCGTAGAGCAGGTACTCGATCGTCGACCGCACCGCGGCGGCGGACTTGTCCGGGCCCTGGGTCTTCCACGCGCGGTTGAACCCGGACATGTTGCCGGGGGCGGCGACGGTATCGGAGTTCGCGAAGTGGGCGAGCTGGTCGGGCGTCGCCGTCCCCAGGTTGCCCTTCTCGAACAGCTCGGCGTACCGGACCCGGTAGGCCTCGACGTCGGGGTCGGGCTCGGGCCGCTCCATCAGGAACTCCGACTGGAGCAGCTGGACGCGCTCGCGGACGTCGGGGCGGACGGCGGAGGCCGTCGGGAACTCGGCCTGCAGCGAGTCGATCGACTGGACGGCGGGCCGGGCCGGGTCGCGGCGGGTCTCCCCGCGCAGCCACTCGTTGCCGCAGTCCTCGCAGTGGATGAGCAGCCGGCCATCGGGCTGCGGCCGGCCGGTGATCTCTTCGGAGTTGCAGGTGGGGCAGGTGATCAGTGCCATGTGTCGAGCCCCGTTCGTCGTTCGGTCAGTGCACGCGCTCGCGCGCGTGGGTGAAGCTGTCGTTCCACAGGCTCAGGTGCGGCCAGCGTCGGGCGACGACGTCCGTCGCCGCTGCCGCGGACAGCCCCTCGCTGCGCCGCAGCCAGGCCCGCAGCACGAGCCCCGTCCTCGACTGGCCGGCGAAGCAGTGCACGAGCACCTGCTTGCCGTCCGCCCGCAGCCCCTCGATGTCGCCGAGGACGTCTGCCAGCACGGCGTCGAGTTTGCTGTTCGCGTCGTCGTCGGTCAGGTAGGCGAAACGTTGCACGTCGTGCGGGAAACGCGTCCCAGTCCGACACAAGGAGACTACGGCGAAGTCGCTCGAGCTGTGGCGGGCGCCGTCCAGGTCGGCCGCCCAGACGCCGTCGGCGACCTCCCGCGGTTCGAGCCGGCGGGTCTCCGGTGCCTCGTACGGCGCGGCCGGCGAGCCGTCCAGCGCGGCAGCCAGGTGGTGCAGGTCGGCGAGCTGCCACACCCGCTCGCCGTGCCCGGGGACCCGCCCGTGGACGACCGAGGTCCAGCGCATCGGGATGCCGGCGATGCCGAACACCGCGCCGGCCAGACCGCCGGCGACCGCGGCGACGGTGTCGGTGTCGCCGCCCAGGTCGATGACCAGGCGCAGAGTGGAGGCGAAATCGCGGCCGTGGCGCAGCGCCCACACCGCGGAGCCGAGCGTGGGCCGGACCGCGCCGTTGGGCTCGGTGGCCCGGTCCGGCGTCCAGTCCGGCGCGAGCACCGTCGACCACCGCCCGCGGTGGTCGGGGGAGACCAGCGCCAGGGCCTCCGGGACGGCGGCGAGCGGATCCCGGCCGTCCAGCGCGATCCGCACGAGTTCGGAGAAGACCGCGCAGCCCTCGCCCGCGGCGAGGTCACCGTGGGTGAGGACGGAGATCCGGCGGGCGGCGTCCATCGTGGCCCGCCGGCCGTCGCGGGCGAACCGGATCGCGGCCGGCGCCGTCCTCATCAGCGAGCCGTTGCCGGCGGCGTGCCCCGAGCGTGCGGCGTGCTCGGCGGCGGCGGCCTGCCAGGGCAGGCCCGAGCCCAGGACGGCGCGGGTTCGGCTCCCGATGTCGGACGGGTCGGCCCGTGCCCACGTCTGGAAGCGGGCGAAGACGTCGGCCTCGTCCAGGCCGCCCCGCTCGACGAGGGAGGTGCCGAGCAGCAGTGCCAGCTGGGTGTCGTCGGTGAACTCGCCGGGCTCCCGGCCCGGTGCGCCGCACATCTCGGTCGCGAGTCCGCGGGCGGGGAGCGGGAAGCGAGCGGTGAACGCCCCGGGTGGACCGAACTCGAACGGTGCGCCGAGCGCGTCGCCGACGGCCGAGCCGATCAATGCACCAGCGACCCGGTGGGCGCGGGGTATGGCGGCACGCACGGCTGCGGTCAGCCGGCGTCGTTCGGGCGGGTGCGGATCAGGTTCATGGCTCGCAGGCTGAGGACGACGGTGTCGGCCTGGTTCACCAGTTCGACCCGGGTATGCACGAGACCGCGGTCCGGCTTGCTCCGGGACGGACGGGCCTCGTCGACGGTGGCCCGGAGCGTCAGCTCGTCGCCGGGTCGGACCGGCTGGATCCAGCGCAGCTCGTCGACGCCCGGTGAGCCGAGGCTCGACACCGGGGACAGGTACTCGTCCGCGAGCAGCCGCATCATCAGGGCGCAGGTGTGCCAGCCGCTCGCGATGAGACCACCGAAGGGCCCCGCGGACGCTGCCTTCGCGTCGACGTGGAAGGGCTGCGGATCGAACCGCCGACCGAAGTCGACCACCTCCGCCTCGGCCACCCGGATGGGGCCGTACTCGGATGTCGTCCCGGGCACGTAGTCCTCGAAGTAGCGATCGGTCACGACGGGGAAGTTACCTGTGCGTCGTCGCCCTGCCCCGCGGCCCCCGTGCATCACGCCGGTCTGGCTCCTGCCGACTTCCGCTGCGTTCCTGCCACCGTCGCCGTCCGGTCCGTCCTCCGTGACCCCGTTCGCGAGACTGCCCACGTGACCGTCGACGACCTGCCCGTTCCGGCCTCAGCCGCCGCCCGCGCCGTCGCCGAGGTGGCCGCCACCCCCTCGCCTGCGCTGCTCGGCCCCGGCGAGGAGTTCATCCGCTGCTTCGAGGGTCAGGCGCAGCGCAGGCCCGACTCGCGGGCGGGCGCCTTCGTCGCCGGCGGCTTCGCCGATCGCGTCCGCGGCAACGTCCTCGACAACGTTCTCGACAACGGCTGAGCAGGTGCCGCCGGCCCGCAGGATCAGTGCCGGCGGCGGGGGAGCAGTGGTTCGGCCGCGTCGTCCTGCACCGAGGGACGCAGGTGGGTTGCGGTCGTCGGTGAGGGCAGCGCCGGCTCGTCCCCCTTCAGCCAGCTTTCCAGGTCCGGAACCCGCAGCCGGGCCCCGCTCACCGCCGGGATCACCAGCGCCGCCACGAGACCCAGCCCGGCGAGCGCGATCATCACGACGAGCCCCAGTCGCACACCGGAGGCGAGGTCCGCGCGGCCCTGGGCGACGAACGCGATGATCGGCCCGACGGCGTAGGCGGCCTCCGACCGCAGCAGTTCCACCAGTGCGAACGCCCGGCCGAGGGTCTTCGAGGGCACTCCGAAGGCAGCCAGGAACAACCCGGGCGACACCGTGGCCCCCGCTCCGAAGCCCAGGAGCAGCGTCGCCCACCGGACCGCCGAATCCGGATCGGCGCTCTCGGCGAAGAACAGGATCACCGCAGCCCCGGCCAGCGCCACCAGGCCCACGTCGACCAGCACCGCCAGATACCGGGTGCGCAGCAGGACCCCGAAGAGGACGGCGGCCACCACCAGCCCGACCGGCATTGGCCAGAACAGCAGTCCCGCCGAGCCGGGCGGGGTCCTGGCCACGTCGCTGAGGAGCAGCTGGGCGAGCTCGACCACGGAGACGACGACCGCACCGGCGATCATCGCCACCAGGGTCCCGGTCACCGGCAGCTGGGTGGACAGCGCCCTCACCGGCATCAGCGGCTCCCGCTTGCGGTACTCGGCCACCACCAGCACCACCAGCGCCAGCAGGCCGACGACGAAGGGAACGAAAAACACCGGCGCGGTGAACGACCTCCCCATGAGCACCGAGGTGGCGAAGAACGGCAGGAACGTCGCGGCCACGGCGAGGACGATGGCCGCCTTGTCCAACGCCAGGTCCGGATTGGCCGGATCGAACCGCGGATAGCCGAGCGCGGCCACGACCAGCCCGAGCAGCCCGAGGCCCATGACGGCCCACAGCAGGGGCCGCCAGGCACCGGCCGCGGCGACCGGGCCGCCGATCACCGGCCCGAGCGTGGTGGCGCCGAACAGGCCGACATTGACGATGGCGACCGTGACAGGCAGTCGGCTCACCCCGAAGCGGGTCACCAACGGTGGGAGCGCGGCGACGAGCATGAACCCGGTCGAGGTGCCCTGCAGCACCCGTCCGGCGAAGAAGAAGGCCGCGTTCGGAGCCGCGGCGGCCAGCACCGAGCCGACGATGAACACCGTCTCGTAGCCGAGGAACAGCTTCCGCTGGACGACGTGCTGGCCCAGGAAGGCTGCCACGACGGCGCCGAGCGCGTACCCGGCGTTGCTCATGCCCTCCGCCAACTGGAGGACCATCGGCGAGGTATGCAGGTCCCGGACCAGCACCGGGGTCAGAAACGAGAACGCCGTGGTCAGCACGATGTTCGGGGCCAGCCCCAGCAGCGCGATGGCCACCGCCGGCCCGTATCGACCCATCAGCGGTGACTTTCCCGGCATGGCTGTCCCCTCGTCGGCACTAGGACTTCGGTGCGCTGTGTCCCCCGAAGGAAGCCGGCTGAACCGGCGTGGCCCGATCGGATGGCGGCCGATAGTTCCGACGGCCGATGGCACACCTACCGGCCCGACGGCACCGAGATCCCTATCGGTACGGCCCTGCGCGCCTGACCCGAGTCAGTCCCATGCGGAACAGGCATGTCAGCTGACCA
Organism: Modestobacter sp. DSM 44400; assembly: GCF_900107175.1. Classification (GTDB taxonomy): domain Bacteria; phylum Actinomycetota; class Actinomycetes; order Mycobacteriales; family Geodermatophilaceae; genus Modestobacter. The sequence continues at coordinate 40,242 of NZ_FNOZ01000023.1, read as the reverse complement.
CAGCCGTCGCACGACGCACCACGGAACCCGGCGGCGGGCGTGAACCGTGTGCAGACTCCCCAGCGAGGGCGCCGCCGGAGCGTCCCGGGGGAGGAGCGTCGTGGCGGAGATCGACAGCGGCGGACAGCCGGACGGGCACACCCGTCCGGCCCTGATGGCCGGGTCGCTGCTGTTCGTGCTCGTCCTGCTGGTCTCCGTGGCCGGCGGAATCGGCTCCGGTCTGCTCGTGATGGTGCCCGTCGTCGCGCTCGCGGGCGGGATGGCGGTGGTCCGCGGCCGGGCGCACTGGCTGGGCGCCGTCACGCTGCCGGCGGCGTTCGGGATGACCGCGGCCGGGTTGGCTGCTGTGGCGCTCGGCGGTGCCGTTCCGGCGCCGCCGCAGGACGCCGCCGCGCACGCCGTCGTCCCCCCGGATGCGACCGCGACCACCGCGCCGGTGCTGCCACCCGCGCCGGTGATGGCGGTGACCTGTCCCACCGGTGCAGCGGGCGCATCGCCCCTCTTCGGTCGGCAGACCACCGCCAGCGGTCCGTTCTCGGTGACCATCGACTACGGGGACGGCGACTCCTACACCAACGACGACCAGCACCTCGGCGCCATCTTCTCCCACACCTACCTGGTGCCCGGGGCCTTCGAGGTCACCGCCGTCCTCACCGACGCCACCGGCCAGACCACCTCCGCCACCTGCACCTACCGGTGGCCCGGCAGGGCCTGACCACGACCGGACGACGGACAGGGAGGCGAGACGCGGGTGCCGAGGACGAGCGCTGGGATCCTGCTCTACCGACGCACGCCCGACCAGGGGCTCCAGGTGCTGATCGGCCACATGGGCGGCCCGTTCTGGGCGAAGAAGGACGCCGGTGGCTGGTCGATCCCCAAGGGCGAGCACGGCCCGGACGACGACCCCTTCGCCACCGCCCGCCGCGAGTTCGCCGAGGAGCTCGGCTCCCCGGTGCCGTCCGACGACTTCCTCCCGCTGGGCACGCTGCGGGTGACCAGCGGCAAGGTGCTCACCGTCTGGGCCGCCGAGGGCAACCTGGACGCGGCGGTCACCACCAGCAACACCTTCGAGCTGGAGTGGCCGCCACGCTCCGGTCGGATGCAGTCGTTCCCGGAGATGGACCGGGCCGCCTGGTCCGGTCTGGAGGAGGCCCGCACCCGCCTCGTCACGGGCCAGCTCCCGTTCCTCGACCGCCTGGCGGAGCTGCTCGCCGGCGCGGCGCTGGGAGGATGACCGGCGATGGCAGCCAACCAGGACGACGGATCTCTGCGGGCCGCCTCGAGCAGCGCCTGGGCCGGCCTGCGCACGGCCGGGCGCGTCACCGGGACGGTGGCGCAGTTCCTCGCCCGCTGGGTACTCCGCCTGGCGCTCCCGCTGCTCTGCGCCGCCGCCGTCCTGCAGGCCTTTCCGTACCACGCCACCGTGCAGGGCATCCCGTTCGAGGTGCAGGGCACGCTCCTGCACCGGACCACGCTCTCGGCCGACACCACGCTGGGCAGCTGGGAGTTCCCCGACTTCGTCGGCCTGCCGATCGGCGTCCACATCAGCCCTGAGGACGTCGACGTCCTGCAGCTCACGAAGCTGGCCGGCGGCGACATGCCCGGCTTCGTCACCCGTCTCCAGGCCGGTGTCACCGACCTGGTCCCGCGGATCGCCGGCTGGCTGATCGGCGAGCTCCTCATCGGGCTGGCGATCGGCCTGGCCATCGCTGCCCTGATCAACATGTCGCTGCGCTACCTGCGCGGGACCCCGCGCCGGCCGCGCGAGCTGCGGCACCGGGCGCTCCAGCTGGGCGCCGCCGTCCTGGTCACTCTGGCCGTCGCCGTCTACGGCGCGGTCAGCTACAACCCCCACTGGGCCCGCGAGTCCCGTCTGACCGGCACCCTGGCCGCCGCGCAGCTGTTCCCTGGCCAGCTGTCGGCCTACTACAGCCAGCAGTCCAAGGCCTTCGACGTGCTCGGGTCGGTGATCGGCATCCAGTCCGCACTGCAGGCGCAGATCGAGGATCAGGCGCCGGAGACCGCGCTGCAGATCATGCTCATCTCCGACATGCACCTGGCCGCCAACTACCCCCTGGTCGGCCAGTACGCCGCCAGCTACGGCGTCGACCTGATCGTCAACACCGGCGACGAGAGCGAGTTCGGCACCCGTGAGGAGCTCACGCCTGCCTACCTCGACGCGCTGCGCACCGTCACCGCCACCACCCCGATGCTCTGGCTGGCCGGCAACCACGGCTCACCCGCCACCGTCGACGTGCTCCGCGGCATCCCCGGCGTGACCGTGCTGGGCACCAAGACCGCCACCGGCGACGGGTACGCCGTCACCGCCGGCGTCGTGGACGCCTACGGGCTCACCATCGCCGGGCTGTCGGACCCGCGCGTGTACGGCGCCACGGGCGCCTACGGCGCCGACGCCCCGGACGTCACCGACCCGCTGGAGCGCGCCGCCGTCGAGGACGCCGTGGGGCAGGACAGCGAGGGCGACGACGAGGACACCACCGCTGTCACCACCGGTCCCGCCGAGCCGTCGCTGACCGACCCGTCCCTGTCCGAGCCCACCCTGCCCGACCCGCAGGTGGCCGACGGGACCCCCACCGGCCCGACCTCCGACACCCCCGCCGGCCCGCCCGGCGTCGGACCGGTCGACCTGTTCGCCACCCACGAACCGGTGCAGGCCGAGGCGCTGCGCGACGTGCTGCGCGGGCAGGTCCGGCAGACCGTGTCCGGCCACGGGCACAGCCAGAACGCCGCCGACGAGATCCAGGACGGCACCGCGATCGACCTGCTGGAGGGCTCCACCGGGGCCGGTGGGCTGGACAACATCGTGCGGGGCATCGAGCGTCCGCCGATCGAGTTCAGCATCGAGTCGGTCGGCGCGGACTGCCAGTTCACCCGGGTCGTCCGCTTCTCGATCACGCTGGAGGACATGGGGTCGGGCGCGACGGACGCGGCCCCGGGGGACATCTTCAGCCCGCAGGCCTACGGCAACGACGTCACCGCCTCGACGGTCTACTTCCGGCCGCAGGACGTGGCGGACGACCGCACCTGTGGCACCGAGCTCGGCCTCGGCGCGGAGCGCCCCTGGCCCCGCTGAGCGCGCCCGGGGCGCCCTGGGCTGCCACTATGGCCACAAGTGAAGTGGGGCCGCCACGGCCCAGAGGTCACGGCAGGGTGCGGGCGAACGCCTCGACCGGGTCCGCGCCGGCCCCCAGCGCGCAGATCAGCTCGATGCGGGCGGTGGCGGGGGAGCGCAGGCCGGCCGACAACAGACCGCGGTCGGCGACGTCGAGGTCCCCACCGGGCCCGGCGTACCGGCCGCCCACCGGTCCCGCCCCCGTGCGGGATGCCATCACCACCGGCATACCGGCGTCGACGGCCGCCCCGAGCACCGGCATCCAGGCCGCGGGGGCGTGGCCGAGTCCGAACCGGGCGACGACCAGGCCGTCGGCGCCGGCGACCGCGGCCTCCAGCACCCGCCGGGGCGCACCCGCGGCCACCACCAGCAGCGGCACGTCGGCCGCCGCGTGGACGACGTCGTACCGGGTCAGGGGTGACGGCGGTGCCACGAAGATCACCCGGTCGCCGTGTACGAGCCCGACCGGACCCGCGTTCGGGCTGCCGAACGTCGAGGTCGTACTGCTGTGCCGCTTGGTCACCGTGACCGCGCGGTGCACGTCGTCGTCGAGGACCACCAGCGCACCGCGGCCCGCTGCGTCCGGGTGGGCCGCTACGAGGAGGGCGGCCTGCAGGTTCCGTGCCCCGTCGGCGCCCGGTTCGTCACTGGCCCGCATCGCCCCGGTCACCACCACCGGCCGCGGCGAGCGGACGGCGAAGGACAACAGTGCGGCCGTCTCCTCCAGGGTGTCCGTCCCCTGGCTCACGACCACCGCATCGTGCTCGACGAGCAGCTCCTCGACCCGGTGCGCCACCTCCAGCATGGTCGGCGGCGTCAGGTCCCAGCTGGAGGTCAGCCCGAAGTCGCTGCCCTGTACCTCGACCCCGGGCAGGGCGGGCACGGTGGCCAGCAGGTCCGCGGCTCGCAGGGTCTTCACCGCCACGCCCGTGGTGGTGGTGCAGGCGATGGTGCCGCCCGTGGCCAGCAGGACGATGCGCAGGGGCCGGGTCATCGGCGCAGCGTAGGTCGCGGCGCAGGCCTTGTGCAGCTGTTGGCGCTCCTCCGCTCGGTGGTGGGCAGCGACCACTTCCGGCGTCAGTTCACGGACGCCCGGCGTGCGGGACGTCGACCCGTGTCGTCACCAGCAGTGCCTCGCGCACCGGCGCCCGGTTGTGCTCGAAGAAGTCCGGCGCGCAGCACAGCAGCAGGGTGCGGCCGTCGTCCCCACCGAGGGCGCAGGCGAAGACGCCCTGGCCCTCGGGGGCGGCGATCGACTCGACGATCGCGCCTCCGGGCGCCACCCGGACCACCCGGCCGCCCACAGCGTCCGCGGCCCAGATGTGGCCCTCGGCGTCCAGGGTGCAGCCGTCCGGGGCGGTCTTCAGCTGGCTGAGCACCTCCTCGGTCCCGGTTCCGGTCACCTCCGGCCCGAGCTCGGCCCACACCCGGCGGTTGCCCAGCGAGCCGTCGGCGGCCAGGTCGAAGGCGGTGAACCGGTTGCCCAGCGTCTCGCCGACGATCAGAGTGCCGCCGTCGGGAGTGATCACCGCGCCGTTGGGGAACTGCAGGCCGTCGGCGACGACGGTGACCGTGCCGTCGGGGTCGACCCGCTTGAGCGACGCCGGCGCGCCGTCCCCGCCGCCCATCAGGTCGAAGCCGAAGTCACCGACGAACACGCGCCCCGCATCGTCGACGACGCAGTCGTTGAGGTGGCCGCCGCAGTGGTCGGTCAGGTCGGCCAACGTGGACAGCTCGCCGTCGGCGAAGCGCAGCAGCCGGTGGTCCTTCATCGAGACGATGACCAGCGAGCCGTCCGGCAGCCAGCCCAGCCCCGAGGGCTGCTGCTCGACGGTGACCACGACGGTCTCCCCGCCGTCCGGGGTGATCCGGCTGACCTGCTGCCGGTAGAAGTCAGACACCCACCAGGTGCCGTCGTGCCAGCGCGGGCCCTCGAAATACGAGCCGCCGGTGAAGAGGGTCGTGAGCTGTCGTGTCGCCATGGCCGGACCCTACGAGTGATCCCCGGAGCGGCCACAGTGGCCGCAATGGCCGGTCCGGGCTCAGGTGGTGAAGCGCCCGCCCGCGGCCTCGGTGAGCCGGCCGGACGTCACCGCCGCAACCAGCGCGGCGTCCAGCACCGGCAGCAGCGCCGGCGTGCGGCGCCGGTGCCCGAAAACCTCGACCGTGCGCAGGAAGAGCTCGTCCGCGGCCAGCCCGCCGCGGGCCCGGCAGAGCCCGGCCATCGCGTTGCCGATCTCCTCGGGGGCGACCTGGTCCAGTGACCGGTCGCCGCTGGCGGCCTGACGCCGGAAGAAGCGCCAGGACGACGGGTCGAGGTCGGCCGGCCACGCGACGTCGTCGGTGACGACCCCCTCGGGCAGCAGCGCGAGCAGCGCCGTCCGCCGGGCCGCGGTCACCCGGGTCAGGCCGAACGCCGCCGCGGTGGCCTTCACCAGCCGGTCGACGTGCACCGGTCCCTCGGCCTTGACGCCCGCGGTCAGCACCCGGCGCACCGCGCGGGCCGCCTTGGCGTCGGCGAGGGAGTCGAGCACCTTCCTGTCCCCGGCCGGCTTCGGCGTCCACACCACGAAGGGCAGCTCGTCGTCCAGCGGTGCCGCGACGGGCGCGGGCTTCCGGACCCGGGCGACCCGGGCAGCCGGCGCCTCCACCGGCTCCGGGACCGTGGCCGGGGTCGGCTCCACAGCCGCCGGCACCGGAACCGATGCGAGGACCGGCGCCGCCAGCGCCGGCACGAGCGACAGCGCCGGGACGGCGACCGTGGTCGCCGGCGCGCCGGAGAACGCCAGCACCGACCGTGCCGGCTGCAGCGGCCGGCCCTGCACCGGGATGGGCCCCGAGGAAGGCTGGGCAGCGACGAAGGCCGGCTCCGAGGCCGGACGCGGGGCCGGGGCCGAACGCGGCGCCGTCGCGGCGGCCGGACGGCGGACCGGCCGGCGCAGACCCGGACCCGGCGGCGGCGGGGGAGTGGCCTCCACCGCGGCGACCAGCCGGTCGAGCACCGCGTTCCGGCCGGTCAACCAGGACGGCAGCCAGACCCGCTCGACCGCCGGCCACCCGAGCAGCCCGGACAGCACGTCGACGGGCAGCCCGTCCCGGTCACCCACGGTGCGGCGGGCGGCCCAGGCCGGGCCGTCGAGCAGCACGGCGAGCACCGGGGCGTCCGGCGCGGCGGCGCGGGCGACGGTCAGGTCGACGCGGAACTCCGACAGCCCGACGTCCGTGCACACGACCAGCCCGCGGGAGCGCAGCGCCGCGGCGACCTCCTCACGGTGCCGGTCGGCGGCCCCGGCCGGGCGGACGGCGCGGGGCAGCGCGTCCACGCCGCGGCCGGCCAGGTCGAGGTAGGCGCGCAGGTGTGCGATGCCGGTCGACGCGGTGTCCTCGGCGCGCAGCTGCTCCGGCGCGAAGGAGGAGAACACGATCACCTGACGGCGCGCGCGGGTGACCGCCACGTTGAGCAGGCGCTCACCACCGGCCCGGTTGAGCGGGCCGAAGTCCAGTGGCAGCCGGCCGCGGGCGTCCGGGCTGAAGGCGGTGGAGAGCAGCACGACCTCGCGCTCGTCGCCCTGCACGCTCTCCAGGTCTTTGACGAACAGACCCTCGCCGTCGGTGCGCGCCAGCGCCTCGAGCACCCGGTCGTCCCCGCAGTCGCGGAGCAGGTCCTCGATGTGCGCCCGCTGCGCGGTGGAGAAGGCGACCACGCCGATCGAGGGCAGCCCGACGGCGCAGGCGTCGAAGCGGCGCAGCACCTCTGACACCACCGCGGAGGCCTCCACCGGGTTGGTGCGCAACAGCCGGGCCATGCCGGTGCGGTGGAAGGTGCCGCCGACCTGCACCAGGGACACCCCGTGCCCGTCGGGGCGGGCCGAGGGGCCGTCTGCCGCCGGCGCCGGGAACGACGACAGCCGGGAGCGGTAGTACCGGGCGTTGCTGAAGGCGATCAACGACTCGTCCTGGCTGCGGTAGTGCCACGTCAGTTCCCGCCGCGGCACGCCGGCCCGCAGGCACGCGGCGAGGACGGACTCCTCGTCGCCGACCGCGCCGGCGTCGTCGGCCGGCTCCCCGGCGACGGCCGGTGCGGGGGAGCACGTCGGCGGCAGCTGCCGGCTGTCCCCGACCACGACCGCGGCGCTCGCCCGACCCAGCGCGCCGACGGCGTCGGCGACCCGGAGCTGCGAGGCCTCGTCGATGACCACGAGGTCGAACAGCCCGCGGACGGCGGGAAGGAAGCGGGCGACGTCGTCCGGGCCGGCCAGCACGCACGGCGTCACCGCGGTGATCAGCTCGCCGTGGGCGGCCAGCAGGCCACGCACGCCCAGCCCGCCGCGGTCCAGCTCGCGCTGCAGCGCGGCGACCTGCTGGCCGGCGACCGGCCGGTCGGCGAGCACGCCCGCCGGCAGCGCGGCGACCAGGTGCCGGCGGACGGCGCGGGACGCGGCGGTGAACCGGGCGACCGCCGCCTGGTGCCGACGGCCGTCGAAGGCGCTCAGCCCGGTGGCGTCGCGGCGCTCGGTGCCGGAGACGTCGGCCAGACCCCGGTCGAAGGCCCGCACCGCGTCCTCGGCTTGGATCACCCCGGACAGCAGGGCCCGCCGCGCCTCGACCAGGCCGGCGTCGCGGAGCGGCTCGAGGGTGTCCAGCAGGCTCACCCAGCGGCGCAGCGACACGGGATGGGTGTACTCGACGCCGCGCTCGGGGCGGGTCATCGTCCAGCGCAGCACGAAGCCGTCGCCGCTCCACGCAGCCCACTGCGCGGAGCTGGTCGAACAGGCGGTCATCAGCGCCGACAGTGCGTTCCGGAGCCGGCCGACCAGGTCGGCGGCGGCTCCGTCGGCCACCGGGCCGCTGGAGAGGAAGCGGCGCAGCGCGCCGGCGAACCCGGTGTCGCCGTCCACGGCGGCGGCCGCGCGGCGCAGCCAGCTCACCTCCGCCTCGAGCAGGAAGCGGCCGTTGTCGAAAAACGGGTTCCAGGTGGCCGGCACCCGCAGGCCGGGGACGGCGGTGGCGCGCTGGGCGGCGGTGCGCACCGCGACCTGCACCCGGCGCAGCGCCGCGGTCAGTGCGGGGACGTCGGCGCGGCGGACCTTCGCGCCGGGCCGCAGCGTGGGGCCCAGCGCCGTCCGGACGGGGGCCAGCCGGGCTCGCCGACGCAGCCAGCCAGCAGCGGCGGCGGCCTGGGCGTCGACGAACAACTGGCCCAGCGGCAGGCCGAGCGCGGCCGGGGTGGCGACGTCGAAGCCGGGGTGCGTCGCCCCGACCAGCGCGGCGACCTCGGCGGTGACCGTGGCCGCAGCCGCCGACCACCGCTCGGTGCGAACCTCGTCGAGCACCTCGAGGGTGACCTTCGGGCCGGTGAGCAGGTGCACGAGCGCCTCCAGGTGCTCCGGCGTCCGGGCGGCACGCACCACTGCGGCCAGCGCGCCCTCGCCGGGCAGCTCCCGGACGGCCCGGTCGACCGAGACCGCGGCCTGCTGCACGGCGGTGATGTCGACGTGCATCGTGTCGATGAACGCCCAGGCGTGCCCGGTGGACGGGCGGGCCAGGTCGGCGATGTCGGGCAGCAGCGCCAGGGCACGGCGCACCGCGGTCATCGTCTCGGGCGTGGCGTCGGCGACGAACGCGGCCGGCATCGGCAGCGCCGGGACGTCGGTCCCGGCGGCCAGCGCCCCGGTGCGCGCGGAGTAGTACGAGAGCCCGGCGCCGTTGGCCGCGTGCAGCTGGTCGGCGTATCGGGCGAGCTCGCGGCGGGCCGTGCGCAGGCTCTCGGTGTCGGCGGCCAGACCCGCGGCGTCCGCCTCGACGGCATGCTCCAGCGCGGCCCGCACCTGGGCGCGCACCGCGGCCGGCCGGCTGCCCTCGCCGTGCAGGTCGAGGGCGAACGGGCCCATGCCGACGGCGTCCAGCCGCCGGGCGACGACGTCCAGGGCGGTGCGCTTCCCGGCCACGAACAGCACCCGCTTGCCGTCGGCGACGGCCCGGGCGAGCAGGTTGGTGATGGTGTGGGACTTGCCGGTGCCGGGCGCGCCCTCCAGCACGAAGGTCCGGCCGGCGCCGGCCTCGGCCAGCGCGCGCAGCTGCGCGGCGTCGGCCGGGAGCGGGCACCGGGCGGCGAGCTCGTCGAGCTCCGTCGGGTCGGCAGTGCCGGCAGCCGGGTCGGTGAACGGCTGGTCCGGGGCATGTGCCAGGGCGGCGACCAGCGGGCCCGCCGCGAGCTCGGTGCCGTGCTCGTCGAGGTCCCTCCACCGCCGGTACGCCGCGAACGGCAGGACGGCCAGCTCGGCGGTCGGCTCCACCCGGAAGGGCAGCCCGTGCTCGGCCAGCGCCGTCCGCAGTGCGGCGAGGGCGGCGTCCAGGTCGATGCCGACCCCGTCCTCACCGGGGGTCGCCATGCCGGGCACGGTCAGCCCGTGCCGCCGGCGGAGCAGCTCCAGCAGGCACCCGTTGGGTGTGCTCGTGCCGGACTCGTCCAGGCCGAGGCGGTAGCCACCGTTCCGGGAGGTCGGGGTGAGGACGACGGGCACCAGCACCAGCGGCGAGCGCACGGGGCGGCCGTCCAGCGCCCAGGCCAGCGAGCCCAGGGCCAGGAACAGGTCGTTGGCCCCGGTCTCCTCGGCGCCCGTCCGGGCCTGGTGCGCCAGACCGCGCAGCCGGGGGAGGTGGCCGGCGTCCGGGACGTCGGAGTGCACCGTCCGGCGGGTGGCCAGCAGCTCGGTCAGCTGCTCGGCCGGCAGGTCGCGGGCTGAGCGCACCCCACGCTCCCGGGCGGGGACGCACATCCGGTCGCCGGGCAGCAGGGTCACCGGGGCGCCGGTGTGCAGGAGCCGCCCGAGAACGGCCAGCGCGTCCGGCGGCACGGTCAGCGCCAGGCCGGCGCGCTCGGGGAAGTCGATCAGCCGGTTGCGCGGGCTCAGGTCCAGCAGCACGTCCTGCCACGCCGGCAGGCGCGCCGTCCGCTGCTCCACGATGTCCGGGCTGCCGTCGGCGTCCGGCGTCGGCAGCGGCCGGATGCCCTGGGTACGGGCGCGGTGCACGTCGGTGACCCCGAGGACCCGGCCGAGGTCGCCGGTCAGCCAGGCGGCGTACGGCGGGCGGTGCAGGTCCACGCCGGGGCAGCCGCGGTCGGTGAGCAGCGTGGTCTCCACCAGCCGAATCCGGCCGAGGTCGACGGAGTTCACCAGCGCCGCGACGTCGGTGGTGGTGGTGGTGGCCGCGCAGTCGGCGTTGCGCTCCTCACGCCAGTAGCCGAGGAACGCGGCGCTCTCACCGTCCCGGCCGGTGCCCGAGGACTCCACCAGCCACAGCAGCGTCCGGATGCCGGCCCGCTCGCAGGCCGAGGCGAGGGTCACCACGGTGTCCAGGCAGGTGCCGACGCGCCCGTCCAGGACCTCGCCGGGGGTGCGGACGAGCTGGCCGATGTCGGCCCAGCTGGCCGGCGCCGCGCTGTGCCGGACGGCGCGGCGGCGCAGCGCCTCGGCGAGGGCGGCGACGATCTGATCCACCCGCGCGGGACCGGCAGCGGAGCCTTCGGTGCTGGCGTTGCCGGTGCGCTCCTCGAGCAGGCCGGCGGCGTCGTCGAGCAGGACACGCACCGCGGGGTGCGCGGGCTGGACATGGGCGGCGAGCATCTCCAGCGCCAACGGCGCCGGGGTGGCCAGCCACTGGCCGGCGGCGAGCACGTGCACCGGAACCCGGCGCCGGCCCAGCAGCCGGCCGTCCGCGGTGACCTCGACCCGGACCCAGCCCGGGCGGCGCTCCGGAACGGCGCGCATCGCGGCCGGGTCGAGGGTGAGCCCGACGTCCCCGCGCACCGTCGTCCGGCCCGCCGTGAGGTCGATGAGCACTTCCACCGGCTCGCCGATCGGCCCTTGGGCGTCGGTCACGGTGAGCCGGACGACGGCGCCGCGCACGTCTGCGTCACTGGTGAGAGCGAGGCGGGAGACGACCGGCACGGCGCTGTGCGCCAGCGCGGAACTCAGCACCGGGATGGCCGTCAGCTCGATCGAGACCCCGGCCGGCGCGGTCGTGCCGGTGCTCGGCTGCAGGTCAGCGGTGTCGCCCATGCTCCTTGTGTACCGGCACGGACGAACCGTTCCCGGCAGGCTGGGCGGACGCCCGAGGTGCCTGTGACTGCTGGTGCCCGAGGGGGTTGGCGAGCTCTCCGCGACCGCGCCGGGCGGGGTCGGCGCCCTGGCTCAGAGCAGGGCGAGCTCGCTGCACATCGGGCAGAGCGAGTCGACCACGGTCGCCCCCGGTGGCCAGGCGACGTCCTCGTCGCGGGCGACGTAGGCGCCGCACAGTGCCTTGCGCACCGTCGTGCCGATCGTCGCGTGGGCCGGACCGATCAGCCGCGGCGTGGGGCCGCCCGCGGCCGTCATGGACCCGACCATCATCACGGCGCGGGCCGTGCGGTAGGTGAACCCCATGGGGGGAGGTTCGGCAGCCGGGCGGCGAACTGTAGGCAATCCGCGCCTCAGCACCGATCGTGCACCGCACCGGCCCAGGCGTCACACCCGCCCCGTGCGACCCGGCCCCCGCGCGGCCGAAGTGGCCACTTCGGCCGCGCGGGGCCGGCCCCGGACGCAGCTGTACCGCCGTCGCTGGCCATACTCCCGGCCAGCGACGGCGGTACAGGTACTGCGCGGTGGTGCGGGGGACTCAGACGTCGAAGCCCGCGCGGTCGACCTTGCGGTGGAACCGGTCGCCGAGCTTGCCACCGAGAATTGCGCCGATCAGCGTGACCAGCAGGACGGCGACCAGGGCGATGATGCCGGCGGTGGTGGCGGTGCCCTCGTCGACCGGGATGCGCGGCAGGTTCAGCTGGGAGAGCACGTTGTACTTCGAGCCGAAGACGACGCCGAGCACGGCCAGGATGATCACGATGACCAGGCCGATGACCCACACGGCGATGCCCTGGCGGATGCCGTCGAAGCGGGCCATCCGGCCGGCGACGTAGCCACCGGCCAGGTAGGCGAGGAAGAGCACGACGAGCAGCGCGATGCCGCCGCCGATGCCGATGCCGCCGGCGTTCGAGGTGGCCTCGCCGGCCGAGGGCACGCCCTGGGTCAGGCCGATGGCCACCCCGGCAGCGGAGATCAGCGCGATGAGCAGGACGGCGAGGCCGTTGGCCGACAGCCAGCCGAAGAAGGCCGCGCCCCACTTGATGCCGCCGAAGCGGTCGTGCTGGGCGGCGACGGCGTCGCGGCCCGGGCCGCGCGAGGCGCGGGCACCGGCCTGGGAGGTGGTGAGGGTGCGGTCGTCGTCCGACGGGACGCTGCTGGCCATGAGGGTGTGCTCCTGGGATGTCATTGCGGGAGGGGCGCCGGGCGGGAGGGGCGCCGGGCGGGCGGAGGCCGTGCGCGCCGGCCCGGGCAAGCCGGCCCCGGTCGGTGTGGCGACGGGGGCCGGCTGGTCCGGTGATGCGGCGGCGTCGCGGTCGCGGCGCCGGGGGAGATCAGCGGCGGTTGGTGCCGGTGGTGTCGACGCCGTCGGCCTCGATCTGCTCCTTGCGCACGGTGTCGGTGACGGTCTCCTGGTCGACGACCGTGTCGACGTCCAGCCGCACGCGCTCGACCGGCACGGCCTCCTTGGCCACGACCGGGCGCTCGGCGTGCAGGACGACCTCGTGCTCCTCCTCGGAGATGGCCGGGCCGGACAGGGCGTCGCCGACGGTGGCATCGGTGATGGGCTCGCGCTCGATGCGCACCTCCTCGTGGGAGACGGGCACCGTCTGGCTGACCTGCTCCTCGACGACGTACTTGCGCAGCCGGGCCGTACCGGCCTCGACCCGCTGGGTGCCGACGCGGAGCTGCTCTTCCGAGCGCGTCATCGCGTCGTCGGTGGTGGGCCCGGAGGTGTCGTGGCCGACGGTCCCGTGCCGGTTGGTGTCGGTGGTGGTCGTGTCGACGTACCCGGCGGTGGTGTCGGTGTCCACGCCCGAGGTCTGGCCGGTGACGCCGTAGTAGCGGTAGAGCTCGGCCTCCTCCTCGGGGGAGAGGTGGCCCTGCTCGGCGTCGACGCGGGGCGCGTCCTTGACGCGCGCCTTGTCGTAGGGGACGCGCAGGCTGTCGCCGGCGATCTCGGCCTCGGCCAGGGGCACGAAGCTCTCCTGGGTGCCGAACATGCCGGTGCTGACGGTGGCCCACTCCGGGCGACCGGTCTGGTCGTCCAGGTACACCTGGCCGATCTTGCCGAGCTTGCTGCCGTCGCTGTCGACGGCGTTGGTGCCGATGATGCGGTTGACGTCCTGGGTCGTGATCATGCGCGTGTCCTCCGGAACTGGGTCGGCTGGTCGGAGGGGACCGCGCCGGTGCGCCGTCCCTCGCCGAAGGCCTGGGTGCCCGTCTCGTTTACGCCGTAAACTGCCCGCGGCGACAATTCCTGCGCCATCGGACCGTGGCCGATCCGGCGGGGTGCCTCCTACAGGTCCATGACCGATCCGTCGTCGGAGTTCTTGGCCTCGTGGAGCACCCCGGTCAGCCGGTCCAGCAGGTTCTCCAGCGCCTCCTCGAACTCGGCCGCCGACTTGTTCTGCGACAACAGCGGCTCGGTGCGCAGCAGGTTCGGGTGCCTGTCGAGGTCGGTGGCCGCCTGTGCCTTCGGGTCACCCTCGGGCTGGTCGAGCAGGCTCACCTGCGCGCCGAGCTGGGTGACCTCCAGCAGCAGGTGCCCTAACAGGAAGCTGGAGTAGGCGCGGTAGGCGGCCACGGCGGCCTGGTCGGAGAAGCCGCTGTCGGTCAGGGTGCCGAGGAAGGACTCGACCAACCGCAGGCTGCGCAACGGCGGGCGCACCCACGGGGCGGCCGGTGGCCGGCTGGCGACGAGCGGAAAGACCGACGGGTGGGCGAGGGCGATACGCCGCACGCCGTGCGCCAGCTTCATGAGGTAGTCCTGCCAGCCGCTGTGGTCCTCGATGTAGAGGTCGTCGCCATCCTCGTTGTCGAACAGGGTCTCCACGACGCTGTCCACCACGCCGTCGAGCAGGTCCTCGCGGCCGGGGACGTAGCGGTACAGAGCCATCGCCTCCACGCCGAGCTGGGCGCCGAGGCGGCGCATGGTGAGCGCGGCCAGTCCGTGCCGGTCGATGAACTCGACGGCGGTCCACAGGATGCGTTCCCGGTCCAGGCCCGGTGGCCGGGTCAGTGCGGCGGCGGCGTCGGTGCCCCGGGTCACCGCCACCAGGTCGGGATCGAGATCGTCGTCACTCGTGGTCATCGTCGCCCTCCGTCGTGCCGCGTTCCCGGCCCCCCACTGTCCGCCCTCGGCTCGCCGTACGCGGAGGTGGGAGCGGTGAACTACCCCGGGCGGGGCAGCTCATCAGCACTCATGTGACCGGAGACACTGCTAGCAATGTGCTTGCTTTAGTTAGCAGGGCGCCGGGACGGGGCATGACACGACAGTCAGGTCATCCCCGTCCCACCTTGGAGTTCTCATGACCGACACGACCCCGCTCATCAACCAGCTGCGCGCCCTCCTGCTGCTCACGCAGACCGAGGAGCAGATCGCCCGCGTCCGTATCGGCCAGGCGCGCACCGACGCCGTCCGCCGCGAGCTGACCCAGAACGCCGACCACGCCGCGGAACGCTCGCGGGCCATCACCGCGCAGCTGCGCGACCTCGGTGGCGTCGCCGACGTCGTCACCCCCGCGCTCGGCCGCCTCGGCGCCCTGGTCAAGGCCACCTTCGACCAGGCCGCGCCGATCGAGGAGGCCCTGCTGCAGGACCTCTCCCTCGAGCACCAGCTCGTCGACCGCGCCACCTACCTCAAGGTGCTCGCCGATACCGCGAAGCAGACGAAGGTCAACGCCCTCGCCGAGCGGCTGATCACCGCGCACACCGCCACTGTCGAGTGGCTGACCGTCGTGTTGGCCGAGGAAGCCCTCGGTGGCCCCGCGGCCCTGCGGGCCACTCCGCTGCAGCGGGTCGCCGGTGGCGCCACCCGCCTGGCCAACCTGCCGGTGCGCTTCGCGGCCAACACCGTCAACCGCGCCGTCGACTCGGTGCAGCAGGTCGGCGAGGAGACCGAGGAGCGGGTGAGCACCGTGGCCGGCAAGGCCGCCCAGTTCACCGGCGCCGTCCGCGAGACGCTCACGGTCGGCCGCAGCGCCTCGCTGCGTCGCGCCGAGCGGATCGCTCGCCGTGACGGCAACCGCACCGCCGCCGACACCGCCAAGGCCGCCCGCGAGGAGCTCGGCGACGTCGCCGCCGACGAGCTGCCGATCAAGGGCTACGACTCGCTGTCGACCTCCGATGCGGCCAAGGCCGTCAAGGAGCTGACCAGCGCCCACGACGTCCGGGTGGTCATCCGGTACGAGGAGACCCACAAGAACCGGACCAGCGTGATCAGCGCCGCGCAGACCACCGTGGCCGGGCTGGCCAAGGAGGCCGTCGGCATCGCCGACTGACCTGCACCGCTCCCGCTGCGGGGCCCGCACCCGATCCGGGTGCGGGCCCCGTCGCATGCTCGCCCGCTGTCCGGAGCCGTACACGCAGCGGCAGCGGCGAACGGTGCGGTGCCGGTCCACCGGGGAGAGGAACGTCACGAACACGTTCCGGACGCCGGTCACCGGGCATCCTGACCCATCATGAGCACCGTTCCAGAGGTCGCGCGCAACGTCCCCGCGGTGTTGGAGAGCGAGTTCTCCCTGGTGACCGCGGTGACCCGGCTGGATTTTCTGAGCCGCCGGGACAACCACGTCATCGACGCCCCCAACGACGCCGCGGATGACGACGACGACTGGGCCGCCATCAAGGAGGCCACCACCACGCTGGACGTCGACGAGGCGCTGGAGCTGCTGGCGCTGGGGGAGGTCGTGGCCCGCAAGGCGCACGACAGCCGCCAGGCCGGTGTCCGCGCCGCGCGGCGGGGCGGCGCGGAGTGGGCCGACATCGCCGCCGCACTGGACATCTCCCCGGCGCAGGCCTGGGACGAGCACACCGCCTGGCTGGACGAGCAGGGAGCCGCCGCCGCCCGCGGGGACGCCGACGCCCTGGACGCCGCGGCCGTCGGCCAGCTCCGGGAACTCGCCGGCCCCCGTCCCGCCGGTCCCCGTCCCGCCTGAACCCGCAACTGCCTCCCCGACCACTCGGTCCGGGAGGCAGTTGCGCCTCGCCGGGGAAGTGGTCGATGAAGCAACTCGCGTCGTGGGCGAGCACCATCCGGTCGGCACACCCTTGCTCAGCCAGCGCCACGATGGTCCCGACCCGGGACTCGGTGGGGTTGTAGACGTCCGGTCCGAAGCGGTTCATCCCCAGGATGGCGTCGGCCAGCTCGGTCAGGTACTCCAGGTCGCTGCTGTCCCCGGCATGCCCGATGACCACCTTGGTGGGGTCGACGCTCTTCTGCCAGAAGGCGTCCAAGAGAGCCCGTCCGGCCCGGGCCGCCAACGGGGTGTGCGCGGTGATGGGGGGCGGTCTCGCGGTGCACCGCCGCGCAGGCGCGCAGGTTGCGCTCGGAGCGGTCAGCGGGCGGGATCGCCCCAGTCGGTGCCGGCCCGCAGCGGGGGCTTGAGCACCTTGCCACCGGGGTTGCGTGGGAGTGGGTCGGGCCGCACGACGACGTACTGGGGCACCTTGAAGTCCGCCAGCCGCTCGCGGGCGAAGGCGAGCAGGTCGGCCGGCTCCAGCGTCTGCCCGGCCCGCGGGACGACGACCGCACCCACCTTCTCGCCCATCATCGAGTCCGGGACGCCGACGACCGCCACCTCGCCGACGGCGGGGTGCGCCGCGAGGGCGTTCTCCACCTCGACGCAGTACACGTTCTCCCCGCCGCGGTTGATCATGTCCTTCTTCCGGTCGACGACGTAGACGAGCCCGTCGTCGTCGATCCGGGCGAGGTCGCCGCTGTGCAACCAGCCGTCGACGAAGGTGTCCTGGGTCTGCTCCGGCTTCTGCCAGTAGCCGGCCACGATGTGCGGGCCTCGGATCAGCAGCTCGCCCACTCCGGTCGCCGGGTCCGGGCGTTCGATCCGCAGGTTCACGACCGGGGCCGGGAACCCGACGGAGTCGGCGTGCTCGACGGCGTACTCGTGCGGCAGGTAGGTCGACACCGAGGAGGTCTCGGTGAGCCCGAACCCGTTGCCGACCCGGGCGGTGGGGAAGGCGGCCTGGATCCGGTGCACCAGGTCCGGCGCGATCGGGGCACCCCCGTAGGACAGTGCGCGCACCGAGGAGGTGTCGATCGACGGGAAGTCCAGGTGCTGCAGGGCCAGCCAGTAGATCGCCGGGACCGTGGTGAGCACCGAGATCTGCTCGTCCTCGATCGCCCGCAGGAACGCCGGGACGTCGAACGCGGGCATGATCACCGACGTGCCGGCGATCGCGGTGAGCACCAGCAGCTGCGAGTTGCAGCCGGTGACGTGGAACAGCGGCACCGAGATGAGCGTGGTCAGGTGCTCGTCGCGGTCGGCGGTGCCCAGCAGGCAGCGCAGGCACGTCTCCACGTTGGACAGGAAGTTCTCGTGGGTGGTCATCGCGCCCTTGGGGAACCCCGTCGTCCCGCTGGTGTAGAAGATCCCGGCCAGCTCCCCGTGCGGCTGGTCGTCGACGACGAGCGGCTCCCCGTCGGGCAGCGGGGAGCCGGGCGCCAGTACGACCGTCGCCCCCGAGTCGGTGACCACGTACTCGACCTCCGGCTCGGCGAACCGGGTGTTGACCGGCACAGCCACGGCGCCGGCCAGCAGCGTCCCCCAGAAACCGAGCACCCAGTCGACGCCGTTGGGCAGTCGGTTCGCCACCCGGTCGCCGCGTCCCACGCCGGCGGCGCGCAGCCCACCGGCCACGCGGGTCGCCCGCTCCCAGAGCTGGGCGTAGCTGAGGCGCTCGCCACCGAGCTCGACCAGCGCCGTCCGGTCGGGGTGGCTGTCCACCGCGCCGCGCAGCAGGATGATGAGGTTCTGCGGCAGTCCGGTGTAGCGGCGGATGCCGTCGGCGCCGGCCTCGATGCCGCCGGTGTCGAAGGGCTGGGCCACGCGTTCCTCCTGCTGACGTCATTGTCGGCATTGAGCGTGGGCGGAGTCTGGCTGTCGGGGTCGGACGTTGTCCAGCAGCCCGGCCCGATCGGCCCGTCGGGCCCGCAGGTGGTGGAATGGAACGATCCGCGACGGCGCGGAACGAGGAGGCCGGCATGCAGCAGGTGACCCTGGCCTACGGGCGGGACGGGCTGACCATCGAGGTGCCCGACGGCGCCGCGGTGATCACCCCGGTGCCGCACACGGCAGCGCCCGACGTCCCGGCGGAGCTGCGCCGAGCGCTGCGCGAGCCGGTGTCCGGGCCGCCGCTGCGGGAGCGGGTGCAGCGCGGCCAGACGGTGGCGATCTCGGCCTGCGACGGCACCCGCGCCCAGCCGCGGGACCTGATGATCCCGGCGGTCCTGGAGGAGCTGGACGGCATCGTCGACCTGGACGACGTGGTGGTGCTGGTCGCCACCGGCACCCACCGGGCCAACACCGAGGCCGAGCTGCGCGCCATGTTCGGCGACGCCGTCGTCGACTCGGTGCGGATCGTCAACCACGACTCTCGGGCCAGCGACACGCACCGCTTCGTCGGCACCTACGGCGACGGCGTTCCGGTCTGGCTCAACGAGCAGTGGGTGGACGCCGACGTCCGGCTGACCACCGGCTTCGTGGAGCCGCACTTCTTCGCCGGGTTCTCCGGCGGCCCCAAGATGGTCGCTCCGGGACTGGCCGCGCTGGACACCGTGCTCGTGCTGCACGACGCCAAGCGGATCGGCGATCCGCGGGCCACGTGGGGGGTCACCCAGGGCAACCCGGTGCACGACGACGTCCGGGCGATCGCCGCGGCGACCGGGGTCACCTACGCCTTCGACGTGATCCTCAACCAGCGGCAGGAGGTGATCGCGGCGTTCGGCGGGGACATCCTGGAGATGCACGCGGTGGCCATCGAGCGGGCGCGTGAGGTCGCGATGGCCCCGGTCGACGCACCCTTCGACGTCGTCGTCACTTCGGGCGCGGGCTTTCCGCTGGACCAGAACCTCTACCAGTCGGTGAAGGGAATGTCCGCCGCCGCCCAGGTGGCCAGGCCCGACGGCCTGATCGTCTGCGCCGCCGAGTGCGCCGACGGCTACCCCGACCACGGATCCTACCGCGAGGTGCTCACCTCCGCAACCTCACCGGAGGCGCTGGTGGAGATGATCAATGCCCGGGAAAAGACCGTGCCCGACCAGTGGCAGGTGCAGATCCAGGCCCGGATCCAGTCCGCGCACCGGGTGGTCATGCACACCTCGCACCTGTCGGACGCCGAGCTCGCCGAGGCGCACCTGGAGCAGACGGCCGATATCGCGGCCACCGTCGCCGAGGCGGTGGCGAAGGCCGGGCCCGACGCCCGGGTGTGCGTGCTCCCCGAGGGGCCGCAGACCATCCCCTACGTCCGCTGATCCCGGGGGGCAGACATGGCCATTTCTGCCCCCCGGATCCGGGCCGGTCAGCGCCGGCTGAGCTCCAGCGTCGGGTAGTCGGTGTAGCCCTCGGCGCCGGCGCCGTAGAACGTCCCCGCGTCCGGGTCGTTCTCCGGGTGCTCGCCCGACCAGCGCTTGACCAGGTCGGGGTTGGCGAGGGCCAGCCGACCGACGGCGACCGCGTCGGCGTGCGCGGCCTCGATGAGCTGCACGGCCTCCGCGCGGGTGGTAACGGTGCCGAAGCCGCTGTTGGCGATCAGCGGGCCGCCGAAGCGCTGTCGCAGCTCCTGGACCAGCTTCCCGGCAGGCTCGCTGTGCAGGATGCTGAGGTAGGCCAGCCCCAGTGGGCGGAGCTGGTCGACCAGGGCGCCGTAGGTGGCCCGCACGTCGGCCCGGTCGGTCTCCAGGGCGTCCTGGATGTTGTGCTCGGGGGAGACGCGCAACCCCACCCGGCCGGCGCCGATCGCCTCGGCGACGGCGGTGACGACCTCGACCACGAAGCGTGCCCGGTTCTCCGGGGAGCCGCCGCAGACGTCGGTGCGCTGGTTGGACGCCGGGGACAGGAACTCGTGCAGCAGGTAGCCGTTGGCGCTGTGCACCTCCACGCCGTCCAGGCCGGCCTCGACGGCGCGCTCCGCCGCGGCGACGATGTCGGCCAGGGTGGCCCGGGACTCCTCGACGCTGAGCGCGTGCGGGACCGGGTAGGCCTGCTTGCCCGTGGAGGTGTGGCCGGCGCCCTCGATGGCGATCGCGCTCGGGCCGACGACCTGCCGGCCGCCGTTGACGTCGGGGTGCGTGACGCGCCCGGCGTGCATCACCTGCATCACGATGCGCCCGCCGCGGGCGTGGACGGCCTCGGCGACGCGGCGCCAGCCGGCCACCTGCTCGTCGGTGACGATGCCCGGCTGGCCGACGAAGCCCTGCGACTCGGAGTTGGGGTAGGTGCCCTCGGTGATGATCAGGCCGAGGCTGGCGCGCTGCGCGTAGTGCTCGACGACGAGGTCGCCGGGGACGCCGGCGTCCCCGGAGCGCATCCGGGTCAGCGGTGCCATCACGACGCGGTTGGCGAGCTGGAGCTCGCCGAGGGTAACGACGGAGAACAGGTTCATGTCGGGGCCAACCGGACGCCGTACCGGCGCCATTCCGTCCGGAGGCCGAACGTGACGATGGCAACGGCGGACCAGCCGCGGAGAAATTCCCGTGACCGTGTCGATCCGCGCGTTGCCCGTTCGACGTGTCAGCAGAGCGCGGGTTGCGCCGGTCACCATGATCGGCACCACGACCCCCGCCATCCGAGGAGGAGACAACGATGCGGTTCATGGTGATCGTCAAGGCCAGCGAGGCGTCCGAGCGCGGCGACCTGCCGTCGACCGAGGAGCTCAGCGCGATGGGCGCCTACAACGAGGAGCTGGTGAAGGCCGGTGTCCTGCTCGCCGCGGAGGGGCTGCACCCCAGCTCGTCGGGCGCTCGGGTGCGGTTCGACGCCGCCAACGACGCGACAGTGGTCGACGGCCCGTTCGCCGAGACCAAGGAGCTGGTGGCCGGCTTCTGGCTCCTGCAGGTCTCCTCCCGCGAGGAGGTCCTCGAGTGGGTTCGGAAGGCGCCGTTCCGGGAGGGCGAGGTGGAGATCCGCCGGGTGTTCGAGGCCGAGGACTTCACCACCGCGACGCCCGAGCAGATCGAGGCGGAGAACCGGCTGCGCGCCACCGTCGCCGAGCAGCAGCGGGCCTGAGCGGCGGCCTGGCGACCGGGGAGGAGTGGTGACGGCCGACGTCCATCGGGTGGTGGACGCGGTGTGGCGGATGGAGTCCGCCCGGCTCGTCGCCGCCCTCACCCGGGCCGCCGGCGACGTCGGGCTGGCCGAGGAGCTGGCCCAGGACGCGCTGGTGGCCGCACTGGAACAGTGGCCGGACACCGGTGTGCCCGCCAAGCCGGGGGCGTGGCTGATGGCGACCGCCAGTCACCGGGCGATCGACACCTTCCGCCGCGGCCGGCGGCTGGCCGACAAGACCGCCCAGCTCGGCCGGTCGCTGGAGCAGGCCGCCGAGCCGGACTGGGCGGCCGCGCTCGACGAGGTGGTCGAGGACGACGTCCTGCGGCTGGTGTTCATCGCCTGCCACCCGGTGCTCTCCCGGGAGGCCCGGGTCGCCCTGACGCTGCGCCTGGTCGGCGGCCTGAGCACCGCCGAGATCGCCCGGGCCTTCCTCACCGCCGAATCGACCGTGGCGCAGCGGATCGTGCGGGCCAAGCGGACCCTCACCGCCGCGCGGGTGCCGTTCGAGGTGCCGGCGGGTGCCGGCTTCACCGCCCGGCTGTCCTCGGTGCTCGAGGTTCTCTACCTGGTGTTCAACGAGGGGTACTCGGCCACCGCCGGCGCCGACTGGACCCGCCCCGACCTGTGTGCCGAGGCCCTCCGGCTCGGCCGGGTGCTCGCCGAGCTGGCCCCCGGCGAGGCCGAGGTGCACGGCCTGGTGGCGCTCATGGAGGTCCAGGCGAGTCGGCTGCGGGCCCGCACCGGTCCCGACGGAGTGCCGGTGCTGCTGCTCGACCAGGACCGCGGCCGCTGGGACCGGGTGCTCATCGGCCGCGGCCTGGCCGCCCTGGACCGCGCCGAACGGGCCGGGAACGCGCACGGGTCCTACGCACTCCAGGCCGCCATCGCCGCCTGCCACGCCCGCGCCCGGACGGCGGAGGACACCGACTGGGTGCGGATCGCCGCCCTCTACGAGGCGCTCGCCGAGCTGGCGCCCTCCCCGGTGGTGGAGCTCAACCGGGCGGTCGCCGTGTCGATGGCCTACGGCCCGGCCGCCGGACTGGCCCTGGCCGACCGGCTCACCGACATCCCGGCGCTGCGCGGGTACCACCTGCTGCCCAGCGTCCGCGGCGACCTGCTCGCCAAGCTCGGCCGGCCGGCCGAGGCCCGGGCGGAGTTCGAGCGGGCGGCTGCGCTGACCCGCAACGAGCGGGAGCGGCTGTTGCTGCTCGGCCGGGCCGCCGACTGCGCCGACGGAGCGGACCTGTCGTGATGCCTGTCGAGCTCCACGACGCAGTGGTGACTCTCCGGCCGTGGACCCTCCAGGACGCGCCCTGGTACGTCGAGTGCACCATGGACCCAGAGGTGCAGCGCTTCACGACCGATCCGCCGACCCTGACCGCCGAGGACGTCGCCGCGGCCATCTCCGCGCTGGCCGTCCACCCGGAGCGGCTGGCCTACCTGGTCGCCGACCGGGCGTCGGGGCAACGGCTGGGCAATCTCGCCCTGGATCGGGCGGACGACGTCGGCGACGTCTCGTACTGGATCGCGGCCGCTGCTCGTGGGCGTGGCGTGGCTACCCGTGCGCTGGAACTGCTGGCCGCTGCGGCGTTCGAGCACCTGGACCTGCGGAAGCTGCGGCTGTGGGCGCACGCGGCGAACACCGCTTCGCGCCGGGTTGCCGAGCGCGCCGGTTTCCGCCGCGACCCTGCGCGGGACCAGACCCGCGCCATCAAGGGCGAGACCTGGCCCACCGTCGCCTACGTGCGTCTCCGCTGAGGGCTGCTGCCGTACCGAGCGGGGTGGAGGCGGCCGGCTCAGCGTGGCCCGGCATTGTCGGCCAGCCGGCCGAGCAGCCGGCGCAGCTCGGCTGCGTCGGCCTCGGACAGCCCGGCGCGCAGCTGCCGGTCGAACACTCCCGCGGCGACCCGGAGCTCGCGGAAGAGCCCCTCCCCGGCCGGGGTGAGCGCCACCTGCTGCACGCGCCGGTTGTCCGGGTCGCGGGTGCGGATGACCAGCCCGGCGCGTTCCAGACCGGCCAGGTGGTGGGTCAGCGTCGGCTGCCGGACGCCGACCGCGGCGGCCAACTCTGCCTGGGTGCGGGAACTGCCGGCCTTCAAGGACAGCAGCACCAGCCAGGCGGGGGTCGACCCGCCTGCGGCGACCAGCGCGTCGTCGAAGGCCCGGCTCAGCGCCTTGGCGGTGCGGGTCACCAGCAGGCCGAGCGGGACGTCGCGGGGCGCGGGCACTCGGGCATCGTCGCATAGACGTCGAACTGTTAGGCATCTATCGTTCGATACATGGCCAGTTCGGCGCCTCGCCGCCTTCCGCCCCGCTGGCGGAAGCTGCTGCTGACCGTGCACGTCGCCGGGTCGGTGGGCCTGCTGGGCGTCGACGCCACGGTCGCCGTGCTCGGCGTGGCCGGGGCGCGGGGGAGCGATCCGCGCACGGTCTACCCGGCGGCCGACCTGCTCGGCGGCGCGCTCCTCGTGCCACTCGCCCTGGTCGCGCTGGTCACCGGGGTGGTGCTGGGCGCGCTCACCCCGTGGGGGCTGCTGCGCCACTGGTGGGTGGCGGTCAAGCTCGCGCTGACCGGCGCCGGCGCGGTCCTGGCGGTCGTCGTCCTCACCCCGGCGCTCGGCGCCGCCGCGCAGGCCGCCACGGCCGGTGACGTGCTGCCGACGGCCCAACGGCTGGAGCTGGTGCGCGACGCCGGTGCTGCGTCGGGAGTGCTGGGAACCACCGTGGCGCTGCCGGTCTACAAGCCGTTCGGCCGGCTGCGCGGCCGCCGGCGGCAGGTCAGCGGCGGGGCATCCCCAGCGCGGCGAGCAGCCCCAGCGCCAGCACCCCGGCGCTGACCGCGAACGCGACCTGGAAGGAGAACGCGTCGGTGAGGTAGCCGGCGATCAGCGGCCCGGAGACCGCCCCGAGGTCGGCGACCATGGAGAAGACGGCGACCACCCGGCCGCCGCGCTGCGGGCTCACGTCCCCGACGATCGCGGCGGGCACGCTGGACAGCAGCGAGGCGCCCAGCCCGACCGTCGCCATCGCCAGCAGGAACACCCCGGTGTGCGCCGGCAGCGCGAGGGTGGCGGTGGCCGCGGTGGTCAGCGCCGCACCCAGCACCAGCGAGGGCCGCCGTCCCCAGCTGTCGGACCACCGGCCGGCGCGCAGCAGGCCGACGGCCTGGGCGAGGGACCCGGCGAGCAGCCCCGCGCCGGCCCAGGCAGCGGTCTTGCCCAGGTCCTCGGTCACGTACAGCGGCACCAGCGAGTTCCGGACGCCGAAGAGCATCCAGCCCACCCCGAGGTTGGCCACCAACGCGGCCCGGTAGGCCGGGGAGCGCAGCGCCGCGCGCACTCCGCCGGTCGGGGTCCCGGTGGTCGGCACGGCGGCCGTCGGCTCGGTGCCGCCGGCCTGGTCGGCGCCCGGGGCCACTGGGGCCGGCGGCGCGGCAGGCGCCGGCCGGGCACCGTCGCGGAGGAGCACCAGCGCCACCGCCCCGGCCACCAGCAGGAACCCGGCGTAGAGGAAGAAGGGCAGCCGGGGGGAGACCTCGGTGAGGAAGCCGCCGGCGGCCGGACCGGCGATCCCGCCCAGGATGAAGCCGCCCTGGTAGGTGGCGGCGGCCCGGCCGCGTTCGGCCGGCCGTGCGGTGCGCAGCAGCAGGGAGAGCGCGGCGACGGTGAACATGGCGCTGCCGATGCCGCCGGCCGCGCGTAGCGCGAGGAACACCGGGAACGACCCGGCGAGGCCGGCCAGCCCGGTGCCGACCGCCACGATGACCAGCCCGGCCGTCAGCACGAGGCGCTCACCCAGCCGCTCGACGAGCGACCCGCCGGCGAAGGCGAACGAGAACCGGAAGAGGGCGAAGGCGCTGACGGCCAGCCCGACCGCCGTCGTCCCCACGCCGTAGGAGCGGGCGAACAACGGAATGGCCGGCGCAACGATGCCGAACCCCAGCGCCACGACGAAGGCGATGACGGCCAGGACGCCGACCTCGCGGGGCAGGTCGGAACTCCGCGGGCGTCGTCGCACGGACGCCGATCCTGACAGGTGCCGGCGGCGGCAGCTCAGCTCAGGGCAGGAGGACCAGGCGGCCGGCCACGTCGCCGGCGCGCAGACGGTCCAGCGCCTCGTTGACCGAGCTGAGCGGCAGCACGTCGGCGACCGGCGGCGTGAGGGAGCCGGCGACCGCCAGCGCGACCGCCGTCTCCAGTTCGGCGAGGGTGCTGCCGACGCTGGCCAGCACCCGCTGCTCGGACACCACCAGGGACAGTGGGCTGACGGTGAGCTGGTCGGCGCTGTAGCCGACCAGCACCAACCGGCCGCGGCGCCCGAGCAGGCCGGTGGCGAGCTCCAGGGTGGCGCTCACGCCGGCGAGCTCGACAACGGCGTCGGCACCCTGGCCCCCCGACAGCCGTGCCACCGCGTCCGCGGCATCCTCCGGGGGGATGGCCGCCACCGCACCGGCGGTCAGGGCGGCGGCCCGCCGACCGGGGTCGCGGCTGACGGCGACGACCGAGGCGCCGCGGCGGCGGGCCTCCTGGACGACGGCCAGTCCCACGCCGCCGGTGCCCAGGACGACGACCACCTCGCCGGGCCCGACCGCGGCCTCGGCCAGCGCGTGCACCGCGGTGGTGCCTGCGCAGCACAGCGGCGCAGCGGCCTCGAAGGAGACCGACTCCGGCAGCCGGACCAGGCAGTGTGCCGGCACCACGAGCTGCTCGGCGAAGGCGCCGTCGGCGGCGAACGCCAGCACGCCGCGCGGGGCCAGACAGAGGTTCTGCCGCCCGCGCAGGCACCACCGGCACGAGCCGCAGAACAGGTAGTAGTAGACGGCCACCCGGTCGCCCTCGGCCCAGCCGGAAACCGCGGACCCGACCGCGTCGACGGTGCCGGCCGCCTCGTGGCCCAGGGTCATCGGCGCGCGCGAGGGGGCGTAGAGGCCGTCGGTGAAGTGCAGTTCGGTGCCGCAGACCCCGGCCGCGCGGACCCGCACGCGCACCTCGTCGGACCCCGGCTGCGGCACCGGGACGTCGTCCAGGGACAGGGGTCGGCCTGCTGCGTGGTAGCGCGCTGCGAGCATCGGGCAGCTCCCTCCGCCGGTGTGACCCGGATCGGGTGGACGGTCCGCGATGGTCGTCCGCGCTCTCAACCCGCGCCCGGGCTCCCGTGTGCGTTGCTGACCCTACCCATCGATGCGTCG
Source organism: Modestobacter sp. DSM 44400 (assembly GCF_900107175.1). Classification (GTDB taxonomy): domain Bacteria; phylum Actinomycetota; class Actinomycetes; order Mycobacteriales; family Geodermatophilaceae; genus Modestobacter. Next base: position 13,734 of record NZ_FNOZ01000023.1, on the reverse strand, counting down.
GGCGGGGGAGCGGTCCGGGGAAGCCGTCGCAGGCGCGTCCGGACACGACATGCGCACGCGGGGTCGCCGTGCGTAACCTTCCCGCTCAGACGTCGTTGTGCCGGCCAACCGGAGCTGGAGCCGGTCGGTGACGTCGCCGGGATGTCATCAGGGATGCGTCGCCGCTGGGCGGCGCGCGGGAGAGTGGAGCCCACATGAGGAAAGTTCTGTTGCAACGGCGACTACCGGTCGTCGCTGCCCTTGCCGCGGCCGTGACGGTGGTCCCGGCGTCCATGCCCTTCGCCGACGCGGCATCCCCGATGTCGGGCACGGTCGGCGATCAGGCCACCACGACCACCTGGTCGGCCGGCCCGTTCGCCGTGCCCAACGTCACCGGAGCCGCGGGCGACCCGGTGTGCGACGTACCGGCCAGCTGCGACGACTACGCCCTGCACGTCGCCACGCCCGCCGGCTACGGCACCGGCCACCAGCTCTCGATCTCGATCAGCTGGCCGAACACTGCGGCGGACTTCGACCTCTACGTGCTCGACGCCGCCGGCAACGTGGTGGGGACCTCGGCGTCCTCGGCCGACCCGGAGCAGGTGGTCCTGCCGCCGGACACCGGCGACTACACCGTGCGGGTCGTGCCCTACCTTCCGCTCGGCGAGTCGTTCACCGGTACGGCACAGCTGACCACTCCGCCGGCCAACCCGGCCCCGGCGACCTTCCCGGCGCCCGGCTACGCCAACTACGCCGCACCGGAGTCCCTCGCCGATGCACACAACGCCGGTGAGCCCTCGATCGGGGTGGACCCGACCACCGGTGCGGTGATGTACCAGGCCTACACGTCGACCTACCGGGTGGGCTTCGGCGCCGGGGGCGCCAGCTGGCAGGACAAGAGCGCCAGCGCCGCCAACGGCTGCCCGCAGGGCAGCACCACGAGCCTGGACCCGATCCTGTTCACCGACCGCACCACGGGCCGGACGTTCGAGTCGCAGTTGGCCGGTAAGGCCGCGCTGACCTGCTACACCGACGACGACGGGGACACCTGGACGCCGACGACCGGCGCGGGGATCAACAGCGGCGTCGACCACCAGACCATCGGCGGCGGCCCCTTCGCCGACAACGGCGTGGGCGCACTGACCAGCTACCCGAACGCCGTCTACTACTGCTCGCAGGACATCGCCGACGCGCTGTGCGCCAGCAGCCACGACGGTGGGCTCACCTACGGGCCGGCGGTGCCGATCTACGACCTGACCCAGTGCGGCGGCCTGCACGGCCACGTGAAGGTCGACCCGGTCAGCGGAACCGTGTACGTGCCGAACAAGGGCTGCGGCGCCGGCCAGGCCGTCGCGGTCTCCGAGGACAACGGGCTGCACTAGGCCGTGCGACCGGTGCCGGGTTCCTCCCCGGGAGACTCCGACCCCTCGGTCGGCATCGGGAGCAACGGCACCGTCTACTTCGGCTACCAGGCCGCCGACGGCCACGCGCGCATCGCGGTCAGTCACGACCACGGCGAGACGTGGGTCGACGGCCAGGACGTCGGCGCCCAGCTCGGTGTGCAGAACGTCGTCTTCCCGGCCATGGTGGCCGGCGACGACGACCGGGCGGCTTTCACCTTCCTGGGCAGCACGACCGGTGGCAACTACCAGGACGCGGCGACCTTCACCGGCGACTGGCACCTCTACGTCGCCACGACCATCGACGGCGGCCAGACCTGGCAGACCGTCGACGCCACCCCGACCGACCCGGTGCAGCGCGGATCCATCTGCACCGGCGGCACCACCTGCGGCGATGACCGGAACCTGCTGGACTTCATGGACGTCACCGTGGACCCGCAGGGCCGGCCGCTGGTCGGGTACGCCGACGGCTGCACGGGGGCCTGCGCCCGGGCCGGCGGCGCCCAGAACTACGACGCCCTGGCCACGATCGCCCGCCAGACCACCGGTCCCCGGCTCTTCGCGGCCTTCGACCCGAAGCCGGACCTCACCGTGGCCGCGCCCACAGCGGCCACGAAGGGGAACACGGCGACGGTCTCGGCGGTCGTGACCAACCGCGGGGAGGCGGCCGCCTCCGGTGTCACGGTTGCCTTCACGGCCGGCTCGTCGCTGCTGGGGACGAGCGCGCCGGTGGACCTGGCCCCCGGCCAGAGCCAGACCGTGTCGGTGTCGGTGTCGGGGTCGAAGGTCAAGAAGGGCACCACGGTGACCGCGGTGGTCGACCCGGCAGGCACGATCGCCGAGTCGGACGAGGGCAACAACAAGGCCTTCCGCACCGTCTGACCTGTCCGTCCCCGAGGATGCCCGGGCCGGTTCTCCGGCCCGGGCATCCTCATCTGCCGACCCCCCTTCCGAGAGGACTCCTGATGTCGCGTCCCCGCCGACTGCCCGCCGCCGTCCTGCCCCTGCTCGTCCTCGCCGGTGTGCTGGCCGGCTGCGGCGAGGGCGACACCACGGACGTCGCAGCGGCCGCCAGCTCCGCCGCGGCTGACCCAGGGTCCGAGTCCGAGGACGCCGACGAGGACGCCGACGCCGACGAGGACGCCGATGCGGACGCCGAGGGCCAGGTCCAGGCCGGCACCCCGGCGACGGTGGACTGCCCGGCCCAGGCGACGGCGGTCGAGCTGCCCGCCGACTTCACGGCGCCGCTGCCGGAAGGCACCGTCGTGGTGGACGTCGAGGAGCGGAGCGGCGAGCGCACCGTCGTCACCGGGGTGGTGCCCGCGGCCGAGCCCGACGTCTTGGCCGAGCTGCAGAGCGCCTACCCCGCCGCCGGGCTGACCCTGACCGAAGGGGAGACCGAGGACCGCGACGCCGAGTCGGACTTCACCGGGGCGGGGCTGACCGGCCGGTGGGGGATCCGGGAGCTCGACGACTGCGGTTCGGCCGCGACCCGGATCGACGTCGTGGTCCGGAAGGGCTGACCGCCGGACCGGCGGGCTTCGCGGGGCGTCAGGACGGCGGGATCAGCGACTCCACCCGGCGCAGGAACGAGCGGATCGCCAGGTGGTGGGACAGGAACTCGCGGTGCCCGTCGCAGGCGGCCCAGACCTTCTCCCGGTCCGGCGCGTGCAGCTTCGGGTTGTTCCAGACCACCCTCCAGGCGGCCGGTCGCGAGCAGCCCTTGGCCGAGCAGATGGCCGGCGTCCCGTCGTCCGTCACCCGCTGAGTCTGACCCCGGTCCGCCGCGTTCCCGCCATCTCCGCGAGCCGACTCGCCGATGCTGGTCGCCTCCGGTCCGCTCGTCGACGGGAAGGTCTTCCGCACGGGTCTGTATACAGGATACGTTCCGGCCCTCGCGATCCCCTTCATCGAGGAGCCTCCATGGCCCATCTCCGCCGACCGCGCACGCTGCACACGCGGGGACGTGCCCGCTCCATGGCAGGCCTCGCGCTGGCCACCTCGCTCTTGGTGGCCTGCTCGGCCGTCCAGGACGCTCCAGCCCCGTCCAAGGATGCCGGGACGGACGCCTTCGGCGAGCCCGCCGACGCCGGGGCGGTGCAGGACGGCGGGACGCTCACCGTCGCGCTGTCCGCCGAGCCGGACCAACTCGATCCGACGCTGTCGCGCTCGCTCTACTCGCGGTACGTGTTCTCGACCATGTGCGAGAAGCTCTACGACCTGGACGAGAACACGAAGATCGTTCCGCAGCTGGCGACCGACCTGCCGGACGTCTCCGGCGACGGTCTCACCGTCACGATCCCCGTGCGGGAGGGCGTGAAGTTCGGCGACGGCACGCCCTTCGATGCCGCAGCGGTGAAGAAGACGCTGGAGCGTCACCTCTCCCTCCCGACCTCCGGTCGCCGCAGCGAACTCGGGCCCATCACGTCGATCGATGCCCCGGACGCGACCACGGTGGTGGTGCACCTCAAGGAGCCGTTCGGCCCGCTGACCGCGGCACTCGCCGACCGGGCCGGGATGATCATGAGCCCGGCCGCCCTGGACGCCCTCGGTGAGAACTTCTCCACCGCGCCGGTGTGCGTCGGCCCCTTCAAGTTCGTCAACCGGGTCGCCCAGAACTCGATCGACGTCGAGCGCGATCCCAACTACTACGACGCCGACAAGGTCCACCTGGACCACATCACCTACCGGATCATCACCGACGCCAGCATCCGGGCCGCGAACCTGAAGTCCGGCGATGCGCAGGTGGCTGACACGCTGTCCACGCAGGACGTGCCGGCGCTGCGCGACAGCAAGGACCTCCGAGTGCTCGAGTCCAACTCGCTGGGCTACCAGGGCGTGACGTTCAACGTGGGGAACGTCGCCGGGATCGGCGCCCCGGTGGGAACCATCGACACACCCATCGCCCAGGACCCGCGGGTCCGCCAGGCGTTCGGGTTCGCGGTGGACCGCGAGGCGCTGGTCAAAACCGTCTTCAACGGCCTCTACGCTCCCGCGTGCTCCCCGATCAGCCCGGACAGCGAGTTCAGCAGCGACGCGGCGCAGGCGTGCCCGGATGCCGACCCGGAGAAGGCCAAGAAGCTGCTGGCAGACGCCGGGGTCCAGGTGCCCTACCCGGTCACGATGATCACCTCCAACAACCCGGACAGCCTGCGGCTGGCTCAGGCGTTGCAGGCCGTGGTGGCCGACGGCGGCTTCGACCTGAAGATCGAGCCGGTGGAGTACTCCTCGCTGCTGGACCAGCAGGACCGCGGCGACTTCGAGGTGCTCCAGCTGGGCTGGTCCGGCCGCGTGGACCCCGACGCCAACATCACCAACTTCCTGGGCACCGGGGGCGGCCAGAACGTCGCCGGGTACAGCAACCCCGAGTTGGACGACCTGCTGAACCAGGCGCGCCGGTCCACGGACATGGCCGAACGGGTCGACCTGTACGGGCAGGCAGTCGGGCTGATCCAGAAAGAGGCCCCGATCGTCTACCTGTACCGCCAGCGCAACCTCACCGGCGTCTCGAACACCGTCTCGGGCGTCCAGGTGTTCCCGGACGGCGTCCTCCGGGTCGCCTTCGCCGGTCTGACCGGGTGATCCGGTCGTGCGCTCGTACCTCCTGAGCCGACTGTGGCAGTCGGCGGTCACCCTGGTGCTGGCCACGATCGTGGTCTTCCTGGGAGTACGTGCGCTGCCGGGCGACCCCGCCCTCGCCTTCGCCGGCGAGGAGCGGGACCCGGCGTCCCTGGCGGCCATCCGAGCCAAGTACGGCTTCGACGACTCGCTGCTGCTGCAGTACTGGCGCTTCGTCAGCAAGAGCCTGACCGGTGACCTGGGGAGGTCCACCCGGACTAACATCCCGGTCACCGACATGCTGGCCAGTGCCCTGCCGGTCACGATCGAGCTGTCCGCCCTCGCCCTGGGCGTGGCGATCGTGATCGGCGTGGGCGCCGGGGTGGTGGCGGCGGTACGGCGGGGGCGACCCGCCGAGTGGGCAGCGAACGCCCTGGCACTGCTGGGGCTGTCGATTCCCAACTTCTGGCTCGGCCTGATGGCCATCCTGTACCTGTCGGTCGCGACCGGCCTGTTCCCCGCCTCGGGTTTCGTGTCCTTCTTCGAGGACCCGATCTCGAACCTGCACCACCTCGTGCTGCCGGCGGTGGTGCTCGGTACGGGGCTGGCGGCGGTGGTGATGCGGCAGACCCGCTCGTCGATGCTGGAGGCACTGGGCGCGGACTACATCCGCACAGCGCGCGCGAAGGGTCTGGGGCCCCAAACGGTCATCGGCGTGCACGCGCTGCGCAACAGCCTCGTCGTCGTGGTCACGATCCTCGGACTGCAGTTGGGTGGCCTGATCTCCGGGGCGGTGGTGACCGAGCGCATCTTCGGCCTGCCCGGCTTCGGCAAGATGACCCTGGACGCGGTTTTCCAGCGCGACTACCCCGTCATCCAGGGTGTGGTGCTCGTGACCGCCACTGCATACATCGTGATCAACTTCCTGGTCGACCTGACCTACTCGCTGATCGACCCCCGCATCCGACTGGCTGGGGTGCCCTCGTGACGCAGACCAGTGGGACCACGCCCCCCGAGACCCCGACGGTCGAGCCGTCGGTCGCCGGCCTGGCGACCATGGGGACCCCGCCCGGCGGGGAGACTGCGCCGCGCCGGGGCCGGGTGTGGCGGCGACTGAGGCGCAACCCCCTGGGGGTGGTCGGCGCCCTGATCCTGGCGATCTCGATCGCGACTGCACTGCTGGCGCCGCTGCTGGCGCCCTACTCGCCGGCAGCGGTGCACTTCGACGCCCCGTTCCAGCCGCCCGGGACGGTCGGTTTCGGGTTGGGGACCGACGATCTGGGCCGGGACCTGCTGTCCCGGATCCTCTTCGGGCTGCGGGCCTCCCTGGAGGTCGGCGTGCTGGCTGTGGTGGTGGCCCTGGCGGTGGGCGTGCCGCTCGGGCTGGCCGCGGGTTACTTCCGGGCCCTGGATGCGGTGATCTCGCGCTTCACCGACCTGATGCTGGCCTTTCCGTTCCTGATCCTGGCGGTTGGCCTGGCGGCCATCCGCGGTGCCAGTCTGGGCAACGCCGCGCTGGCGATCGGCATCTCCCAGATCCCGGGGATGATCCGCGTGGTCCGTTCGGAGACGCTGCGGCTCAAGGAGCTCGACTTCGTCGCGGCGTCCGTCGTGGACGGCGCCGGCGACCTGTCGGTGCTGGCCCGGCACATCCTGCCCAACGCCTTGTCCGCGGTCATCGTGCAGGCCACGGTGGCGATCCCGGTGGCCATCCTCGGCGAGGCGGTGCTCTCCTTCCTGGGCCTGGGCATCCAGCCCCCCGACCCGAGCCTGGGCACCATGCTCGCCGAAGCACAGCAGTACGCCGCCCGGGCGCCGTGGACGGCCATCGTCCCGGGTCTGGCGATCGTCGTGGTCACGCTCGGTTTCAACTTGTTCGGCGACGCCCTGCGCGATGCCCTGGACCCGAGGGGATCACGCCGGTGAGCGCTTCGATGCTCGGCTCGCAACCACAGACAGGCGGCGGGAAGAACGCAGCTGCAGCGAGCACCGGCCGGCCAGTGCTGTCGGTCCGCGACCTGTCGGTCACCTTCCGGACCGAGGAGGGGTCCGTCTCGGCGGTGGACTCTGTCTCCTTCGACGTCGAGGCGGGTGAGGTGCTGGCCGTCGTCGGGGAGTCCGGCTGTGGAAAGAGCGTCACTGCCATGAGCCTGGGCGGACTGCTGCCCCGCAGCGCGACGGTGACCGGCTCCGTGCTGCTCGAGGGCACCGAGCTCGTCGGTGCCTCGGACAGGCAGTTGCGAGGCATCCGCGGCGACGACCTCGCCTACATCTTCCAGGAGCCGATGACCTCGCTGAACCCCGTCTTCACCGTCGGCCGGCAGATCGTCGAGGTGCTGCGCCTGCACCAGGGAGTGTCGGCGCGAGCGGCGAAGAGCCGAGCGGTCGAGCTCCTGACGCTCGTCGGCATTCCCTCACCGGCCCGACGGGTGGACGAGTACCCCCACCAGCTCTCCGGCGGCATGCGCCAGCGGGTGATGATCGCGATGGCCCTGGCCTGCGGTCCGAAAGTCCTCATCGCCGACGAGCCCACCACCGCACTGGACGTGACGGTGCAGGCGGCGATCCTGGACCTCCTGCGCGACCTCGGGAAGCGGCTGGGCACGGCGATCGTCCTGATCACCCACGACCTCGGAGTGGTGGCCGACATCGCCGACCGGGTCGTCGTCATGTATGCGGGCCGCATCGTCGAGACAGCACCCACCCAGGAGCTGTTCGACGCACCGCAGCACCACTACACGACGGGGCTGCTGGGTGCGGTGCCGACCGCCGGCCGGCGCGCCAGCGACGGACGGCTCCAGGAGATCCCGGGGCTGGTGCCGGTGCTCACCGTCCAGCCCGACGCGTGCACCTTCGCGGAGCGGTGCCCGGCCGCCAGTGACCGATGCCGCACCTCGCGGCCGCCACTCGCGCCCGAGGAGAACCCGGGGAGGACGGTGCACCGGTTCGCCTGCTGGCACCCGGCCGGGTCGGAGGAGGACCGATGAGCACATCGAGCGCAGCGCTGCCGGGGACGCCGTCCGGCGACCCGACGCCGGAAAGCGCCCCGGCTCTGGAGCTCGAGGACCTGGTTATGCACTTCGGCCCGGTGCGGGCCGTCGACGGGGTGTCCCTGCGAGTCGAACGCGGTCGGGTGATGGCTCTCGTGGGTGAGAGCGGATCGGGCAAGTCGACGGTCGGGCGCTGCGTCGTCCGCCTGCTGGAACCGACGTCGGGCACGGTGCGGCTGGCCGGCACCGACGTCACCGCCCTGAGCAGGCGCCGGCTGCGGCCGCACCGGCGGGACGTGTCGATCGTCTTCCAGGACCCGGCGAGCTCCCTGGACCCGCGGCTGACCGTGGGAGACATCGTGGGCGAGCCGCTGCGACTGCTCCGCCTGGGCCACTCGCGCCGCGAGCGCGCCAACCGGGTGGCAGAGGCACTGGAGAACGTCGGGTTGCGCCGACAGGTCGCAGAGCGGTACCCGCACGAGATGTCCGGCGGTCAGCGACAGCGGGTCAGCATCGCCCGTGCCCTGGTGTCCTCACCGACGTTGCTCGTCGCCGACGAACCCACCAGCGCCCTGGACGTCTCGGTGCAGGCGTCGGTGTTGAACCTGCTGGCCGACCTACAGCGGGACATGGGCTTCGCCTGCCTGTTCATCACCCATGACCTGTCCGCGGTGGAGTACCTCGCCGATGACGTGGCGGTGATGTACCTGGGGCAACTGGTCGAGCAGGGCCCCCGGGAGCGGATCTTCGGCGATCCGAAGATGCCCTACACGCAGGCCCTCTTGTCGGCCGCTCCGTTGGCCAACCCCCGCGAGCAACGCGCCCGTCAGCGGGTGCTGCTGCGCGGGGACATCCCCTCGCCGATCGACCCACCTCCGGGCTGCCGGTTCAACACCCGCTGCCCGGTCGCGGTCGAGCGGTGTGTCACCGAGGTACCGGCCCTCCGGCTGATCGCCGGCCGGCAGGTCGCCTGTCACCTGGTCCACGACGACGGCACCGGCCCGGACGTGCGGCTCGTCGAGACCTCGACGAGCTCGGAGACCCTCCCGCGATGACCGAGGCGGATCCCGCGCCCTGGTCGGCCGGGACGATCGGGGCGCGGCACACCTCGCTCCGCGACCAGGTGCTGGAGGAGCTCCGGGATCGCATCGTCGACGGTGGCTACGCGCCCGGCGAACGGCTCACCGAGGATCGTCTGGCCGCGGACTTCGGGGTCTCCCGCAATCCGGTGAGGGAGGCCCTGCGGGTCATGGAGGCCGAGGGGTTCGTGTACCAGCTGCCCCGTCGCGGCGTCGTCGTGGCGACACCGGACGAGACCACCATGCGGGACATGTTCCTGGTCCGGCGTCAGTGGGAGGGGCTCGCCGCCCGGCTGGCCGCGGAGCGGGCCGGGCGCGCCGATGTCGAGGGGCTGTGGCGACTGCTGGACGATGGCCGCCGCGCGACCGAGGCGGGCGACCTGCGGCTGCTTGCCGAGCTCAACAGTGCGCTGCACCGCCGGATCATCGAGGTCGGCGGCAACCGGTGGCTCGTGGCCCTGTCCGCGCCGATGTACCGGCACGTCCAATGGGTGTTCCGGCTGACCGCGGCCGACCGGGCGCCGCACTCGTGGACCGAGCACGTCACCCTGGTGGAAGCAATCTCGACCGGCGACGGAGAGGCCGCGGAGCTCGCCGCGGCACAACATGTCGACGCCGCGGCAGCCGCCGCCCTCGGTGGGGCGGAGCACTGCGTCGAGGCGGTCGGGAACACGGGTCGATCGGACCGGTAACCCGTGGCGGCACCGATCGGGGCCGACCGGGTCCAGTTGCTGGGCGCACTCGTGCTGGGCGACCAGTCCGCCGCGCTGCAGCAACCGGTCACCCGCGGGGCGCCGGACGACGTGTTCACCCGGGCGCTGGACTGACGGCCGCCCTGGGCGCCGACTCGGCCGTGCTGGTGGCCGCCCGGCAGCTCGCCGAGGAGGCGCTGGTGCGGCGGGGAGCCCGGCCCGCCCATCCCCGGCCGGTCAGAGATCCCCGGTGATCAGCAGCTGCTCGAGGAGATCGGGTCCGGAGACGAGCAGCAGACCCAGGGCGGTATGGGCAGCGCCCACACCGCGGTTCCGGCCAGCTGCCGCAGGGAGCGCACGCCCACCGCAAGCACGAGCACGACGGCCAGCGCGGCAAACGGCACCAGCACCCTGCCGTCGGTCGCGTAGTTGGTGCTGCGCCGGAACGCGTCGGCGACCAGCAGCCCGACCGCGGCGGCGGTGGCCGGCGCGCCGCGGCGGCCGTCCCGGCCGATGGAGTGGAAGGCCCAGCCGAGAAGGCTGCCGGCCACCGCCGCGAGCACCAGCCACTCCGCGATGACGGAGAAATTCAGCGCGTACGGCATGCCCGGGTAGTCGATGCCGTACATGACCTGCTTGCCGACGTAGAACGCGAGCACCGCGGTGGCCAGGCCCAGCACCGACCGGGCGATCGCGGTCCGGGCCGGCTGCCGGGCGCTGAGCAGCGCCACCAGCAGCACCCAGAGGCCGAAACGGTGTGCCAACGGCCGGAGCAGGTCGTCGTGGTACGCCCACGCGCCGAAGCTGCCGGTCGCCAGGCCACCGGCCAGCGCGGCCGCCAGCCCGGCCGGGCTGCCGACGCGGGTCACCCAGGCGCCGCGATGCACCGGTTGCTGCACGTCCACCGGCGTCCCCCTGTTCGGCGGCCGGGGCCGCGCCCGCTGCAGCGTGGCAGAACCGGAGCGCGCAGTGGGGGAGCGGACACCGTGAAATCGGTACGGCAGCGGCACCTTCCGCGGATAGGGTCCCGCGCGTGGACGACGACGGGGGCAACGGTCCGGGCAGCGGCGGTCAGCCGGCGATCCGGGTGCGCGAGCTGCGCAAGACCTTCCGGGTGGCTGAGCGGGAGGCCGGCCTGCGGGCCTCGGTGCGCAGCCTGATCAAGCGTGCGCACCGCGACGTCGACGCGGTCGCCGGGGTGTCCTTCGACGTGGCCCCCGGCGAGGTGGTCGGCTTCCTGGGCGCGAACGGGGCCGGGAAGACCACCACGCTGAAGATGCTCTCCGGGCTGCTGCACCCCAGTTCCGGCGAGATCGCCGTCCTCGGGCACACGCCGGCCCGCCGGGAGCGGGAGTTCCTCCGCCGCATCACCCTGGTGATGGGCAACCGCAACCAGCTGCAGTGGGACATTCCCGCGCTGGACTCCTTCGAGATGAACCGCGCGGTCTACCGGATCCCCGAGGCCGAGTTCCGCCGCAACCGCGATGAGCTCGTCGAGCTGCTCGAGATCGGCGACCTGGTGCGCAAGCCGGTGCGCAACCTGTCCCTCGGCGAGCGGATGAAGGCCGAGACTGCCGCCGCCCTCCTGCACCGCCCGCAGGTGCTGTTCCTCGACGAGCCCACCATCGGCCTGGACGTCACCGCGCAGAAGCGGATCCGCGCCTTCCTCGCCGAGTACAACCGGCGCACCGGCGCCTCGATCCTGCTGACCAGCCACTACATGGCCGATGTCCAGGCGCTGTGCAACCGGGTGGTCGTGATCGACGCCGGCCAGGTGCTCTACGACGGCGGCCTGCGTGCGCTCACCACCCGGTTCTCCGCGCACCAGACGATCACCGTCGGCCTGCCCGAGGGTGGGGCCGACCTGTCCGGTTACGGCGAGGTTCTCGAGTCCACGCCGGACGGCCGCACCAGCCTGCGGGTGCCCAAGACGCAGGCGGGCGCGGTGGCCGCCCGGCTGCTGGCCGACCACCAGGTGTCCGACCTGACCATCGAGGACCCGCCCATCGAGGACGTCATCGAGCAGGTCTTCGCCGACCGCTCCGCGGTGGGCGCCCGATGACCCAGGTGGCGCGCGCGGGGGAGCGGCGCCGGCTGACCGGGCTGGCCGGATTCTACGCGGTCGTCATGCGCACCGCGGTGCAGACCCAGTTCCAGTACCGGACGGCGAACTACCTCTACATGGTCGGGATGATCGCCGAGCCGGTGATCTACCTGGTGGTGTGGTCGGCCGTCGCCGAGGCGCAGGGCGGCTCCGTCGAGGGCATCACCGCGGGAGAATTCGCCGCGTACTACATCGTCTGGACGCTGGTCCGGAACATGAACATCGTCTTCACGCCGTACGGCTGGGAGGGGCGGATCCGCAAGGGTGAGCTGTCCGGGATGCTCGTCCGCCCGGTGCACCCGATCCACTACGACCTCGCCTACTTCGCCGGCTGGAAGTTCGTGGTCATCCTGCTGTGGGTGCCGATCGCCGCCGTCCTGTCGCTGGTCTTCCGGCCGACCTTCGACGTCTCGGCGCTCGAGTTGCTGGTCTTCCTGGTCGCGATCTGGGGCGCCTATCTGATCCGGTCGATGCTGCTGTGGGCGCTGGGCATGGTCACTTTCTGGACGACGCGGGTCAGCGCCCTCTACGAGTTGTACTTCACCGCCGAGCTGCTGCTGTCGGGCCGGCTGCTGCCGCTGGCGCTGCTGCCGGGCTGGGCGATGACGATCGCGGACTGGACGCCGTTCCAGTACACCTTCGGCTTCCCGATCGAGGTGCTCGCCGGCGACCTGAGCACCGGTGAGCTGTGGACCGGGCTGGGCCTGCAAGCGGTCTGGACGGCGATCGGGGCGCTGCTGGTCGCCGTCGTCTGGCGGTTCGGGATCCGGCGCTACTCGGCGGTGGGGAACTGATGGCCGCGCCGTCCAGAGCACCCAGGGACGCACAGGCGCTGCGGCTGGTCGCCACCTTCCTGCGGATGGGCGTGCAGACCGAGCTGCAGTACCGGGCCAACGTCGTGTTCAGCGTGCTGCAGTCGGTGGTCGCCGTGGCCACCTCGCTGGCCGTGCTCGGGCTGGTGTTCTCCCACACCGACGCCCTCGGCGGCTGGTCGGGCGAGGAGCTGCTCGTGGTGATGGGCGTCTACGTGCTGATGGGCGGGGTGATCCGGTCGGTCATCCAGCCCAACATGCAGCAGCTCATGGAGGACGTGCAGCAGGGCACGCTGGACTTCGTCCTCACCAAGCCCGCGGACGGGCAGCTGCTGGTCAGCGCTCGCCGGTTCGAGCTCTGGCAGGCCATCGACGTCGTGCTCGGCGCGGTTCTGGTGGCCGTCGCCGTCGTCCGGCTGGATCGCCCGGTGAGCGTGATCGAGGTGCTCGGCTTCCTGACCGCGCTGGTGCTGGGTGCGGTCACCATCTACTCGTTCTGGCTGCTGCTGACCATCGGCGCCTTCTGGATCGTCCGGGTCGACAGCCTGGTCGAGCTCTTCGACGGCATGTACCAGGCCGGCCGCTGGCCGGTGAGCGTCTATCCCGGCTGGCTGCGGATCGGGTTCACCTTCCTGGTGCCGCTGGCCTTTGCCATCACCGTCCCGGCGGAGGCGCTGACCGGGCGGGCGTCGGGCTGGCTGCTGCTGGGTGCGGCGGCCTTCACCGTCGCGCTGTCCGTGCTCACCCGGGTGCTGTGGCGGGTGGGCCTGCGCCACTACAGCGGGGCGTCGGCCTAGAGCGTGTCTGCCAAAGATTGGCGGGTTGGTGGGCGACGCTGGACGAATGTTGCGTACCGACGAGATCCCGGACGAGTTGTGGGAGTTGATCCAGCCGGTGCTGCCTGCCGGCGGTCATCAGGGCCGGCCGTGGAATGACCACCGACTGACGCTCGAGGCGATCATCTGGCGGTACCGCACCGGGTCGCCGTGGCGTGACCTGCCCGATCACTTCGGCGCGTGGCAATCGGTGTGGGAACGCCACCGTCGCTGGTCTGACGACGGCACCTACGTGCGGATGTTCGCCGCGGTGCGCGCCGCAGCCCCTGAGCGCGATGAGCAGC
>NZ_FNOZ01000142.1 GCF_900107175.1 Modestobacter sp. DSM 44400 | reverse complement strand
AACTGTCGGCTCCACCGTGCAAGATGAGGAGGTCGTCGCAGCCTGACGCACAACGGACCGCCACCGAAGTTCTACGGAACTCGGGACAACCTCGCACCTCGCCCCTCAACTGATCAAGCCACGCCGAACCGCGTAACCCTTGGAATAGGTCATCTAGGAGCTGTTCGAGTTTGTCAACCTCTGCGAGCAGCTCCCCGGTGCGGCGCCGGAGCGCGATCGCCTTGGGTGGCGTGGTCACCACCCGCCCACCGAGCCGTGTCCGCCACCGCGTAGTACTGTGCGCTCGTATCCAATGACGCTGGGTGCCCATCCGCTGTGAAGCGTCGCACCTGTGTTCGGAGGCTAATCCGTGAAGAGTTTCCACGCTGTGTTGCTGGCAGTCCTGACGTCCCTGGGGATGGTCTGCGCCACGGCGGTGAGCACGGTGCCGGCGAGCGCCGCATCCGACGCAGTCTCCCTGGTGCCGACGTTCGCCTCGGTCGGCGTCTACTGGGACCCGACCGGGGGCGGGGCCGGGGTGGCGGCCGGGGTGAGCTACCGGAAGCTGGGCGCTACCTCGTGGCAGCAGGGCGCTGACCTGTGGTTCGACGGGCGGGCGCTGGCCGGCCGGCCGGCGGAGTACCGCGGGAGCGTCGTCGGTCTGGCGGCCGGCACCGCCTACGAGGTGCGGCTGAGTCTGGCCGGCACGTCGGTCTCGGTGACGCAGCAGGTGCGAACTTGGTCGGAGCAGTTTCCGATCGCCACGGTCGTGGAGCTGCCGGCGAACTCGAACAAGCCCGTCGATCTCTCGCGCATCGGCTCGCCGAACGGCTACGTCCTGATCACCGGCCCCGGTGGCGGCCCAGCCACCATCGACGTGCAGGGCGCCTACGACTACGACCTGCGCCTGACGAACTCCGCTTACGTCATCGTCCGCGGGCTGACGCTCAAGGGCGCCCGGCACAACGGCATCCAGCTGGGCACCAGCACCACCGACGACGTGCACGACATCGTGGTCGAGGGCAACACCATTAGCGGGTGGGGTGTGCCCGACACCAGCGGTTTCGGAACGCCGATGGACTCCGCGGTGTACTCCGACACCGGCAAACTCACTCGGGTGGTGATCCAGGGAAACCGCATCGGCAGCCCGAGCACCACCTCCAACAGCTGGAGCCAGTCCCACAACGGCAGCAACCACCCGGCCGGCCCACAGGGCATCTCGTTGCGCCGAGGCGCTGGGAACAACGTCATCCGCTACAACGACATCATCGGCGACGCCACGCACCACTTCAACGACGGCATGGGTGCCACGGCGAACTTCAGCTACACCGGGTTCCCCGGCAAGGACAGCGACATCTACGGCAACTACATCGCCTACACCTGGGACGACGGCATCGAGGCCGAGGGCAGCGGCATGAACGTGCGCCTCTACGGCAACTACCTCACCGAGGTCTACCACGCGTTCGGCCTGGTGGCAGTGTCCCTCGGTCCGCTGTACGCCTACCGCAACGTGCAGGACGTTTCCCGGGCCGACGCCACCGCCACCTACGGCCAGGCGATGTTCAAGATGGGCGGCAACACCTCGGGGTCGACCTACTACGGCGATGGCCGCACCTACCTGTTCCACAACACCGCGCTCAAACCGCTCGTTGGGCCGCAGAACCGCAAGGCGATCGAGACCGGCGACGGTCGAGTACTGCGCAACGCGATCACCCGGAACAACATCCTGCGCACCGGTGCCCCCTCGGGGTCCTACAGCATCTCCGACGACAGCCTGTCACCGACGAACAACTTCGATTACGACCTCTACAACGGGCTGATCCGAGCCGCGCCCGGCGCGGAGGCGCACGGGATCCACGCCGAGCCCGTCCACACCACCGGCTGGGGCATGGACGCCGCTACCCGCACCGGCCTGTTCTCCCTGGCCGCCGGCTCGCCCGGAGTCGACGCGGGGACCCCCATCCCGGGGTTCGACGACGGCTGGACCGGGACCGCCCCGGACATGGGGGCGCAGGAGGCCGGCTCGGCGGCGCTCACCTACGGGGCTTCCCCCTTCGCGCCCACGTCCACGCCGACGCCCACCCCCACGCCGACGCCCACGCCCACGGCATCCCCCACGCCCACG
>NZ_FNOZ01000027.1 GCF_900107175.1 Modestobacter sp. DSM 44400 | reverse complement strand
CGGCCACCAGCAAATGGAACAAGATCGAACATCGGCTGTTCAGCTTTATCACCATCAACTGGCGCGGCAAACCGCTGGAGAGCCGCCAGGTGATCATCGACCTGATCGCCTCGACCACCACCCGCACCGGGCTGAAGGTCTACGCCCGCCTGGACGAGGGCTCCTATCCCGACAAGATCAAGGTCACCGATGCCGAACTCGCCGACGTCCGGCTCGACGGCGATCCGTTCCACCCAGAGTGGAACTACACGATCACACCGCGAACCATCGACGACGAATTACACTGATGTAATTCCCTTCCAAGCTCTTACACGGCGACCAGCCCGGCCGCGTACAACGACGGCCGGTGGCACCTGGCGACCGCGACCTTCTCGTCGTCGACGGGCATGCGGCTCTACGTCGACGGGGCCCTGGTCGCCTCGAACACCTCGACCACGGCTGCCCAGGTCTACAACGGCTACTGGCGGGTCGGCTACGACAACCTGAGCAACTGGACCGGCACGCCGACCAGCAACTACTTCGCCGGCTCGCTGGCGCACGTCAGCGTGTACGGCAGCGTGCTGTCCGCTGCCGCGGTGGCCGAACAGTACGGGGCAGGCCCGTGGACCTGCGCCGCCGCGGCCGGGCAGAACGGGGCCGCGGCGGTCACCGCGTTCGCCCTCCAGGAGTCGGTCGGCCCGACCGCGGTCAACGGCGGCTCGACCGGTGCGGCCGGGAACGGCACGTACAGCGGCAGCGGGGTGACCTACGGGGTCGCCGGGCCGGCCTGCGGCAACGGTGCCAACCGCGCCATCGGCCTGGACGGGGCCGCCGGCAAGATCTGGACGACGCAGCTGGTGACCAACCCGCAGTCGTTCACCGTGCAGATCTGGTTCGCCACCACCACGGCCGGCGGCGGCAAGCTGATCGGCTTCGGCAGCGGGGCGGCCGGGGCGGCCTCCACCAACTACGACCGGCACGTCTACCTCACCAACGGCGGCCAGTTGGTCTTCGGCGTCTACAACAACGGCTACTACACCGCGGGCGGCACGAGCGCCTACAACGACGGCCGCTGGCACCTGGCCACCGCAACCTTCTCCCCCGGCACCGGGATGAAGCTCTACGCGGACGGGGCGCTCGTCGCGCAGAGCTCGGCCACCAGGTCGGCGGAGGTCTACAACGGGTACTGGCGGATCGGCCAGGACAGCCTCGCCGGCTGGCCCAGCACACCCACCAGCTCCTTCCTGGCCGGCTCGGTGGCCTACCCCAGCGTCTACAACCGGGTCCTGTCGGCGGCCGAGGTGAGCGCCCAGTACAGCGCCGGGCGCTGAGGCGGTCGGTCCAGGCCGGACCGGGTCGGCCCCCTCAGTCGCCGGTCAGTCGCCGGTCAGTGAGGCGGCGGGCAGCCAGTCGGCGTCGAGCAGCTCGGCCACCTGCTGCAGCCCGGCGGTGTCGCCGCCGGCGGTTGAGCCGGTGACCGCCAGCCGCTCCACCATCACCCGGGCGACCTGCTCCTCCACCGTGTCGGCGGCGTAGGCGATCCGCCACGGGGAGACCTGGTGGTCCCGGTGCGTCCGGCCGGTGACCTGCCGGGCGGCGATGCCGGAGAACCGGGGCTGGTGGAACAGCCCCACCCGCGGGGTGGTCGACGCCGCGAGGCCCCCGGGGAGCAGCTCCCCGGCGTGCAGGCTGATCGAGGCCGTCACGGTGAACACGCACACCGGCGCCTCGCCGATCTGGAAGCGCTGCCGCTCGGCCTCGACGTCGAAGCGGTCCCGGCCGAAGATCGAGGCCACCGGGACGCCGCCGTCGAGCAGTGCCTCGCGGATCGGGTCGGCCGCGGTCTCCACGAACTCCACCGACACGGCGACCTGCCGGTCGGCCTCCACCTGCGCCTTCACCCACTCGACGGTGGCCTGGGCGCGGATCAACCCGGCCTTCTGCCGGAAGCGCAGCAGCGCCGCTCGCCCGCGGGCGGTCTCCCGCTTCCGGCGGGCCAGCTGCATCTCGGCGCGGAACTCAGACCACTCGGCCTCGTACTGCGCCCGCTCGGCCGGGGTCAGCAGCACCGGGGTGCCGGTCACCGAGACCGGGCCCCAGGGTGCCGGCCGGTGCAGCGTCGCCGGCGGGTCGGTGTCGGCCAGCCAGCCGCGCAGCCGGGCCAGGTCGGCGCGGCGCTCGTCGGCGTCCTCGGTCCATGTCCAGCCGTAGCGGCCTCGTTCCACGTGGAACCCGTGGGCGGCCAGCCGGGTCGGGAGGTCGGACCAGGCGCGCAGCGGCTCGCCGTGGACGGTGGCGAAGTGCGGCGCCAGGTAGGGCAGCTCGAGCGGGCTGTGCGCCGGGGTGGCGGTTGCGAGCAGCACGAACGGCGCGTCCTTCACCCGGCCGGCGCCCGAGACGGCCTTCCAGTGCTTCCACCGCTGGGTCGTGGTGTGCCGCACCATGTGCGCCTCGTCGGCGACGACCACGTCGAACCTGAGCGTGGCGACCTTGCCCAGCCGGTCCCAGGTGGTCACGCACCAGCGGAGCCCGCCGTCGCCGAAGGCGGCGATCGACCGGGTCCAGTGCGGGACGGTGATCGCGGCGGGCCGGTCGGCGACCACCAGCACGGTGCGCACCGGCCGCGCTCCGCTGGCGCGCTGGGCGGCGATCTGGCGCACGGCCAGGACGGCGGTCCCGGTCTTGCCGACCCCCGGGTCGTCGCCGAGCAGGAACATCCGGCTCCCCGCGGCGACGGAGGCGGCGATCGCCGCCGCGCCGGACAGCTGCTCGGCACGGGGCTGCATCGGCAGGGCGGCCGGCACCGGACGAGGCTCGGCGTTGAGGTCGTCCTCCAGGAAGCGCTCGAACGTGTACGGCGCGGAGTCGTAGCCGGCCAGCTCCGGCGGTAGGGTGGCGCCCACGCGGACCGTCGCCTGCAGGCCGGCGTGCCAGCTGGCACCCGGCGCCGGGGCTCGGAACGGGACGGCGAGCACCCACACCCGCTCCCCCGGCCCCGCGACCGGCAGCTCCGGGGCCGCCGGCGCACTGCGGGTCGGCTTCTGGAGAGCTGCGTTCCGCGAGGTTGCCTTCGCCGCAGTGGCCTTCCTCGGTGCCGCCTTCTTCGGTGCGGCTGCGGTCGTCTCCCGGCTCGTGGCGGTGCCGGTCCGGCGGGTGGAACTCGTGCGCCGACGGCGTCCGGGCACGCGTCGCCTCCTCGCTCGGTGCCGGCTGGCGGGTCCGGCCGGGTCGCTGCCGACGGTAGAGGCCACCACCGGCGGTTCCCGGCAGCGACATCGGATCGGCCGCGTCGTCTGATGGGATGGGGTCATGACCGAGGCGATCCGGCTGGCGGCCCGCACGCTCGGCGACGCCGGGCCGCGGGTGGTGTTCGTGCACGGCCTGTTCGGCCAGGGCCGCAACTGGACGACGATCGCCCGGCGGCTGGCCGAGGACGGCCGCCGGGTGACCCTGCTGGACCTGCCCAACCACGGGCACTCACCGTGGACCGACCGGGTCGACTACCTGGACATGGCCGCGCTGGTCGCCGCCGAGCTCGAGTCGTTCGGCGACCCGGTCACCCTGGTCGGGCACTCGATGGGCGGCAAGGTGGCCATGCAACTGGCGCTGCGCCGTCCGGAGCTGCTGCGGGCGCTCGTCGTCGTCGACATCGCCCCCACCGACTACCCCGAGTCCGGCGGCCGCACCGACGACCCGGACGAGGAGGCCTCGCCGTTCGCGGCGTTCATCGCCGCGATGCAGCAGGTCGACCTGGGCGCCCTGGTCAGCCGCGAGGAGGCCGACGCCGCGCTGCGCGTCGCCGTCCCCAGTGACATGGTGCGGGCCTTCCTGCTGCAGAGCCTGGTGCGCGACGGCGTCGGGCCGGACGGCGGCTGGCGCTGGCGGCTGAACCTGGATCTGCTGGCCCGCGACCTCGGCGAGCTGCGGCGCTTCCCCGACCCGCCGCCCGGCGCGACCTACCCCGGCCCGGTGCTGTGGATCGCCGGGGCGGGCTCCAGCTACGTGCTCGACCGGGACCGCGCGCGGATGGACCAGCTGTTCCCGGCGACCCGGCTGGTGCGGGTCAAGCACGCCGGGCACTGGGTGCACTCCGAGCAGCCGGAGGTCTTCACCGAGACGGTCCGTCGCTTCCTGCAGGCCGTGGACGGCTGACGGGCGTTCCGCCGCTCGATCGGGTAGTGATCACGGCCGCAGCGGTCAGTCGCCGAGCCATGATCGCACGTCGTGAATCGCGGCGTCGACATCGCCGAGCTGGTGCTACTCCTTCACCAGGACCGGGGCCCGGTGGCCCGGCGCGGCGAACGGCTCCCCACTGCCGGCACTCGAGCTGCAGGTGCCCGTGGCGACGGTCCCGCGCCTCGTACAGCGGCTTTCCAGTCAGCGACCGGTGCTGGCGCACGGCGATCCGATGGAGGACCGGCGAGGAGTCCCGCCCAGGAGTCGCTCAGGGCGATGAACGCGTCCAGGGTGACGCTCATGCCACCGGCGCCGCCCCGAGCATCGCGGTGAGCTCGGTGAAGTCGGCCACCACCGCGTCCGGCGGGTACTGGTCGTTGCCGAAGGGCCGCTTGCGCCGGTCGACGAACGCGGTGCGCATCCCGGCGGCCTTGGCGCCGATGCAGTCGAAAGCGTGGTTGGCCACGAAGCAGACCTCGTCGGGGCGCACGCCGACCAGCTCGGCCGCCGTGCGGTACGTCACCGCGTGCGGCTTGAAGCTGCCCGCCTCGGCGACCGAGACGACCCGGTCGAACAGGTGCGCCGTCCCGGAGTAGGCGACTCCCCGCTCGAGCATGTCCGGGTCGCCGTTGGACAAGATGACGAGCTCGAGGCCGCTCCCCTTCAAGGCCTCCAGGCCCGCCACCACGTCGTCGAAGGGTTCGAGCCGCTCGATCTGCGCCACCAGGGAGACGACCTCGTTCATCGTGTGCGGGATGCCGGCCCGGTCGAGCGTGTAGTCGACCGCCTGGCGGCCGATCTCCTTGTACGGCGTGTGGTCACGGTGGAGCAACGCGTCGATCATGGAGTTCTCGAAGTGCGTGCGGCGCCACCACGTCACCAGGCGGGACGGCGGGTTCTCGGTGTATCCCTTCTCCTCCAGGTACGGCGTGAGCGCCGTGATCAGGCCGCCCTGCATGTCCACGACGGTGCCGTAGAAGTCGAACATCACCGTGCTGATCCCGGTGATCGGGCTCTGCCCCATGGGAGTGCGCCTCTCGTCGATCCGGATCCGAGTTTCGTGCTGTGGGTACAGGTGCTACTGAGAGCAAAGGTACGGACGCCGATGGCGGACTTCACCGTGTGATCGACCAACATGAACCACGCCGCGTTGTCAGCTCCCACGATGCCGTCTCCGGTCGGCACCTGCCACCATCTCCTGGTGGACCTGCGACCCCGCTCGGACGACGCCGACGCCGACGCCAGCCGACGCGCACGCCGAGCCGGGGCCGAGACACGCGCGACCGGTGACTTCTTCTACGCCCCGGTGACACCCGGCCTGGCCAACCGCTCGGTCACCGTCCACAGCGGCGCGCTGATGGCCCTGGGCGCGGACGTGCTCTCGCATCGCGGAGACATCGGGCTCGCGGTCCTGCGGTTCGCGCCGGCCGGCGGATGACTGGCCCGCCGGTGGGACCCGTCCCCGCGAGGACGATGGCGCGGGTCACGCTCCGGTACCTGCTCGAGTCCATCGGCGAGGCGATGGTGACGCCGTTGGCCACGCCCGGCGGACTCGACGTCCCTGTCACGGATCTGGTGATCTACGACTCCGCCGCGGCGCCGGTGATCGAGCCCGGTGACGTCATCCTGGCCGTCGGTCTGGCGCTCGATGACCGGTACGGCGCAGACCTTCTGCGCCTGGCGGAGGACTCCCGAGCCGCGGCCGTGGCCTTCCGGTCGGCGCCGTCCGGCGCAGTGCCATCCTCGTCCGGCCCGGGCACGGGGGTCGCGATCCTCCAACTGAACCCGGAGCTGGAGTGGGGCCAGTTCTTCACGCTCACCCGCGGGCTCATTCTGAGCGCGCCAGACATCCCCGAGGACGCGCCCGAACTCGCCGGCGGCGACCTGTTCGCCCTGGCCAACGCCGTCGCGGACATGGTGGGCGGCTCGGTGGTGCTGTACGACGCCCGTCACCAGGTGATGGCCTATTCCAACCTCGACGACGACGTCGACGAGGTCCGCCGGGACACCATCCTGGGTCGGCGCACCCCGCCGGCCTGGATCCTCCGCTTCGAACGCGACGGGGTGTACAGCGCTGGGCGGCCCGACGCAGGTGTGACCCGCCTCGAGGGCTACGAGGGCCTGCGGACCCGGCTGCGGGTCGCGGTCCGCGCGGGCGAGGATCTGGTCGGCGAGATCTCGGTCGCCGAGGCCAGCACTCCCTTCCCCGAGGGAGCCGAGGCGGCACTGCAGCAGGCCGCCAGGCTCGCGGCCCCGCACTTCCTGCGCCACCAGCTGGCCCACGACCTCACCCGGAGCGTGCGAGGTGGCGTCCTGCGTTCGCTCCTGGACGGCCGGGGCCGGGTCGAGACCCACGCCCGGCATCTCGACTTGAGCCTCGACATGCGATACACGGTGATCGGGTTCTCGGTGCGGCCCGACGATGGCCGGGCACCGGACGTCGTCGGGCACCGGGAGCGCTTCGTCCACCTGACCGGCGCCCTGACCGAGACCTTCCACCGGCGGTCGGCGACGTACGCGTTGGGCTCGACTGTCTACGCGCTGCTGCCGACCGCCGAGGAGACCGGCCGTGACCGGCTCCGGCGGCTGACCGAGCACGTCGCCGCTCGCGCCGAGGCGATGAGCCTGGTCGTCCTCGGGGCCGTCGGGCGGACCGTGCCCACCCTGACCGAGGTGACCCGATCGCGTCGCGACGTGGACCAGGTCCTGTGCGTGCTCGGTGCTGGCGACCGCGACCGCTCCGTCAGTCTGGTGGAGAGCGTGTGGGCCGACATCGCGCTGCTCGACCTGCGCGACCTGTTCGAGCAGCAGCGGCTCGCGCCCTCGGAGCAGGTGGCGGTCCTCACCGCGCACGACGCCTCGCACCAGACCCAGTACGTGCGGACGCTGCGGGTCTACCTGGATTGCTTCGGGGATGTACGGACCGCCGCAGCGCGCCTCCAGCTGCACCCGAACTCGCTGCGCCACCGCCTGCAGCGGGCCCGCGAGCTGTTCGGGGTCGACCTGGACGACCCGGCCGCGCGTCTGGTGCTCGCCTTGGAGCTGCACACCATGCTCTAGGTGCTCGATGCCGAGTCCTACGGAGACCGCAACGCCGTCGACGTCGCCTCGATCAGGATCTGGCTCAAGAACCCCGCCCGCCACGATCCGGCCGACATGCCCCGGCCGGCCGGCAACCTAACCGGCCGGCGACGGGCCCGCCGCGGCGTCGAGCCCGAGCTCGGCCAGGATCGCCGCGGTGTCCTCACCCAGCGCCGGGACCCGTCCGGGCGTCCCGCCCGTCCCACGCACACTGAACGGGCTCGCGAGCGCCCGCACCGGACCATTGGGGGTGGACACGCTCGTCCAACGTCCCCGCGCCTCGAGCTGCGGGTGCGTCAGCACACCTCCCAGGGTCCGTACCTCGCCGCACGGGATGTCCGCATCACCGAGCCGCTGCAGTGCGGACTGCCCGGTGTGACCGGCCAGGACCTCCTCGATGACGCGGTCCAGCTCCGCACCGTTGCGCACCCGGGCGTCGTTGGTCCGGAAGCGCTCGTCGGTGATGAGTTCCGGGAGCTGCAGCACGATGCGGCACAGGCCCTCCCACTGCGCCCGGGTCTGCACCGCAAGGTTCACCACGGCGCCGTCCCCGGTCGGATAGGGGCCATACGGCGCGATCATGTTGTGCCGCGCGCCGTTGCGGCTGGGAGCGCTACCGCGGTACATCTGCAGGTAGAGCGGCGCTCCCATCCAGTCGGCCATCGACTCGAGCATGCTGACGTCGATGGAGTCCCCCAGCCCCGTGCTCTGCCGTGCATGGAGCGCCGCGAGGATGCTCGACAGGGCGTACATGGCCGCGCACATGTCCGCTGCCGAGATGCCCACCTTGCACGGCTCCTCCGGCGTCCCGGTGACCGAGAGCATTCCGCTCTCCCCCTGGATCAGCAGGTCCAGCGCCTTACGGTCGGCATAGGGGCCGCTCGCGCCGTAGCCGCTGATGGCGCAGTTCACCAGGGCCGGCCACCGGCGGGACACCGTGCCCGGGTCGAACCCGAGCCGATCCATCGCGCCGGGCGAGAGGTTGTGCAGGAGAACATCGGCCGTGTCGAGCAGGCGTTCCACCGCCGTTCTGCCGGCATCGCTCTTGAGGTCGAGCGCCAGACTCCGCTTTCCGCGGTTCGCCCAGACGAAGTAGGCCGACTGCCCGAGGACGGCGTCGTCGTAAGACCGGGCGAAGTCACCGCCGTCGGGATGCTCCACCTTGATGACGTCGGCACCCAGGTCGGCCAGGTGGCGGCTGCATAGTGGAGCTGCCACCGCGAGCTCGATCGAGACCACCCGCACACCCGCCAGCGGCGGTCGTGAGTTCGTCGTCATCCCTGGAACAGTAGGTACCGGGCGGACCGGTCGCATCGTTCGTTCGGCCGACGTACGGGTGTCCTGGATGTACGACGCGACGGCGCGTACGTCGGGCCGCTCACGCCCGTTCGGAGGGAGCCGCAGTCCCGGTCGCCCGCGCCCGGTTGCGCCAGGCATCCTCCGCCGCGCGATGGTCGTCGCCGACCCACAGCCCGGCGAAGATCCGCGTGACCTCCTCCGGTGCCGCGGCCGGATCGAGGACCTTCTTGACAGCACGCACGGCCGTCGGGGATGCCGTGCGCGCCTGCGCCACCATCGCGGCGGCCGCCGACTCCGCCTGTCCCGCGGGAACCAAGACGTCCACGAGCCGAACTGCGGCCGCCTCCTCCGCCCCCAGGGTCCGGCCGGTCGTGAGCAGCTCGATGGCACGGCCACGGCCGACCGCCTCGACCAGCCAGGGGCCGGCGCCCCACCCCACCACGACGCCGAGCCGGGTCTGTGGCAGCGCGAAGGTGGCCCGCGCACCGGCGACGCGCAGGTCACAGGCGAGAGCCAGCTCCGCCCCGCCACCGATCGCGGCACCCTCCACCGCACCAATCACGAGGCACGGAAGCGCGCGCGGACGACCGAGGATGTCCTGCATGCGCAGGAAGGCCGTGAGCGTGCTGTCGGAGTCGGTCAGGGCCCGGTAGTCCACCAGGTCTCCGCCGGCACAGAAGAACCGTTCGCCCTGGGCGGCCAGCAGCACCCCGGCGGGCGGGTCCGCCGCCAGGATGTCGACGGCGTCCGAAAGCTCCTCGGCCGCATCCCGGCTCAAGGCATTGCCGGAGCCGGGACGGCAGATGCGCAGCGTTGCGTGCCCGAAGCGCTGGTCGGGCAGATCGAGCGTGATCTGAGGTGCCGTCATCCTCAGATCCCCAGGTACGCCGAGCGGATACCCTCGTTGGCCATGAGCTCGCCGGCCGGGCCCTGCAGGGTGATGGAGCCGGTCTCCACGACGTAGCCGCGGTCGGCGACCTCCAGCGCCTTCTTGAGGTTCTGCTCCACCAGCAGGATGGTCAAGCCCTCCTTCGCGAGCCTTCGGATGATGGAGAACACCTGGGTGACGATCACCGGAGCCAGTCCGAGGCTCGGCTCGTCGAACATCAGCAGCCGCGGCCTGGTCATCAGGGCTCGCGCGATCGCGACCATCTGCTGCTCGCCACCCGACATGCTGCCGGCCACCTGCTTGCTGCGTTCCTGCAGCCGGGGGAACAGGTCGAACACGCGCTCGAGCGACTCATCGCGGTGCTTGCGCGCCGTCTTGGAGTAGCAGCCGAGCTCGAGGTTCTCGAGCACCGTCAACGACGGCCACAGCTCGCGGCCCTCGGGCACCAGTGCGATACCGAGCTCGGCACGACCGTGCGCCGGCAGACCGGCGATCGAGGAACCCTCGAACACCAGGTCCCCACGACTGATCGGTCGAAGACCCGAGATCGCCCGCAGGGTGGTGGTCTTGCCGGCACCGTTGGACCCGACGAGGGTGACCACCTCGCCTTCCTCGACCCGCAGCCCCACGCCGTACAACGCCTGCGCGTCGGCGTAGAAGACGTCGATGTCCTTGACCTCAAGCATCGTGGCGCTCCTCAGCGGAAGGGGTGACGGTCTCGCCGTCCTCGTCGTCCTCGCGGCCGAGGTACGCCTCGATCACCTGCGGATCGTGGGCGACGTCCTGCGGGTTTCCTTCGGCGATCAGGCGCCCATGGTCGAGGACCATGATGCGGTCGGACAGGCCCATCACCGCGTGCATGACGTGTTCGATCATGATGATCGAGGTGCCGCGCTCCCGGATCTGGCGGATCAGGTCGACGAACCGCTTGCCCTCCACGGGGTTGAGCCCCGCCACGACCTCGTCCAGGAGCAGCACCCGCGGCCCGGTCGCCAGCGCCCGCGCCACCTCGAGCCGTTTCCGGCCGGCCAGCGTCAGCTCACCGGGGAGCTGGTTCGCCCGCTCGGCCAGCCCGATGAAGTCCAGGATCTCCATCGCCCGGTCCCGGGGGGAGGAGTGGCTTCCCTCCGGGCTCCCGTAGTGGTGGCCGACCAGGACGTTGTCCAGCACCGATAGCCGGGCGAACGGCCGTACGATCTGGTGCGTGCGGCAGATTCCCTGGTGCACGGAGCGATAGCCGGCCTTGCCGTTCACCGGCTTGCCGTCCAGCAGCACCCTGCCGTGGGTGGCCGGCACGGACCCCGCGGCGACGGAGAACAATGTCGTCTTGCCGGCGCCGTTCGGGCCGATCAGGCCGAGGATCTCGCCCTCGGCCAACTCGAAGCTCACGTCGTCGACGGCCTTGAGGCCGCCGAAGTACTTGCAGACCGATTCCCCGACCAGCAGCGCGCTCACGCCGATGTCCCTCCCTTGCTGTCGTCCTGGCCGGGGACACCGGTGAGGACGGGAGGGGCCCCGTCCGGATCCGCGGAGGCGGACCCCATGCCGCCTGCAGCGGTGGACGCAGGCGGCTTCCTGCCGAGCCGCTTGCCGAGTCGCAGAAGCAGGCCGCTCAGGCCGAGCGGCTCGAACAGGATCACGATGATGAGCAGCGTCCCGTACAGGCCCAGGTAGAGCTGCGGGTAGCTGGCCAGCAGGAACTCCTGGATGACGACGAAGACGATGGCGCCCATCGCCGGCCCGAGGATCGTGCCGATGCCGCCGATGACGCCGATCAGCACGAAGGAGATCGAGCGGTCGAAGCTGAACATGTCGAGCGGGTCGATGAAGGCCTGGTACGACGCGTAGAAACCGCCGCAGATTCCGACGACGAAGCCGGACAGGAAGAGCACTGCGTCCTGGTAGAGCGTGGCGTTGACGCCGACGTCGGCGGCGGCCTCGACGTCCTCCTTGATTGCCAGCAGGCCCAGGCCGATGCGGGACTTGCGGAGCCAGTAGGAGATGGCGACCACCGCGGCGAGCAGGTACAGGCCGTACCAGTAAAGCTCGTACTTCGTGGGTCCGTTCCCGATGGGCAGGGACAGGCCGGAGGAGCCACCCGTGAAGTCGCTCCAGTACGTGGCGACGAGACGGGTGGCTTCTCCCACCCCGATCGTGGCGATGCTGAAGTAGGGGCCCCGCAGCCGGAGCGTGGGGTGCCCCCAGATCAGCGCGTAGAGGCCGGCCACCAGCCCGCCGACGACCCAGGTGAGCCAGAACGGCAGCCCGAAGGTGATGGCGAGCCGCGCCGCCACGAAACCGCCGGTCCCGAACATCGCCGCATGCCCGAAGCTGATCTGCCCGACATAGCCGCCGAGCCAGTTCCAGGCGAGGCCAGCCGCCATGAACATGAACGTGAGGCCGACGACGTTGTGCAGGTAGCCGTCGAGGGAAAGCACCAGGGGCGCCAGATACAGCGCGACCAGCGCAACGACGAAGATCCCGAGGGCCTTCGGCGAGAGCCACAGGGGCAGCCCGCGTCCGGCTCGCCGACCGGCTGTCCGGGTCCGCGTCGAACTCACCTGAGCACCTTCTGACCGAAGAGGCCACCGGGCCGCACCACGAGCACGACGACCAGAAGTACGAAGCCGACCGCAGCGGTGAGATAGGACGGGACGACGTAGATGGACCCGACCTCGGCGAACGCGAGGACGAGCGCGCCGAGTGCGATGCCCACGACGCTGCCCAGCCCGCCCAGCACGATGATGACGAAGCTCTTGAGCAGTTCGCCGGACCCGAACGAGGGATTGAAGGCGAACAGGGTGGATGCGAGCACGCCGGCCAGCCCGGCCAGCGCCGTCCCCACTCCGAACGTCAGGGAGTAGATGCGTTCGACGTCGATACCCACCAGCGTGCTGCTGTCCGGGTTCTGCGTCACTGCCCGGACCGCCTTGCCGGTGTAGGTGCGCGACAGCCACTGCTGCAGGCACACCAGCACGACCAGCGAGATCGCGAACACCAGCACCCGGTTCAGCGAGTAGGAGTTGCCGAAGATCGACACCGAGGCCGTCGAGTAGGACGTGCGCACGGCCTGGTCGTCACCGCCGAAGAGCAGGTACATGACGTTGCGAAGCACCAGCCAGACGCCGAAGAGCAGGAGCAGGGACTGCACGCCCCCTGCCGCTCCCCGCGGTAGGAAGCGCACCAGGCCCCGGTAGATCGCCATCCCGATGAAGAAAAAAACCACCATGACGATCGGAATCGCGAGGTACGGGTCGATGTGCAGCCTGGTGAACAGCAGCCAGGACGCGTACGCCGAGACCATGATCATGCCGCCGTGCGCGAGGTTCACCACCCGGAGGACGCCGTAGATCAGGCCCAGTCCGTAGGCCATCGATGCGTAGAACCCCGCGAGCAGCACCGCCGAGACGGCCAGCGCGAGAGCTTGTCCCATGCGGTCAGCCCGCGCAGTTCGGGTTGGGGGTGACGCCCTCACCCGTGGCCACGTCGGCCGGGTAGATGATCGGCGAGGTGCCGTCGGGCAGGTTCTGCTGGACGACGAACGGGTAGCTCGCCTGGCCGCCCTTGTCGGCCGGGAAGCTCAGCTTGCCGCCCGGGAGGATGGACTCCATCTCCATGCTCGACAGCTCGTCACGGACCTTTGTCTTGTCCACGGAGTCGGCGTTGTCCATGGCCGTGAACAGAGCTCGTGCCGCCTCGTAGGAGACGGCCTGGTACCACTCGGGCTCGGCGTCGTACTTCTTCTTGTAGTCGTCGATGAACTGCTTGTTCAGACCCTCGTCACCGAGCTGGCTGTTCCACCAGACCGCCGAGAGGATGTAGTTGACGCCCTCCTGGCCGAGTGCGGCCTGGGCGTCAGCCTCGGTGCCACGGGCTCCGTAGGTCACCAGCTTGTTGCACATGCCCGAGCTGAGGTACTGGCGTTGCATCGTGATGAAGTCGGGCACGTGCGCGTCGACCATGAACATGTCGGCGTTCGCCGCCTCGACCTTGTTCAGCACCGCCGAGAAGTCGTTGCTGTTCAGCGCGAAGGACTCGTCCACGACGATGTCGTACGCGCCGCCACTGGCATCGGCGAACTCCTGGATGCCCTTGCGGAAATCCTCACCGTGGGAGGTGTTCTCCCAGACCACGGCGATCTTGGCCGGCTTGGGGAGCTTGCCGGCCTTCTGCTGCTCGTCGATCCACTCCATCTCAGTGGTGGCCAGGTTCTCCACCGGGGCCAGGTCGCCGAAGACCCACTTGTAGCCCTTGCCGTAGATCGAGGTCGCCGCGCCACCGCCGTTGACGTAGGGGATCTGGCTCTGCTCCGCGACCGTGCTCTGCGCTTCCACGAGCGAGGTCGAGTAGGTGCCCAGGAAGGCGTTGACGTTGTCCGAGGTGATCAGGCGTTGGGCCAGGTTCACGGCCTTGGCCTGGTCGCTGGTGTCGTCGAGCAGCTTGAGCTCGACCTTGACCTTCTTGCCCCCGATGTCGATGCCGCCGGCGTTGTTGACCTCCTCGACGGCGAGCTCGTAGCCCTGCTTGTAGCGGCCCCCGGTCTTGGACTCCGCGCCCGTCAACGGCAGCGTCGCGCCGATCACGATCGTTCCGGGCACCTCGGACGAACCGCTGCCGCTGCTGCTTGGGGACTGCGACGGCGCGCACGCCGTCATCGCCAGCACAGATGCCGCTGCGAGGACACCGGCACGCACGATACGACTCTGCGAGACATGACCGTTCACGACACTTCTCCTTGGGTACGGCGGCGTCGGCGACGGCGGCCTTGGCTGGGCGACGTCCACCGAGTGAGCGACGGGTGTACGTCCGGCTCAGTGGCTGAACCACTCGCCGTAGTGTTGCGGCGGTCACACTGCGGGTCAAGGGAGACTTCTCCCCGATCCGGTCACGAGGTGGTCACGACTCGAACCAGCGGTATCGGAACCGGCCGTGTCCCGGATGTCGGTGGGGTGATGGAGTGGCTCGACCGCTAGTGCGTCACCGCAGAAGTTGCATCGGCGTGGTGTTCTCGCCACCAGAGAGAAGACCGTCGTGGCGACCCTTCCCCCGCTCGATGTCAGCGCTGAGGACCGCGCGGTGTTGGACGGCTGGTTCCGAACGCACCGGACCGGGCAGCTGATGGTTGCGCGAGGGCGTGGTGCTGCTGGCGGCCGATGGGCTGACCAACCGGGCGCGTCACCGGTATGCCCAGGCCGGGAAGGGGCTCAGCGATCGGGCCGTCCGCCGGTGTACGGCTACCACGAGCGACTGCAGGTGGCGGCGACGACGACCGGGACCCCACCCGATCTGTCGCTAGGCGACCGGTCGCACCTTCAATAGATTGGACGGCATGGTGGAGGTGTCTGCCGCCCGCTTGGGACGGGTCCCGCGGCAACGGCTGTACGAGCAGATCGCCCAGCAGCTGTTCGAGCACATAGGCACCGCCGGCCTCCGTCCCGGTGATCGGCTGCCTCCGGAACGTGAGCTTGCGGCGCGGCTCGGGGTCAGCCGGGCCTCCCTCGCGCAGGCGCTGGTCGCGCTGGAGGTGCTGGGCGTCGTCACCGTCCGGCACGGCGACGGCGTCGTCGTGGTCGAGCACTCCAGCGACCGTCAGGTCGTCTCGGCGCTGCGGGCGCACCGCGACCGTCTGCCCGAAGTGCTGGAGGCCCGCGCCGCGCTGGAGGTGAAGCTTGCGGCATTGGCCGCCGAGCGCCGCACCCGGGCCGATCTGCGCGCCATCGACGATGCGCTGGCCGGAATGGCGGCGGACATCGACTCAGGCGGTCGGGGTGTGGAGGGCGACGAACGGTTTCACGCCGCGGTGACGGCGGCTGGGCACTCCGCGTTGCTGGCTCGCCTGATGCAGGAGATCTCCGACCTCATCCGCGAGAGCCGGCTGGAGTCCCTGAGCCAGCCGGGTCGCCCTACGGCATCGCTGGCTGGGCACCAGCGGGTCGCCGACGCCATCCATGACCAGGATGCCGTCGGGGCGGCGGCCGCGATGGAGGCCCACATCCAGCTCGTCTCCGACGTCGCCGTGCTGCGCGAGGAGGACGACGCCAGGCACGGTTGAGCGCGGGGTACGGGAGTCCCCGGTTGCCTGACCGGAGAATGGACTCGCCGACGAGTGGTGATCAGGCCGCTGGAGTGAGGGCGACCGTGTAAGCCAGTGCCTCGACCTGGTGGCTGTGGTTGTACTTGCCGCCTGAGCCGGCGACGACGACGCATGGCCGCGGTAGTCCCGGACGCTGTCGTCGCGACCCCCGCCGCCCCCAGATAGTCGGGCATCGAACGTGAACCCGGGGCCCCCGGCGGTCGCTGCCCGGAGCGCCGTGGGTACCTTGGCGCTCGTCACCGCGGGAGCCTGGCGTACCGGGCTGATAAGACGGCTGATCGGCCGCTGACCGCCACAACCTGATCCGGGTCAGTCCGGGGTGGGGAGGGGACAGCCATGACGGCTCCCACCACCACATCCGCCATCTCCCCCACATCCGCCACCTCCACCGGGGCCAGCCGCAGGACCTACCTGCCGGGCCGACGCCCGGACATGCGGGTCCCCATGCGCGAGATCGTGCTGACCAGCGGGGATTCCGTCGTCCTGTACGACACCTCCGGGCCCTACACCGACGGCACGGCCGACACCGACGTCCGCGCCGGGCTGCCCGCTGTGCGGTCGGCCTGGATCGGCGAGCGGGGCGACACCGAGACCGACGACGGGCGCCCGGCCCGCGCCGAGGACGACGGCCGCCGCTCCGATGAACTGCGCAACCTGGACGCCGTGTTCGCCGACGGCGGCCGCCGTCCGCGCCGGTCCACCGGGAGCCGGCCGGTCACCCAGCTCGGCTACGCCCGCCGGGGGGAGGTCACCGCGGAGATGGAGTACATCGTCGTCCGGGAAGGTGTGGGCCTGCCCGACCGGGACGACGTCAAGGAGGGCAAGATCGCCTACAAGATCGCCGCGCACACCGCCGCCGTCGCCAAGGGGCACCCCGGCGCGCAGGCCTGGGACGACGCGCTGTCCGATGCCCGGTTCGAGTTCCGCTGGGAGGACCAGTTCGACCTGGCCCTCGACCCGGACACCGCCCGGTCGGTGCACGACGAGACGCTGCCCGCGGCGCCGGCGAAGACGGCCCACTTCTGTTCCATGTGCGGTCCGCACTTCTGCTCCATGCGCATCTGTCAGGACGTCCGCCGCTACGCCGAGGAGCGCGGCCCCACCTCCGAGGAGGCGATCACCGCCGGGCTGAAGGAGCAGGCCGCGCAGTTCGGAGAACTCGGCGGCCGCATCGAGCTCCCGCTGGCCGAGTAGTCCGGTGCCCCCGGACGTGTGGCCCCGGCCGGTCCCGCTGATCGGTGACCGGACGTCGGCGTCCCAGCGACAGGCCGATCCGGCCGGCTGGGCGATGCCCGAGGCGGACCGGGCCGCGCTCTACCGGGTGGTCGGTGCCCGCCGCGACGTCCGCCGGTTCCGTGCGGACCCGGTGCCCGCCGACGTGCTCGACCGGGTGCTCGGGGCCGCCCACGCCGCACCGTCGGTGGGCCACAGCCAGCCGTGGCGCTTCGTCGTCGTGGCTGACGACGCTCTGCGGGACCGGGCTGCCGTCCTCACCGACCGGGAGCGGCTACGCCAGGCCGCCCTGCTCGACCCCGACGCCGGCCGCCGGCTGCTGGACCTGCAGCTCGAGGGGGTGCGCGAGGCGCCGCTGGGCGTGGTGGTCTGTTGCGACCGGCGCACCCCCGCGGCCGGCGTGCTGGGCCGGGCGACCTTTCCCGACGCCGACCTGTGGAGCTGTGCGGCGGCGATCGAGAACCTCTGGCTGGCCGCCCGCGCCGAGGGCCTGGGCACCGGCTGGGTGACGCTGTTCCGGCCCGCGGAGCTGGCCGGCCTGCTCGGCCTGCCCGACGGCGTGGTCACGCTGGGCTGGCTGTGCCTGGGCTGGCCGGACGAGCGGCCGCCCGAGCCCGGCCTGCAGCGGGCCGGCTGGTCGCGGAAGCTGGAACTGGCCGACGTCGTGCTGACCGACCGGTGGCCGCAGGACGACGCGCCGCCGCCGCCGCCCTCCCGGCTGCGCGCGCCGGACCAGGCCGCCGTCGTCGCCGCCCGCGACCGCGCCGACCGGCTGCTCACCCCGCCCGGGTCCCTGGGCGTGCTCGACCGCGCGGTCGACCGTGCCGTCGCGCTGGGCCGCGGGGACGTCGCCGGTGGCGTGCTCGTGCTGGCCGCGGCCGACCACCCGGTCGCGGGGCACGGCGTGTCCGCCTACGACGCCCGCACGACCCGCGACGTGGTCTCCGCGGCGGTGGCCGGCACCGCCCTCGGCGTGACTGCGGCCCGCGCCGCCGGACTGCGCACCTCCGTGCTGGACGCCGGCGTGGCCGGGGACGCGGTGCCCGGCGCGGTCGACGTCCGACCGGCCGGACGGCGGGGCGACCTGGTGTCCGGCGCGGCGTTGACCACCGCGGACGTGGCCGGTCTGCTGGCCGCAGGCCGGCGGGTGGGGGCGTCCGCCGCGGCGGACGGTCTGCTGGTCCTGGGCGAGGTGGGGGTCGGCAACACCACGGTGGCCGCCGCGCTGGCCTGCGGCCTGCTCGGTCTGGGCCCGACCGAGGTGGTCGGCCTGGGGGCCGGCGCCGACTCGGCCATGGTGGAGCGCAAGCGGGAGGTGGTGTGCGTGGCCGTGGACCGGGCCCGCGCGGCGCACCCGTCGCTCGGCACCGACCCGCTGGTTGCGCTGGCCGAGCTCGGCGGCCCCGAACTCGCCGTCCTGGCTGGGGTGACGCTGGGGGCGGCCGAGGCGCGCGCCGTCGTCGTCCTGGACGGGTTCGCCGCGTCGCTGGCGGCGCTGGTCGCAGTGCTGGTGGAGCCGGGCGTGCAGGCATGCCTGGTGGCCGGCCAGCGCAGCCGCGAGCGCGGGCACGACGTCGTCCTGCAGCACCTGGGCCTCGAGCCGCTGCTGGACCTGCGGATGCGCGCCGGGGAGGGCGCCGGCGGCGCGCTGGCGGCGGGGCTGCTGCTGTCCGCGTTGCGGCTGCGGCGGGAGACCGCACGGGTCGAGTCCTGACCGTCAGGTCAACGCGAAGGCGGGGGTGAGGTGGGGGAACATCGGGAAGTGACGCACGTTCAGCGTCGCCAGCTCCAGGCCGTTCACCTCGACGACCGCGGCGATGAGGTAGTCGCCGAGGCCGATCCCGCTGTGTGAGCAGCGGTAGCTGCGCATGAACTCTGCGGCTCGCCAGCCGACGCGTTCGGTGACCGGGAAGACGTCGAGGCTGGACAGCAACCGGATCACCTCGTGGCGCGCGGGTGAGCGCATCCCACCGGTGACCTCCGTGATGGTGACCGTACTGGTGGCCAAGCGGCCGGAGCGACGACGAGCGTCCAGGAGCCAGTCCCGCGCCGTCGGCGAGCCACGGAGGTGGGCGATGAGGACATCGCTGTCCACCAGGATCATCCGCGGCGGATGCGGTTCAGGTGCGCGGCGCGGGTGTCCGGCTCGCGGGTGACGAGGTCGTCCTCCGACCACACCCCGTACGAGTCCTCGATCGCGGTCAGGTCGGCATCGAGGTCGGGGAGTGCGGTGGGGATCCCGCGATCGATCAGCCGGCGGACCACCTCGGCACGGGAGACGCCCTCCGCGCGAGCGACGGTGTCCAGAGCTGCCGTCTGGAACTCGTCCAGGTGCAGGTTGGTCCGCCGCATACACCGCGACATGCACGCGCCGGGCTTCCGGACCGAGCATCGCGGGCCGGCCCTCATCCCACCGCGGAGACCGACCGGATCCGGGCAAGGGTGAAGACCCGTTCGTCCTGGCGGAGTTTGCACCACGCGTAGAGCATCGGGCCGGACAGCTCGACGTCGGTGATCACCCGTGACGTCACCGCCCCGCTGGGCGACTCGTACTGGATGCGCACAGGGGCGTCGGTCTCGATGGCGTGCGCCAGCTGGTCGATCTCGCTGCCGGTCAGGCGCGGGGCCACGCCGGCCAGCGCCAGCGCCACGTCCGAGACCGGCGGCGGGGGGGCCGTGCTTCCGTTGGCCAACCGGCGGGCGAGTTCGGTGGGATTCACCGGCCCCGCCGCCTCCGTGCGCCCCGGGCGGCCCTGAAGGGACCGGAGTGCGCTCCGCAGCACGGTGACCCGGGATGGCGTGTCGTCGTCGGGAACATCCGTCGGCGCAGCCCCAACCCCCTCGCTGGTCGGCTCGGCGACCGGGAAGTAGCCGACCTCCCGGAGTCGGGCCAGCGCGGCGTCCAGCGGCACGGTGGAGGCGAGCACCGTGGGGGCGATGACGTGCAGCCCCAGCTTGGTCAACCGCCGGTCGGCGGCCACCTCGGCCAGCAGCGCGGTGTCCTCGCTGCGGATCACGCTGGCCGCGGGGAGCAGCCGCAGTCGGCCGTGCCGCCGGGCGACGTCGGCGATCAGGAACCGCAAGGGTTGGGGCAGCTCCCGCGCTGCGCAGGCGGCCAGCTGTTCGAGCAGCGCATCGGCGGTCATGCCCTCGTCCAGCGCCCGGCGCACGCTGGTCGGGCTGAACCGCCAGGTCGTCGCGCCGCCACGGCTCTCCCGATCGGCGCAGCCGTCCAGCAGCGTGGTGACCCGGGCCGACGGGCTGCCGGCCACCAGGACGGTCAGGTCGGAGCCGAACATCGCCTGGTCACTGCTCGCCGGCAGCATCCGGGTGAGTTGTTCGCCCAGCGCTTCCACGTCGCCGGTCAGCAGAGCGGCGCCCGCCGGGCTCAGCGCGCCGGCCCCGAGCACGCCGAGCAGCTCGGCTTCCCGCCAACTCGTGCGCAGCGGGGTGTCGGCGTCCTGCGCGAGAACGTGCACCAGCGGCCGCTCCCACAGCGCCACCGCGGCCACCGCGGCCGGATCGGTGGCGGCCGAGCCGGGCGGGACCGTCGACGCCGCCTGGAGCAGCACCATCCGTGCGGCGAGGCATCCCGCACATGTCCCGCGGGCCCGCAACGCCCGCAGCGCCTTGCCGTCGGCGTCCCGGGAATCGGTCGGCACGGCGGGCAGCCGCCACCAGGCGAGCAGGAGGGCGGCGAGCTGGGCGGCGGGTTCGGCCGCCCGCCAGGCCCCGAACCGGGAGCCGACGTGGACCTGCTCACCCGGCTCGATCAACTCGGCCGCGGCGGCCAGTTCGAGAACCAGCCGCACCTCCGGCTCGGTCGCGCCGGTCTCCTTCGCCAGCCGGGTCAGTTCGCGGACGCCGATTCCCCCGCTGGCGAGTTGCGGCACCGGGGCGCGGGCCATGCGGTCGAGCAGCGCGATCGCATACCCGGCGAACTGCGTGGCCGCCGCCGCCGCGGCCGACTCCACGACGCCGGTGGCCGTTTCCCGCGCCGGTACCGCTGGCCGGTCGGGGGTGAACGGTGCCCGGTACGCGGGCCCGCGCAGGGCCAGCGCGATCTCTGCGGGCAGCCAGCACTCATTCCCCCAGGACGGACCGACGAGCAGCCCGTGTTCCATCCCCCACTGCCGGGTGGCTGCCTTCCGCCGGTAGGCGCGCTGGTCGTAGCGGTCCTCCGGCTCGTCGTCGGCGGAACCGGTCTGCGCCAGCCGTTCGAGGTCGGCGGCCACCTGGGCGGGTGCCTGGGCGGCCAGCGCACGGACCGTCTCCGGTGTGGACAGCACCGCCAGCAGCAGATCGAGTGATTCCGCCTTGCGCCCGACGCGCTGGTGCCCGAGGAGACGCAGCGTGCGGTTGATCGTGTCGGCCGTCTGCTCCCGCCACAGCTCGCGCAGCGGCGGATCGAGATCGAGCGGCTTCGGGAACAACTCGCTGAGCCGCGCCGGCGTTTCCCACTCGTCACCGGGGCCGGGCCAGACGACGGCGAGGCGGGTCAGCTCGGTGAGCACCGCTCGCACCGCGGTGGGGTGGTCGGTTCCGCGGCCGGCGTCGTCCAACAGGTCGATGAGGGCCGTCGTGGTACGACATTCCCCGAGGGCATGCAGGGCCTCGACCATCTGGAGGAACGGCGCAGGCAGGCCGCGAAGCGTGGCGGCCACCGACTCGGGGTGGGTCAGCCGCTCAGCCAGTTCGCCGAGAGATCCCGGCGGCCGGCCGGTGACGGCGTCGGGTCGCCGGGTCAGCAGTTCGGCGAGTGCGTCCTGATCGAGGCCGGCCAGCCAGTCGGCCAGTCCGCGGTGTTCGGCCATGGGCCCATTCAACCGCGCGGACGCTGGAGACCCGCGCGCCGTCCACAGCACCCGACGACCGGCCACTCGATGGAGTGGCGGACCCCGCGACCGTCCGCACCGCCACCTATCGTGTCCGGCGGCCTGCCTGACGCGGGGGGACGCGAGTTCGTTGACGGCAGAGCAGCGTGCGCGCGTGCTCATCGACCGTCAGCTCACCGGCGCGGGCTGGTCCGTGCAGAGCAGGCCGAACATCCTCTTCGCTGCTCAGGGCGTCGCCGTCCGCGAGGTCATCATGGCGCCGGGACACGGCCGTGCCGATTACGTCCTCGCCGTAGGCCTGGGCGACCGCGGACGGAGCGCGTCGAGACGGAACGGTTCCA
Source organism: Modestobacter sp. DSM 44400 (assembly GCF_900107175.1). Lineage (GTDB taxonomy): Bacteria > Actinomycetota > Actinomycetes > Mycobacteriales > Geodermatophilaceae > Modestobacter. The sequence goes on along the minus strand of NZ_FNOZ01000027.1, from coordinate 31,310 downwards.
CCCGTTCGACTGCGATCAGCTCGTCGCACGCGTCGAGGGAGACCTCGCTGGAGGACTTGGACAGCCTTCCGGCACCGGAAGTCATCGCCCGCCAGATCGTCGTCGACGACCTGACCGCTGCCCTGGCCGAGTTCGAGGCGGTGGCGGTGGCCCTGGAAGGCGCTGCCGGGCCGCTGCCGGACGTCGGGACCCCGTAGGCCAACGTATGCGTGGCTCGCACGCGGTTCCGCAAAACCGTCGTCAAGTCGTGCGGCTTGCTGTGGGCAGAAATGTGAACGCGCCGCAGCCCACCTGGAGCTGGGGCGCTCATGGGGTGCCGCAGGAGTGGGTCGACCACCGCCCGCGCCTGCGCTGCGCGCCCGGCGTTGACCAGGCACCCGGGCCAGCAGGCCGGGATGCAGCTCTCGCTCACCCCGCTCGGTGCCCGCGCGCCGCACTGGGTCGGCCGGTTCGCCGCGGTCGAGGCGGTGCTGGTCCTTCGGGCCGCTTGGACAGCACGTCCGCCCCGGAGGTCGCCGAGGCCCTGGCGGCTGACCACGGCTCCGGGCGGACGGCTGCGGATCGCCGAGCTGGCCGGCCGGGTGGGTTGGTCGCAGCGGCACCTGACCCGGGAGCGGCGGGCGTTCAGCGGGCTGTCGCCGACTCGGTGGCTGGCCACGGAGGGCGATTTCGTCCACGACGAAACTCATGCCGGTGCGGGGAGCCTTGCCGACATGACCATTCCCGACGCACCGCCGCCCACTGTCTGGCCCACCCTGCGCGCCCACGACGCGCGAGGGCTGATCCGCTTCATGGTCGACGCCTTCGGCTTCGAGGAGGTCGTCACCTACGGCGACCAGCCCGGCGGGAGCGGCGACGTCGTCATGCACGCCCAGCTGTCCTGGCCGCTGGGCGGCGGGGTCATGCTCGGCTCCGTCCGGGACGGCGCGGACGACGAGTGGCCGGTGCCGCCGGGCAGCGTCGGCTGCTACGTGGTGACCGACGATCCGGCCGCGCTGCACGACCGGGCCGTCGCCGCCGGCGCGGAGGTGTTCCAGCCGCTGCACGACACCGACCACGGCTCCCGGGACTTCGCCGTACGTGACCCGGAGGGGAGCCGGTGGAACTTCGGCACGTACCGGGCAGATCCGCGCGCGGCGGGCTGAGGCGGCTCAGATCCGCAGGACCCGGAGCCCGGGCACGCCGTCGTAGTCGGGATCCTGGGTGACGACAGGGATGTCGTGGGCGATGGCCGTGGCGGCGATCCACGAGTCGTTGAGCGGCATGCGCGTGCCCGCGTCGCGCAGTGCCAGTCGCAGGGCAGCCCAGGCAGCAGCGACCGGCCGGTCGACCGGGAGCGGATCGAGGGCGTCGGCCCGAGTCAGGGTCTCCAGACGACGGGCGCGCGTCGGGCCGTCACAGGCCGCGAGCACGCCGAGGCGAAGTTCGGCGATGGTGATCACCGAGACGGCGACCCGCCGGGGCGGCGTATCGACCAGCGGTCGATCCTGCTCGACGGCGATGAACAGCGACGTGTCGGCCAGCCCCAGCTCCACGCCGCCGGACGGGTCGGTCATCGGCTGACCGGCACGTCGTCGGTGGTGTCCGGCACCAGCTCGCCGAGGTCGCGGGCGAGCCCGGCGTCGGCCCTGCCCCCGTCGAGCAGTTCCCGGAACTCCACCCAGGACATGGTCCGCCGCCGGGTGGGCAGCGGCACCAGTTCCGCCACCGGCCGACCGCTGACCGTCACACGCAGGCGTTCCCCCGACTCGACGCGGCGCAGGACGCCGCTCACGTCGTTGCGGAGATCACGAGCCGGCACATCAGTCATGGCCTCACCGTAGCAGGACTGCTACAGCGAGGAGGTGTTGCGCTCATGGCAGGAACCGCCGGATCAGGGCGCGAACAGGCCCCGGATGTCCTCGGCGGTCAGCGGTGCGGACAGCAGGGCGTCGTCGTCCATCACCCGCGCGAAGAGGTCGGACTTGCGGGCCTTGAGGGCCATGACCTTCTCCTCGATCGTGTCGGTGGAGACCATCCGGTAGACCATCACCGTCTTGTGCTGCCCGATCCGGTGGGACCGGTCCACGGCCTGCGCCTCGACTGCCGGGTTCCACCACGGGTCGAGCACGAAGACGTAGTCGGCTTCCGTGAGGTTCAGCCCGAAGCCACCGGCCTTGAGGCTGATCAGGAAGACCGGGGCACTGCCGGTCTTGAACTCCTCGATCCGCTTCGCGCGGTCCCGGGTGCGTCCGTCCAGGTAGGTGTAGGAGACGCCCTCGGCATCGAGCCGGTCCCGGACGGTGCGCAGGAAGCCGGTGAACTGGCTGAACACGAGCGCCCGGTGACCTTCGCCGACGACTTCGGCCAGGTGCTCGAGCAGGACGTCGACTTTACTGGCCCGGACGCCGGCGTACTTCTCGTCGACCAGGGCGGGGTCCAGGCTGAGCTGCCGCAGCAGGGTGAGGGACCGGAAGATGGTGAACCTGTTCTTGTTCAGGTCGTCGACCAGGCCGAGCACCTTGGTGCGCTCGCGCTGCAGATGGGTCTGGTAGATCTTCTGGTGCCGCGGGTTCAGCACGACCTCGAGCACCTGCTCCTGCTTCGGCGGCAACTCGGTGGCGACCTGCTCCTTGGTCCGCCGCCGCATGAGCGGCCGGATGCGCCGACGCAGGGTGGCCAGCAGCTCCGGGTCGGTGCCCCGCTCGATCGGCGTCCGGTAGAACTCCGAGAACCGCTTCGGGCTGGGGAACAGGCCCGGGGCCACGATCGACAGCAGCGACCACAGGTCCATCAGGCTGTTCTCCAGCGGGGTGCCGGTGATGGCCAGCTTGAACGGGGCGGATAGCTGGCGGGCGCATTGATAGGTCTTGGCCTGGTGGTTCTTGACGAACTGCGCCTCGTCCAGGACCAGCCCGCTCCACGGCAGTGACCGGTACTCCTCCTCCTCGATCCGGAACAGCGCGTAGGAGGTGACCACCAGGTCCGCGCCGGAGACCAGCTCGGACAGTGTGGTGGCGCGGCGCGCCTCGGTCTCACCGACCGTGACGACGGTGATCCCGGGCGTGAAGCGCTCGGCTTCGGCCGCCCAGTTGGGAACGACGCTGGTCGGCGCGACGACGAGCATCGGGTGCGGCAGCCGGCCGCCGTCGCGGGCCGCCACGACCATGGCCAGCGTCTGCAGCGTCTTGCCCAGTCCCATGTCGTCGGCCAGGATCCCGCCGAGCTCGTGCTCCAGCAGGAAGCTCAGCCACTGGTAGCCCTCCAATTGGTAGGGCCGCAGTTCCGCCGCCAGACCCGGGGGCTGCTCGGCGGCAGGGACGGCGTCGATGTCCAGCAGACCCTGCACGCTGCGCGCCCAGCGCTCGCTCTGTGCCTGGACGACGCCCAGCTCGGTCAGCTCCTCCCACAACCCGACCTGGTACCGGCTGATCCGGAGTCCCTCGCTCTCCCGGTCCTGCAACGCCCGCGCTTCCTCGATCAGCCGGCGCAGTTGCTCGAGTTCCGGTCGCTCCAGGCTGAAGTAGGTGCCGCTGTCCAGGACCAGATGGCTGTCTCCCCGCGCCAGGGCGAGGAACAGATCCTGAAACGGGATGTCCTCGTCCTCCACCGAGACGGTGACGCCCAGGTCGAACCAGTCCGCGTCCTCCCCCTCGGTCGTCGACACCTGGACCAGCGGCGCCGCCTCGGCCCGCCGGTAGTCCGGTGGCGTTCCGACCACCTCGACCAGGACGTCGTCACTGAGCTGAAGGCCGGGCAGCATGTCCTCGGTGAAGAACACGGTGTCCATGCCGGTCAGCTGCACGCCGCTGGCCGGGTGCCGTTCCGGGCCCGGTTCGCGCAGCTGGGGCAACTGTTCGTCGGGTAGCCGGAGATCCGCCAGCAGGCGCCGTTCGGCGCCTGCGTCCCGCGTCGTCCCGGCGTCCGGCCCGTGCAGCGGGAGACGCCGGACGTCGTCCCCGACCGGGTAGGCGAAGCTCCAGCCGAGGGTGACGCGGTGGTCGGCGGCGTAGGTGGCGGCCAGGGCGAGCCGGGGCGGGAGAATCTCCGGCAGCGGGACGGTGTCGTCCGAGGATCGGACCGGCGCAACCTGACGCAGGCCCGGGTAGTAGTCCCGGACGAAGCGATCGACGTCCTTCGCCGGGATGGACAGTTGCCCTCCGCGCACCAGTCGGGACAGCTGGCGGGTCGGCCGCGCGGCCAGGGGGGCCAGCAGCAACCCGGCGCCGGCGCCGGCGTCGGGCGGCAACGGCGCCGCCGCGCCGTCGACGAGCAGACCGTGCGCCGGGTCGCCGAGGAAGGTGGTCGCGGCCGGGTCCACCCTGGCACCGCCGATGGAGACGAGGGGTTCGAGCGTGGCCGGACCGGTGGAACGGGCGCGGCGCAGGTCCAGCTCCACGTCCGCAGGGGTCCCCGCGAGCACGATCGGCCCCGGGGTGCCTTTCGCCGGCACCAGCAGGACGCCGGCATCGACGAGCTGGTCCAGCAGCGGCCACAGCGCCGGGCCGAAGTCGTGGAGGTAGAGGTCGTTGGCCCGGTAGTAGTACGGGTCGCTGGTGGCGTTGTTCGCCCGGAACAGCGCGAGGAGGGCCGCCCGATGTGCGGGTACCCGGCGCAGGTACGCGACCTCGTACTGCAGGTCGCGCCAGGAGACTCCGGTCCGGATCCAGCCGCCGTTTTTGCCGGGCACGGCCGGCCGGATGCTGACCCGGGGCTGCGCCGGGCTCGGACCTCCCGGGCCACGTGCCCGGCCGTTGACCTGCGGCGTCGTGCTCAGCTCGAACTGCAGCGCCAGGGGGACGGCGGTGCCGACTTCCACCCGATCGGTATCTCCGAGCAGCTCGGCGACCGACCGCTCCCAGCCGCGCAGGGCCGGCTGACCAGGCTTGGAGTGGGCTTCCCGCGCGGCGAGGATCACCGCGGCGACGTGCTTGCAGTCCCCGCCGATCGGGCAGCTGCAGTGCCCGGACCACCAGCTGCCGTCCCCGCCCTTCTCGGCGGTGATCACGGTGCGATAGGGGGTGGGGGCGGCGCCCTTCACCTTGGCCATCAGCACCTGCCCGTTGGGCTCGGCGCGCAGGTCGAAGACCCGGCCCTGGCGGACGTAGGTCACCGCCCGCAGGAACGAACTCTGACCTACGGCGTCGCGGATCTCCCGATCAGTGACTGCCCTGGCCCACCCGGTCGCCACCACACGAGGCTAGTGGCGCCGGCATCGACCATGTCGTGTTCCCCGGCGTCCGGGTCGCGCCGCCGGCCACCCCAGGGTCAAGATCAGGCCATGAGCGACCCCCGCGCCGGCCAGCCCGCCCAGCCCAGCGACCTGGTCGACGTCCCACACCTGGTGACGGCTTACTACGCAATCGAGCCCGACCCGGCCGACGTCGGCCAGCAGGTCGTGTTCGGCACCTCCGGGCACCGCGGCTCGTCGCTGGACGGCGCGTTCAACGAGGCGCACATCCTGGCCACCACCCAGGCGATCTGCGAATACCGGGCCGGGCAGGGGTACGACGGCCCGCTGTTCGTCGGCCGGGACACCCACGGCCTGTCCGAGCCGGCCTGGGTCAGCGCCCTGGAGGTGCTCGCCGCCAACGACGTGACCGTGCTCGTCGACTCGGCCGGCCGGTATACGCCGACGCCGGCGGTCAGCCACGCGATCCTCACCGCCAACCGGGGGAAGACGAGCGGGCTGGCCGACGGCATCGTCGTCACCCCGTCGCACAACCCGCCCCGGGACGGCGGCTTCAAGTACAACCCGCCCACCGGCGGCCCGGCCGACACCGACGCGACGGGCTGGATCGCCCGGCGGGCCAACGAGCTGCTGGCCGCCGGGCTGGACGGCGTTCGGCGGGTGCCCTTCGCCCGGGCCCGCGCCGCCGCGGAGTCCTACGACTTCCTGGGCACCTACGTCGACGACCTGCCGAACGTGATCGACGTGGCCGCCATCCGGGACGCCGGGGTGCGGATCGGCGCCGACCCGCTGGGCGGCGCCAGCGTCGACTACTGGGGTGCGATCGGCGAGCGGCACGGCCTGGACCTCACCGTGGTGAACCCGCTGGTCGACCCCACCTGGCGGTTCATGACCCTGGACTGGGACGGCAAGATCCGGATGGACTGCTCCTCGCCGGCGGCGATGGCTTCGCTGATCGGGCGCAAGGACGAGTTCACCATCGCCACCGGCAACGACGCCGACGCCGACCGGCACGGCATCGTCACCCCCGACGGCGGGCTGATGAACCCCAACCACTTCCTGGCCGTGGCCATCTCCTACCTGTTCAGCCACCGGCCGGAGTGGTCGCCGGGGACCGCCGTCGGCAAGACGCTGGTCTCCTCCTCGTTGATCGACCGGGTCGTCGCCTCGCTCGGTCGCCGGCTGGTCGAGGTTCCGGTCGGGTTCAAGTGGTTCGTGCCCGGCCTGCTCGACGGATCGGTCGGCTTCGGCGGTGAGGAGTCCGCCGGGGCATCGTTCCTGCGCCGCGACGGCAGCGTGTGGACGACCGACAAGGACGGGCTGCTGCTCGCCCTGCTGGCGAGTGAGATCCAGGCCGTGACGGGACGGTCCCCCTCGCAGCTGCACGCGTCGCTGACCGCCGAGTTCGGCGAGTCCGCCTACGCCCGGGTCGACGCTGCCGCCTCCCGGGAGGAGAAGGCGAAGCTCGGCAAGCTCTCCCCCGAAGACGTCGCCGCCACCGAGCTGGCCGGGGAGCCGATCACCGCCAAGCTGACCCGCGCTCCGGGCAACGACGCGTCGATCGGCGGGCTGAAGGTCACCACCGAGAACGCCTGGTTCGCCGCCCGCCCGTCGGGCACCGAGGACGTCTACAAGGTCTACGCGGAGTCCTTCCGGGGCCCCGAGCACCTGGCGCAGGTGCAGGAGGAGGCCCGCGCCGTCGTCAGCGCCGCCCTCGAAAGCTGAGCCCCAGGGCAGAAATGGCCATTTCCTGGGGTTGTGGACGACGTCAGCGGGCAATGCCCGGTGAGGCGCACCCTTCCCCGGTGTCCAGCCGCCGCCACCGCCTGACCGGGGTCTTCGTCGGGAGCCACGCCGTCGCCGAAGGCGTGGTCACTGCCAAGGAGCTGCGCACGCTCGGGTACCGCCGTCTGGTGCAGGGCGTGTACGCCGACCCGGCGCTCCGACTGGACCACGAGCTCCGCTGCCGTGGCGTCGCGCTGCTGCTCCCCGAGGGGGCGGCCATCGGCGGCCATTCCGCGGCGGCCTGGCACGGCGCGCCGTTCGCCGGTGTCCACGACCCTGTGATGGTCGTGCGCTCAGCGGAGGTCGAGTGGCGGGGGCCCCGTCAGGTCCGGGTGCACCGTACGGACCTGCGCAGCGGGGACGTCGAGGTGCGGGACGACGTGCCCGTCACGACCGCACTGCGGACAGCGTGGGACGTCGCTGCGCTGGAGCCGCTCGGCACGGCGGTCGCGGCGCTCGACGCCATGGTTCGGTCCCGAGCTGTCACCGTTCCGCAGTTGGCCGAGCTTGCAGCGGCGGCCACCAACCGGTGGGGTGTCAGCCGGGTACGACGTGCGGTGCCGCTCGTCGACGCCTGCGCCGAGTCGCCACCGGAAAGCCGGGTGCGGGTCGCACTGGCGGTCGCCGGCCTGTCTCCGGTCCCGCAGTACCAGGTGGTCTGTGCGGGGGTACCTCTCGGCCGGGTGGATCTCGCCTACCCCGAGGCGAAGGTGGCCGTGGAGTACGAGGGCGCCTACCACTTCGACGGCGTCCAGATCGTCCAGGACGACGAGCGCTACGCACGCCTGCTGGCTGCCGGGTGGCAGGTCATCCGGGTCAGCGCTCTCGACCTGCGTGACCTCGACGGGGTCGTCGCGCGCGTGCGTGCTGCCCTGGCCGTGTGAGGGGGCAGAAATGGCCATTTCTGCCCCCTCGTCGCGTCAGAGGACGTCCTCGTCCACCCAGTCCAGGCTCTTGGTGACCGCCTTCTGCCAGTTCCGGTAGGTACGCTCCCGCTCCTCAGCCGGCATCTGCGGCTCCCAGCGCTTGTCCTCGGCCCACTTCGCGGTGAGCTCGTCCAGGTCGGACCAGAAGCCGACGGCCAGGCCTGCGGCGTACGCGGCGCCCAGCGCCGTCGTCTCGGCGACCTTCGGCCGGATCACCGGGACGTCGAGCAGGTCGGCCTGGAACTGCATGAGCAGCTCGTTGCCGACCATCCCGCCGTCGACCCGCAGTTCGGTCAGGTCCACCCCGGAGTCGGCGTTCATCGCGTCGAGAACCTCGCGGGTCTGGTAGGCGGTGGCCTCCAGCACCGCCCGCGCCAGGTGACCCTTGTTGACGAACCGGGTCAGGCCCACCACGGCCCCGCGGGCGTCGGAGCGCCAGTGCGGGGCGAACAGGCCGGAGAAGGCGGGCACGAAGTAGGAGCCGCCGTTGTCCTCGACCGTGCGGGCGAGCTCCTCGATCTCCGGGGCGCTCTTGATCATGCCCAGGTTGTCCCGGACCCACTGGACCAGCGACCCGGTGACGGCGATGGAGCCCTCCAGGGCGTACACCGGCTTGGCGTCGCCCAGCTGATAGCACAGCGTCGTGAGCAGGCCGTTCTGCGAGGGGACGGCGTCCTCGCCGGTGTTGAGCAGCATGAAGTTGCCGGTGCCGTAGGTGTTCTTGGCCATGCCCTTGGTGAAACAGACCTGGCCGAAGGTCGCCGCCTGCTGGTCACCGAGTGACCCGGCGATCGGCACCCCGGCGAGGAAGCCGGCCGCCCGGCCCTTGCCGTAGACCTCGGAGTTCGAGCGGATCTCCGGCAGCATGGACATCGGGATGCCCATCTCCTGGGCGATGCTCTCGTCCCACGCCAGGGTCCGGTAGTCCATCAGCATCGTGCGGGAGGCGTTGGAGACGTCGGTGAGGTGCAGGCCGCCGTCCGCACCGCCGGTCATGTTCCACATCAGCCAGGAGTCGATGGTGCCCATGACCAGGTCACCGCGCTCGGCCTTCTCCCGTGCGCCGTCCACGTTGTCCAGCACCCAGCGGACCTTCGGACCGGCGAAGTAGGTCGCCAGCGGCAGGCCGACCTTGTCCTTGTAGCGGTCGGCGCCGCCGCCGAGGGCCCCGAGCTCCTCGCAGATCTTCCCGGTGCGGGTGTCCTGCCAGACGATCGCGTTGTAGACCGGCTCGCCGGTGGTGCGGTCCCACACCACCGTGGTCTCGCGCTGGTTGGTGATCCCGACGGCGACGATGTCGGAGATGCCCACGCTGCTGCGGGCCAGGGCCTGGCCGACGACCTCGCGGGTGTTGGTCCAGATCTCCTTCGGGTCGTGCTCCACCCACCCGGCACGCGGGAAGATCTGCTGGTGCTCCTTCTGCCCGACGGAGACCACGGCCCCCTCGTGGTCGAAGATCATGCAGCGGGTGCTCGTGGTGCCCTGGTCGATCGCGGCGACGTACTGGCTCACGGTGGGTTTCCTCTCGGTGCCGGGTGGGACGGCGACGGGCGACGGCGGGGCTGCCCACTGTCGCGCCCATCACGCCCGGCAACAACCGCCTCCGTGCGACATGGTCGGACGAGTGGCTGCCGCCGGGCTCAGGGCGCTCCCCACGCGACGCTCAGCTGCACCGCCCGCTCCCACCTCGGGTACTCCGCCGTGCACTCGCGCGCCCGGCCGGGATCAGGGGTCCACAGTGCCGATCGGTGCCAGTTGCGGCGCAGCGCCTCGACGTCGGACCAGATGCCCACCGCCAGCCCGGCGGCGTAGGCGGCCCCGAGCGACACGGTCTCCCCGACCATCGGGCGCACCACCGGGGTGTCCAGCACGTCGGCCACGAACTGCATGAGCAGGTTGTTCGTGGTCATCCCGCCGTCGACCCGCAGCGTGGTCAGCGCCAGCCCGGAGTCGGCCGCCATCGCCCCGACGACGTCGCGGGTCTGCCAGCCGGTCGCCTCCAGCGCGGCCCGGGCGAGGTGGCCCTTGGTGACGTAGGAGGTCAGCCCGGCGATCAGGCCGCGCGCCTCGCCCCGCCAGTGCGGGGCCAGCAGCCCGGAGAACGCCGGGACGACGAAGCAGCCGCCGTTGTCGGTGACCGTCCGGGCCAGCGTCTCCACCTCCGCGGCGGACCCGATGAGGCCCAGGCCGTCGCGCAGCCACTGCACCAGCGCTCCGGTGACCGCGACCGACCCCTCCAGCGCGTAGTGCACCGGCTCCCCGGCCAGCTGGTAGGCGACGGTGCTGATCGACCCCGACCGGGTGCGGACCAGCTCGGTGCCGGTGTTCTGCAACAGGAAGCTGCCGGTGCCGTAGGTGCACTTGGCCTCGCCGGGGGCGAAGCACACCTGGCCGAACAGCGCCGCCTGCTGGTCGCCGAGCGCCGCGGCGATCGGCAGCGCCGGCGACAGCGCCGTCGCCACGCCGAGGCTGCCGACCGAGGGTCGGATCTCGGGCAGCATCGCGGCCGGGATGCCGAAGAAGGCGAGGAGGTCGGGGTCCCAGCGGCAGGTCCGCACGTCCATCAGCAGCGTGCGGCTGGCGTTGGTGACGTCGGTGACATGGACGCCGCCGTTCGGGCCGCCGGTGAGGTTCCAGATCAGCCAGGTCTCCATCGTGCCGAACAGCAGCTCCCCGCGGTCGGCCCGCTCCCGGGCGTGCGGAACGGCGTCGAGGATCCAGCGCAGCCGCGGACCGGAGAAGTAGCCCGCGATCGCCATCCCGCAGCGCTCGGCCACCAGACCGGCGTCGGGGCGGGCGCACAGCTCGGTGACCAGGTCAGCGGTGCGGGTGTCCTGCCAGACGAGGGCGCGGGTGACCGGACGGCCGGTTCGCCGGTCCCAGACGACGGTGGTCTCCCGCTGGTTGGCGATGCCCAGGGCCACCACGTCGCCGGCGTCGGGGATGTCGCCGAGCACCTGCGCCGCGGTGCGTTGGGTGTTGGCCCAGATCTCCATCGGGTCGTGCTCCACCCAGCCGGGCCGGGGGAAGTGCTGGCGGTGCTCGCGCTGGCGCACCGCGACCATCCGCCCGGCGCGGTCGAAGACCAGCGAGCGGGTGGACGTCGTCCCCTGGTCGACGGCCAGCACGTAGCGCTCGGTCACCGGAACTCAGCCGCCGTGGCCGAGCTCGCGGGAGACCGCCGAGGCGGCGTCGGTCACCATCGCGACCAGCGAGCTGCGCGGCTGGCGGCGGCCGTCGAAGACGGCGGTCACCGGCCCGCTGACGCCCAGCGCACCAACCACCAGACCGGTGGCCCCCCGCACCGGCGCGGCCAGGCCGCCCTCCCCGGCCGCGTGCTCACCGCGCTCGGCGGCCCACCCGCGGGAGCGGACCGCGGCCAGCTCCTCCCGCCACCCATCGGGCGGCCGCGGAGCCGCCGCCGGCCGCTGCACGGCGAATGCCTGCAGGACCATGCCCAGCGCGGAGTGCGCGGGCAGCGCGGTGCCCAGGTCCAGCACCTGTGCGGAGTCGTCGGGCCGGAACACGTGGTGGACGACGACGGCCTGGCCGCCCACCAGGGTGGCCAGCCGCACGGACTGCCCGCTGCGGGAGGCCAGCGCGTCGGCCCAGTTCGACGAGCGGGCGCGCAGCTCGTTGACGTCGAGGTGGCTGCTGCCCAGCCGCAACAGGCCGGTGCCCAGCGCGTAGTGGCCGGTGGCCCGGTCCTGGTCGACGAAGCCCACGAGCAGCAGGGTGCGCAGCAAACTGTGCGTCGTCGTCTTGGCCAGACCCACGGCCTCGGCGATGTCGGTGACGCCCAGCGTCCCGTGCGACGCGGCCACGACCTGCAGGATCGCCGCCGCCCGCTCGATGGACTGCACGGTGCCGGGCACGGCGCACGACGCTAGGCCATCGCGGGGCGTACGACCATGTAGGACAGCGCCCGTCGACGCGCTGGTCGGGGCGGTCCTACCGTGGGTGCCGAGTCCTGTGGGTCAGCGTGACCGGACCGGTCGTGCGCCCGGCAGCCGCACACCGAGGAGTCCTGATGACCGCAGTCCCCCCGCTCGGCCCGGACCAGCGCGCCCGCGCCTGGGCCGAGCTCGCCGAGGGCGAGTTCGAGGTGCTGGTGGTCGGCGGGGGCGTCACCGGCGCGGGGGTCGCGCTGGACGCCGCGACCCGTGGCCTGCGGACGGCGCTGGTCGAGGCCCGCGACTTCGCCAGCGGCACGTCGTCCCGCTCCTCCAAGCTGTTCCACGGCGGCCTGCGCTACCTGGAGCAGTTCGACTTCGGGCTGGTGCGCGAGGCGCTGCACGAGCGTGACCTGTCGGTGAACCGGATCGCCCCGCACCTGGTCAAGCCGGTTCCGTTCCTCTACCCGCTCACCCACCGCATCTGGGAGCGGCCCTACGTCACCGCCGGGCTGGCGCTGTACGACGGCCTGGCGCGGGTCGGTGCGCTGTCGAACCCGATGCCCGGGCAGAAGCACCTGACCCGCACCGGCGCCCGCCGGATGTTCCCCGCGCTCAGGCCGGACGCGCTGGTCGGCGCGGTGCGCTACTACGACGCGCAGGCCGACGACGCCCGGCACACCCTCACCGTGGCCCGGACCGCGGCCCACTACGGCGCCACGGTGCTCAACTCGGCCGAGGTCGTCGCGTTCACCCATGCCGGCGGCCGGGTGGTCGGGGCGCGGGTGCGTGACGTGGAGACCGGCCGGGAGGTCGACGTCCGCAGCGAGGTGGTGGTCAACGCCACCGGGGTGTGGACCGACGACCTGCAGACCCTGGTCGGCGGCCGGGGACGCTTCCACGTCCGGGCCAGCAAGGGCGTGCACATCGTCGTCCCCCGGGACCGGATCAACGGCGAGACCGGGCTGATCCTGAAGACCGAGAAGTCGGTGCTGTTCGTCATCCCGTGGGGCAGCCACTGGATCGTCGGGACGACGGACACCGACTGGTCGCTGGACAAGGCCCACCCGGCGGCCAGCCGGGCCGACATCGACTACATCCTCGAGCACGTCAACGAGGTGCTCGCCGTCCCGCTGACCCACGACGACATCACCGGCGTCTACGCCGGGCTGCGGCCGCTGCTGTCCGGGGAGAGCGAGTCGACCAGCCAGCTCTCCCGCGAGCACGCCGTGGCCCGCCCGATGCCCGGGGTGATCGCCGTGGCCGGCGGCAAGTACACGACGTACCGGCCGATGGCCGCCGACGCGGTCGACGCCGTCGCCGAGGACGTGACCCGCCGGGTGCCGCCGAGTGTGACGGAGAACGTGCCGCTGGTGGGCGCCGAGGGCTACGCCGCGATGATCAACCAGCTGGACACCCTCGCCGAGCGCTGGGGCATTGCCCGCTTCCGGGCCGAGCACCTGCTCAACCGGTTCGGGTCGCTGACCCCCGACGTGCTGGCGACGGCCGCCGACGACCCGAGCCTGCTGGAGCCGGTGCCCGGGGCGGAGGAGTACCTGATGGTCGAGATGGTGTGGGGGGCCGCGCACGAGGGCGCCCTGCACCTGGACGACCTGCTCGCCCGGCGCACCCGGATCTCCATCGAGACCCCGCACCGCGGGGTCGAGTCCGCCGAGCCGGTGGCGCGCGCGGTCGCCGGGGTGCTGGGCTGGGACGCGGAGCGGATCGCCAACGAGGTGGCCAGCTACACCGCCCGGGTGCAGGCCGAGCGGGCCTCGCAGGAGGCGGCCGGTGACCAGGAGGCCGACGCCGCCCGGGTGGCCGCGCCGGACACCCGCGCCATCGCCGTGGGCCGCGCGCTGGGATGATCCGGCGGGGCGCGAGCCAGTGCCGTCGGGCAGGCTGAGGGCATGCCGAACGTCGTGGGGTTCCAGGTGCGCCGGGACGTCGCCGCAGACGAGGACGCCGCCCCGACCCCACCCGGGAAAGGCCCGCTGCACGCGGTGGCGGGTGCGGCCGGCCGCACCGCCCAGGAGTCGTCCGCTCCGGTGCAGGCGCTGTGCGGGGAGTGGGTGCGGGTGGTCGGCGCCGAGCAGGTCCCGGACGACGCCGGGTTGTGCCCCGCCTGCCAGTACGGGGCATGAGGCCGGCGTGAACGGGATCGGCGTCCCCGACCCGACCCGACCCGGGTGACACCGGGGGCGAAGGTCTTGATCCGGTGGTGGCGCCGGCAGAGACAGCAGAGGTTGGCGCAGTCGGTGTCCCCGCCATCGGCGTGCGGTACGACGTGATCGAGGTCGGCCCGCGCCGCGGGTCTGCGGCAGCCCGGGTGGCGGCAGCCGCGGTCGCGGGCCTTCACCCACCGGCGTTGCTGGGGAGTGGGTCCGTAGCGGTCGACCTTCGGCGGCCGGTCGACCACCGGGCAGGTACAGGCCCGTGCCGGTGGCGCACCGTCAGCTCGAGCGGGGTGGTCCGGGCAGCCCCGTCGGACCAGGCGCTCCAGCTGGGGCCGGGTGACGGTGGCGCGGAGCTGCCCGGTGGCCTGATCGACCAGGGCGATGTCGAGGCTGCCGTCGATCGGCGGCTGCAGCCCGCCCGGGCACAAGGCGTCCAGCTCGGTGAGCAGCTCACGCAGGTGCGCGGCAGTGATGGGCTGCCCGTCGACGGTCCCGCACTGCTCGACGGGCTCACCGGGCACCCCGGGCCTATCGGTTCCACCGGATCGAGCGGATGGGCCGGTCGGCCCATCCGCTGCCCGCACATCGACGAGCGAGGGCAGGGACGCGAGCACCGTCAGGTGCGCGGTCACGGGTACCCGGCTGGTGTCCCAGGGGCGGAGCATCAGGTCCGCGGCCACCAGGGCCCGCAGTTGCCCGATGGGGCGTTCGTCGCCGTCCGCCTTCCACATCCGGGCGTAGGCGTCGCTGGCATCCCGGCAGGCCGCCGCCACCGGGCCCGGCAGGTCGATGACGAGTTCGGCCATCCCGTCCCGCTTGCAGCGGATGCTCACGTCGGAGAGCTTCTGGGCCTGTCGGCGGTCCGGTCCTGGAGCTTGCACGGGGTCTCACCCGCGACAGCCCAGGCCAGCGCTTCCCGCTCCACCGCCGCGAGGACGTCGGCGTCCACGTTGGTCTGCCACCCCAGCGCCTTCGCCAACGCAGCTGCCCGGCGCAGGTCGATCCGCCCGTCGGCCAGCGCCTCCCACGTGGTCGGGAGCTGTTCGGTGAGCACCAACGCACACTCGGCGAGGTTGTGCGCGCGGGTCCGCGTGCAGCTCAGGACCAGAGCCAGCTCGTCGGCGAAGAACTCCGTGACCCCGGCGATCGTCCGCGCCGGCACCCACCCCTCCGCTCTTGCGCCCGGGTCGTCCGCCGTCAGGTCCCACAGGTCCGGCCGCAGGTCGGCCAGGCGCTTCACCACCGCCAGCTCGTAGGCGTCCTGCTGGGCTCGCATGTCCGAGCACCGCGAGCTCGGATGCGCACCGGACGTCGTCGAACCGATCCGGCCGCAGCAACTCCGTCAGCCGCGTACGCCGCGCCACCCCCGGCGGCACGACGTCGGGAACGAGCGGGCCGATGCTCAACGCCAGACCCCACCCGCCCGCCATCTCCATGCCCCGAAGCTAGCGGAGGGGTCTGACGATTTCGGGGGTCCGACGGCAGGCGTGCGCGTGCATGATCGGCCCATGAACGCCACCGTCGACCCGGTCGACCTGGTCCGGGAACTCGTCCGTCGGCCCACCGTCTCCGGTGACCCGCGCCCGCAGCGCGACGTCATGGGCGTGTTCACCGAGGTGCTCACCGCGGCCGCACCGCACCTGCAGCGCACCGACGGTGACGACCCGGTCCAGCCGTGGACCCTGCTGACCACGCCCAGCGACCCGGCCCGGCCGCGCCTGCTGCTGGTCTGCCACGTCGACACCGTGCCGGCCACCGAGCCGGGCCGATGGCAGCGCGACCCGTTCGGGGCCGATCTGGAGGCGGGGAGGGTGTGGGGGCGGGGTGGATCGGACATGAAGGCCGGGCTGGTCGCCGCGGCGGCCGCGCTCGTCGCCGCCGATCCGCAGATCCCGGTGGCGCTGCTGCTGACCAGCGACGAGGAGATCGGCTCCAAGGGCGCCGCCGCAGCCGCCGCGGCGGTGGCCGGGCTGACCGTCGGCGCGGTCGTCGTCCCGGAGGCGACCGGGAACGAGGTGATGCTCGGGCACCGCGGCGCGCTCTGGCTGGCGGTGCGGGCGCACGGGGTGGCCGCGCACGGGAGCACGCCCGAGCGGGGACGCAACGCCGTCCTGGGGCTCGTGTCGGTGCTCGGCCGGGCCGGCGCCGGGCTGCCGCTGGGCTCCGACCCGTTCCTGGGCGGGGAGACCTGGAACCCGGGCCTGATCGCCGGGGGCACGGTGCCCAACGTCGTCCCCGACCGGGCGGAGGTCGTCGTCGACCAGCGCACGGTCGGCGACGGGACGGCGCTGCTGGACTGGTGGCGCGCGCAGCCCGAGGTCGCCGAGGTGGAGGTGCTGGTCGACCTGCCGGCGGTGCAGACCCCGGCCGGCGACCCCTGGGTCGCCACGCTGCCCGCCGGCGTCCGTGCCGAGCCGGCCACCTACTTCACCGACGCCTCGGTGCTGCGGCCGGTGGTGGGCGATGCCCCGATCGTGGTGTGGGGACCCGGCACGCCGGCGGTCATGCACGCGGTCGACGAGTACGTGGAGGTCGCCGAGCTGCATGCGGCGACGGCCGCGCTGGGCGACGTGCTCGCCCGCTGGCCCCGGTGAACGCGTTCCACGTGGAACCGTTCCCCGAGGAGCTCGTCGTGGTCGCGCCGGGCGTGCAGCTGTTCACCGCCCGCACTGGCGGCCCGGCCGACCGGACGCTGCTCGTCGTGCACGGCGGCCCTGACTGGGACGGCAGCTACCTGCGCGACCCGCTGTCCCAGCTGGCCGGGCAGCACCGAGTGGTCATCCCCGACGTGCGCGGCTGCGGCCGCTCCAGCAGCGGCCTCGGTGTCGACGCCTACACCCCGGACGCCGTGGTCGCCGACCTGCGGGCGCTGGTCGACAACCTCGGCCCGGGCCCGGTCGACGTGCTCGGCTTCTCCTGGGGCGGGCTGGTCGCCCAGCGGCTGGCCGTGGCGGCTCCGGGCCTCCGAGGCGGCGGTGTGGGCCGACCCGACCCTGTCCGGACCCGCGTTCGCCCGGGCCGCGGCGTCCGCCGGTGCACCGGCGAACGTGTGGCGGGCCGCCGCCCTGCCCGGTTACCTGGACCGGCTGGCCGCCGTCCGGTTCTCCGCCGAGTGGCTGGGTCCGTGGCGGGCCGGAAAGCTGCCCTCGCCCCGGCTCCCCGACCCGGTCGCGCAGCTGGCGGCCACCGGACTGCCCGTCCTGCTGCTGCACGGCCGGCAGGACATGGTGTTCCCGGCCGCGCTGGCCGGGCAGGCTGCGGCGCTGCTGCCCGGCGCCCGGGCCGTGGTGCTGGAGGAGGCCGGGCACATGGCGCACGTCGACTCCCCCACGGAGTGGCTGGCCGCCGTCCGCGACTTCCTCTCGTGAGGGGCATCATGCAGGGGACGACGAGGAGATCCCCGTGAACGAGTTCGATCTGGTACTGCCCACGGCCGTCGACGTCCGCGAGGTCGGCATGCGCGACGGCCTGCAACTGGAGGACCCGATCCCGCTGGTCGACAAACTCGCCATGCTCGAGGCCCTGGTGGCCACCGGCGTCCGGCGGATCGAGGTCACCTCCTTCGTCTCACCGAAGGCCGTACCGGCCCTCGCGGACGCCGACCGGCTCGCCGCGGAGCTGCACCAGTTCGACGGCGTGCACTTCTCCGCCCTGGTCGCCAACTCCCGCGGCGCGGTCCGGGCCGTGGACGCCGGGATCGCCGACCTGGAGTACGTCGTCTCCGCGTCGGACTCGCACAGCCAGGCCAACGCCGGCCGGCCCACCGCCGCCGCGGTGGCCGCCGTCGGCGAGATCGCCGGGCTCGCCCACGGCGCGGGCGGCTCGCTCGAGGTCATCATCGCCACCGCCTGGGACTGCCCTTTCGACGGCCGGACGCCGGTCGTCCGCACCGTGGACGTCGCCCGCGCCGCGGTGACCGCCGGCGCCGATGCGCTCTGCCTGGGCGACACCATCGGCACGACCACTCCGCTGCGCGTCGTCCAGCTGCTCGACGCCGTCCGCCGCGCCTGCCCCGGCACGCCGCCGGGCGTGCACTTCCACGACACCCGGGGCACCGGCCAGGCCAACGCGCTGGTCGCCGTGCAGGCGGGGGTGACCCAGCTGGACGCCTCCGTCGGCGGGCTGGGTGGGTGCCCGTTCGCCCCCGGCGCCAGCGGCAACATCGCCACCGAGGAGCTCGTCTACTGGCTCACCGACGCCGGGGTGGCCACCGGCATCGACCTGGACGCTGTCCTCGCCGCCGCCGCGGTCACCGGAAAAGCGGTCGGCCATCCGCTGCCCAGCTCGTTGGTCCGGGCCGGTGGGCGGAACGCGCCGAGCGGCGCCGTCGCGCCCGTGGGCCGTGCCGGGACGGCCGGATGACGGCAGACGCGGCCGACGTTCCGCCCCCAGTGGTCGACCCGCAGATGATGCGCGACGTGCTCGGGCACTTCGCCTCCGGGGTCACGGTGGTGACCGCGATAGGACCGGACGGGCCGCTCGGCTTCACCTGCCAGTCGTTCAGCTCGCTGTCCCTCGACCCGCCGCTGGTCGCGTTCGCCCCGGCGCGCACCTCCACCACCTGGCCGCGGCTGCGAACAGCCGGCCGGTTCTGCGTCAACGTGCTGGCCGACGAGCAGCGCGGCCTGTCGCAGGCCTTCGCCCGGTCCGGCACCGACAAGTACGTCGGCGTCAGCTGGGCACCCAGCCCGCACGGCTCTCCGGTGATCGAGGACGTCGTGGCCTGGATCGACAGCGAGTTGTGGGCCGAGTACGACGGCGGCGACCACACGATTGTCGTCGCCCGGGTGCTGGACCTGGGCGCGGACGCCGGCCGCAGCCCGCTGGTGTTCCACCGCGGCGGGTACGGCCTGCAGCGGTAGGCGTGTTCAGTCGAAGCGGACGGCGATGACCGCGACGTCGTCCCGGCGGTCGGGCGTCGGGCCGACGGCGTACCGGCACAGGTCCGCGGGGTCGGCGCCAACCGGGGCGGCCCGCAGAGGGTCGGCCAGCGCCGTGATGCGCTGGTCCGGGTCCAGCCCCGGGTGCTCGATCAGCCCGTCGGTGTAGGCGATCAGCGTCGTGCCGGCCGACGTCCTCCACGACCGAGTCGCGGTGGTGCGTGGCGTCCACGCCGACCAGCAGACCGGTGACGCCGTCCAGCTGCCGAACCGAGCCGTCGGGGTCGCAGCAGCATCGGTGGCCGACCGGAGGCGGCTGGACGCACTGCCCGGACGTAGACGATGGTCGCCATCTGGGCGACCGCGAGCCCCTGCACCAGCCGGTCGAGCCGGCCGAGCACCGCGCCCGGGTCGGGTTCGGCGGCGTTCCACATGCAGGCGCGCAGCAGCCCGCGGAGGTGGCCCATCGCGGCGGCCGCGGCCAGGTCGTGACCGACCACGTCGCCCACCGCGACGGCGACCGTCCCGTCAGCCGGTGAGACCGACCGCGGCGCCCCAGGAGTCGACCGGCATGGGGAGCCCGACGTTGCCGGCCAGCTGATCGATGACGAGCACGGCGACCGGGACGTCGGAGAGCACGGCGGGCAGCGCCGCCTGTGCCTTGCTTCCTGGTGGACTCCGGGATGGCGAGGAGGCCTACGGGGTAGGGATGCCGGGACCCGATTGAGGAAGGACGTGTCATGGGACTCCTGGACCGGCTGCTCGGCCGATCGCGCCGACCCTCCGCCTACGGCCCGCAGGGCGGCGGGTACGACGCGGGCCCCTACCAGCAGCAGTACGACGAGCCCGGCTACGCCGGGTCCTACGCCGACGGGCAGCCGGGACGGTCCGCCCCCCGCTCCGCCGACGAGCAGGCGCTGGAGCGGTACCGCTACCTGCTCCGCACCGCCCCGCCGGACCAGGTGGAGGCCGCGCACGAGGAGGCGTTCGGCAAGCTCACGCCCGACCAGCGCCGGCAGGTGCTCGAGCAGCTCGCCGCCGTGCCGGGCGGCGAGCGCCCGCGGGGTGACGACGCGCGGTCACTGGCCCGGGCGGCTACCCGGGCCGAGGTCCGGCAGCCCGGCACCTTGGAACGTGCCTTCGGCGGGGGCGGCTACGGCTACGGCCGCGGGCCCGGCATGGGCATGGGGATGGGCGGCATGGGGATGGGCAGCATGATCGGCGGCAGCCTGCTCGGCACGGTCGCCGGCGTCGTCGTCGGCTCCGCGGTGGCCGACGCGCTGTTCGACACCGGCCTCGGCGACGGTGGGCTGTTCGGTGGCGGCGACGAGGAGGCCTACGCCGACGGCTATCAGGACGGCGCCGAGAACGACCAGGGGGACGGCGGCGGCGACTACTCGGCCGACGGCGGCGACTTCGGCGGCGGCGACTCTGGTGGTGGCGGCGACTTCTGAGCCGTCCCGGCCTGCTCGGCGGCGACCTCCGCGGCGACGTCCGCCTGGTGGCGCAGCCAGAGCAGGCCGAGCACCGGCAGCACCAGCGGGATGAACCCGTAGCCCGAGCCGTACCCCGACCAGACCGTGGAGTCCGGGAAGGCGGCCGGGTCGGCCAGTGAGAGCGTGCCGACCGTCAGGACCCCCACCAGCTCGACCGCGCAGGCCACGGTGGCGGTGCGCCGGCCGCCGCGGCCGCCGCAGGCCAGCCCGACGGTGGCGACCAGGTAAACGACCGCGGCCAGCGCCGACAGCAGGTACGCCAGCGGCGCCTCGTCGAACTGCAGGGCCAGCTGGACGGCGGCGCGGGCACCGGCGGCCACCGCGAACACGCCATAGATCGCGACCAGCACCCGGCCCGGCCCGCGCGCAGTGCCGCCGTCCGTGCTGCTGGACTCGACGGCGGGCCGGCCGAGGGCGCGGTCGTCGGCCGGCCGGGCGCCGGCGTCCGGGTCAGCCACGGGTGACCTGCCACAGCTGCAGCAGCCGCCAGAGCATCACCGCGACGGCGACCGCGGCCACGCCGAGCACCGTGCCGGCCCAGCGGGTCGGCTCCGACCGGGCCCACAGCACCCCGCCCACCGGGAGCAGGACGACGGTGCCCAGGTAGGCCAGGAAGGTCGTCGTCTCCACCGGACGGTGGCCGCCGGCCAGCGCGACCCCCGCGACCACGGCCTGGACGACGAGCACCAGCTCCAGGGCGGCCGCACCGACCAGATGCGCCTGCCCGATCCGGCGGCGCAGCAGGGTCGACAGCGCACCCAGCAGCGCGACCGCGACGGCCAGCACGGTCGCGACGAGGACCAGCGGTGTGGTCACCGGCGCGGTCCGGGCAGGGAGGGGGGCACGCGCCCATCCTTGCAAGCCCGGAACCGCGGGGCGGTCAGCGGTGGACCGAGGACATGTCCGGGTGGCGGTCGCCGGCCGTCGCGCCCCGCGGTGCGGCCTCGTCCAGTGCGCGGAGGTCCTCGTCGGTCAGCTCGACGTCGGCCGCGGCGGCGTTCTCCTCGAGGTAGCTGACCCGCTTGGTGCCCGGGATCGGCACCACGGTGGGGTTGCCGGCCCGGCCCGACTGCGCCATCACCCAGGCCAGCGCCAGCTGGGTGGCGGTCACGCCCCTGGCCTC
Organism: Modestobacter sp. DSM 44400; assembly: GCF_900107175.1. Lineage (GTDB taxonomy): Bacteria > Actinomycetota > Actinomycetes > Mycobacteriales > Geodermatophilaceae > Modestobacter. Next base: position 9,860 of record NZ_FNOZ01000027.1, on the reverse strand, counting down.
GGCGAGCTGGCGCACCCGGTCCACCAACTCCAGGTTCTGGGCGAACGCCTCGCCCTGGAAGCGCGGGTTGTGCCGGCGGAAGTCATCGGGGGCCAGGTCGTCGACGCTGCGGATCTGCCCGGACAGGAAACCCCGGCCGATCGGTGAGTAGGCGACGAAGCCGATGGCCAGCTCTGCGCAGACGGCGAGCACGCCGTCGTCCTCGGGGTCGCGGCTCCACAGCGAGTACTCCGTCTGCAGCGCAGTCACCGGCTGGACGGCGTTCGCCCGGCGGATGGTGTCCGGAGCGGCCTCGGAGATCCCGGCGTGCCGGATCTTCCCGGCCTCGACGAGCTCTTTGAGCGCACCCCAGGTGTCCTCGATCGGGACCGTGGTGTCCACCCGGTGCTGGTAGTAGAGGTCGATGACGTCGACGCCGAGTCGCTGCAGCGAGGCGTCGCAGGCGCGCCGGACGTAGTCGGGCGTGCCGTTGATCCGTAAGAAGGACCCGTCCTCGCCGCGCTCGTTGCCGAACTTGGTCGCCAGCGTCACCTCGTCGCGGCGGCCGGCGATCGCCTGGCCGACCAGGCGCTCGTTGGTGAAGGGGCCGTACATGTCGGCGGTGTCCAGGAAGGTGACGCCCAGGTCGAGCGCCCGGTGGATGGTGTGCTCGGCCTCGGTCTGGTCGCCGGTGCCGTAGAACTCGCTCATCCCCATGCACCCCAGGCCCTGGGCGGGGACAGTCAGGTCGCGGAGCGTGCGTGTCTGCATGGCCTCCTCCTGCCCCTGATGTGCAGCGCGCAACCGGTCGGCGGCGCCGGGATCCGGGCGTTCCACGTGGAACGTGAACCGCACCCGGGGTTGGCGCCGAACCGTGGGCATGAAGCGCGGAGAGATCGCCCCCGAGTTCGAGCTCCCGGACCACGACGGTGTCCCCCGCCGGCTCTCCACGCTGCTGGGGGCGGGCCCCGTGGTGCTGTTCTTCTACCCGGAGGCCAGCAGCAGCGGGTGCACGGCGGAGATGTGCAGCGTGCGCGACCTGGACGGCCAGTTCGCCGCCGCCGGTGCCCAGCGGGTCGGCATCAGCCGCAACACGGTGCCCGAGCAGAAGAAGTTCGCCCACAGCAACGGGTTAGGCTACCCATTGCTGGCCGATGTGAACGGCGCCGTCTGCGCCGCCTACGGGGTCGCCCGCAATCTGCGCGCCGCGCCCGTCAAGCGGCACACCGTGGTGATCGGCGCGGACGGCGTGGTGCGCGAGGTGTTCCGCAGCGGGTTCCGGTTCACCGCCCACGCGGACAAGGCGCTGGTCGCCCTCACCGCCCGCTGACGACCAGGCCCGGCCCTCACCGGCCGAGCTCGGCGCGGATCTCCGCGTCGTGCTCGCCGATCCGCGGCACCGTGCCCACCGTGCCGGGCGTGCGCGAGAACCGGGGCGCCACGGCAGGCTGGACGACGCCGTCCACCTCGGTGAAGACCTCCCGCGCCCGGTTGTGCCCGTCGTCGGCGGCCTCGGTGAGCGACCAGACCGGCGCCACGCATGCGTCGGTGCCGGCGAAGACCGCCCACCACTCGGCCCGGGTACGGGCGGCGAAGGCCTCGGTGAACCGGGCCCGCAGGGCCGGCCACCCCGCCGGGTCGGCGCGGTCGGGGAGCGTGGGGTCGTCGGCCAGCCCCAGGCCGGTGAGCAGCGCCGCGTAGAACTGCTCCTCCAGCGCCCCCACGGCCAGGAAGGTTCCGTCGGCGCAGCGGTACACGTCGTAGAACGGCGCCCCGGTGTCCAGTAGGTTCGCCCCGCGCCGGTCGGTCCACGCCCCGCCCGACAGCAGCCCGTGCAGCATCGTCGTGAGCACCGCGGTGCCGTCGACGATGGCGGCGTCGACGATCTGCCCCTCCCCCGTCGTCCGGGCGTGCAGCAGCGCCGCGACGGCACCCAGGGCCAGGAACACCCCTCCCCCGCCGAAGTCGCCGAGCAGGTTGGCCGGCGGCGCCGGCCGCTCGTCGGGCCGGCCGGTGGCCCCCAGCGCGCCGGTCAGCGCGATGTAGCCGATGTCGTGCCCGGCGGAGGCGGCCAGCGGGCCGGTCTGCCCCCAGCCGGTCATCCGCCCGTAGACCAGGGCCGGGGAGTCGGCCATCAGCTCCTGCGGCCCCAGGCCCAGCCGTTCCATCACGCCGGGACGGAACCCCTCCAGCAACACGTCGGAGCGGGCCGCCAGCGCCCGGACGACGGTCAGGTCCGCGGCGTCCTTCAGGTCCAGGGCGATCGAGCGCTTGCCGCGGTCCAGCAGCGAGGTGCCGCCGAGCGCGCCGATCAGGCCGCCGCGGTTCCCCCGCCGGTCGATGCGCACCACGTCGGCGCCCAGGTCGGCCAGCAGCATGCCGCAGAAGGGGCCCGGCCCCAACCCGGCGAACTCCAGCACCCGCACCCCGCGCAACGGACCCGTCCCAGCGACCATCCGACCTCCTCCGACGTGGGACCACGTCGGCGCGGCCCCGTCGATGGCATGCTGCCCGATGTGATCGGCTACCTCGCCGCCGCGGTCGGCGGGGCGCTCGGCGCACTGGCCCGCTGGGCCGTTGGCCGGGCGCTGCCGCACTCCCCCGGCGCCTGGCCGGCTGCCACGCTGGTGGTCAACATCACCGGCTGCCTGCTCATTGGCGTCCTGCTCGCCGTCCTGCTGGCCCGTTTCCCCGCGCACCCCTGGCTGCGCCCGTTCCTGGCCACCGGGCTGCTCGGCGGTTGGACGACCTACTCCACCTTCGCCGTCGACGTCGTGCAACTGGCAGAGGCCGGCGCGTGGGGGACGGCGGCGGGCTACGTGGTGGCCTCGGTCATCGGCGGGGTGGTCGCCGTCGCCACCGGGCTGATGACGACCCGGGCGGTCGTCCGGGCCCCGGAGCCGGTCCAGGCCGACCTGACCGCCGGGGAGGGCCGCTCGTGACCCCTCTGCTGGTGGCCCTCGGCGCACTTGCCGGTGCACCGCTGCGGCTGCTGGCCGACCGGATCGCCGTCGCCCGTCGTGGCCCTGGCAGCGTGCTGGGCACGCTGGCGGTCAACGTGGTCGGCAGCGCGGTCCTCGGCGTGGTGCTCGGGCTCCGCGGGCTCTCCCCCGCCGTCGTCGCGCTGGTGGGCACCGGCTTCTGCGGCGCCCTCACCACCTTCTCCACGTTCGGGTACGACGTCGTCCGGTTGGTGGAGGCCCGGGCGGTGCTCCGCGCCGTCGGCTACCTCGTCGCGACGCTGCTGCTCGGGCTGGGCGCTGCGGCAGCGGGCTACCTGCTCGCTCAGTAGGGTCAGGGCCGGTATGACTGACGAATCGAGCGATCCGCGGCCCAGCGCCGACAGCCCGGTGGTCGTGGTCGCCAACCGGCTGCCCGTCGACCAGGTCACCGACCCCGACGGCACGACCCGCTGGCAGCGCAGCCCCGGCGGGCTGGTCACCGCGCTGGAGCCCTTCGTGGCCGGTCGCGGCGGCGCCTGGGTGGGCTGGTCCGGGTCGGCCGGGGCCGCGCCGGAGCCCTTCGAGTCCGGCGGGATGTCCCTGGTCCCGGTGCCGCTGAGCGAGCAGGAGGTGGACCGGTACTACGAGGGGTTCTCCAACGCCTCGCTGTGGCCGCTCTACCACGACGTCGTCGAGAAGCCGGAGTACCAGCGGCAGTGGTGGGACGCCTACGTCCAGGTCAACAAGCGCTTCGCCGAGCGCGCCGCCGAGGTGGCCGCCGAGGGTGCCATCGTGTGGGTGCACGACTACCAGTTGCAGCTGGTGCCGGCGATGCTCCGGCAGCGCCGACCCGACCTCACCATCGGGTTCTTCCTGCACATCCCCTTCCCGCCCTACGAGCTGTTCACCCAGCTGCCGTGGCGCGGAGCGATCGTGGAGGGCCTGCTGGGTGCGGACCTCATCGGCTTCCAGCAGCCCAGCGCCGCGTCGAATTTCGTGGCCCTGGCCCGGCGGCTGCACGACCTGCGGACCTTGGGCAACACGGTCAGCTACGACGGTCGGACAGTCACCGCCAAGGCCTTCCCCATCTCGATCGACGTCGCAGCCTTCGACCAGCTCGCCGCCTCCCCGGAGGTGCTCGCCCGGGCCGCGGAGATCCGCGAGGAGCTCGGTCAGCCGGAGAAGATCGTGCTCGGCGTGGACCGGCTGGACTACACCAAGGGCATCGGCGTCCGGCTCGAGGCGTTCGAGGAGCTGCTGGAGGAAGGCGTTCTCGAGGCCCCGGCCACGGTCCTGGTCCAGGTGGCCACGCCGAGCCGCGAGCGGGTCGAGCACTACGTGACCATGCGCGAGACCATCGAGCAGCAGGTCGGCCACATCAACGGCGTGTACGGCTCGATCTCGGGCAACGCCGTCCAGTATTTCAACCAGTCCATGCCCCGCGAGGAGCTGGCAGCCCTCTACCGGGCGGCCGACGTCATGCTCGTCACCCCCTACCGCGACGGCATGAACCTGGTGGCCAAGGAGTACGTCGCCGCCCGTGGCGACCTGGCCGGGGCGCTGGTGCTCAGCGAGTTCGCCGGCGCGGCGGCCGAGCTCAAGCAGGCGTTCCTGGTCAACCCGCACGACATCTCCGGGGTGAAGGCCCAACTGGTCCGCGCGCTGCGGATCGAGCCGGCCGAGGCGGCCAAGCGGATGCGCGCCATGCGCCGCCACCTCTTCCGGCACGACCTGGACCACTGGGCGAACTCGTTCTTCGACTCGCTCAAGGCGCAGGCATGACCCCGGAGCTCGCCGCGGCGCTCGACGGGCTGCTCCCCCGCCGCCCGCTGCTGCTGGCCAGCGACTACGACGGGGTGCTGGCCCGGCTGCGCGATGACCCGGCGGCCGCCGTGCTCGAACCCGGCATCGGGGATCTGCTGACCCGACTGGCCGCGGTGGACGGCATCACGGTCGCGCTGGTCAGCGGTCGCGGCGTCGAAGACCTGCGGACGACGAGCGGCCTGATCGGGCCGTTCCGCTGGGTGGGCAGCCACGGGGCGGAGTTCGACGGCCCGATCGCCGGGGAGCTCGCCGCCCGCCGCGACGCACTGGCCGCCGCGCTGGCGCCGCTGGTCGGCGCCGTTCACGGGGCCCGACTGGAGGTCAAGCCGGCCAGCGTGGCCGTGCACGTGCGCACGGTGCCCGACCCGGACGCCGCCGCCCGGTTGCTGGCCGACGTGGCCGCCGGCCCGGGCGCGGACGCAGCCCTCACCGCCAAGCCCGGCAAGGCGGTGCTCGAGCTCGCGGTGACCGACGCCGACAAGGGCTCGGCCGTCGTCCGGCTGGCCCAGTCCCTCGGGGCGGCGGGCGTGCTCTACCTCGGGGACGACGTCACCGACGAGGACGTCTTCCGGGCGCTGCCGGCGCCGGCGGTCACCATCAAGGTCGGCGCCGGGGACACCACGGCCCGGCACCGGGTCGGTGACCTGTCCGACGTGCGTGGGGTCCTGGAACGGCTGGCCGGCGCCCTCACCGGCTGACGTCCGGGCCCGTTCGCACCGTCACCACTCGCACCACACCCCTCCCACAGGCCATTCCTTCCTCGGCGCCCACACCGGCCGGCCGCGGCGCGCGGACGGGCGGTCATCCCGGCGCGCTCTTCCGCCGATCCCTGCGGTCACATGGGTGTCACGCCCCTCCCACCTGCACGGACGGTGACCGCGCGCAATTGTCGATAAGTGCATGAATGGCCGCAGAATGGCGGTCACCATGCACTCCCCGGCGATTCGGAGAAATGCGTCCGAGGCGGGAAACTCACCTCAAGGTGTGAGGAGTCGTGCCGAAGAACCCATCGCTGAGCGGGGCAGGCCCGCCGGTGTACCAAGGGGAAGAGGCAGGCGTGGAAGGTCTGGACGACATCGTCGAGGAGTTCCTCGTGGAGAGTCACGAGAACCTCGACCAACTGGACCAGGACCTGGTGGCCCTGGAGCAGGACCCGCGGTCGCGGGACCGGCTCTCGAGCATCTTCCGGACGATCCACACGATCAAGGGCACCAGCGGCTTCCTCGCCTTCAACCGGCTGGAGGAGGTCGCCCACGTCGGGGAGAACATGCTGTCGCGGCTCCGGGACGGCGCCCTCGAGCTCACCCCGCACCGCACGTCCGCCCTGCTGGAAATGGTCGACTGCGTCCGCGCCCTGCTCGCCTCGATCGAGGCGAACGGCGGCGAGGGAGGGGTCGACGTGGCCCCGGCCGTCGCCGTCCTCAGCGCCGCGCTGGAGGACGTTCCCGCCCCGGTGACCCCGGAGCCGGCGGCGGCCCGCACCACCTTCCTGCCCACCGCCGACGCACTGGTCGCCGAGCTGCCGGTGCTGCCCGCACCGGTCCTCGACGTGCCCGCCGTCGCGCTGCCGGCCGCCGCGGCGCCGGCGGAGGTCCCCGTGGAGGTCCCCGGGGAGGTCCCGATGGAGACGCCCGCCGCCCCCGCGGCCGAGCCGGCCCTGCCCGAGGTGGATGCCGAGGGCAAGGGTCAGCAGCCCGGCCGCCGGGCCGTCGCCGACAGCACGATCCGCGTGGACGTCAACCTGCTCGACGCCCTGATGCTGCTGGTCGGGGAGCTGGTCCTCACCCGCAACCAGATCGTGCAGTACGTGGGCCGGCAGACCGACCAGGACCTGGTCCGCGCCTCCCAGCGGCTCAACCTGATCGCCAGCGAGCTGCAGGAGGGCGTCATGAAGACGCGCATGCAGCCCATCGACCACATCTGGTCCAAGCTGCCCCGTGTCGTCCGCGACCTGGGCCTGCAGTGCGGCAAGAACGTGCGCCTGGAGATGGAGGGCCGCGAGACCGAGCTGGACAAGACCCTGCTCGAGGCGGTCAAGGACCCGTTGACCCACCTGGTCCGCAACTCCGTCGACCACGGGGTCGAGGCCTCGCCGGCGCGCGTCGCGGCCGGCAAGCCCGCGGAGGGCGTGCTGACCCTGCGGGCCCGCCACGAGAGCGGCCAGGTCGTGGTCGAGGTCGCCGACGACGGTGCCGGGATCGACCCGGCCAAGGTCGGTGCCAAGGCCGTGGAGCGTGGGCTGCTCACCGCCGACGCGCTGTCCCGGATGAGCCCGACCGACATCCTGCAGCTGATCTTCCTGCCCGGCTTCTCGACCGCCGCCGCGGTCACCAACGTCTCCGGCCGCGGTGTCGGCATGGACGTGGTCAAGACCAACATCGAGTCCATCGGCGGCACCATCGAGGTCGAGTCGGTCCCCGGCCGGGGCACCTGCACCCGGCTGCGCATCCCGCTGACCCTGGCGATCGTCCCCGCCCTGACCATCGAGTGCGCCGGCGACCGGTACGCCATTCCGCAGATCAGCCTGCAGGAGCTGGTGGCGCTGGACGCCGAGAAGGCCGCGGCCGCGGTCGAGGAGGTCGGCGGCGCGTCTGTGTACCGCCTGCGCGGCGAGCTGCTGCCGCTGGTCCGCCTGGCCGACGTGCTGGGCCTGCCCTCGGACCGGCACGACGGCCACGTGGTCATCGCCGTCCTGCGCTCCGAGGGACGGCGCTTCGGCCTGGTCGTCGACCGGGTGATCAACACCGAGGAGATCGTGGTCAAGGCCGTCGGTGGTCAGATGAAGGCCATCGGCCTGTACTCCGGCGCCACCGTGCTCGGGGACGGCGCCGTCGCGCTGATCCTCGACGTCCAGGCGCTGGCCCGCCGGGCGCTGCGGCCGGAGACCGCCGAGCGCCAGGAGAGCCGGAAGAACGTCACCGCCGCCGCAGCATCGACCGAGCGCCAGCGGATGCTGCTCGCCGCCATCGGCGGCGGCCGGCGGGTCGCCATCCCGCTGGACACCGTCACCCGGCTGGAGCAGGTGCGCAGCGAGACCGTCGAGCGGGTGGGCTCCCGCGAGGTGGTGCAGTACCGCGGCGCGATCCTGCCGATCGTCCGGTTGGACCGGCACCTGGGCGCCTTCGGCGGGGGCGAGCGCGAGGTGCTCGAGGTCATCGTCTACGCCGACCACGGCCGCAGCGTCGCGATCGTCGTGGAGGAGATCCTTGACATCGTCGACGGCGAGGCGAACGTGCACAGCGACATCGACGACCTGGGCCTGCTGGGCTCCACCGTCATCGGCGACCGGGTGACCGAGCTGCTCGACGTCCGGGCCGCCATCCTCGCCGCGGACCCGGCGTTCTATTCCCCCAGCGCCGGCACGGCCCCGGCCGGCCTGTCCCCCGCCTTCGCTTTCGACGGCGCCCCCTCCCCCTTCTCGAAGGTCTGACATGAGCACCGCACTCTCGTCCCACCCCGCCGCCCACGCCATGCCCGCCACCAGCCAGCTGGCCACGTTCTGGCTGGACGGCGCCCTCTACGGCGTGGAGGTCGAGCACGTCCAGGAGGTGCTGCGCAGCCAGAGCATCACCCGGGTGCCGCTGGCTCCCCCGGCGGTGGCCGGCCTGATCAACCTGCGTGGCCAGGTCGTCACCGCGATCGAGCTGCGCGAGCGGCTCGGCCGGCCGGCCCGCCCCGCGGGCACCGAGGCCGTCGTGATCGTCGTCCGGCTGCACGGGGAGGCGGTCAGCCTGCTCGTCGACAGCATCGCCGACGTGGTCGACGTCCACGTCCGCGACTTCGAGGCCCCGCCGGACACTCTGGACGGCTCCGCTCGGGAGCTGATCCGGGGCGCCTACAAGCTCGACGGCCAGCTGCTACTGGCCCTGGACGTCAACCGCGCCGTCGGCACCTGATCTCTCCCGCCCCTCCCCACGCAACCCCCAGCACCGCCGGCCCCCGCCCGCCCGCAGCCCAGGAGTCCTCGCATGAGCACCTCAGCCCTTCCCTCCCGGCGATTCGGGTGGTTCACCGATCGCCCGGTCGGCGTCAAGATCGGCACTCTCGTCGCCCTGCTGGCGGCGGTGGTCCTGGGCACCAACCTGCTGGCCATCAACCGCATCGACGACCTGCGGTCGGGCCAGGAGGCCATCTACAACGAGAACCTGCTGCCGCTGAACGCCCTGGCCGAAGTGCAGCGGGCGAACGCTGCGCACCGGGTGCGGACGCTCGAGTACGCGGTGTCGACCCCCGAGCGGCGGGCCGAGCTCGTCGGGCAGATGGACGAGAAGAACGCCGACCTCGATGCCGCCCTCTCCGACTACCAGCCCTACATCGTGGCGCCGGCGGCCATGGACGAGTTCGTCGCCACCCGGGCGGGGTTCCTCGACGTGGTGGAGAAGCAGCTGTTCCCGGCTGCCGACCGGGGTGACTTCCCGAGCTTCGCCCAGGTGCAGTCCGAGCAGCTCCAGCCGCTGCTGCAGATCATGGCCGACGATCTGGAGGCCGAAGGCGTCGCCCAGTCCGAGCAGGCGGCGGCGCGGAACGCCCGGGCCGCCGACGAGGCCAGCAGCGCCATCACCACGCTGGTGACCACCGCGCTGCTCTCCGTCCTGGTGGCCGTCGCGCTCACTGTGGTCGTCGTCCGTCGCATGACCGGCACGGTCCGCTCGGTGCAGGCGTCGCTGACGGCGATGGCGACCGGCAACCTGACGGTCGTCCCCGAGGCCCGCGACGCCGACGAGCTGGGCCGGATGGCCGGCTCGTTGGTCGATGCGCAGCAGAGCCTGCGGTCGGTGCTGTCGGCGGTGGCTGCGTCGGCGGATGCGGTGGCGGCGTCGTCGGAGGAGTTGTCGGCGTCGTCGGCGCAGATCTCGGCGTCGGCGGAGGAGACCAGCGCGCAGTCCGGGGTGGTGTCCTCGGCGGCGGAGGAGGTCAGCCGGAACGTGGCGACGGTGGCGGCGGGTGCTGAGCAGATGGGTGCCTCGATCCGGGAGATCTCGCAGAACGCGAACGAGGCGGCGCGGGTGGCGGCGACGGCGGTGGCGGAGGCGGAGGCGACGACGATCACGATCACGAAGCTGGGGACGTCGTCGCAGGAGATCGGTGCGGTGGTGAAGGCGATCACCTCGATCG
>NZ_FNOZ01000044.1 GCF_900107175.1 Modestobacter sp. DSM 44400 | reverse complement strand
ATCTACCAGCGCATGATCGGCGCCTACCGCGAGCCCGACCGGACCCGAGGCCGCGACCTCATGGAGAAGTTGATCACCTCGGTCAGCCACGGCGTCCCCGGCGCCCTGAGCGAGGTCATCACGCTCGGGCGAACCCTGAACAAGCGCGCCGCCGACGTGCTGGCCTACTTCGACCGCCCCGGCACGTCCAACGGCCCGACCGAGGCCATCAACGGCCGACTCGAACACCTCCGCGGCTCCGCCCTCGGATTCCGCAACCTGACCAACTACATCGCCAGATCACTCCTGGAGACCGGCGGCTTCAGACCCCGACTACACCCTGGATCGTGAAGAGCCCCATTACCTGGAGGCCGACCGGGGCCGGGCCGATGACTACTACCTCACGGAGGGCACGGGGATCGCCCGCCGCTTTACCGCCGTCGACGGTCGGGTTACCGAGCTGGCTCCGCTGACCGGGGACGGCTACGAGACTTGGGTCGCCGGCCACGATCCCGCCACTGGTGAACCTCTCGGGCGACTACGGACCGACGACCGTGCGGTGCGGTTCGTCGAGGTCGTGGTCAACGGCCCGAAGTCCTGGTCGCTGGCGGCGGCGCTGCACCCGGAGATCGCCGCCGCCTACGACGCGGCGCAGGACCGCGCCGCCGCCCGGAGCATCGCGTGGCTGGCCGACCACGCCACCACGCGGGTGGGCCCGGCCGGCGGGCAGGTGCAGGTCCCGGTCGAGCGGCTGGAGGCGGTGACCGTGCGGCACTACACCTCCCGGGCCGGGGATCCGCACCGCCATCTGCACCTGCAGATCAATGCGAGGGTGTTCGCCGCCGGGAAATGGCGCGGGCTGCAAACCGTCGGGCTCGCGACTCGCTCGCGGCGATCAACGGGATCGGGCACGCCGCGGTCGCCACCGACCCGCAATTCGGCTCTTCACGGTTCCTGGCGAAATGCGGGGCGTGAGCCGGTGATCATGAGGGTGACCCGGAGACGTTGAGGGCCCGTGGTCCTGCTGGGATGGGTGTTGCTGAGACACCAACGCCAGATGAGGTCCACGAGCCGTGTTCGAGCCTACGGGCTCGCAGCGTGATGCTCCGAGCACGATCTACAACCTGCCCGACTACCGGGTGATCAACGTGATCGAGGACGTCTGCGGTGTCCGCCGGGTCGAGGTCGAGTCGACCGACGCGCCGGGATGTCCGGTCTGCGGCGTGCTCGCGGTGCGGGTGCACTCCCGCCGACGGCAGCGGGTGCGGGATGTGCCGGTGGCCGGGCCGGTGGAGCTGGTGTGGGTCAAGCACCGCTGGTTCTGCGCCCATGCCCGCTGTGCGCGGGGCACGTTCAGCGAGGTCACCGACCAGGTGCCGGCCTTCGCCCGGTCGACCGCCCGGCTGTGTCAGGCGCTGGTCGCTGCGGTGATCGTGTCCGGGAGGGCGGCCAGCGAGGTCGCCCGCGCGCATGGGGTGTCCTGGTGGCTGGTCGCCTCGATGCTCACCGCCGCAGCCGACGTGCTCCTGCCCGAGCCCTCCTGCCCGAGCCCGACGACGTGGGCGTGACCCGGCTGGGGGTCGATGAGCACCGCTACCGGTCGGTGCGGTACTTCCGTGAACCCGACGGCAGCTGGCGGCGCTACGAGCCGTGGATGACGACCCTGGTCGACACCGACACCGGCCGGGTGCTCGGCGTGGTCGACGGGCGGGACTCCGCCGGCGTCGGCGGCTGGCTCACGGCGCGTAGCCAGGTCTGCGCGATGCCGTGGATGTCGTCGCGATCGATCCCTCGGCGGCGTTCCGCAAGGCGCTGCGCGAGCAGCTACCGCATGCGGCGGTCAGCGTGGACGCCTTCCACCTGGTCAAGCTCGCCAACGACATGGTCACCCAGGTCAGGCAACGCGTGGTCCGTGAGGCCAAGGGCCGCCGCGGCCGCCTGGAGGATCCGGCGTGGGTCAACCGGCGGCTGCTCCTGCGGGCCGGGGACACGCTCAGCCCCCGGGCGCTGGCCCGGCTGACGGCCACCTTGCGCGCCGACGACCCGACCGATGAGATCGGCGCGGCCTGGGGCATCGAGGAACAGCTGCCCGCGCTACTGACCAGCGGCTCCCTGACCGAGTCCCACGAGCGCAGGATGCGGCTGGGCGTCTCGGTGCTGGCCGCGAACATGCCCGAGACCGACCGGCTGTAGGCCACCGTCACCGCCTGGTGGGAAGCCATCGAGGTCCTGGTCGTCACTGGCGTGACCAACGCCCGCACCGAACGGCGAACGCCACAATCAAGCAGATCAAGCGCACCGGCCGCGGCTACCGCAACTCGGCCAACTACCGCGCTCGTATCCTGCTCCCCAGCGCTGCCCGGACGGCAGCGTGAACACCCATCTCAGCGAGACCGTTCACCAGGAACCGCGAAGAGCCACTGAAGTGGGGGCAGTCGCCGATCTGCTGTGGCGTGACGACGTCCGCGGCGCGGTCTCGTCGCCTAGACATGTCACTTCGTATAGATGTCACTGCTCAACGTGCTGTCCTCCTTCATCCCCGAGGGCGAGCGGATCGTCACCATCGAGGACGCCGTGGAGCTGCAGCTCCAGCAGGACCACGTCGTCCGGCTGGAGTCCCGGCCGCCCAACATCGAGGGCAAGGGCGCGGTCACCATTCGCGACCTGGTGCGCAACTCGCTGCGGATGCGCCCGGACCGCATCGTGGTCGGGGAGTGCCGCGGCGGGGAGAGCCTGGACATGCTGCAGGCGATGAACACCGGCCACGACGGCTCGCTGTCCACGGTGCACGCGAACACGCCGCGGGACGCGATCGCCCGGCTGGAGACCCTCGTCCTGATGGCCGGCATGGACCTCCCGCTGCGGGCCATCCGCGAGCAGATCGCCTCCGCCGTCGACGTGATCGTGCAGATCACCCGGCTGCGCGACGGCACCCGCCGGGTCACCCACGTGACCGAGGTGCAGGGCATGGAGGGCGAGACGGTGACCCTGCAGGACGCCTTCCTCTTCGACTACTCCGCCGGGGTGGACGCCGGCGGCCGGTTCCTGGGCAAGCCCGTCCCGACCGGCGTGCGCCCACGCTTCACCGACCGGTTCGCGGAGTTGGGCATCGCCCTCTCCCCGCGGGTCTTCGGTGCGCCCGAGGCCCCGCGGGCACGGAGCTGGTCATGACGTCCATGCTGCTCCTGGTCGTCGGGGCCGCGGCGGTGCTCGCCGCGTTGCTCGTGGTCGCGCTCGTGGTGCTGCCCGCCGGGCCGTCGCGGGTCCCACTGAGCCGGCTGGACCCCTCGGTCGCACCGCCGCCGTCCGCGCTCGCCGGCGCCGGCGCCGCGGCCGGGGTGGCGGTGGAGAAGGTGCTCGCCAAGGGGGGCAAGGTAGCGGCCGGCACAGCTGCCCTGGAGCGGGCGGGGATCGCGATGGCCCTGCCCGGCGTCGTGCTGCTGGTCGGTCTGGCCACCGTCGTCCTGACCGTGGCCGGCCTCCTGCTCGGTGGCCCGCTGGTCGGTCTGCTCTGCGTGGTGGTCGGGCCGCTGGCGGCGCGCGCGGTGGTCCGGTTCCGGGCCGGACGGCGCCAGGCGGTGTTCGCCGACCAGCTCGACGACTCGCTGCAGCTGATGGCCAGCAGCCTGCGCGCCGGGCACAGCCTGCTCCGCGCGGTCGACTCCGTCTCCCAGGAGGCGGACTCCCCGACCGCAGAGGAGTTCGCCCGGATCGTGAACGAGACCCGGGTCGGCCGGGACCTCTCTGACGCCCTGGACGAGGTGGCCGCCCGGATGGGCAGCGACGACTTCACCTGGGTGGCCCAGGCGATCGCCATTCACCGGGAGGTGGGCGGGAACCTCGCCGAGGTGCTCGACACGGTCGGCCACACCATTTGCGAGCGCAACGCCATCCGTCGTCAGGTGCAGGCACTCTCGGCGGAGGGAAAGCTCTCGGCGGTCGTGCTGATGGCCCTGCCGTTCGGCGTCGTCGGCTTCATCTCGCTGACCAATCCCGCCTACGTCGCGAAGTTCACCCAGAGCGTCGCGGGCTGGGCCATGCTGGCCGTGGCCGCGCTGCTGATGGCCGTCGGCGCGCTGTGGCTGAAGAAGACCGTGCGGATCACGTTCTGATGACGGGCATCCCCCTGTCCGTGCTCGGCGCCGCGACCGCGGTCGCTCTCGCGCTGCCGCTCCTGGGCTGGGCGCTGCTCGCCCGCCCGGCGGCGGCCGCCGGACAGGCGCGGGACAACCTGCACCGGGGCCTGGAGCTGGGAACGGCAGGGGACGGCCGGGGGACGCGACCCCCCACCGGCGGCCTGGTCCGCGCCCTCACCCCGGCGGGCACCGTGGCCCGGCTCAACCGGTTGGCCGGCACGGCCGGACGCCCGGCGGACTGGCCGCTGCCCCGGTTGGTCGCCGCGAAGCTCGTGCTGGGCGCGGTGGCCGGCGGGCTGGGCCTGCTGGTGGCCAGCTCCCGCCCGACGCTGGTCACCTGGCTCATGGCGGTCGCGGTCACCCTCGTCGCGTACTTCCTGCCCGAGCTGCTGCTCTACAGCCGGGGCCAGGAGCGGCAGGAGGAGATCGGGCTGGAGCTGGCCGACACGCTCGACCAGATGACCATCGCCGTGGAGGCCGGGCTGGGCTTCGAGTCGGCGATGGCCCGGGCCGGGAAGAACGGCACCGGGCCGCTGGCCGAGGAGCTGGTGCGGACACTGCAGGACATCGCCGTCGGCCAGCCGCGCCGGGACGCCTACCTGGCGCTGGCCGAGCGGACCGGCGCCCCGGATCTACGCCGGTTCATCCGCGCCGTGGTGCAGGCCGACGTGTACGGCGTCTCCATCGCCGACGTGCTGCGCACCCAGGCCCAGGAGATGCGGCTCAAGCGCCGTCAGCGGGCCGAGGAGAAGGCGATGCAGATACCGGTGAAAGTGATCTTCCCGCTGATCCTCTGCATCCTGCCCACGCTGTTCATCGTGCTGCTCGGCCCGGCCGTGATGGACATCGTGGCGGCCTTCTCCGGCTGAGCCGGGCGGGCCGGCCGCCCAGTCGGGCGGCCGGCCCGCCGGGCGGGTCAGCGGGGCTGTGCCGGGTTGGTCGGGTCGCCGTGGGACGGCGGGTTGACCGGCGGGCCCGAAGTGGCGGTCGAGGCCGCCGACCCACCGGCGGGTGCCGGGGCCGCCTCGGACTGGGCGGCGTCCGGCGCGCCGCCCGAGGGCTCGGCGTCACCCGAGTTGAGCTGCTCCAGCCGGTACGTCAGCGCCGCCACCACCTGGACCCGGTCGGCGTGCTCGCGCTCGTACCGGAGCACGGTGGCGAGCTGGGCCGCGCTCAGCGTGCGGATACGGGAGGTCAGGCTGCCGACCGGCAGATGGTCGTAGTCGGGCAGCGGGAGGTCGTCGTGCTGGGTCATCCCGGTTCCTCTCGGCTCGAGCGGATGGTGTCCCGGTCGGCCTACCCGGCCCGGCCGCCCTGACACCCCGGGTGTGAGGCACCGACCCGTGGGTAGGCCGCGACGACGCATCCCGCGGGGCCGAGCCACGGCCGCCGCCCGCACGCACCGAAGGAGCCGCCGTCCCATGGACGTGACCTTCCTGGAGCCGGTCTTCAGTGCACCCGGCCCGTTCGCCACGGTCTGTGCCGACGTCACCCACACCACCGAGAACGCCGACACCGAGGTCGAGCTGCGGGTGCGCGCGATCGGCGAGCAGCTCTCCGCGCAGGGCGCGCCGGAGGTCGTCGTCGACGCCGTCCGCGCCCGGCTCCTGCAGGCCAACGACGGGGGCCAGATCGCCACGCTGCGCGGCCGGGCGCTCGTCGTCGCCGCCGACAGCTCGGTGGTCCTCGACGAGGCGCTGGCCGACGCCCCCCGCGAACCGGTCGCCGAGTGGTCTCCCCACCCGGACCTGCTGCCGGTACTGCGCCAGCTCGCCGGGCGGGTGCCGCACGTCGTCGTGGTCGCCGACCGGATCGGTGCCGACATCTCGGTGGCCACCACGCCCGGCCGGCCGGCCGGGCAGGAGGAGATCGAGGGGAACGACTTCCACGCGCGCAAGGTGAAGGTCGGCGGCTGGGCGCACAGCACCTACATGCACACCGCCGAGAACCAGTGGGAGGAGAATGCCGGGCGGGTGGCCGATCACCTCCACACCCTGGTCGTGGAGGTGGGCGCGCAGTTCGTGCTCATCGCCGGGGACGTCCGTGCGCGCCAGCTCCTCGCAGACAAGGCGAGCAAGGAGGTCGGGAACGTCCTGGTCTCCATGGAGGAGGGCGGCCGGGCCGCCGGCGCCGACCGCGAGCCGGTGGAGCAGCGGGCCGCGCGGCTCGTCGCCGAGCACGAGGCACACGCCCAGGCCAGCGCAGTCGAGCAGGTCCAGGCAGCCTCCGCGCACGGGCTGGCCGTCACCGGAACGGCGCTGGTGGTCGAGGCGCTCCGCAAGGCGCAGGTGGAGACCCTGGTGCTGGCCGACCGGGTCGACGACGAGCAGCTGTTGATCGGCACCGAGCCCCTGCTCCTCGGGGTGGACGCCGCGGATATGGCGGCCCTGGGAGTGAGCGATGGCGAGCAGGTGCCTGCGGCACGGGCACTGCTGCGCGCCGCTGTCGGTAGCGATGCCGCCGTGGTCGTCGTTCCGCGCGCCGCGATGCCCGGTGACATCCCGGTGGCCGCCGTCCTCCGCTACACCGACGCCTCTACCCCCAGCTGACCACCGCGTCGGCACCCAGACCCCAGCCGGATCCGCCGGCTGCCCTCGAGAACGGAGCACCATGAGCGACCCCCACCAGGCAGGCACCCCCGCGGGCACCGACCCCGCGGACATCGAGCGGCGCGCGCAGATCGCCGAGGCGCTCGGCAAGGAGGTGTGGCCGGCCGACCGGGACACTTTGATCGCCAAGGCGCAGGAGTCGAACGCGATGGACAGCGTGTTGTCCGCGCTGCACCGGTTGCCGGCCGGTCAGACGTTCGAGAACGTCCAGGAGGTCTCCGCCGCCCTGGGCATCGGCACCGAACAGCAGCGCTTCTGAAAAAGGACCCCCCTGCCCCCCACCGCTCGCAGGCTCGCGGCGGGACCCTGCAGGGGGGCCGCCCAAGACCACAAGGAGTGCCGCATGCCTGACATGAAGGACCCGTCCCCCGAGGCCCTGGCCAACGTCACCGCGCACAACGTGGAGACCCGGTCGCACCTGCTCCCCGAGGAGCGCGCCGTGGAGGGCGACCTCGACCCCGCGGCGGGTGAGCTCGACCCGAAGGTGCAGGCCGCGGTGATCCTTGCCGAGTCCGAGGAGCGCACCGTGCACCCCGATCCGGACGACGCCCAGGGCGGCCACCGCCAGTCCGACGACACCGTCTGACGTGCGGCACGAACACCTCGTCCAGCTCCGCTGGTCCGACCCGGACTCCCTCGGCCACGTCAACCACGCCCGGGCGCTGAGCCTGATCGAGGACGCCCGGCTCGCGATGGTCGCCGACCTCCCCGGGGAGCCCGGTCTGATCCTCGCCCGGCTGGAGGTCGACTATTTCCGCCAGCTGTACTACCGGACCGGCGAACGGCTCGTGGTGCGCACCGTGGTCACCCGCATCGGCACGAAGTCCTTCGCCGTCCGGCAGGAGCTGGTGCAGGACGACGAGGTGGCCATCCACGCCGTCGCCGTCATGGTGACGTTCGACTTCGCCACCGACAGCTCCCGGCCGCTGACCGACGCCGAGCGGGCGCACTGGAGCCGGTACCTGGGAGGCGTGACACGCCAGTGACTTGGGTAAACGGCGTCCGACCTGAGGAGGGGCCGTGCCCAAGACCACGAGGAGCGGCGACGCGAAGCCCGAGGAGATCCCGAGCACCCTGGAACGCTCGGACGAGAAGGCCCAGCGGACCTTCGCCAAGGCGCACGACTCGGCCGCCGAGGAATACGGCGACGAGCAGCGCGCCAACCGGGTGGCCTGGGCTGCCGTCAAGCACACGCACGAGAAGGTCGGCGACCACTGGGAGCCCAAGGACCACAAGGGCCCCAGCGACGCCCAGGCCGAGGGCGGCGCCGGCACCGACCGGGAGACCAAGGGCGGGGTCGACGCCAACGCCACCAAGGAGCACCTGATGGACGTGGCCAAGCGGCTCGACGTGCACGGCCGTTCGTCTATGACCAAGAACGAGCTGGTCGACGCCATCCAGCAGGCCAACGACAAGGCCACCGCCGACGCACGTCGGACGTGACCCGGCGAGACTGGGGGCGTGTTCCGAGACCAGCTCCGGCTCCGCTACGAGGCGGCCAGCCAGTGGCCCCTCGTCGTCCTGGCGGTGCTCTTCGTCGCCGCCTACGCCTGGAAGGTGCTGCAGCCGGACCTGCCCGGCTGGTTGCGGACAACGCTGGCCGTGGTCACCGTCGCGACCTGGCCGGTCTTCGGCCTCGACTACCTCGTCCGGCTGGCGCTGGCCGACCGGCGGTGGGACTTCGTCCAGCGGAACTGGCTGGACGGCCTGGCCGTCGTGCTGCCGCTGCTGCGCCCGCTGCGCATCATCAGCCTCGTCCGCGTCGCCCGGGTCCTCGACCGGAAGCTGACCGCCAGCCTGCACGGCCGGGTCGCCGGCTACACCGCCCTGGCCGCGTCCCTGGTCGTCTTCATGGCCTCCCTCGCCGCCTACGACGCCGAACGCGGCGCCCCCGGCGCGACCATGGACAACTACGGCGATGCCGTTTGGTGGGCGCTCACCACCATCACCACCGTCGGCTACGGCGACCAGTACCCGGTCACCGCGGAAGGCCGCCTGGTCGCGGTCCTGCTCATGCTCAGCGGCATCGCTCTGCTCGGGGTGGTGACCGCGTCGGTCGCCTCCTGGTTCGTCGGGCGGGTCGCCGAGGCGGCGCAGGCCCAGCAGGACGTCCGGGACGACGCCGCCCTGCTGGGCCAGGTGCGCGAGCTGGCCGAGGAGGTGCGGGCGCTGCGGGCGGAGCTGTCCGCCGTCAGGACGACGGGATCAGGATGAGCTCGGTCTGCCGGTCGTCGAGGTACTCCACGCCGTCCGCGGTGAGGGCGATGCCCTGCTCCAGCGCCATCCGGACCAGCTGGCCGTTCCACTCGGCCACCGGCATCCGCACGCACAGCTCCAGCGCGTAGACGGTGTCCAGGTGCACCGGCGCCGAGCCCGCGCCGGGCACGCCGTCCTGCTGGTCCCACATGCCGATCGCCGGGCCGGCGCCGTGGCCGTGCACGCCCACCGGGTGGGAGTAGACGTCGCCGTCGATGCCCGCCTCGGCCGCCGCCGCCCGGGCGGCGGCCAGCACCTCGTCCCCCGTGCGCCCTGGCCGCAGCGCCGCCGTGGTGAGGTCCTGCATCCGGTTGCCGACGGCGAGCGCGGCCGACAGCCCGGCCGGGGCGGCCGCCTCGCCGGGCGGCAGCACGTAGCCGTTGCGCTGGGTGTCGGTGGTCAGGCCGAGGCTGGCCAGCCCGACGTCGCAGTGCACCAGGTCGCCGGGGGAGATGACAGCGTCGTAGGGCACCCCGGGCAGCACGGTGCCGCGCTCGTCGGCCAGCGGGGCTCCGGCCCGCTGCAGCCCGACGGTCGGCTGAAACCAGCCGTCGACGCCCAGGTCGGCGAACCGCTGCCGGATCCACCAGGCGACGTCCAGGGCCGTGGTCTGCCCGACGGTGATCACAGCGGGGGAGTAGGCCTCGTCGATCACCTGGTGGACGAGGCGGTTCATCGCGTGCAGGGCGGCGATCTCCTCGGGCAGCCGCACCTCCAGCCAACCCACCGCCAGCGCCTCGGCGGAGACCACCCGGTCGGCGTGTGGGCCGAGCGCGGCCATCAGCAGCCCGTGCTCGGTGTGCGACAACCCGTCGGCGTGCGCGAAGAGGGGGGAGACGTCGACCCCGATCGTGCGTGGTGCGGCCTGATCGACGAAGCGGCGCAGTGCCGCCCACTGCGACTCCTCGGCCGACAGCCCGGGGGCCTCGTCGGGCTCCCAGGCGGACAGGAACTGGCCCACCGGGTAGCGGGAGACCGCCGCGGCCGTCACGCCGTCGTCGCTGCGGTGGAACAGCAGGACAGTGCGCCGCCGGGCCGACAGCCAGTTAGCCGGCAGCAGCGTCCGGAGCACCGGGTCCTCGTTGTACTCCCGGCCCAGCACCGCCCACAGGTCGATGCCGGCGCGGTCCATCAGGCCCGGCAGCAGCTCCAGCAGACGCTGGCTGAGCCACCGGTCCCGCACCTCGGCCTGCTCCCGGAGGGGGAGCGGGACCGTCCGGGTCGGATCCGCGGGGTTCTGGTCCAGCAGCCGGGCGGCGGCGGAGGTGGTCATGCAGGCAGGAAAGCAGACCTGCGCCCGGCGCACCCCTCGACGGCTGCGACCGGCGGGCTCAGGACCGGCGGACTCAGGACCGGCGGACTCAGGACCGGCGGACTCAGGAGCTGCCCACGCTGCGGTCGCGGGGGCGGGGCACGGACACTCCGGCTGCGATCGAGACCCGGTCCCGGCCGCCCTGCTTCGCCTCGTACATGGCCACGTCCGCCCGGTCGACCAGCCGCCACAGCCCGTCGGTCGGGTCCTCGTCGCCCACCGGCCGGACCAGCGCGACCCCGATGGAGGCCGTGACCGACTGCGCCGCGCAGCTGGTCGACACCGCCAGGCGGAGCCGCTCGGCCAGCCGGCGAGCCTCGGCCGGGTCGCTGACCAGCCCCAGCACCACCAGCTCTTCACCGCCCGTGCGGGCCAGCACGTCGCTGGGTCGCACCGTCGCCGACAACGCCTCGGCCACGACCCGCAGCACCTGGTCGCCGGTGGCGTGACCGAAGGCGTCGTTGAGCCGCTTGAAGTGGTCCAGGTCCAGCACCAGCGCGGCCACCCGCTGGCCGTCGCGCCGGGCCTGGCGCCACAGGCGCGGTGCCTGCTCGACCAGCCAGCGCCGGTTGGCCAGGCCGGTAAGCGGATCGGTGGACGACAGCGCCCGGGTGTGGTCCAGCAGCCGCTCCACCCGCCGCCGGAGGAGGAAGATCCCCACCGTCACGAGGTCCAGCACCGCGGAGTTCACGACCACCTGGACGGCGAGCGCAGCCCGGTCGGGGTAGCTGCCCGCCAGCGCCGCCGCGCAGGCGACGACGACGAGCAGCATGTGCACGGTGAGCATTCGCGGTCCCAGGAACCAGGCCGCGGCGACACAGCAGAACAGCAGCATGAGCGGCGGCGCGTACAGCAGCGGGTCGGTCGTGGTCACTGCCACGACGACGTAGACCGCGTCGCCGATCACCACGAGCACCGCAGCCTCCGACTGCCCGGCGCGCTGCCGGACCGCCAAGACTCCGCCGAGGGCGAGAAGCATGAGCATGGTGGCGGCGTAGACCACCCGGTAGGCGCCGTCCTGGAGCACCCCGTCGATGAACAGGTTGAGCCCGCCCAGCGCCGCCCCGACGCCCAGCAGCACCGCCAGGCAGCAGGCGGTCAGCCGGTCGTCACCATCCCGGACGGCGCGGGTGACCCCCGCCAGGGACCACCCCACCGGAGCGTCGTTCTGACCCCGCAACGGCGAGTCTGCCCAGAACATGGCAGCAATATGCCCTGTGCACGCGGGTCGTGGGGTGCTCCTGTGCGCGCTGTGCGTGGTGTGAAGCCCGGTCGGGTGTTCCGCTCCGGCCTCGGGCGGCGCGGACGGGCGACGCGGACGCTGCGGCCCCGACGCTGCGGTGCGAGGCTGGACCGCGCACGCACCGAGAGAGGAGGCCCCCGTGGCCGAGGGACCCTGGTTCTACTGCTTGAAGCACCACACGGTCGAGACCCGTGACGGCTGTGCCGAACGGCACCGGCTCGGTCCCTTCGCCACCCAGGCCGAGGCCGAGGAGGCGCTGCAGAAGGTGGCCGAGCGCAACGAGCGGGCCGACGCCGAGGACCGGGCCTGGGAGCGCGGCGGCTCGAGCGACTGATCCCCACGGCCGCCCCGGCGGGCCGGGGCATGATCGGCACAGTGCCGGTCCGACTCGGGGCCGCAGGGGAAACGGGAGACGTCATGGGCGACGGACGCGCGGTCGAGGAGCTGGTGGTCGGCGTGCTCGGGGGGACCGGGGCACAGGGCCGCGGGCTGGCCGTCCGGCTGGCGGCCGCGGGTCAGCGGGTGCTGCTGGGGTCCCGGGACGCCGAGCGGGCCTCGCAGGTCGCCGCCGAGGTCGCCGTCCGCGCGGCCGCCGCCGCTGGGGGTGTCGAGGTGTCCGTGCAGGGCGGGTCGAACGCCGACGTCGCCGGCGCCGCCGACCTGGTCATCGTCGCCGTCCCCTTCGACGGGCACGGTGCGACGCTGGCCGAACTCGCCACCCCGCTGGCCGGCAAGGTCGTCGTCGACTGCGTCGTCCCGATGGGCTTCGACGAGCTGGGCGCCTACGTGCTGGACGTCGAGGAGGGCAGCGTTTGTCAGCAGGCGGCGGCACTGCTGCCCGACAGCTCGGTGGTCGGCGCCTTCCACCACCTGTCGGCGGTGACCCTGGAGGACGTCTCGAAGCCCACGCTGGAGGGCGACGTGATGGTGGTCGGCGACGTCCGCGAGGCCACCGACCTGGTGCAGGCCCTGGCCGGCCGGCTGCCCGGCATGCGCGGGGTCTACGCCGGCCGGCTGCGCAACGCCCGCCAGGTCGAGGCGCTGACGATCAACCTGGTGTCGGTCAACCGCCGGTACAAGGTGCACGCCGGGATCCGCGTCACCGACGTGTGAGAAGGCGCCGTCCCCAGGCAAAGGATCCTTTCCACCCGGTTCTGGCGCGCAGACCGGGTGGAGAGCTTCCTATGCCTCGGTCGACGGGGCGCTGGGGGCGGCGAGCACCGTTCCCTCGAGCTCATTCAGCAGCCACAAGAAGTCGTCGTTGCGCCACCACTCGACGATCTTCCCGTCGGTGAACCGGTGAAGGTCCGTGCCTGCCCAGCGCACCGCCGTCCCGCTCGCGGGGATGCCGGCCAGCTCGGCCGAGTGGGTGCCGGTCGCCCGTCCAGCGGGCGGCGACGAGGTCCCCCTCGGCGACCATCTCTCCGGCGTGATGCGAAAGGTCGGGGAAGGTGGTGTGGAAGCCCCGGAACGCCGCGCTCAGCTCGTCCAGGCCGACCGTGTCCGACGCGGTGCCCGGTGTCCCGGGGTGCACTCGGACGCCGGGCGGCACGTAACGGTCCAGCAGTTCCGCGCGGTCGGCGTTGACGCACTCGTCGACCATCCGCCGTACGACGGCCTTCGTGTCGATGCCCATGCACCAGCGTGGCACCGACCGGCCCACCGCCGGGAGGGCGCCTACTCGAACGAGTGCTCGGAACCGGGGAACACACCCTCGCGGACCTCGCTGGCGTACTCCCGGGCGGCCTCCAGCAGCTGCCCGCGCAGGTCGGCGTACTTCTTCACGAACTTCGGCACGCGACCGCCGGTGAGGCCGGCCATGTCCGGCCAGACCAGCACCTGGGCGTCGCAGTCGGCGCCGGCGCCGATCCCGACCGTGGGGATGGCCAGCTCCTTGGTCACCTGACCGGCGATCTGGGCGGGCACCATCTCCATCACCACGGCGAACGCACCGGCGTCCTGGACGGCGTGCGCGTCGGCCAGCAACTGCTCGGCCCCCGCACCCCGCCCCTGCACCCGGAAGCCGCCGAGGGCGTGCTCGCTCTGCGGCGTGAACCCGATGTGCGCCATCACCGGGATGCCGTTCTCGGCCAGCAGCCGGATCTGCGGGGCGACCCGGGCGCCGCCCTCCAGCTTCACCGCCTGGGCGCCGCCCTCCTTCATCATCCGGACGGCGGTGGCGAACGCCTGCTGCGCCGAGGCCTCGTAGCTGCCGAAGGGCAGGTCGGCCACGACCAGCGCGCGCTTCGTGGAGCGGGTGACCGCCTTGGTGAGCACGAGCAGGTCCTCGACCGTCACCGGCACGGTCGAGGTGTGCCCCAGGACGACGTTGCCCGCGGAGTCGCCCACGAGCAGCACCGGGATGCCGGCCTCCTCGAACACCGACGCGGCATAGGTGTCGTAGGCAGTGAGCATGGCCCACTTCTCGCCGCGGGCCTTGGCCTGCTGTAGGTGGTGCACCCGCACGCGGGCGGAGGACTGCCCGCCGTAGAGCACTGACTCGGTCACGACTGCCCCGCCCCTTCGCGGACGCTGGGCAGGGTCTCCCGCCAGCGGTTGGTGATCGGCAGGCGCCGGTCACGGCCGAACGCCTTCAGCGAGATCTTGGTTCCCGGCGCCGACTGCCGGCGCTTGAACTCGGCCATGTCGACCAGTCGCAGCACCTGGGCCACCACCGCCGGGTCGTGGCCGCGCTCGAGCAGCTCGGCCATGCCCAGGTCTCGGTCGACGTAGTCGGCCACGACGGCGTCCAGATCCTCGTAGGAGGGCAGCGAGTCGCTGTCCTGCTGACCGGGCGCGAGCTCGGCCGACGGCGGCTTGTCGATCGAGTTCTGCGGGATCGGCTCGGCCTCGCCGCGGGTGCGGGCGCGCTCGTTGCGCCACCGGGACAGCGCCCACACCAGTGTCTTGGGCACGTCCTTGATCGGGGCGAAACCGCCGGCCGCATCGCCGTAGAGCGTCGAGTAGCCGACAGCCACCTCGCTCTTGTTGCTGGTCGCCAGCAGCAGGTGACCGTGCTGGTTGGACAGCCCCATCATCAGCGTGCCGCGCACCCGGGCCTGCAGGTTCTCCGCGGCGACGCCGGACAGCTCCACCGCTGCCCGGTAGGCCTCCACCATCGGGGCGATCGGGACGACGGAGTAGCGGATGCCCAGTCGCTCCGCCGAGTCGGCGGCGTCGGTCAGCGAGTGCTCGCTGGAGTACTCCGAGGGGAGCCCCACCCCGACCACCCGGTCCGCACCCAGCGCGTCGACGGCCAGCGCCGCGACCATCGCCGAGTCGATGCCGCCGGACAGCCCCAGCACGACCGAGGGCATGCCGTTCTTGTCGATGAAGTCGCGCAGCCCCAGGACCAGGGCCCGCCACACCTCCTCGAGGTCGCTGAGCGGTTCGGCGATCCTGCCCGGTCGCGGGTCGAAGGCGGGCAGCGGGTCGTTGCCCAGCAGGTGGCGGGTGACGGTCATCGGGCCGATCCGGCCCTCCCGGCGCTCGGGGACGGCGGCGGTGTCCAGTGCCAGGTCGACGGTCATCAGGTGCTCGACGAACTGCGGTGCGCGGCCCAGCAGCTCCCCGTCGGCGGCGACCACCAGCGAGTCGCCGTCGAAGACCAGCTCGTCCTGGCCGCCCACCTGGTTGCAGTAGACGATCGGTGCCCGCGCCTCGGCGGCCCGGCGGCGGACCAGCGGCAGCCGGACGTCGTCCTTGGCCCGCTCGTAGGGCGAGGCGTTGGGGGAAACTACCAGGTCGACCCCGGCCTGCCCGGCGACGCCGCAGGGGCCGCCCTCGACCCAGAGGTCCTCGCAGATGGTGAGGGCCACGTCCACGCCGTGCAGCCGGACCACGGGCAGCTCGGTGCCGGGCACGAAATAGCGGGCCTCGTCGAAGACGCCATAGTTGGGCAGGTGCCGCTTGTAGTAGCGGACGACGACCTCGCCGTCGTACAGCAGGGCAGCGGCGTTGCGCGGGGCGCCGTGGCGGGGGTTGGCGTCGTTGGGGACGTCGTCGGCGTCGGTCGGCGCCGTGTCCACCGGTGCCGGGCCGGAGCCCTCGGTGTGCGCCAGGTAGCCGACCACCACGGCCGTCTGTCCGAGCCCCTGATCCGCCAGTGTGGCGGCCAGCTCGACGAGCGCCTGCTCGCTGGCCCGGGCGAAGGACTCGCGCAGCACGAGGTCCTCGGCGGGGTAGCCGGTCAGGGTCATCTCCGGAAAGACGACCAGGTGTGCGCCGGCCTGCATCGCCCGGGCGGTCCAGTCGCGCACCAGCCCGGCGTTCCCGGCCAGGTCCCCGACGCGTGTGTCGACCTGGGCAAGGGCCACCCGCAACTGCCGTATGTGCTGCTGATCGCTCACCCGAGCAGTCTCGTCGTCGCCCGGGCCCCGTGGCCAGGCGGGGCGGCTGGGCGCTGACCGCCACCGCCGGGCGCGGCGCACGCCTCCCCCGAGACTCTCCCGCCGATGCCTCCCGGATGCTGGAGTGCGGGGGCGGTCCGTCGCTGACGGACCTCCCCCGCACGTGCAGCGAGAACTGTCAGTCGATCTGGCCGCAGGCCACCGGCACGCTCGCTGCGTACCCGCCGTCCAGGGTCAGACCGTGCAGGACGACGACCTCGTCGGAGAGGTCGGACAGGTCACCCGAGACCGGGAAGGTCTCGTGGTAGGTGACGATGCCGACCGGTGCGGCGTCAGGGAACGGGGTCAGCGGCAGCAGGACCGGGCCATAGGACGGCTGCCCCTCCTCGAGGGAGATGAACCGATCCGGGTCACTGGCCTCCTGGGGGAGCCCCGCTATCTGGTCGGCGGCGTCCGGCGAAGGACAGACCGCGTTCGTGTCGCCGTCCAGGCCGTGGATGTGCTGGGCGTGCGGCTGCCCCGGCTCCAGCCCCCGGGCGATGATGATCACTCGGAGCTGGCCTCCTCGCTGGATCAGAATCGCCTTGCCGTGCACCCCGGAGCCGTTCAGCGGTGCCAGGTCGACCACGTGCACCTGCGGGATCTGCGGTGCGCGGGTGCGCTCCGGCGGTCCGAAGCCGTGGTCGTCCAGCCACTGTGAGAGCCGTTCCTGGACCTGCTGCTCGGTCTTGTGCTGCAGGAGCGCGTGGCCGGTGGCCGGGAAGGTGGCGGTCTCCGTCGGCGCGTTGGAGAAGAGGTCGGCCTGGGCCTGGACGGCCGCCGGTTGCGGGTAGAGGGCGTCCTTCTCGCCACCGGCGAACAGGATCGGCACCTTCACCTCGGAGGCATGCTCGATGTTGGACTGCACGGCGGACATGTAGCTGAGCACGTCGCCGCAGGGGTCGAGATTGCGCAGTGCGGTGGTTGCCGCCACGACGTCGGGGTCGGCTCCCGGTCGGTAGAAGAAAGCGTTGACGAAGGCCAGCAACTGCGAGGTCACCTTGTCCGAGTAGCTCAGTGCCATCACGCCGTCGACGTCCCCGAACGCCTCGGCCTCGGCCTCGACGATGAGCCCGCCGACGGAGTGCCCGGCGATGACGACCTAGCAGATCTCCTTGCCGGGCGGGTCGTCACTGTCGTCGTAGCCGAGGCGGTCGACGACCACGGAGATGTGCCCGTCCCGCGCCTGCTGGGCGGCGAAGTCGTAGCCGGGCACGTCCGGGTTGGTCCAGAAGAACTCGCCGAGACCCAGGCCGTGCAGGTACAGGGTCGCGGTGTCGTGGTCGAGGTCGGTTGCCGCCTCGGCCGGCGCCCACACATGCCCGCGGACGGTGTAGGTCTCCCCGTCGGCCTGGCGGGGGATCGGCGTCCGGTTGACGTTCTGGACCTTGAAGCTGATCGGGACACTCACGATCTCCGTGCTCGGCTCGGCCGGTGCCGTGGTCGCTCGGGCCTGCGCTGCGGACGGCGCGACCACGGCGGTGGCGCCGAAGATCACCGCCGCGCCGAACAGTGCCGTTCGGCGGGAGCGGGGTTGCTGGAAGGGATCGCGCACAAGGGTTCCCCTGCCTCGTGCCGAACCGCCCATCGGGTCGGCGATGCGGCGGCGCTACCCACAACCGGGCTGTGAATCATCTGAATGGCACCTGCCGATTGCGGAACGCCACAGGCCGTCACTGCGCGTGAACAGTCGGAGCGCTACGACGGCTTTCTGTGGACTTGTCGGATGACCACGCGTCGCGGGACGACGTGTCGGCGGGGGAGGCTGTGAGGTGCCCTAACACGCCGGACACAGGGGGACAGGATCATGGCGAGCATGGACCGCCAGCAGGAGTTCGTCCTGCGCACTCTGGAGGAGCGCGACATCCGCTTCGTGCGGCTGTGGTTCACCGACGTCTCGGGCTATCTCAAGGCCGTGGCGGTGGCCCCGGCCGAGATCGAGGCGGCGTTTGCGGAGGGCATCGGCTTCGACGGCTCGGCGATCGAGGGCTTCGCCCGCGTCTACGAGTCCGACATGCTCGCCAAACCCGACCCGGCCACCTTCCAGGTCCTGCCCGCCACCCGGGGTCAGGCCAGCGAGACGGCGCGGATGTTCTGTGACATCACGCTGCCCGACGGCTCGCCGTCCTGGGCCGACCCGCGGCACGTGCTGCGCCGCTCGCTGGCCAAGGCCGCGGACATGGGCTTCACCTTCTACACCCACCCTGAGGTGGAGTTCTTCCTACTCAAGGACCTCCCCACCGACGGCAGCCCGCCGGAGCCGGCCGACACGGGCGGCTACTTCGACCTGTCCACGCACGACGTGGCGCACGACTTCCGCCGCGAGGCGGTCTTCGCGCTGGAGGCGATGGGCATCTCGGTGGAGTTCAGCCATCACGAGGTCGCCCCGGGCCAGCAGGAGATCGACCTGCGCTACGCCGACGCGCTGTCGATGGCCGACAACATCATGACGTTGCGGCACGTGGTCCGGGAGGTGGCGCTGGCCCAGGGCGTGCACGCCACCTTCATGCCCAAGCCGTTCACCGAGCTGGCCGGCTCGGCGATGCACACCCACCTGTCCCTGTTCGAGGGCGACCGCAACGCCTTCTCCGACCCGGCCGACCCGATGCGGCTGTCCACCACGGGCAAGCAGTTCATCGCCGGGCTGCTGGTGCACGCCCGGGAGATGACCGCGGTCACCAACCAGACGGTCAACTCCTACCGGCGGCTGCTGGCCGGCACCGAGGCGCCCACCGCGGCGACCTGGGGCCGGGCCAACCGCTCGGCGCTGGTGCGGCTGCCCTCCTACAAGCCGAACAAGGGCAACTCGGCCCGGGTCGAGGTCCGCTCGCCGGACTCCGCCTGCAACCCCTACCTGACCTTCGCGGTGCTGCTGGCCGCCGGGCTGCGCGGGATCGAGAAGGGCTACGAGCTCCCGCTGGAGGCCGAGGACGACGTCTGGTCGCTGACCGACACCGAGCGGCGCGCGGCCGGCTACGAGGACCTGCCGGTCTCCCTAGGTGAGGCGCTGACCGCGATGCAGGGCAGCGAGCTGGTCGCCGAGACGCTGGGCGAGCACGTCTTCGACTTCTTCCTGCGCAACAAGTGGGAGGAGTTCAACTCCTACCGGCAGAACGTCACCCCGTTCGAGCTGAAGCGCTACCTGCCCGGCCTCTGAAGAAGGACCCTCCTGCCCCCCACCGCTCGCAAGCTCGCGGCGGGCCCCTGCAGGAGGGCCGTTCCAGCCCGTCACATGCTCGCGGCGGGCCCCTGCAGGAGGGCCGTTCCGGTCCCAGCACGGCGGCGGGCGGCGCTCACTACGCTGGACGACGTGGCCCGCCTGCTCGTCGTCGTCCCATCCGACACCGACCCGCCGACCCGGCTGGGGGAGTGGCTCAGCGACGCCGGGCTGGAGCTCGACGAGCGCCGGCTGTCCACCGGAGAGCCGCTGCCTGCGGACCTGACCGGCCACGACGGCCTGCTGGTGCTGGGTGGGCCGCAGTCCTCGCTGGACTCTGCCGAGGTCTCTCCCGAGCTCGTCGGGGTGCGGCACCTGCTCGGTCAGGCGCTGGCCGCCGACGTTCCCACCCTGGCGATCTGTCTGGGCGCGCAGCTGCTGGCCCAGGTGGGCGGCGGCAGCACCCGGGTTGGCGCGGACGGTCCCGAGGTCGGCGCGACGCTGGTCGCCAAGCGCGACGCCGCCGACGCCGACCCGGTGTTCGGCCCGCTGCCGCTGTCGCCGGACGTGCTCGAGTGGCACCACGACGAGATCGACCGGCTGCCTCCGGGGTCGACCCTGCTGGCCAGCAACCCCGCCTACCCGAACCAGGCCTACCGGGTGGGGCAGCACGTCTACGGGCTGCAGTTCCACATCGAGACCGACGAGCCGCTGGTGCGCCAGTGGGCCGAGGGCGACCCGGTGGGGGTGGCCAGCAGCGGGCTGGACCTGGAGACCGTCTGCGCCCGCGCCGCCGCCGTACACCCCGATCTGGCCGAGATCTGGGCGCCGTTCGCCGGGCGGTTCGCCGCGCTGGTGCGCGCGCGGGCAGGTGCCCGGGCCGCGGGCGGCTGACGTGGCCGTGACGCCCGAGGTGGCCGCCGCGGACGAGGTGCCGCGGCGGGCCGTCGTCCGGCTGGCCCGATTGGGCTTCCACGACGGTGCCCGCGCCGCCCGGCTGCTGTCCGACCCCGAGGTCGGCCTCTGGGACCTCGAGCGCAACGAGCCGGCCGACCCCGAGGCCGCCCCGGTCGTCTCCGCCCTGGCCCGGACCGGTGACCCCGACCTCGCCGTCCGCTCGCTGTCCCGGCTGGTGGAGGCCCTGGACAGCGCCGACCCGGCCGGCGGGTCGGCCGCCCAGCTGCTGGCCCGGCTGCGCGGCTCGGCTCCGCTGCGCGCCCGGCTGCTGGCGGTGCTCGGCGCGAGCGCCGGGCTGGGCGACCACTTGGCGGCCAACCCCGCCGACTGGACGGCGCTGGACGCTGACGGCCGCGGCGCGGTCCGTCCCACCGCGCAGGGCCTGGAGCTGCAGATGCTGGAGGCGGTCGGCGCTGATCCCGACGACCCGCCCTGGGGCGTCCGGTTGGGCAGCGCTGCACCGGACGCGGACCCGCCCCGGGTACGGGCCCTGAAGCTGGCCTACCAGCGGGCGGTCCTCTCCCTGGCCGGCCGGGACCTGGGCGACGGGCTGCTGGCCGACGAGGTCGCCAGCGAGCTGGCCGACATCGCCGCTGCCGTCCTCACCGCGGGGCTGGCGCTCGCCGTCGCCGAGCAGCCCGCCGGGGCCGCGCCCTGCCGGCTGGCGGTCATCGGGTTGGGCAAGTGCGGCGGCCGGGAGCTCAACTACGTCAGCGACGTCGACGTCGTCTTCGTCGCGGAGCCGGTGGACGCCGGGGCGGACGACGCGGCGGCGGTGGCCAGCGCGACGCGGGTGGCCGGGGCCCTGATGCGCATCTGCGGCCAGGCGGCGTGGGAGGTCGACGCGGCGCTGCGCCCGGAGGGCAAGGCCGGCAGCCTGGTCCGCACGGTGGCCGGGCACGCGGCTTACTACGAGCAGTGGGCCAGCACCTGGGAGTTCCAGGCGTTGCTGAAGATGCGGCCGGTGGCCGGTGACCCGGCGCTGGGCCGGGAATACGTCGACGCCCTGTGGCCGATGGTGTGGAAGGCCGGTGACCGCCCCGGCTTCGTCGCCGAGATCCAGGCGATGCGCCGCCGGGTGGAGCAGAACATCCCGGCCGCACAAGCCGATCGGGAGCTGAAGCTGGGCCGCGGCGGCCTGCGGGACGTCGAGTTCAGCGTGCAACTGCTCCAACTGGTGCACGGCCGGGGCGATGTCTCCCTGCGGGTCGGCGGCACCATCCCGGCGCTGACGGTGCTCGGCGGAGGCGGCTACGTCGGCCGGGACGACGTCGCCACCCTGATCGCCTCCTACCGCTTCCTGCGCACCGTGGAGCACCGGCTCCAGCTGTTGCGGCTGCGGCGCACGCACCTGCTGCCCACGGACGCCGACCAGCTGCGCTGGCTGGCCCGGTCGCTGGGCTACAAGCCCGACCAGCGGGGTGACGCGGTCGCCGTCCTACGCGCGGAGCTGGCGCTGCACACCCGCGAGGTTCGCCGGCTGCACGAGAAGCTGTTCTACCGACCGCTGCTCTCCTCGGTGGCCCGGGTGCCCGGGGAGCAGCTGGCGCTGGGGCTGAAGGCGGCCGGCGACTGGCTGCGGGCGCTGGGTTTCGCCGACCCCGAGGGCGCTCTGCGCCACCTCACTGCGCTGACCGGCGGGCTGTCCCGCTCGGCGAAGATGCAGCGCTACCTGCTGCCGGTGCTCCTGCAGACCTTCGCCGGCTGCGCGGATCCCGACGCCGGGCTGCTGGCCTACCGGCAGGTCAGCGAGGCGCTGGGCAACGATCAGTGGTTCCTGCGGCTGCTGCGCGACGAGGGGCAGGCCGCCGAGCGGCTGGCGGTGCTGCTCGGCTCCAGCCAGTACGTCGCCGGGCTGCTCACCCGCACCCCCGAGGCGATGCGCATTCTGGCCGACGACGCGCAGCTGGAGCCCCGCAGCGCCGAGTCGCTGTCCTCGGCGTGGCGGCAGGCGGTGGCCCGGGCCGGCGACCCGTCGGCGGGCGTGCAGGTGCTGCGCTCGCTGCGCCGCCAGGAGCTGCTGCGCATTGCCTGCGCCGACCTGCTCGGCCGGCTGGACGTGCTGCAGGTGGGACGGGCCCTGTCCGACGTCGCCGTGGCCACGCTGCGTGCCGGCCTGGACGCCGCGGTGCGCAGCTGGGCCGCCGACGCCGGGGTGTCCGCCACAGAGGTGCCGGTTGACCTGTCGATCATCGGGATGGGCCGGCTCGGCGGGGCCGAGATGGGCTACGGGTCGGACGCCGACGTGTTGTTCGTGCACCGCGCCCGCGCCGGCGCTGACGACGCCCGGGCCAACGCCGCGGCGAACGCGATCGCCCACACGCTGCGCCGGCTCCTCGGCGAACCCGCTCCCGACCCGGCCTTCGAGGTGGACGCGAACCTGCGCCCCGAGGGGCGGCAGGGTGCGCTCTCCCGCAGTCTCAGCGCGTTCGGCGAGTACTACACGCGCTGGGTCTCCACCTGGGAGGTGCAAGCGCTGCTCCGCGCCGAGCCGGTCGCCGGCGACGAGGAGCTGGGCGATGCGTTTGTCGACCTGGTCGACCCGCTGCGCTATCCCGCCGCGGGGCTGACGCCGGAGCAGGTGGCCGAGATCCGCCGGATCAAGGCCCGGGTCGACAGCGAGCGGCTGCCCCGCGGCGCCGATCCGGCGACGCACACCAAACTCGGCCGCGGCGGGCTGGCCGACGTCGAGTGGACGGTCCAGCTGCTGCAGCTCGAGCATGCGCACCGCGTCCCCGAGCTACGGGTCACCTCGACCATCGGAGCGCTCACCGAGCTGCGCGGGGCCGGGCTGCTGGACGCCGAGCAGGCCACCGCGCTGCAGGCGGCCTGGCAGCTGGCCAGCCGGGCCCGCAACGCGGTGTTCCTCGTCCGTGGTCGACCCGGTGACCAGCTGCCCCGGCAGGGCCTCGAGCTCAGCGGCGTGGCCCGGGCCTGCGGATACGGGCCGGACATGGACCCCGGTGCGTTCCTCGACGACTACCGGCGGGTCACCCGGCACGCCCGGGCGGTCGTCGAGCGGGTCTTCTACGACCGACCCGCGGGGGGTTGAACGTCGTGTATGTGCCTGCCCACTTCGCCGCACCGGACGACGCCCTCGCCCAACTGCTCGCCACCCCGGGCGCGGTGGAACTGGTCAGCAGCACCCCGGCCGGGCTGACCGCGACGACGCTGCCGATGCTGCACGACCCGGCCGCCGGCACGCTGGTCGGTCACCTGGCGCGCACGAACACCCAGTGGCGGGACACGGTGGGTCCGGTGCTGGTCATCGTCCGCGGTCCGGACGCCTACGTGTCGCCGTCCTGGTATGCCAGCAAGGTCGAGCACGGCCGGGTGGTCCCGACGTGGGACTACGTCGTCGCCCACGCGCACGGCGAGCTGGTGACGCACGAGGACGCCGGCTGGCTGGCCGACCACGTCCGCCGGCTCACCGACGTACACGAGCGGGACCGGGCCGTGCCCTGGTCGGTGGACGACGCCCCCGAGCGGTTCGTCGCCGGCCAGCTGCGGGCGATCGTCGGCGTGGAGGTGCGCATCTCCCGGGTCGAGGCGAAGTGGAAGCTGTCGCAGAACCGGCCGCACGCCGACGTCGACGGGGTGGTGACCGGTCTGCTGGCCGACGGCGCGGACGCCACGGCGGCCGCGGTCGAGCAGGCGCGGGGGAGAGGTTGAGCGGCACCACACCCGGGCAGGATGCCGGGGTGACCGCCCCCGACCCCGCTGAGGACACCGTCTCGGACGCGACCTTCGCGGCCGAGGATGCCGGCCACCCTGCACCGACCGGCGCGGGCGCGGCGACCATCACGCCCTACCGGGACGGGCCGCTCATCGTCCGCGGGGACTTCCGGCTGGTCGACACCGACGGTGTGGAGATCGACCCGGGACGGCGCACCGTGGCGCTGTGCCGGTGCGGCAAGTCGGGCATCAAGCCGTTCTGCGACGGCACGCACAAGCGGACCGGTTTCTCCGCGGCCAGCGGCCCGGCCAGCCCACGGCCGGCCGCGCGGATCCCCCGGTCGTTCGACCAGCCCGGCCCGGAAAGCACGGACCCGGCGGCCGGCTGATCCCTCAGGCGGCCAGCGACCGCTCGCCGTGCAGCGCCGACCGGCCGGCCTTCCAGGCGCCCAGCAGATGGTCGGCGGCGAGGCCGTCCATGGCCAGCGAGCACTGTGCGCCGAACAGCACGTCGGCGGTCAGCGTCGGGTCCTCGGCGACCAGCGATCCGCACATGTCGACCGAGGCGATCTGCTCGTGCACCGCGTCGGCCTCCACGTGCTCGTCGTAGAACACCGTGGTGCCCTCGCCGAAGCCCAGCCGGCGCAGTCCCAGCGAGTAACGGCGGCTCGGCTCCGAGGAGGTCATCTCCACCGCCGCCAGGTGGCCGAGGCAGGCGCCCCGCCAGCGGCGGTGCAGCCCGAACAGCGACATCGTGTTGACCGACGTGAACGCCACCGTGGGCGCGAGGTCCCACAGCGCGCCGTAGCCGTCGTCCAGGTCCAGGTCGCGCATCAGGCCGGCGAACAGCTGGCTGTGCATCCGGCCGGGGGACCCACCGCCGTACTCGTCGGCCTGGATCTCCACCATCGCGGCCTTGGCCCGACCGCCGATCCGCGGGATCGCCCAGGTGTGCGGGTCGCCCTCCTTGAGGTGGTAGACCGACCGCAGCGTCAGGTACTCGCGCCAGCGCTCGACCGTGCCGTGCTTGGCCAGGTACCGCGACAACGAGGGCCCGTCGTCCGCGGCGATGACGGCGGCGAGCTGCTGGTCGACGGGGGCGTCGGTCACCTCGACGGGGGTGACCAGGGCGCAGAGCGCCGCGGTGTGCCGCTGCTCGAGCAGGGCGCGCAGCCGCAGCAGCTCGGGGTCCCACTCCCAGTCGTCGTCCACCTCGTCGAAGCCGCGGTAGTGCAGCTCGTAGCAGATGGCCAGGCTCAGCTGCAGGTCGTCGTCGGTCAGCGGGTCGGTCGCCGCCGCCACCAGCGCGTGAGCGGCAGCGAAGGTGGCCTCGCGGAGGGTCCGGCCGCCGGCCAGGTCGGCGCACAGCGCGGTGCTCAGCGGGCCCCGCGGTTTGGGAAGCTGCATGGTCCCGATGATGCCCCGGTGGCGCCGGCCCGAACCGGGCGGTCGGGTGAGGTGCTGCACCGGCGGCGGTGGCACCATCGGCCGCAAAAGGATGATCGCCGGGACCTACCTACTCTCGGGAGCCCCGCTGGCCCTTCCAGGCCGACGTGCTGACGGCAGCGACCCAGACGATCGCCTGGTGCGTGATCTTCTTCTTCGCCTCGGCGGCCGCGAGCCCGCTCCTCTGGGCTACCTGCCCGGCGCGGCCGTCGTCATGGTCGTCGGCGGTCGGGTCGTCGCACCACGGCCCGCCGTCCGGGGACCGGTCCGTAGGGTCTGCCGGTGACCTGGAGGCGGGCGGTGTTCGCGTTGTTCGCCGTCGCGGCGGGCACGAACGTCCCGACGCCCCTGCTGCTCGTCTACGAGGTGCGCCTCCACCTGTCGCCGGTGGTCCTCACTGCGCTGTTCGGCAGCTACGCGGCCGGCCTGGTGCCTGCACTGTTCCTCGCTGGCCCGCTGTCCGACCGGCTCGGCCGCCGCCGGGTGGCCATCCCTGGGATCGCCCTGTCGGCGCTGGCCTCGCTGGCCTTCGCCGCCGCCGGCGGGTCCCTGGAGCTGCTGTTCGCGGCACGGTTCCTGCAGGGCGTCGTGAGCGGCGTCGTCTTCAGCGTGGGCAGTGCCTGGGTAGGTGAGCTGTCGCTGGCCTCCGGGGAGGGGGCGGGCGGGCGGCGCGCGGCGTTCGCCATGACCGCAGGCTTCGCACTGGGCCCGCTCGCGAGCGGGCTGCTGGGGCAGTGGGCTCCCGCGCCCACCGTCCTGCCGTACCTGGTGCACACCGCACTGGCCGTCGGGGGGCTGGCGTTGGCCACCCGGTTGCCAGAAACCGTTGCCGTCGTACCGCGCGACCGGAGGGGTGGGGCCCGCGTGCCCGCCGTGCCGCTGATCCGGTCCGGTGACGGCTGGCTGGTGCTGACCGTGCTCGCTCCCGTGGCGGTGTGCGTCTACGCCTTTCCCTCCACGGTCATCTCCGCGGTTCCGCTGCTCGTCGACCTGCCGGGCCCCAGGGTGGCCGTCCTGGGCGTGCTCGCCGGCGTCACGCTCGGCGCCGGCACGCTCGTCGCGGGCCAGCAGCGCCGGCTAGGCCCGTGGACGGCCGTCGTCGGTGCAGCACTCGGCGCAGCGGGCTTCGGTTCCGCCGCTGCGTTCGCGGCCACCGGGGCGCTGCCGTGGCTGCTGGCCGCCGCGCCGCTGCTGGGCTCGGCGAGTGGACTGTGCCTGGCAGCCGGGCTGACGCTCACCGCCCGGCTCGCCCCGGTGACCCGCCGCGGAGCGCTGACATCGCTGTTCCTCGCCTGCGCCTACGTCGGCTTCGCCGCGCCATTCCTGACGGCCACCGCGGCGCGGGCGACTTCCGCCTCGCTCCCACTGGCGGTGGCGTCGGGTTTGACCGGGCTGCTCGCCGTCCGCCTCGTGCCGGTCGCCCGGCGCCGCCGACTGTAGCTCGGTCCTCCTGACGATCCCCGGGCAGCTCGACGGCTTGTCCTCCCGGAGGGAAGGAGGCGCCGCCGCGTTGCTCAGGTCGGCCGGCGATGTCCGCCGTGAACTCACCCTTCGGCGGCCTCGGCCACGACCTCGGGCGCCACCGGGCACGTCAGCGGGCTGGAGGACGAAGCTGTGCAGCGGACGACTTGCCCTGCTCGAAGCCGCGGATCGGAACGGCGAGGCCACCGGTGTCGACCTCCGTCAGGTCCTCGAAGGCGTTGAGCAGGCCCTGCCGGGTCAGGTCGCGGCGGAGTCGAGCGCCTGCTTCATCAGCTCACTCATACCGGTGCCGACCACCCCGCCGAGGCTGGCCTCACGTCGGGGTAGGCCGCCGGGTACTTCTCGAGCAGGTCGGGGTTCGCGTCGCAGGGACGACCCCGGCGAGGGGGGGTAGAAGTTCGTCTCGATCGTCTCCGCGGCAGGCCCTGGAGCGGGCCGGCGCGAGACCGGAGTGCCGCCAGGACCGGCACATCCACACCCTGGGACCGCATGGAGGCAGCAGCAAAGGCCAGTTGACCGGTGCGCCGGTCAGTACCACCATGTCAAGACCGGCGGCCTTGACCTGACGGGGTCAGGTAACGCTGGCATAACAGTCAGGCCCGTCCTGTGACACCCGTCGCATCGTTTGTTTGACTCATCGCCGCCCCGGTAGCCGGTCCGGCTCCCGTCCCCTCATCTCGGTCAGGAGGAGCATGCTCTCGGTACGCGAGATGCACGTGACCTACGGCGGTACGGTCCGCGCTCTGCGCGGAGCCGACCTCGAGGTGGCCGACAGGCAGGTGGCCACCGTGCTGGGCAGCAACGGTGCCGGCAAGACCACGTTGCTGCGGGCCACCTCCGGCACTCTGCGGCTGCACCGTGGGCGCATCGACAGCGGCTCGATCACCTTCGACGGCACCGATCTCGCCGGCAAGGACCCTGCCCAGATCGTCGGGATGGGGATCGTCCAGGTTCCCGAGGGCCGGCGCATCTTCACCCGGCTCACGGTCGAGGAGAACCTGCGCGCCGGTGGGCTGGGCTCCCGGGACCGGGCTGCCAAGGCCACGGCGGAGCGCCGGGTGTACGACCTCTTCCCGGTGCTCGCCGACCGGCGCTCGTCGCGGGCCGGGCTGTTCTCCGGCGGTGAGCAGCAGATGCTCGCGATCGGCCGTGGCCTGATGGCCAACCCGAAGCTGCTGCTGCTGGACGAGCCGTCGCTGGGCCTGGCCCCGCAGATGATCGGCCGGATCGGCGAGGTCATCCGGGAGATCCACCGGCAGGGGACGGCGGTCCTGCTGGTCGAGCAGAACGCCACGATGGCTCTCGCCGTCGCCGACACGGCGTTCGTCCTCGACATCGGGAAGGTGTCGCTCAACGGCCCCGCCGCCGAGCTGGCCGCGACCGACGCGGTGCAGCGGCTGTATCTGGGACACGGTGCCACCGAGGAGTCCGAGCACGGTCCGGTCGACACGGGCGCCTCAGCCACCAACCCGCCCAGGACGACGCGCACGCTGTCCCGGTGGTCGGCATGAGCGGTGCCACGGCAGTGGGGGCGCCGGCGCCGGGTGACGCCGGTGCACAGCCGGAGCTGCGGCCGATCGAGGTCGAGGACATCAGCGTCCGTTTCGGGGCGGTCCGTGCTCTCGCGGACGTGTCCTTCTCCGTCGCGCCCGGCACGATCCACGCCGTCATCGGACCGAACGGCGCCGGCAAGTCGACGATGTTCAACGTGCTGTCGGGGATCTACAAGGCCAGCTCCGGCCAGGTCCGCTATGGCGACGCGATGCTCACCTCCATGGAGCCCCACCGGATCGCCAATCTGGGCATCGCACGGGCTTTCCAGAACATCGCGCTGTCGGGCACGCAGACGGTGACCGAGAACCTGCTCCTCGGTCGACACCACCTGACGAAGGCGGGGTTCCTGTCCTCCGGCCTGCGGCTACCGCGGGCGACCCGCGAGGCACGTCGGCACACCGAGCGCGTCCGGGAGATCGCGACCTTCCTGGACCTCGGTGACAAGCTGGACACCCCCGTCGGCGTGCTGTCCTACGGCGACCAGAAGCGGGTCGAGGTGGCGCGTGCTTTGTGCATCGAGCCACAGGTGTTGCTGCTCGACGAGCCGGTCGCGGGGATGAACGCGGACGAGACGCAGCGGATGGCCGAGATCGTGCTCGAGATCCGGGACGCGCTGGGCATCACCATCGTCCTGGTCGAGCACGACATGGGCATGGTCATGGGCATCGCCGACCGCGTGACCGTCCTCGACTTCGGCCGCCGGATCGCCGACGGGACGCCGGTCGAGGTCCAGGCCGACCCTGAGGTCATCCGGGCCTACCTCGGGGCCGGTGACGATTCCGGCGACGATGCCGCTGCCGATTCCGAGCCCCCCTTCCCATCAGACGAGGAGCGGACTTCGTGACGCAGTTCCTGTCCCTGCTGCTCAACGGCATCTCCCTGGGCGTCATCTACTCCCTGATCGCCCTGGGCTTCGTCGTGATCTTCAAGTCCAGCGAGGTCGTGAGCTTCATGCATGGCTCGCTGCTGCTGGTCGGCGCCTACTCGATCGTCCGCCTTCAAGATCCTCTCGGGTTCTGGGGGGGTGCCCTCGCCGGTATCGCCATCACCGGCATCCTGGGCCTGCTGGTCGACCGGTTGCTGTTGGCCCGGATGCGCGGAGCCCCTGTCATCAGCCTGGCCATCCTCACCATCGGCGTGGACATCGTGCTGATCACCGAACTCACCCGGCTCATCGGCCCGGACATCCTGAACATCAACCACCCCTGGGGTGGCCAAGTCCTGCACCTGGGATCGGTGGGCATCACCGCCAACCGCGCGCTGGCGATCGTGGTCGCCGCCGTCCTCATCGCGGCGTTCTTCGCCGCCTTCAAGTACAGCAACTGGGGGGTGGCGATGCGCGCCGCCGCCGAGGACGGTGAGGCGGCGGCACTCATGGGCATCCGGCTCGGTCGGGTCAGCGCGCTGGCCTGGGTCGTCGGCGGGGTCCTCGCCGCCGTGGCCGGGCTCTTCCTGGTCGGGTCGCCGACCCCGGGGGTGACCCCGGCGGTGGCGGCCGTCGCCCTGCGCGCGTTTCCCGCGGCCATCCTCGGCGGCCTGGACTCGACCGGTGGCGCCCTCGTCGGCGGCCTGCTCATCGGCGTCGCCGAGTCCCTCGCCACCGGCTACCAGGATCAGCTCGCGTTCCTCGGCCGTGGCTTCGGTTCCGTCGTTCCCTACGTCGTCATGATCGCGGTCCTGCTGGTCCGCCCGTCGGGACTCTTCGGCACCCGGGAGTTGACCCGTGTCTGACGTCGTCACGTCCTCGCCGGCGGCCGCCTCGTCCCCTGCCGCCCCGACAGGTGCGGTCACCGCGGATGGCCGCGGCGGACGCACCGCGGGGACCGTGTTCAAAGCGGTCGTCTGGGCAGCCCTGCTCGTGGTCCTGCTCGCCCTGCCCCTCTACGTCAACGAGTTCTGGCTGCGCACCGGGTTCGTCGTGTTCGGCGCCATCGTCGGGGCCATCGGGCTGAACCTGCTGGTCGGGACGACCGGGCAGCTGTCCCTGGCTCATGCGTTCTTCCTGGCCGTCGGCGCGACGACCTACACCTATCTGTCCGGCTCTCCCGGCGGCTTCACCACGAAGGTGGGCGGGCTCGCGCTGCCGCCCGTGGTCGGTGGGCTGTTGGCCGTGCTGGCCGCCGGGATCGCGGGGCTGCTGTTCAGTCCGCTCGCCGCACGGCTCCGGGGGATCTACCTCGGCGTCGCCTCCCTGGGGCTGGTCTTCATCGGCGAGCACGTCCTCAACACCTGGACATCGGTGACCGGCGGCTTCAACGGTCGATCCGCCCCGGGCTTCTCGTTCTTCGGTTTCTCCTTCAGCGACGCGGACAAGCCCTACCTGGCCGTGCTCGGCGTCCCCTTCGGGCAGAGCGAACGACTGTGGTACCTCGGCCTCGCGTTGGCCGCCGTCTCCTACGTCTTCGCCCGCAACCTCATCCGCAGCCGTCCCGGCCGGGCGATGCAGACGCTGCGGGACAGCGAGGTGGCGGCGGCCGTCATGGGGGTGAACGTCCAGGCGTACAAGGCCCGGGCCTTCTTTGTCTCCTCGATGTACGCCGGGCTCTCCGGGGTCATGTTCGCGCTGTCGGTGGGCAGCATCGCCCCGGAGTCCTTCTCCCTCGCCGTCTCTGTCCAGTTCCTCGCGATGATCGTGCTGGGCGGTCTCGGCTCGGTGGGTGGAGCCGCACTCGGCGCGGTCATGGTGGCCGCGCTGCCCCTGGTCTTCCAGCAGTACGCCGACAGCCTGCCCTTCGTCGCCGGCGTGGGTGAAGGCGGCATCGTGGCCGGCGAGGCCGCGCGGTTCCTCTACGGCGCCGCGGTGATCCTTATCCTGCTCTTCCAGCCCTCCGGCCTGGCCGGTCTACCGCAGCGCTTCCGCCGTCCCCGTCGCCCAGCGGGTGAGGTCACCGCGTTCACTCCCGGTGAGCCGGCGCAGGGGGCCGCCCCCGCCCAGAAGACGGAGGACAGACCGACGCAATCCTCCTGACCTACCCCTCTGGATCAGCGGATCCGTCCCCTTCCGACGCACCCAGTCCGACGAACGACCTCAAGGAGAGCCACTCATGACAGTTGGACCACGTACCCGAGCGGCAGCACTGCTTCTCGCCGCGACCGTTGCCACGGTGAGCGGCTGCAGCACGAAGGCCCCCGACAACAGCGGAGGCGGCGGAGACGCGAACGCCAGCGGTGGTGACGTCAAGACCGGCCGGGGCATCGACGGGGACACGCTCACGCTGGGCGTGCTGACCGACCTCTCCGGCGTCTTCGCCGCGCTGGGCAAGGACGTCACGAACGCGCAGAAGCTCTTCTGGGACGACGTGAACGCCGGGGGTGGCGTCTGCGACAAGTACAAGGTCGAGCTCAATGTCAAGGACCACGGCTACAACGTCCAGCAGGCGGTGCAGCTCTACGGCGGCATGAAGGACAGCGTCCTCGCGCTGCAGCACACGATCGGCTCGCCGATCAACACTGCGCTCGCCGACCAGATGACAGCCGACAACATGGTCAACATCCCGGAGGCGTGGGCGCGCAACCTCACCGTCCCGCCGGGGAACGCCGTTGTCGGCACGACCTACGACGTCGAGATGATCAACGGGTTGGACTACCTGCTCCAGCAGGGGTTGATCAAGGAAGGTGACAAGCTCGGTCACATCTACTTCGAGGGCGAGTACGGCGCCAACGGCCTCGCCGGGTCGAAGTACTTCGCCAGCCAGCACAACATGACCGTCGACGAGGCACAGATCAAGGCGACCGACGCCGACATGAGCTCGGTGGTCACCAAGTTCAAGGCCGACGGCGTCAACGCGATCCTGCTCACCGTGGCGCCAGGTCAGACCGCGTCCGCCGCCGCCGTCGCGAACCAGGTCGGGCTCACCGTGCCGATCCTGGGCAACAACCCGGTGTTCGCTCCGGGGTTGCTGGACAGCCCGGCCGGCCAGGTGCTCAAGGACCACCTGTTCATCGCATCCCCGGTCACCACGTTCGACAAGCAGCCGGAGCTGCTCAAGAAGTACACGGACCAGTTCCCCGGTGGCACACCGAGCCTGGGAGTCGTCCACGGCTACGCGGACGCGGTCGTCATGGACCAGATCCTCGAGAAGGCGTGTGAAAGCGGCGACCTGACCCCAGAGGGGGTGCTCAAGGCGAAGCAGTCGCTCAGCGACGTCGACACCGACGGCCTGGCCGTGCCGCTGGACTTCAGCGTCCAGCCCGGCGAGTCCCCGAGCCAGCAGAGCTTCATCCTGCAGCCCACTGACGGCCCCGGTGGAGCGAAGGCGATAACCGAGGCGCAGGAAGGCGACGACGTCAAGAACTTCAAGCCCGGTTCCTGATCTCCCACGCTGGACGACCGGCTCCTCCCCGCGCGGGGAGGAGCCGGTCTGCGTTCGCAGGCATACCGGCCGGCCGGAGGGCTGTGCCCGTGGCCGGGCACGACCCGATGCACCGGTTCCCCGAGCGCAACATGGCCTACTCCGGACTGGTCGTCCCGTTCTGCTGGCGCTGGCTGCGCCCCGCATCGGTTAACCGAGCGCGCTGCTGGGCCACGGCGCTGGCCACGGCGCTGACGTCGGCGTTCGTCGTCCGGCGGGGGTGACGGGACCTCCCCGGATAATGGCCTGCGTCGCCATCGAGTCAGCGGCGATAGTGCGTGGCTGGCCACCGGCTGCGATGACCTGTCCGTCATTCACGGACGGCGCTGCTGATCCCGGTGCCACGGCCGCTGACCGCGTTGCGCAGGCGGTGGCTGCAGCGGCTTCGATCCTGCACGCGGGACAGCCCCCGGCCTCCTCGGCCACCGAGTGCTGGGCAAACTCGATCGCCGCCTGGGTGTCTGCAAAGTCCTGAATGGCGGTCTGAGCTGCGCAGGCCGTAGTGCTGATCATGCTGCCGCCGATGTGGGACCGATGAGATGGGGCTGATCGGGTGTAGTGCCGGTGGGCGGCGGTGATGTTGTCCCGTCCGTCGAGCCGGAACAGGTTGATCACGAGGTCGCGGAGCGCGGCGAGGTTCTGCGGTGCGTGCCCGGTCTGGACCTGGGAGGCGTCCTCAGGTGAACACGAAGTGCCCGCCGGCGTCGACGATCCAGTTCGCGTGGGAGTCCTGGCAGTGCAAGGCGTCCGCGGTCACCACGCTGCCGGCCAGGCCGGGCAGTGTCCCCACGACCTTGGGCAGGGCGGTGATCTCATCGCCGCCGACCACGGCGACCTGACCCAGGACCGGGCAGGCGTGGTGGTCGTAGGCAGTGACCAGCTTCACCTGGCCTCCGGGCCCCCCGGCGTCGCGCAGCAAAGACGTCGACCTGGGCGATCGAGCGGGCCGTGCGGGCGGCGCGACCGAAGATTCCGGGCCTTCCCGAGGGGTTCCGGCTTCACGACCTCCGGCACTATCTGGCGTCGCTGCTCATCGGAAGCGGCCTGGACGTGAAGGTCGTTCAGCACCGGCTCCGACACGGCAGTGCCGAGACCACCTTGGAGACCTACGGCCATCTCTGGCCGGACAGCGACGAGTCAGCCCGGGCCGCCGTTGGTGCGGTTGGCGTCCCGGGCTGAGTACGGATTGGGGACTGACGGGGTAGGCGCTACCTAGAAGCGCAGGCCAGGCGAGCAAAGACCTCAGAGGTCGTAGTAGAGGTTGTCCCGAGTTCCGTAGAACTTCGGTGGCGGTCCGTTGTGCGTCAGGCTGCGACGACCTCCTCATCTTGCACGGTGGAGCCGACAGTTCCAGCGATCTCGGCGTCGAGCGCGGCGCGAAGCTTGGGTAGGTGTAGGTGTCCGTTGACGCGGCGGAACTGCTTGCCGGCCTCGACCATGCCGGCGGCGCACCAGCGCAGCGCCATCTGCCCGTCGCGCCAGCGCTTGACGTTGGCCGAGTGGTTCCGGCAGATGGAGATCATGCTCTCGATGGCGTTGGTCGAGCGCAGCGTGCGGGCCAGCGTCGGGGGCACGTCCAGGC
>NZ_FNOZ01000053.1 GCF_900107175.1 Modestobacter sp. DSM 44400 | reverse complement strand
GATTTCACACGATCAGCCTGGTGTGGGCCGATGGCGGCTCCGCCGGACGGCTGGTGACCTGGGCGAAGACCGTGCTGTCGATGACCGTGCAGGTCGTCCAGCGGACCGATGACCTCACCGGCTTCCACGTGGTACCGCGCCGCTGGGTCGTCGAACGCACCTTCGCCTGGATCAGCAAGCACCGCCGCTGCGTCCGGGACTACGAGACGCTCCCAGCCCACCACGAAGCCATGATCCACATCCCGATGATCATGACGATGTCCCGTCGCCTCGCTCGGACGGGCGACTGGTGAACTCAGTTTGAAGACGCTCTCTGAGTCGCGTGTGGACTCAGAGCACCGGCTTCGGCGGGACACCCCTACGAGATCACCACGTCGTCGGTTGCCCGCCCTGGTCGAGCGGCATGAGGCGTGGGAGGCGAGCACCAGGGCCGACGGGGGATGCTGGAGGACGTGTCCTCCGCTTCCCGCCGCAGCGCCGCGCTCACCACCGCCCTGACCGTCGCCGCGCTCGCCGGCCCCGTGGCCTGGGTGACGCGTGCCGCCTGGGGGCTGCCCGCCGCGCTGGGCGCAAGCCGCCGGAAGCTGCGGCCCACGGTCGCCGGCTCGCCGCTGTTCAGCGAGGGCAAGTTTCACAACACCCTGCCCGGCCCGGCCATCCCGCCGACCAGCGCGCGCAAGGGCCTG
This sequence comes from Modestobacter sp. DSM 44400, assembly GCF_900107175.1. Classification (GTDB taxonomy): domain Bacteria; phylum Actinomycetota; class Actinomycetes; order Mycobacteriales; family Geodermatophilaceae; genus Modestobacter. The sequence continues at coordinate 21,970 of NZ_FNOZ01000053.1, read as the reverse complement.
CTCCGGCAGATGCACGAGGACCGGCGCAAGGGTCTGCCGGCCGGCCCGGTGCCGGTGGTCCGCCCGGAGCTGCCCGAGCAGGCCGCCGAGCTGGCCGTCACCTGGTTCGGCCATTCCAGCGCGCTGCTGGAGGTCGACGGCCGGCGGGTGCTGGTCGACCCGGTCTGGGGCGAGCGGGTCTCGCCGTCCCCGCTGCTGGGCCCCAAGCGGCTGCACGAGGCGCCGGTGCCGATCGCCGACCTGCCGCAGATCGACGCGGTGCTGATCAGCCACGACCACTACGACCACCTCGACCTGTCCACGGTCCGCGCGCTGGTGCGCAGCTCGACGGCGCCGTTCGTCGTCCCGGTGGGCGTCGGTGTGCACCTGCGTGGGTGGGGCGTGCCCGAGGACCGCATCGTGGAGCTGGGCTGGGACGACGCGACCACCGTCACCGAGCTGACCTTGACCTGCACCGAGGCCCGGCACTTCTCCGGCCGCTCCCTCGCCCGGGACACCACGCTGTGGTCGTCCTGGGCGATCTCCGGTCCCCGCCACCGGGTCTACTTCGGCGGCGACACCGGCTACACCCCGGCGTTCGCCGGGATCGGCGCCCGGCTGGGTCCCTTCAACCTCACGCTACTGCCGATCGGGGCCTACAACGAGGCGTGGAAGGCCATCCACATGGATCCCGAGGAGGCGCTGCGCGCGCACGGCGACCTCGGCGGCGACGTGCTCGTGCCAGTGCACTGGGCCACGTTCAACCTGGCCTTCCACCGCTGGGCCGAGCCTGTGCAGCGGCTGGCCGCCGGCGCCATCCGCGGCGGGGTACGGCTCGTCGTCCCCCGGCCCGGCGAGCGGGTCGACGTGCTGGCCCCGCCGGCGCTGACCGACTGGTGGTCGGCCGTGGGGTCCGCCGACGACCTCCCAGCGGGCGAGCCCGCCACGCTGCCGGGGCAGGTCAGCCCGCAGGGGTGATCCCGTCAGGCCCGCGGCGGGTTCCCGGCGGTCCCCCAGCCGAGTGGGGCCAGGACGTCGGTGAGCTCCGTCAGGTCGGCAACCTCGTGCTGGGGCTGCGGGCCGGCGGGGTCCACCCGATGCCCCGGCCGTCGCACCCGGACCACGACCAGCCCGGCCTCCAGCGCACCGCGGGTGTCCCGGGCCGACGCCGGGACGTGCACGTCGACCCCGGCGTCGGCCGCCCGCCGGTACAGCCGCGGGTGCGGCTTGTAGGCGCGCAGCCGCTCGCTGGTGAGAACGGCGTCCGGGTCGGACAGCCCGGCGACCAGGGCGGCGACGCGCGTCCGGGCGAACAGGTCGTCGTCGACGTTGGACAGCACCCCGACCCGGTGCTGGCGGGCGATCACCGGGAGGGCAGTCGCGACGTCGGGCCACAGCGGCCAGTCCGGCAGCGAGCCCAGTAGCGCCGCGGTGTCAGCGGCCACGGTCGCGGCGTCGGCGTCCAGACCACGGGCGGCGTAGCTGGCGGCCAGCGCCCGCCAGCAGTGCTCGGCGAAGGGCACCCACGGGGCGCCGTCGTCGTCCGGGGTGTCCTTCTGGCTGGCCTTGTTCCGGGCGTCCCAGTCGTCGTAGAGGTCGGTGCCCGCGACGTCCCAACCGTGACCGGCAGCGATCGCGCCGAACGCCGCCGCCCCCCCGCTGCGGGCGTCGATCAGCGCGCTGAACAGGTCGAAGGTCACCCAGGCCATGTCACCCATGGTGACGCACGAGGGTTGATCATGCGCGGGGTGGGCATCCCGGTGCCGACGATCCAGTCCGTGGGTCGACCAGGAGGACCCCATGCCCGGCCACCGCCGAGACGACGAGCCCGACGACGACACCCGCGCCATCCCCGCGCCCGCGGGCGACGCGCACGGCAGCACGGTCGCCGGCGCACACGCCGCGCCGGACGCCGCCGACCGCACGCCGACCGTGGCCGGCGCCGGGGCGCCCACCGTGCCCGCCGCCAGCGCAGCGCCGGACGCCCAGATCACCGACATCCGGACCGGGGACATCCACACCCCGAGCACGGGGGATCGTCCGGGCGAGGGCACCTCGGCAGCCGATCGCACAGTTCCCACCGTCGACCGCACGCCGACGACACCGGCACCGACACCGGCGCCGACCGTGACCACCCCGGTCGCCGCCGCACCGATCGCCTCCCCGGCGGACTCGGAGCTGGCCCCGGCGACGCGCACCCAGGTCGTGGCCGCCCAGAAGGAACGCTTCGGCGGCATCTCCTGGGGCTCGGCCTTCTTCGGATGGCTGTCGGCCAACGGGGTAGCGGTGCTGCTGATCGCGGCGCTGTCCGCGGCCGGGGTGGTCTTCGGGCTGACCTCGGGCCTGGACACCGCCGACGAGGCGGCCGCCCAGGCGACCACGATCGGCATCGGCGGGGGCATCACGCTGCTGGTGCTGCTGTTCCTGGCCTACCTGGCCGGCGGGTACGTGGCCGGGCGGATGGCGCGCTTCGACGGCGTGAAGCAGGGGGTCGCCGTCTGGGTGATCGGCCTGGTCGTCGTCCTGCTGCTGGCGCTGGCCGGCCTGGTGTTCGGCGCGCAGTACAACGTGCTGTCCTCACTCGACCTGCCGCGCATCCCGATCGACGAGGGCACCGCGACGACCGCCGGGATCATCGCGCTGGTCGCCGTGCTGCTCGTGACGCTGCTGGCCGCCGTCCTGGGCGGTCTGCTGGGCGCCCGCTACCACCGCAAGGTGGACAGGGTCGGGTACGCGGCCTGAGTGGTGGGACGGGCGCGTTTTCCGCGCCCTCCCGCTCCACTAACGCAACAGCTTGGACATCCGCCGGTCGGCCAGCGGCTTCCCACCGGTCTGACAGGTCGGGCAGTACTGCAGCGAGGTGTCGGCGAAGCTGACCTCGCGCACGGTGTCGCCGCAGACCGGGCAGGGCAGGCCGGTGCGGGCGTGCACCTGCAAGCCGGAGCGCTTCTCCCCCTTGAGCGTGGCCCCCCGCTGGCCCACCTGCCGCGCCAGGGCGTCGGTCAGCGTGGTCCGCATCGCGTCGTAGAGACGGACCAGTTCGTCGTCGGTGAGCTTGTCCGCCGACTTGAACGGCGACAGCTTCGCGGTGTGCAGGATCTCGTCGGAGTAGGCGTTGCCGATGCCGGCGGTCAACGTCTGGTCCGTGAGCGCGCCCTTGAGTTGGCCGTGTCGGCCGGCCAGCAGCGCCGCGAACTGGTCACGGTCCACGCTCAGCGCGTCCGGGCCGAGCCGGGCGATGCCGGGGACGTCGGCCGTCGTCCGGACGACGTAGACCGCCAGGCCCTTGCGCGTCCCTTGCTCGGTGAGGTCGAAGCCGTCCGGCGGGGTGTCGTCCTCGGCCGGGCTCAGGTGCACCCGCAGCGCCAGCGGGCCCTTGCCCGGCTTCGGCGGTGCCGGCGGCAGGGCCGTGCGCCAGTGCAGCCAGCCCGCCCGGGCCAGGTGCACGACCAGGTGCAGGCCGGAGACGTCAAGGTCGAGGAACTTGCCGATCCGGGAGGCCCCGGTGAGCGTCAGCCCGCCGAGCGCCGACAGCGGCGGGTCGAAGGTCTTGATCGCCTGGACCGATGTCAGGTCGACCCGCGTCACGACTCGGCCGACGGCGTTCTCCTGGAGGAACGCGGCCAGCGCCTCCACCTCGGGCAACTCGGGCACGCGCCGATCATCCCCGCTGCAGCGGCCACTGCGCGGGTCAGGTCACCCGATCGGGGCGGCCCCGTCCGGAGGCTCGCCCCGGGCCTGCGAGGGGTGGGGGGACGGGGTCCTTTCTCAGGTGAGGTCGGCGTCCTCGTCGAGCTGCACGGTCGCGCCCGGCTCGGCCCGCGCCGACTCCTCCACCGCCGCAGCGACCGCCGTCGACACGGCCGGGTCGAAGACGCTGGGGATGATGTAGTTGGCGTTGAGCTGGTCGTCGCGCACGATCGCAGCGAGCGCGTCCGCGGCGGCCAGCAGCATCCCCGGGCGGATCTCCTTGGCCCGGGCGTCCAGCAGCCCCCGGAAGACGCCGGGGAAGGCCAGCACGTTGTTGATCTGGTTGGGCAGGTCCGACCGGCCGGAGGCCACCACGGCTGCGTACTGCCGGGCGCGCACCGGGTCGACGTCCGGGGTCGGGTTGGCCATCGGGAAGACCACCGCCCGCTCCGCCATCCCGGCCAGCGCCTCGACCGGGATCACGTTGGCCGCGCTGACGCCGATGAACACGTCCGCGCCGACCAGGGCGTCGGGCAGGCCGCCGCGCACGCAGCCGGGGTTGGTGCGCCGGGCCAGGTCCAGCTTCGCCGGGGACAGCCGGTCGTCGTCCGGGGAGAGGATGCCCTCCCGGTCCCAGACCAGCACGTTGCGGGCACCGGCCTCCAGCAGCAGCGAGACGATCGCCGTGCCGGCCGCGCCCCCGCCGGCGACGGCGATGCGCACGTCCTCGATCACCTTGTCCACCACCCGCAACGCGTTGCGCAGCGCGGCCAGCACGACGATCGCCGTCCCGTGCTGGTCGTCGTGGAAGACCGGGATGTCCAGCTTCTCGCGCAGCCGGGCCTCGATCTCGAAGCACCGCGGGGCGGAGATGTCCTCCAGGTTGATGCCGCCGAAGCCGGGGGCGATCAGCTCGACGGTGCGGACGATCTCGTCGACGTCCTGGGTGTCCAGCGCGATCGGCCAGGCGTCGATGTCGGCGAACCGCTTGAACAGCGCCGCCTTGCCCTCCATCACCGGCATGGAGGCGCCCGGGCCGATGTCACCCAGGCCCAGCACCGCGGACCCGTCGGTGACCACGGCGACCGTGTTGCCCTTGATGGTGAGCCGTCGGACGTCCTCGGGATGCTCGGCCAGCGCCACGCAGACCCTGGCCACGCCGGGGGTGTAGGCCATGGACAGGTCGTCCCGGGTCTTCAGCGGGACCTTGGAGCCGACCTCGATCTTGCCGCCCAGGTGCAGCAGAAACGTGCGGTCGCTGACCTTGCGGACGTGCACGTTCTCGACCGAGTCGAGGGCGGCCACGACCTCCTCGGAGTGCGGGGCGTCGGCGGCCGAGCAGGTGACGTCGACGGTCAGCCCGTCGGGTCGGGACTCGACGACGTCGATGGCGGTGACCGCGCCGCCGGCGCTGCCTACGGCGGTGGCGATGCGCCCGATGCTCGAGGGGTCGCCGTCGGCAGAGAGCCGCACGGTGATCGAGTAGGACGCCGAGGTGACCGGACCGCGGACCGGGACCGCCGCGGTGCTGCTCTGCTGGATGTCGGTGCTCATGGTGGTCCCATCCTGGCACCGGCGACGCCCGTTTTCCACTGAGCGGCGGGATTGTTCCGCATCGTGGGACGTCTAATCGGACAGTTGCGTCGCCCGTTGCTCCGCCCGCGCCTTGAGACCGGCGGCGAACTGCCGGAAGGAGGGGTTGAGGTCCGGGACCGAGCGCAGAGCCAGCGCGGTCAGCGGCCCGCTCCCCTGCTCGCGGACGACGAACTCCGTGCTGCCGTCGGCCTGCGGGTCCAGCCGGAACGTCCGTTCGGCGGTGAACGAGCCCAGCGGCAGGCCCCGCTGCCAGCGCATCGCCTCGGCGGGGCGGATCTCGGTAACCGTCCAGCGGGTGCGGTCGCCGTGCGAGACGGTCGGCAGGACGACGAGCTCCCGACCGAGTGCGACCACGCCGTCGACCCGGTCCACGCCGGAGTCCCAGTCCCGCCAACTGCCGGCGTCCACCAGTACCTGCCACACCTGCTCGGCGCCGGTGTCGATCCGGATCGCTGCCTCGAAGGTCTTCACCCACGCGAGTCTGCCGCTGGTCACTGTCCCGGGGAAGGGCGGCGCAACTGTGGCGGGTCGAGGTCCAGCGTGGCGCCGGTGCCGGCGGCGGCCGACAGCCGGGCCGCCCAGCCGGCCAACGCGGCGTCGTCCACCCCGAGCCGGGCGGCCTCGCCGGTCGCCGCGCCCAGTGACCGGGCGCCGCGGTCGAGCAGGGTGACCGCGCCGACCCGGTTGCCGCGGGCGGCGTGGGTGAGCCCGACGGCCAGCTGGGCCAGCGCCCGCCACAGGTCCCGCTGGGACTCCGGTCCGGTCTTCCACGCGTCCTCGAGTACCTCGTGGGCGTGGAACGGGCGGCCGGCGTCCAGCAGCTCCTGCGCCTCGGCCAGCGTCTCCGCCGGCGTCCGGACGACGCCCTCCGGCGCGCGCGGCTCGCCGACCGCACCGTGCGGCAGCGGCCGGCCGAGGGCGTCGCGGGGCCGGCCGTTGCGTGCCCGCCCCTCGGCGTCCCGGTCCCGGGGCGGGTTCACCGGTTCACTCCAGAACGGTGGTCAACCGGACCTGCACCCCGGTGCCGTCCGGCGTGATGTCGACGTGGTCGCACAGCTGACGGGCCAGCCACAGCCCCATGCCGCCCAGCGAGAGGTCGTCGCCGTGGGCAGGGCCGTAGCCGATGAACGGGTCCTCGAACCCGGCGCCGCGGTCGGTGATCGTGCAGACCAGCCGCTCCGGGCTGGCCCACAGCCGCAGGTTGACCGGGGGCCGGCCATGCCGCAGCGCGTTGGTGGTCATCTCGTCCACGGCGAGCAGGAAGTCCTCCAGCGCCGGTTGCGAGCCCGGGGCGACCGTGGCGTCGGCGGCCCGCTCGGCCAGCTCACGCCGCAACCCCCGCAGGTCCCGGACGGCGTCGGCCTGCAGCAGCGGTTCGGTGTCCTCCAACGGCTCGGCGGGCACCGGCAGCGACTCCAGGAAGTCCTCCGGCTCCATGTGGTCGGGGTTCGAACGCTCCCCGACCTCCATGACCAGCACCGGGTGGGTGGCCCGCGCGGCACCGACCAGCGGCTGCGGCACCCGCCGGGTGTCGGTGACGCACAGCGTCAGCACCAGCTCGTCGGCGACCTCGTGGTCCAGCACGGCCTCGTAGCGCTGCCACTCCCGCCAGGTATCCGGGTCGGGGCCGGCGAACGGCTCGAGGACCACCCGCACCAGCGGGGATCCGGGGGTGCGATGCCGTTCGGCGAGCCGCCGGACGGCGGTGACCGCGGCGGCCGCGCCGCTGCCGAACACGTCCGACCACTCGGCCCACTGGGTTTTCGGGTAGTCCCGCAGCGCTGCTCGCAGCAGCGCCGCAGTCTCCTCGGTGCACGCGACTACGACCGGCTGACCCGCGGCGAGGCCTGCGCGAACGAACGCCTCCACCCCGGTGACGAGGTCGGCGTCCGTGTCCGCGATCAGTGCGCGGTGCCCGCCGGACCCCGTTGCCCCGTCCATGCGCGCGAGCTCCCGTCCGTGCCGTTCGGGCTGCCTGAGCGGCAGATGTCCGCTCGCTCCCTACCCGGCGTTCCACGTCCTAGGCCTCGACCTCCCCGACCGGGTGAGGGCGTCTCCCGCGGGCAACGCCCGGGGACAGGTTGCTCGCGACCGGGTTTCGTGGAGGATGGAGGGTGAGGACGGCCCCGCCCACGGCGCGTGCCGCCCCCGCACCGACCCGCGGTCGACCTCGACCGGTCCGGACCTGGAGGGGGTGGCCGATGGCCGCAACGGCGAGGATCTCCGATCCCGTCCCACTCGACGACGTCGATCGGGACGACGTCCCGCTCGACCTGGACGCCGCCCGGGCGCACGTCGCCGCGACGGCGCTGCGGCCGGCGCCGCCCGGTCCGGTGGGGCTCGAGCTCGAGTCGCACCTGGTCGACCTGGGCGCGCCGGAGGTGCGGGTGCCCTGGGACCGGGTGACCGCCGCGGTCGCCGCCCTGCCCCCGCTGCCCGGGAGCAGCCGGGTCACCCTGGAGCCCGGCGGCCAGGTGGAGCTCTCCGGCCCGCCGCAGGCCGACGTGACCGCCGCGGTGGCCGCATTGCGGGCCGACACCCGCGTTGTCCGTGCCGCGCTGCGGGCAGCGGGGCTCGGGCTGGCGCCGGTGGGGACCGACCCGTGCCGGCCGGCCCACCGGGTGAGCCCGGGGCCGCGCTACGCCGCGATGGAGCAGCACTTCGCCGCCGTCGGCTGCCTGCCGGCGGGCGCGGCGATGATGACCTCGACGGCGTCCCTGCAGGTCAACCTGGAGGCTGGGCCGGCGTCCGGCTGGGCGGAGCGGGTGGCGCTGGCGCACGCCCTCGGACCGGTGCTGGTGGCGGTCTCGGCCTGCTCGCCGCTGCTGGCCGGCCGCGAGACAGGCCGGCGGTCCAGCCGGCAGCACGTGTGGGGCGAGCTGGACCAGTCACGCTGCGGTCCGCTGCTGGGCCGGGACGCGCCGGCCGCCGAGTGGGCCGAGTACGCGCTGGCCGCACCGGTGATGCTGGTCCGCGACCGGTCCGGGGGCTTCGCACCGGTCCGCGGCCGCACGTCCTTCGCCGACTGGGTCACCGGGGGCGGCCCGGGCGGTCGGCGCCCCACGGTCGCCGACCTCGACTACCACCTGACCACACTGTTCCCCCCGGTACGGCTGCGCGGGTTCCTGGAGATCCGCTACCTCGACGCCGCGCCCGAGCCGTGGTGGCCGGCGCTGGCCGCGGTGACGGCGACGCTGCTCGACGTCCCGGCCGCGGCCGACGCCGCCGCGGCCGCCACCGGGCCGGTGGCCGGCGCCTGGGACCGGGCCGCCCGCGCCGGACTGGCCGACCCGGCACTGCGCACGGCCGCGACCGCGTGTCTCGCGGCGGCCGTGCGGCACGCCCCGGCCGGCCTGGCGCGGGAGGTCACCGCCCTGGCCGAACTGGTCGGCCGGGGGGCCAGCCCCGGCGACGAGCTGCTGCACACCGCCCGACGGAGCGGCGCCGCCGGCGCCCTGCACGCCGCCACCCACGACCCCGAGGAGGACACATGACCGAGCTCGCGAGGTCATCTGAAGACACAGCGCCGTCGGGCGGCGCCGACGAGCGTCAGCGAGGAGGAGCCGTGCCCGACCTGAGGGCCCAGCTGGCCCACGACCTGTCCACCGCCCGCGACCGCACCCTGCTACTGACCGGCCACGACCAGCCGGAGCTGCTGCGCCAGCACTCCCCCTTGATGAGCCCGCTGGTCTGGGACCTCGCGCACATCGGCCAGCAGGAGGACCTGTGGCTGCTGCGCGGCGGGGACGCCCGGTGCACCGGGCTCCTGCCGCCGGACGTCGAATCGCTCTACGACGCGTTCACCCATCCACGGGCGGCGCGGGACCGATTGCCGCTCCTTCCGCCGGTGGAGGCCCGGGCCTTCTGCGCCGAGGTGCGCGGCCGGGTGCTCGACCGGCTGGACCGGTTCGGCCCGGACGACGACCCGTTCGACGTCGCCATGGTGGTCAGCCACGAGCAGCAGCACGACGAGACGATGCTGCAGACCCTCCAGCTGCGCACCGGCCCGGCGCTGCTGGGCCCCGGCATGCCCCTGCCCACCGGTCGGCCGGAGCTGGCCGGGACGACGGTGCTGGTGCCGGGCGGGGAGTTCACCCTCGGCGTCGACGGGATCGACGAGCCGTTCTCGCTGGACAACGAGCGCCCCGCGCACACCGTCGACGTCCCGGCATTCCGGATCGGGCGGGTGCCGGTCACGAACGCCGAGTTCGCCGCCTTCATCGATGACGGGGGATACGACGAACCCCGCTGGTGGTCCGAGCGCGGCTGGCAGCACCGGCGGGAGGCCGAGCTGACCCGGCCACAGTTCTGGGGCCCCGACGGCACCCGGACCCGGTTCGGCCTCGTCGAGCAGCTGCCGGCCGACGAGCCGGTGCAGCACGTGACCGCCTTCGAGGCCGAGGCGTACGCGGCCTGGGCAGGAGGCCGCCTGCCCACCGAGGTCGAGTGGGAGAAGGCGGCCGCCTGGGACCCGGCCACCGGGCAACGGCGCCGCTTCCCATGGGGCGCGGCCGACCCGGCCCCGGAACTGGCGAACCTGGGCGGGCACGCGCTGCGGCCGGCGCCGGTGGGCGCCTATCCGGCCGGCGCCTCTGCCTACGGCGTGGAACAGCTGATGGGCGACGTGTGGGAGTGGACGTCCTCGTCGTTCCGGCCGTGGCCGGGGTTCGCCCCGATGCTGTACGCCGATTACTCCGCACCGTTCTTCGACGGCGACTACCGGGTGCTGCGAGGCGGGTCGTGGGCGGTGGGGGCCTCGATCCTGCGGCCGAGCTTCCGCAACTGGGACCACCCGGTGCGCCGCCAGGTGTTCAGCGGCGTCCGACTGGCGTTCGACGCCTGATGTGCCGACACCTGGCCTGGCTCGGGCAGCCCCGGTCGCTGGCCTCGCTCGTGCTGGAGCCGCCGTCCTCGCTGCTGGTGCAGTCCTATGCGCCCCGCCGGCAGCGGCACGGCACGGTCAACGCCGACGGCTGGGGGGTCGGCTTCTGGGCTGCCGGCCGGACGGAGCCGGCCCGCTGGCGGACGGCGCAGCCGCTGTGGGGGTCGGCGTCGTTCGCCTCGGTCGCCCCGGTGGTCTCGGCCGGGTGCGTGATCGCCGCCGTCCGGTCCGCCACCGTCGGCATGCCGCTGGAGGAGAGCGCCGCCGCCCCGTTCACCGACGGCCGCTGGCTGCTGTCGCACAACGGCCGGGTGGACCGGTCGGTACTGCCGGCGGCGCGGGACGCCGAGTCGACGGTGGACAGCGCGCTGCTGGCCAGCCTGGTCTTCGCCCGCGGGCTGGCCGCGCTGGGCGCGACCGTGACCGAGGTGGCCGCCGCCGACCCCGATGCCCGGCTCAACCTGCTCGCCGCCGACGGCACCCGCCTGCTGGCCACCACCTGGGGCGACACGCTCTCGGTGCTGGTCACCGACGAGGGGACGGCGCTGGCCAGCGAGCCATGGGACGACGACCCGCGCTGGTCCGACGTCCCCGACCGAACCCTCGTCGAGGTAACCCCCGACGGCGTGACCTGCACACCCTTGACACCACTGGAGCCTTCGTGACCCTCACGCTCACCGACCACCTCGGCCCGGTAGACGCCGGCGCCGCCCTGCGCGCCGACGCGCTCGCCGGGCTGACCGCGACGCCCAAGAGCCTGCCGCCCCGGTGGTTCTACGACGAGCGGGGCAGCGAGCTGTTCGACGAGATCACCCGCCTGCCGGAGTACTACCCGACGCGCACCGAGCGGGCGCTGCTGGCGGCGCACGCCGGCGACATCGCGGCCGCCTCAGCCGCCGACACGCTGGTGGAGCTGGGCAGCGGGACGTCGGAGAAGACCCGGCTGCTGCTTGCGGCGCTGACCGGGGCCGGCACGCTGCGCCGGTTCGTGCCGGTGGACGTCGACCCCTCGGTGCTGCGGGCGGCCGGGACGGCGATCACCGCCGAACACCCGGACATCGCCGTCGACGCAGTGGTCGCCGACTTCACCACCCACCTGGACGAGCTGCCCCGGGGCGGCCGCCGGCTGGTCGCGTTCCTCGGCTCCACGATCGGCAACCTGGAGCCGGGCGCGCGGGCCGAGTTCCTGGCCGGCCTCGCCGGCACGCTCGCCCCCGGCGACTCCTTCCTGCTGGGCACCGACCTGGTCAAGGACGCCGACCGCCTGGTCCGTGCCTACGACGACGCCGCCGGGGTCACCGCGGCCTTCAACCGGAACGTGCTGGCGGTGCTCGACCGCGAGCTCGGCGCGGACTTCGACCCGGACGCCTTCGCCCACGTCGCGCTGTGGAACGCCGAGCACGAGTGGATCGAGATGCGGCTGCGTTCCCGGCGGGCGCAGGTCGTGCACGTGCCCGCCCTGGACCTGGAGGTGCGGTTCGCCGAGGGCGAGGACCTGCGCACCGAGGTGTCGACGAAGTTCCGCCGAGCCGGCGTCGAGTCGGAGCTGGCCGCAGCGGGGCTGCGGCTGACGCACTGGTGGACCGACGAGGCGGGCGACTTCGCGCTGTCCCTGTCCACTCCCACCCCCTGACGGGCTTCTTCGGGCTCAAGCCCCGGGCCTTTTCGGGCTCAGGTCCCCGTTGCCTACCGTTGGGCGCTGTGACGACCCTCCCGCACGACGACCTCGCGGCCACCTGGCGGAACGCCCGGCCCCGCGCCGCCGGCATCCACCTGGACACCGCAGCCTGCAGCCGCCAGAGCACCGCCGTGCTGGACAGCGTGGCCCGGCACGCCCGGCACGAGGCAGAGATCGGCGGCTACGTGGCCGAGGTGGCCGCCGAGCGGCTGCTGCAGCAGGGCCGCTCGGTGCTGTCGGGGCTGGTCGGGCTGGCCGCCGCCGACCTCGCCTTCACCGAGAGCGCCTCGGCGTCGGTGCGCACGCTGTTCTCCCGGTGGCGGCTGGCGCCCGGCAGCACGGTCGCGGTGCTGCCCGGGGAGTACTGGCACAACCTCGCCGTCCTCGCCGACGCCGGACTCGTGCCGGTCGTGCTGCCCGCCGACGGCGACGGCCGGGTTGACCTGGCCGCCGCCGAACGAGTGCTGCGCGACTCCCCGCCCACGCTGGTGCACGTGACCCTGGTGGCCAGCCACCGGGGCGTCGTCCAGCCCGGCCGGGAACTGGCCGCGCTCTGCCGGGCCGCCGGCGTCCCACTGGTGCTCGACGTGGCGCAGGCGCTGGGCCACGTTGACTGCGACCTGGGTGCCGACGCCGTGTACGGCACCTCCCGCAAGTGGCTGGCCGGCCCGCGCGGCGTGGGCTTCCTGGCGATGCGACCGGCGGTCACCGCCCGACTGACCCCGGTGGTCGGCCCGGCACTGTACGACAACGGCGGCCCGGACGTCGACCACGCCCGCTGGTACGAGTCGCACGACGCGCACGTGGCCGGCCGGGTCGGTCTGGTCGTCGCGGTCGGCGAGCACCTGGCCGCCGGCCCGCACCGGGTGCGCGAGCGGCTCGCGGCATTGGGTCGGGCCACTCGCGAGCGGCTGGACGGGCGCGGCGGGTGGTCGGCGGCCGAGCCGCTGGACGAGCCGACGGCGATCACCACCATGCGCCCACCGGCGGACGTCGACGTCCCGGCGACCGTGCGCCGGCTGCGGGAGACCGCCGGGATCGTGGTCACCGGGATCGGCGAGGAGCGAGCGCGCTCCGAGCTCAACGGGCCGGTGCTGCGGGTGTCGCCGCACGTGGACGCCACGGTGGAGGAGCTCGACGCCCTCGCCGTCGCCCTCGTGTCCTGACCCCCCAGGCATAGGAAGCTCTACACCCGGTTTCCGACGAAATAGTGGGTGGATAGCTTCTTATGCCTCGTCAGGCCAGCGCTGCCTGCATGCGCGCCGACACCCGCCGGTGGACGGCGAGCTGCTCGTCCAGCCCGGGGTGCACGGGGACGCCGTCCTCGACGACGAACCGGCCGCCGACCACGGTGTGCCGCGCCGCCACCGGGCCGCAGCGCAGCCACGCCTCGACCGGGTCGGACAGCGCCCCGGCGAACCGCACGCCCTCCAGCGACCAGACGGCCAGGTCACCGCAGGCGCCGACGGACAGCTGACCGATCTCCCCGGTCCGCCCCAGGCACTCCGCCCCGCCCCGGGTGGCCATCTCCAGCGCGTCCCGGGCGGACATCGCGGCGGCGCCCTGCCGCAGCTTGCCCTGCAGCATCGCGATGCGGGCTTCCAGCCACAGCGACGCGGAGTCCGCCGACGCCGAGCCGTCGACCCCCAGGCCGACCGGAGCGCCGGCGGCCCGCAGCTCGGCGACCGGGGCCAGCCCGCTGCCCAGGATCATGTTCGACGACGGGCAGTGCGCGGCCCCGACCCGCGCGGCGCCCAGCCGGGCCACCTCCCCGGCGTCGGGCCACACCACGTGCGCCAGCCAGACCCGGTCGCTCATCCAGCCGACGTCGGCCAGGTAGTCGACCGGCCGGCGGCCGAAGGTCTCCAGGCAGAAGGCGTCCTCGTCAGCCGTCTCGGCCAGGTGCGTGTGCAGCCGGACGTCGAGGCTCTCGGCCAGCTCGGCCGTCCGGCGCATCAGCGACGTCGAGACGCTGAACGGCGAGCAGGGAGCCAGCGCGATCCGGGTCAGCGCCGTGGCCGAGCGGTCGTGGTACGCCTCCACCAGGCGCTGCGACTCGGCCAGGATCTCGTCGTCGTCCTGGACGACGGAGTCCGGCGGCAGGCCGCCGTCCTTGACGGACAGCGACATCGAGCCGCGGGTGGGGTGGAACCGCATGCCCAGCTCGCGGGCGGCGGCCACCTCGGCGCTGATCAGGTCCCCGGCACCGCGCGGGTGCACGTAGAGGTGGTCGGTGCTGGTGGTGCAGCCCGACAGCGCGAGTTCGGTGAGCCCGACGAAGGCGCTCACGGAGGCAGCCTCCTCGTCCAGCCGGGCCCACAGCGGATACAGCGTGACCAGCCAGTCGAACAGCCCACCGGTCAGCGCGGGGGCGTAGGCGCGGGTCAGGTTCTGGTACAGGTGGTGGTGGGTGTTCACCAGGCCGGGGGTGACCAGGCAGCCCCGGGCGTCGACGCGGCGCAGTGCCTCGGGCTGGGGGACGCCGGGGCCGCCGAGCGCGCTGACCACGCCGTCGGTGACCGCCACCCATCCCCCGGCGACCTCCCGGCGGCCGTCGTCGACGGTGGCGATCAGCTCGGCGTCGTGCACCAGCAGGTCAGCGGTCTGCATCTGGTGCATCCTGCCGACCGGCTGGAACGGTCGTGCGTCCGGTGGGTCCGGCCGGCCGGACCCAGCGGGGATCAGAACGCGCCGGCCAGCAACCGGCCGGCGCCGGGGATGGCGGGCGTGTGGCCCAGCGCGCGGAGCACCTCGAAGACCGTCGCCGTCGCCGCGGTCACCACCGGCAGCCCCAGCTCGTCCTCGACCCGCTGGACTGCGGCCAGCGACGGCATCTGCACGCAGGCGGAGAGCACGATCGCCTCGGCACCCTCCCGGCGCAGACCGCGGGCGATCTCCAGCAGCCCTTCCGGGTCCAGCCGGCCCACGGCCAGGTTGTCGGGGACCTCCAGAGCCACCGCGTCCACGACCTCGACGCCCTCGGCCTCGATGTACTCGCGCACCAGCTGGGTCAGCGGCGCCATGTAGGGGGTCACGATGGCCACCCGGTGGGCGCCGATCGCCTGCAGGGTGCGCACCAGCGCACCGGCGCTGCTCACCACCTCGGCGGGGTGCCCGTTCGCGCGCGCCGCCTCGGCGATCACCTGCTCGGACTCCTTGTGCGCACCCGGGCCCTGCGCCATGACGGCGACCAGGCAGGCGTAGGCGATCACGTCCACGTCGGCGTCGGAGACCGCGGTGGCGCACTCGGCGGCCTTGCCGACCATCGCGGCGAGCTCGTCGGCGTTGACCTGCTTCATCCCCGCGCGAGCCGAGTGGAACGTGTAGCGGTGCCCGGTGGCGTCGCTCTGCCGGCGGAACAGCTCCGGCAGTTCGGTCTCCATCGTGGTGTTGGAACTCGGCACGATCAGCCCGACCCGGGACGAGCCGGCCGCCTTGGGCGCCGGGGGGTCCTCGCAGGTCGCGGCCTCGACCGCTGTCGTCGTGTCCATGCTCATCAGTACCAACTCCTCGTCGAATCGGTCCCCCGTCGCGGGGGCGAGATGTGCGCCGGTGTCCCCGGCGTGCACGTTCCCGCTCCATGGTCGGCGCCGACGGCGTCGCTGACCACCCGGGGACAGGCGGTCGCGCGGCTCGGGCAGGACCTCCAGCACCCGACTCATCGCCGTCGGGAACAGAACGCGGCTACGGTGACCGTCCGCCGGGCTCTCCCGGTGACCACCGACGAGGAGCGACCATGGACTTCCTGCAGCCCACGACGTGGGCCGAGGCGCTGGAGGCGAAGGCCGCCCATCCCGACGCCGTGGCGGTGGCCGGGGGCACCGACGTCATGGTGGGCATCAACTTCGGTCACCTCCGCCCGTCGCTGCTCATGGACCTCACCCGGGTCGAGGACCTGCAGGAGTGGAGCATCGAGGACGGCGCGGTCCGGCTGGGAGCCGGCGTCAGCTACGCCCGGGTCATCGCCGAGCTCGGCACCCAGCTGCCCGGCCTGGCGATGGCCTCCCGCACCATCGGCTCCCCACAGATCCGCAACCGCGGCACGGTCGGCGGCAACCTGGCCACCGCCTCGCCGGCCGGCGATGCGCATCCGGCGCTGCTGGCCGCCGACGCCCAGGTCGAGGTGGCGTCGGTCCGGGGCAGCCGCCGGATCCCGGTCCCCGACTTCTATACCGGAGTCAAGCGGAACGCGATGGACGCTGACGAGCTGATCACCGCCGTCCTGGTCGTCCCGCCGAGCGGTCCCCAGCAGTACAGCAAGATCGGCACCCGCAACGCGATGGTCATCTCCGTCGCGGCGTTCGGCCTGGCGTTGCACCCCGACCGCCGCGCCGTCGGGACCGGGATCGGCTCGGCGGCGCCGACACCGCGCCGCGCCCCGGCCGCCGAGCAGTTCCTGGCCGACGAGCTGACCGGCACCGGGCTGTGGGAGTCCCGCGCCGAGCTGCCCGCAGCCACGGCCGGCCGGTTCGGCGAGCTCGTTGCCGACGCCGCCTCACCCATCGACGACGTCCGCGGCAGCGCCCGCTACCGCCTCCATGCGCTGTCGGTCATGGCGTGCCGCGCGCTCACCTGGGCGTGGGCGGACTACCGCACTGACACCGGGAAGGAGGTCTGACGTGCGTCTGATCTGCACCGTGAACGGCACCCAGCAGCAGGTGGACGACGTCTGGGAGGGCGAGAGCCTCTTGTACGTCCTGCGTGAGCGGATGGGTCTGCCCGGGTCGAAGAACGCGTGCGAGCAGGGCGAGTGCGGGTCCTGCACCGTCCTCCTGGACGGGCTGCCGGTCTGCGCGTGCCTGGTCGCCGCCGGGCAGGCCGAGGCGCGGCAGGTCGAGACCGTCGAGGGGATGGCCGACGGCGGGGCGCTCGACCCGGTGCAGCAGGCCTTCCTCGACGCCGGCGCCGTCCAGTGCGGCTTCTGCACGCCGGGGCTCCTGGTGTCCACCCGGGACCTGCTCCAGCGTTCCGGCCGGCCCAGCGACGCCGAGACCCGTGAGGCCCTGGCGGGGAACCTGTGCCGGTGCACCGGCTACGAGAAGATCCTGGACGCCGTCCGGCTGGCCGCGGACCGGCTGGCGCAGTCCGGCACCGGAGGGCACCGATGAGCACCCCGACCCCGACCCGGACCCCGACCGGGGCGCCGGAGCACCTGACCGGCCCGGGCCGCGGCGGGGTCGGCGACGACGCCCAGCGCCCCGACGGCGTCCTCAAGGTCCGCGGCGAGTTCGCCTACGGCAGCGACCTGTGGATGGAGGACATGCTCTGGGGGGTCACCGTGCGCAGCCCGCACCCCTACGCCCGCATCCGCTCGATCGACATCGGTGCGGCGCTGGCCACCCCCGGGGTCCGCGCCGTCCTCACCGCCGACGACGTGCCGGGCGAGAAGGTCTACGGGCTGGAGCTCGCCGACCAGCCGGTGCTGGCTCTGGACGTCGTCCGTCACCAGGGCGAGCCGGTGGCGCTGGTCGCCGCCGACCATCCGGAGACCGCGCGGCTGGCCGCCTCGAGGATTCACGTCGACTACGAGGTCTGGGAGCCGATCACCGACGCGCGTGCGGCGCTGGGGCACCCCACGTGGAACCAGGTGCACGACTCCGCCGCCGAGGTCACCGAGCTGAGCCGGGAGAACGCCCACCTGCACCCACAGGGAAACCTGGTGCGGCACCTTAAGATCCGCACGGGCGACCCCGCGCCCACCGCCGACGTGGTCGTGGTCGGCGAGTACGAGGTCGGCATGCAGGATCAGGCCTTCCTGGGCCCGGAGTCCGGCCTCGCCGTCCCCGCCGAGGACGGCGGTGTCGAGCTCTACGTCGCCACCCAGTGGTTGCACGTTGACCAGCGGCAGATCTGCTCCGCCCTCGCGCTGCCCCCCGCGAAGGTGCGCCTGACCCTGGCCGGCGTCGGCGGTGCGTTCGGTGGCCGCGAGGACCTGTCGATGCACGTGCACGCCTGCCTGCTCGCGTTGCACACCGGCAAGCCGGTGAAGATGTCCTACAACCGCGAGGAGTCCTTCTTCGGCCACGTCCACCGCCACCCGGCCACCATGCGCTACGAGCACGGGGCGACCCACGACGGGCAACTGATCTACGTCAAGGCGTCCATCTACTTCGACGGCGGCGCCTACGCCTCCAGCACCCCGGCCGTCGTGGGCAACGGCGGGACCATGGGCATCGGCCCCTACGTGGTGCCGAACGTGCACGTCGACTGCTACGGCGCCTACACCAACAACCCACCGTGCGGCGCCATGCGCGGTTTCGGGTCGGTGCAGACGGCCTTCGGCTACGAGTCGCAGATGGACGCGCTGGCGGCCGAGCTGGGCATGGACCCGGTGGAGCTGCGCTGCCGCAACGCGATGGAGGAGGGGTCGCCCACCCCGACCGGCCAGGTCATCGACAGCCCGGCACCGGTCGCCGAGCTGCTGCGCCGGCTGGAGGCCATGCCGATGCCCACCCGGGTGGACGACGGCGAGGTCGACCTGCGCGACATGCCTGGCGGGGTCTCCAACACCACGCACGGCGAGGGCGTCCGGCGCGGGGTGGGGTACGCGGTGGCATACAAGAACGTCGCCTTCTCCGAGGGCTACGACGACTACTCGACCGCCCGGGTGCGGCTGGAGGTCGTCGGCGGGGAGGCCAGCGCGACCGTGCACACCGCGGCGGCCGAGGTGGGCCAGGGACTGGTGACCGTCGAGCAGCAGATCGCCCGCACCGAGCTCGGGGTCAAGCAGGTCACGGTGCACCCCAAGGACACCGCCGTGGGCTCGGCCGGGTCCACGTCGGCCTCCCGGCAGACCTACGTCACCGGCGGGGCGGTCAAGGCAGCGTGCGAGAAGGTGCGCGCGCAGGTACTCGCCCGTGCCGAGCGGCTGGTCGGACGGACCGTTCCTGACCTGCGCCTCGCCGGTGGCGCCGTGGTGTCCGACGCCGAGGACATCGCCGTCCCCCTGGTCGACGTGCTCGGCGACGAGGCGCTCGAGGAGACCGTGGAGTGGCACCACCGCCCCACCGAGGCGATCGATCCGGAGACCGGCCAGGGCTTCGCGCACGTGCAGTACGCCTTCTCCGCGCACCGGGCCGTCGTCGACGTCGACACCGAGCTGGGGCTGGTCAAGGTGGTCGAGATGGCCTGCACCCAGGACGTCGGCAAAGCGATCAACCCGCAGGCGGTTCTCGGGCAGATCCAGGGTGGGACGGCGCAGGGTCTCGGGCTGGCCGTGATGGAGGAGATCCTGCTCAAGGACGGCAAGGTCCGGAACCCGTCGTTCACCGACTACCTGATCCCCACCATCCTGGACATGCCGCCCATGCGGATCGAGGTGCTGGAGTACGCCGATCCGCACGCCCCGTACGGCCTGCGCGGGGTCGGGGAGGCGCCCAACATCTCTTCCGGCCCGGCGGTGCTCGCCGCGATCCGCGCCGCCACCGGCCTGCCGCTGACCCGCGTCCCGGTGCGGCCGGAGCACCTCACCGGCCTGTAGCCCCGCCCCCGGCCCCGTCCCGGGCCCCGCCCTGAGCTCGCGAAGGGTGGGGGAGGACGGGGTCCTTCAACCGTCGAGCAGGGCGGCGACGGGGGCGGCAGCTCGCCGGTCAGCGGGCGGGCACCGATCAGCCGGCCCGCCTCCGCCGCGTCGACGCCCAGCGAGCCGAGCACCTCCAGCGCCTGGACGTCGGGCAGCGCGGCGAACCAGCGCCGTCCCAGCTCGGCGCGGCCTGCGGGCGTGGGGCGCCCCCACAGCCGCAGCCGGGCCATGCCCCCGTCGGGGAAGACGTCCATCCGCACGCTGCGCACACCCGGGGTCGGGGAGCACGAACCGGTGCCGGGGGTCGGGCTACAACCGCGTGCGCGGGGAGCAGCTCGACCCCACCGCCGTCGCCGGTGCGGCCGGTCAGCGACGTCGCAGCCGGCGCGTTGCCAAGGAAGCGCGAGGTGTCCAACTCGGCCAGGGTGACCACGCCCTCGCAGGCCAGCGCTACGTCCACCCAGTCGTTGCCCTCCCCGCGGCGGCGGGCGTTCTCCCAGCCCTCGCCCATCGACCGGGCCAGGCCAGGCCAGGCCAGGCGACCAGCTGGTGCGGGCTGCCGTAGAAGGCGTTGCTGACCCCGGTCACCCGCCCGCCGTTCTCCAGCGCGGCCAGGTCGAACGGGCCGGCGTCGACCAGTCGGGGATCCGGGACGACGGTGCCGTGCACCCGCAGCCGGGCACCCCGCCGTCCGGGTGGATGGTCAGCCGCACGTGGGTGACCCGCCGGTCGGAGTCGACGGAGAAGGTGTTGGCGGTGTCCCCGGCCAGATCCGACAGGGGTAGCAGCGGCTCCCACGTCGCCCGGGTCAGTTCGTCGACCGATGGGTGCCCCTCGACGGCGGCGTCCTCGAGGGAGGCCCGCGGTGGGTAATTGCCGGTGAAGAATGCCGTGTCGACGACGACGCCGGCCACGATCCCCGCCATACCCAGCCGGACGATCGCCCAGTCGTGCCCGGGGCTGCGCCGCCGCCCGGTCTCCCAGCCGTCGTACTCCTTGCCCTTGTGCCCGAACCCGGTTCGCGCGACGGCCGGGTGCGGCAGCACCAGGTTCTTCCGGGCGGCGAAGAACTCGTCGTTGGCGGCGACCACGGCGCCGCCGAGGGACCTGCCGGCGAGGTCGGGGAGCTGCCGGGGGTCGACTATCGGTCTCCAGATCGGGTCGGGGAGTTCGCGGGTCACTCTGGCACGACCGGGTAGGGGAGGCGGACAACATCCGACACTCCTTGGGAGGCACCATGACCAGCCCCGACGACGACCGCCAGGCCCGCGCCAAGCAGCACGTCGAACAGTTGCCCGCGGAGACCGCGCTCGGCAACGCCGATCCGGCCGGTGGGGTCGACGAGGACCCGAAGATCTTGGACCGGGCAGCCGAGGAAGAGCGGCAGAAGTAGGCCGTCAGGCGCTCCCCGGTCGAGCAGCCGGCCGAGCGGGGCGCCGTCCGGCTCCACGACCTGCCCTCGCAGGCACGACCGCCGCACGACGCCGGTCAGTTCGCCACCGGCGTAGGGCGTCACCGGGTGGCGGTGGTGCAGGGCGCCCACCCGCCCATTCCTCGTCGGGAGCGAACGCCACCAGGTCGGCGTCCCAGCCCACCACGATGCCACCACTGGCCGGCAGCCCGGCCACCCGGGCGGGCGCCGCGGACATCCACCGGACGACGTCGGTCAACCCGAACCCACGCGCACCGGTCCACACCGCAGGCAGTGCCACCTGGAGCCCCGCGATGCCGCCCCAGGCCAGCCCGAAGTCCCCGACGTCCAGCCGCTTGAGCGCAGGCAGACACGGCGAGTGGTCGCTGACGGCTCGTAGCCGGTGACCGCGGCGACCACCCCGTCGGTGACGTGCCCGGCGGCCGGCTGCTCACCCGTGGGCAGCACCACCCGCCGGGCGCGGACGACGAGCGAACTCACCGGGCCTCCTCCGGAGCCGGGGCGCCGTACAGGCATGTCGGCCGGGTGATCGTGTCGCGCACGTGGCGCTCCTGCTTGTAAGTGGACAGCAGCACCGCGGTCGGCCTTCAGAAGACGGCGCGGTTCGTCGACGGAGTCCGGACGCCGACCGGTGACCGTTCGGCTGCCCCGGACGGCGCGGACGTTTCGAAGCCCCATCGTGAGCCCTCGCACCGGACATTGCCGTACTGACGGAACCGGGCCGCCTCCGGGGGGACCAGCAGCCCAGTCCGCGCTCAGCGCCGACAGCGAGGCGTCGGTCCTCGCTTTCGGCGCTGAAAGCGGCAATCCGTCCCGTGCTTCGGCTCCGGTGTCTGGACATGCGAAACGGGGCCACAGCTGATGCTGTGACCCCGTTTCGTGAAGGATGTCCGGCGGCGTCCTACTCTCCCACCCGGTCCCCCGGGCAGTACCATCGGCGCTGAAAGGCTTAGCTTCCGGGTTCGGAATGAGACCGGGCGTTTCCCTTTCGCCATGACCGCCGTAACACTGTGAAGATTGAGACCCGGCCTCCGGCCGCAGAAACGCCGAAGTCGGGCCTGGAACCAGGGTTCCGCACCTTCAGAACCGCACAGTGGACGCGAGACAACACTCATAAGACAACACATCGATGAAGAAGTGTGTGGTCAAGCCCTCGGCCTATTAGTACCGGTCAGCTCCACGACTCACGCC
>NZ_FNOZ01000038.1 GCF_900107175.1 Modestobacter sp. DSM 44400 | reverse complement strand
CCCAACGTGGGCAGCGACGGCTGCCGGGTGCCGGCCTCGATCCGCTCCACAGTCGAGCGCGGCACACCAGCGAGGGCTGCCATCCGGGCCTGCGTCACGCCGGTCTTGGCCCGGGCAAGCTTCACCAGGTTGGCCGCGAGACCGTGCGAGTCGCGCGCGCGGGTCGGGCCCATCTTCGCCATGAGCTGAGGGTAGCCAAGTGGCAGGTAGGCGACTACCGCGACGTCTCGAGAGCTGCGCTTCCGACACCCGAAAGAATGATCTTGGATACACAACGGGTACACACCAGGACTCGAAAAGGCAGGTCACGATCAATCATGGCCGTACGCCGACTTGGCCTCTGACCTGCTCCTTCAGTCAAACCCAATCATGATCGACACCGCATGGCACGTCCATGTCGAACAGCACGGCCCGCAACGCGCTGGAGCGGCCCCGGGGCAGGGGCCCGCCGCGAGCTTGCGAGCGGTGAGGGGCACCGGGGTCCTTCATTCGTCCTCGGTGCGGTAGCCGAGGTTCGGTGAGAGCCACCGTTCCGCCTCGGCGACCGACCAGCCCTTGCGCTGCGCGTAGTCCTCGACCTGGTCGCGGCCGACGCGGCCCAGCACGAAGTACCGGGATTGCGGGTGCGCGAAGTACAGACCGCTCACCGCCGCACCCGGCCACATCGCCATGCTCTCGGTGAGCTCGATGCCGGTGGTCGCCTCGACGTTGAGCAGCTCCCAGATGGTCCGCTTCTCGGTGTGCTCCGGGCATGCGGGGTACCCCGGCGCCGGGCGGATCCCGGCGTACTTCTCAGCGATGAGCGCGTCGCCTTCCAGCGCCTCGTCGGGCGCGTACGCCCAGAACTCCTTGCGCACCCGCTCGTGCAGCCGCTCGGCGAACGCCTCGGCCAGCCGGTCGGCCAGCGACTCCAGCAAGATCGCGCTGTAGTCGTCGTTGTCCTTCTTGAACTGCGCGACCTTCGCCGCCGAGCCGAGACCCGCGGTGACGGCGAAGGCCCCGACGTGGTCGCGTAGGCCGGTGTCCTTGGGCGCGACGAAGTCGGCCAGTGACTTGCGGGCCGACCCGTCACGGCCCTCGGTCTGCTGACGCAGCTGGTGCAGGGTGGCCCGGACGGCGGTGCGCGAATCGTCGGTGTAGACCTCGATGTCGTCGCCGTCCACCTGGTTGGCCGGGAACAGACCGAACACCCCGCTGGCCTGCAGCCACTTCTCCGCGATCAGCTGGTCGAGCATGAGCTGGGCGTCCTCGTACAGCCGCCGGGCCACCTCGCCGGTCACCGGGTTGTGCAGGATGTCGGGGAACCGGCCGCGCATCTCCCAGGCGTTGAAGAACGGCTGCCAGTCGATGTAGCCGCGCAGCTCCTCGAGGGAGTAGTCCGGGAAGGTCTTGACGAACTGGGTCGCCCGGCCGTGCAGATGGTCGCAATCCGGCCCCGAGCACACGTCTTTGGCCTGCTGCAGCAGCATCCGCGGCCGCGGGGGCTGGTAGTCGCTCCAGTCGATCGGGGTCGCCGCGGCACGCGCGGCGGAGATCGGCAGCATCGAGCGGGTGTCCTGACGGGCGGCGTGCCGCTCGCGCAGCGCCGCGTAGTCGGCCTCGACCTCGGCGAGCAGCTTCGGACGCTGCTCGTCCGACAGCAGGGCGGCGACGACCGGCACCGACCGTGAGGCGTCCTTCACCCAGATGACCGGACCGTGGTACTTCTGCGCCACCTTCACCGCCGTGTGCGCGCGCGAGGTGGTGGCGCCGCCGATCAGCAGTGGGATCTCGAACCCCTGCCGCTCCATCTCCGACGCCACGTTCACCATCTCGTCCAGCGACGGCGTGATGAGGCCGGACAGGCCGATGAAGTCGGCGCCCTCCTCCTTGGCGGCGTCGAGCACCCGCTGCGCGGGCACCATCACCCCGAGGTCGACGACGTCGTAGTTGTTGCACTGCAGGACGACGCCGACGATGTTCTTGCCGATGTCGTGGACGTCGCCCTTGACGGTGGCCATGATGACCTTGCCGTTGCTGCGCTCGACGTCGCCGGGCTGCTTCTCGGCCTCGATGAACGGGATCAGGTAGCCGACGGCCTTCTTCATCACGCGCGCGGACTTCACCACCTGCGGCAGGAACATCTTCCCGGCACCGAACAGGTCACCGACGACGTTCATGCCGTCCATCAGCGGGCCCTCGATGACCTCGATCGGACGGCCGCCCCGGGCGCTGATCTCCGCGCGCAGTTCCTCGGCGTCGGCCTCGGCGAACTCGTCGATGCCCTTCACCAGCGCGTGCGTGATGCGCTCGCCGACCGGCAGTGCCCGCCACTCCTCGGTGGCGACCTCCTTGACCGAGCCGTCGCCGGCGAAGTCGCCGGCGATCTCCAGGAGGCGCTCGGTGCTGTCCGGGCGGCGGTTGAGGATGACGTCCTCGATGCGCTCACGCAGCAGCGGGGGCACCTGGTCGTAGATCTCCAGGGCGCCGGCGTTGACGATCCCCATGTCCATGCCGGCCGCGATCGCGTGGTAGAGGAACACGGCGTGGATGGCCTCGCGTACGGGGTTGTTGCCGCGGAAGGAGAACGAGACGTTCGAGACGCCGCCGGAGACCAGCGCGCCGGGCAGGTTCTCCTTGATCCAGCGGGTGGCCTCGATGTAGTCCAACCCGTAGCGTGCGTGCTCCTCGATCCCCGTCGCCACCGCGAAGGCGTTGGGGTCGAAGATGATGTCCTCGGCGGGGAACCCGACGTCCCGGGTGAGGATGTCGTAGGCCCGCCGGCAGACCTGCGTGCGGCGCTCCAGGTCATCGGCCTGGCCGTCCTCGTCGAAGGCCATGACCACCACCGCAGCCCCGTACTTGCGGCACAGCCGGGCTTCGCGGACGAACTTCTCCTCGCCCTCCTTGAGGGAGATCGAGTTGACGATCGACTTGCCCTGGACGCACTTGAGCCCGGCCTCGATGACCTCCCACTTCGAGGAGTCGATCATCGTCGGCACCCGGCAGATGTCGGGCTCGGTGGCGACCAGCTTGGTGAAGCGGTCCATCGCCTCGACGCCGTCGATCATCCCCTCGTCCATGTTGATGTCGATGATTTGTGCGCCGGCCTCGACCTGCTGGCGCGCGACGGCGAGCGCGGCGGGGTAGTCACCGGCCTTGATCAGGTTGCGGAAGCGCGCGGACCCGGTGATGTTCGTGCGCTCGCCGACGTTCACGAACAGCGAGTCGCCGTCGATGGTGACCGGCTCCAGGCCGGACAGCCGCAGGGCCGGCCGCACCTCGGCCGGCGTCCGGGGGGCCCTGCCCTCGACCACACCGGCGATCGCAGCGATGTGGGCGGGCGTCGTGCCGCAGCAGCCGCCGACGAGGTTCACGAAGCCGGCCTCGGCGAACTCCTCGAGGACCGCCGCCGTCTCCTCCGGCGACTCGTCGTACTCGCCGAACGCGTTGGGCAGCCCGGCGTTCGGATAGCAGGAGATGAACGTGTCGGCGATCCGGGAGATCTCGGCGATGTAGGGCCTCATCTCCTTGGCGCCGAGTGCACAGTTGAGGCCCACGAGCAGCGGGTCCACGTGCCGCACGGAGTGCCAGAACGCCTCGGTGACCTGGCCGGACAGCGTGCGACCGGAGGCGTCGGTGATGGTGCCGGAGATCATCACCGGCCAGCGGCGCCCCCGCTCCTCGAACAGCGTCTCCAGGGCGAAGATCGCTGCCTTGGCGTTGAGGGTGTCGAAGATGGTCTCGACGAGCAGCACGTCGCAGCCGCCGTCGACGAGGCCGTTGGCCTGTTCCAGGTAGGCCGCGACCAGCTCGTCGTAGCTGACGTTGCGGGCACCGGGGTCGTTCACGTCCGGGGAGATGGACGCCGTGCGGCTGGTCGGGCCGAGCGCGCCGACGACGTAGCGGGGCTTGTCCGGGGTGCGCTCGGTCATCGCGTCGCACTCGCGGCGGGCCAGCCGGGCGGACGCCACGTTGATCTCGTAGGCGAGGTCGGCCATGCCGTAGTCGGCCAGTGATATCCGGGTGGCGTTGAAGGTGTTGGTCTCGAGCAGGTCGGCGCCGGCCGCGAGGTACTCGCGGTGGATGTCGGTGATGATCGCCGGCGCGGTGATGCTGAGCAGGTCGTTGTTGCCCTGCACGTCACTCGGCCAGTCGGTGAACCGCTCGCCGCGGTAGCCCGCCTCGTCCGGCCGGTCCCGCTGGATCGCGGTGCCCATCGCGCCGTCGAGCACCAGGATGCGCTGCCGCAGCTGGGCGGTCAGCACTTCGGTGGCATCGGGGCGGAGCTGCGGGAACTCGGGCACAGGGCGGTCCTCGGCATCGATCGGCAGGGTCACAGAGGCGTCCGGCGCCAGGGCCCTGGCAACTCCGACGGGCGATCAGCCACCTCGTCGTCCTCGGACAGCCTGCCCATGGTCTCACTTCCGGTCGCCTCGGGGGCACACCCCGGGACGGGCGGCACGCGGGCAGCCCCAGGTGCCCCACGACGACCACGGCAGACGACGGGATCGACGTAGGCTCGACGGGTGACCGATCCCGAGTCCGCAGCAGACGACCTGCCTCAGCTGGACGACCCCGTGGTGGTGGTCGCGTTCGAGGGCTGGAACGACGCCGGGGACGCCGCCACCGGCGCGCTCGAGCACCTCGAACTCATCTGGGACGCCACCCCGCTGGCCGCGCTGGACCCCGAGGACTATTACGACTTCCAGGTCAACCGGCCCACTGTCTCCCTGGTCGACGGGATCAGCCGGCGGCTCGAGTGGCCCACCACCCGCATCTCGGTGGCCCGCCCCCACGACAGCGAGCGGGACGTCGTGCTCATCCGCGGCATCGAGCCCAACATGCGCTGGCGGAGCTTCTGCGCCGAGCTGATCGCGATCTGCCAGGAGCTCGGCGCGCAGACCGTCGTCGCTCTCGGCGCTCTGCTGGCCGACACGCCGCACACCCGGCCCACGCCGGTGACCGGCACCGCCTACGACGACGAGTCCGCGGCGAAGTGGGGCCTGGAGACCTCCCGCTACGAGGGCCCGACCGGCATCCTGGGCGTCTTCCAGGACGCCTGCGTCCAGGCCGGCGTGCCGGCGGTGAGCTTCTGGGCCGCCGTGCCGCACTACGTGTCCCAGCCGCCCTCGCCGCGGGCCACGGTAGCGCTGCTCCAGCGGGTCGAGGAGGTCCTGGAGGTCACGGTGCCGCTGGGCGCTCTGCCGCAGCAGGCCGAGGAGTGGGTCACCACCGTCGACGAGATGGCCCAGGAGGACGACGAGGTCGTGGAGTACGTGCGCTCCCTGGAGGAACGGGCGACGGCCACCGACCTCTCACAGACCAGCGGCGACTCGATTGCCCGGGAGTTCGAGCGGTACCTGCGCCGCCGGGGGCCGTCCGCCAGCTGAAGAAGGACCCCCCTCCTCCCCACCCCTCGCAAGCTCGGGGCGGTGCCCTGGAGGGGGGCCTACGGCGTGACGAGCAGCGGCCGCATCCGGGTCCCGGCGGTGTCGTCGAAGAGCCGGTCGTGGGTGGCCAGGGCGAACCGGTCGGTCATCCCGGTCACGTAGTCGACCACCTGGGTGACCGGGTCGGCCTCGGTGTCGCGGTAGCTGGCCGGGATGAGCTCGGGGTGGGCCAGGTGGTGGTCGACCAGCCGGCGGATGACCTCGATGGCCACGTGCTTCTGCCCGGCCGCGGTGTCGGACTCGTAGACCCGCTCGAACATGAAGGTGCGGAACTCGTCCATCGCCGCCAGCGCGTCGGCGCCCATGACGACGGCGCCAGTGGTGTTGGCCGGGGACAGCGTGCCGTCGACGACCGCCTCGATCATCGCACCGACCATCTGGCTCCCCGGGTCGCCGAAGACCGAACGGGTGCGGGCGGGCAGGTCGCGCACCTGCAGCACCCCGGCCCGGACGGCGTCCAGGGCGTCGTGGGACAGGTAGCCGATCCGGTCGGCGAACCGCACGCACTCCCCTTCGCGGGTGGCCGGCGGCGGCGTGATCTTCCAACTGTGGGCGCGCACGCCGTCGCGGACCTCCCAGGTGAGGTTGAGGTCCTCGAGCACCTCCACGATCCGCACCCCCTGGGCGGCGTGGTGCCAGCCGCCGGGCACGTAGGGGTCCAGCGCCTCCTCGCCGATGTGGCCGAAGGGCGAGTGCCCGACGTCGTGGCCCAGCGCGATGGCCTCGGCGAGGGTCTCGTTGAGGCTGAGCGCTTCGGCGAGCGAGCGGGCCACCTGCGTGACCTGCAGCGTGTGGGAGAGCCGGGTGACGAAGTGGTCGCCGTCGGGGTGCAGGAAGACCTGGGTCTTGTGCTTGAGCCGGCGGAAGGCCTTGGCGTGCAGGATCCGGTCGCGGTCCCGCTCGTAGGCGGTGCGCAACGCGTCCTCCGGCTCGGCTCGCGCGCGCCCGCGGGTGCGCACCGACCGGGCCGCCGCCGGGGCCAGCTGCTCCTCGGCCCGCTCCCGGGTGGCCCGGTCGGCCAGCCGGTACGGGGACGCCACCCCCTCCACGCCTACAGCGCGATCCCGAGGAGCGCGTCGACGACGTCGCGGACGACGGTCGGCGACTGTTCGTCCCAGTCGTCCAGAGACGCAGCGGCGGGCGGAGCGTCACCCGAGGCGGCCGGGGCCAGGGTGGCCGAGGCCCAGGCGTCGACGGCAGCGAGGGCGCCCGGTGTGTCGAGGTCGTCGGTGAGCCGCTCGCGGACCGCGGCGAGCACCGGGCCGGCCGGTGCGCCGAGCGGAAGCTCCGTGGCGCGGCGCCAGGTGTCGAGCCGGGCCAGCGCCGCGGTGAGCAGGTCGGGGGTCCAGGCGCGGTCGGTGCGGTAGTGGCCCGACAGCAGCGCCAGCCGTACGCCCATCGGGTCGACGCCGTCGCCGCGCAGCCGGGAGACGAACACCAGGTTGCCCCGGCTCTTGCTCATCTTCTTGCCGTCCAGACCGATCATGGCCGCGTGCACGTAGGCCCGGGCGAACGGCTTGGTGGCGGTGAGCGCCTCGGCGTGCACGGCGGAGTACTCGTGGTGCGGAAACACCAGGTCGCTGCCGCCGCCCTGCACGTCGAAGCCCATGCCGATGGTGTCCAGCGCGATCGAGGCGCACTCCACGTGCCAGCCGGGGCGGCCGGGGACCCCGCGCGGTCCCGGCCAGGACGGTTCGCCCTCCCGTACCCCGCGCCACAGCAGCGGGTCCAGGGCGTTCCGCTTCCCGGCCCGGTCGGGGTCTCCCCCGCGCTCGGCCGACAGCCGGAGCATCGTCGCCTCGTCATAGCCGGACTCGGTGCCGAACCCGGGCGCCTGGGCGATGTCGTGGTAGACGTCGCCGGTGCCGTCGTCGAGGGAGTAGGCGAGGTTCGCGTCCCAGAGGGCCTCCACGTGGGCGGCGATCCGCGGGATGGACTCCACCGCGCCCACGTAGTCCTCCGGCGGGAGGACGCGCAGGGCGGTCATGTCCTCGCGGAACAGCGCGGTCTCCCGCATGCCGAGGACGATCCAGTCCTCCCCGTCGCGGTTCGCCCGCTCGAACAGCGGATCGTCGGCGTCGGTGACGTTCTGCACGTAGTGCACCGCGTGCCCGGCATCGCGCCAGACCCGGTTGACCAGGTCGAAGGCCAGGTAGGTGGCCGCGTGGCCGAGGTGGGTCGCGTCGTAGGGGGTGATCCCGCAGACGTACATCCGCGCCGTCCGGTCCGGGGAGATCTCGACCACCTCGCCGCGGGCGGTGTCGAACAGCCGCAGGGCAGGACCTGCCCCGGGCAGGGTCGGCAGGAGGGGGGCAGGCCAGCTGAGCACGGGTCGAGCCTAGAGCCGGGCATCGACAGGGACGGCGAGCGGCCCGTTCGGTGCCCGGCCGTAGGTTGCCGACCGACGGCTGGATCGGTGCCCACCCGAGGAGGAACGATGGACCGCGACGCGTACCTGGCGACCCTGCACGAGGAGAACGCCCGGTTCGCCGCGGCCGCGGCGGCGGCGGCCCGGCAGCAGCACGGCTGGCGCCCCCGGGTGCCCGGCTGCCCGGAGTGGGACCTGGCCGACCTGGTCTGGCACCTGGGCGAGGTGCAGCACTTCTGGGGCTGGCTCGTACGCACCAGCGCCACGTCGCCGGCGGGCCACCCCGCGCCGGCCCGCCCGGCGACGAGTCGCTGCTGGACCGGGCCGCAGAGCGGTCCCGCGAGCTGACCGACGCCCTCACCCGTGCCGGGCCGACCGACCCGGTGTGGACGTGGGCGCCCCAGCAGGACGTCGCCTTCGTGCTCCGGCGACAGGCCCAGGAGGGCACCGTGCACCGGGTGGACGCAGAGCAGGTACTCGGCCGGGTCACCGGCATTCCTGCCGAGGTGGCACTGGACGGGCTCGACGAGTGGCTGGAGCTGATGGTGCCGGCGGCGTTCCCGGGCGGGTCCCGACCGGCGTCTTCCCGGTGGTCTTCCGTGCGACCGACGCCGGCGCCGAGCGCGTCGGGTTTCCCGACGCCGATGCCGCTCCCGCGCACACCCTGACCGGCCCGGCCGGTGACCTGCTGCTCATGGCCTGGCGGCGGCTGCCGCTCAGCGCAGTGGTCGTCGAGGGCGACGCGGACAAGGCGGATGCGCTGCTGGCGTCGGTCACGCTCGAGTAGGCCCCGGGTCACGGCCAGGTGGTGGCGTGCCGCTCGAACTCCTCGCGGGTCTGGATGCCGACCACACAGAACACCAGCCCGGCCGGGTCGGTCAGCTGCCAGAAGCTGCCCATGTCGGCCAGCCGGCGGGCACCCAGGGCCTCCAGCCGGGCGACCTCGGCCGGGATGTCGTCGGTCTCGATGTCGACGTGCCAGCGGGGTGGCGTACCGGCGCCGGTGCGCTGCACCTCGACGTGGAACCCGCCGGCGAACGAGCCGAGCGAGCTCCACTTGTCGTCCGTGGGGTCGGTCTTGGCCGAGCGCCCGGTCGCCGCGGACCAGAAGTCCCGGCCGGCGGCGTGCTGATCGGGCGGGAGGTCGAGCAGCAGGATGGCCAGGCGGCTGCGGTGCGGCACGCGATCATGGTCCCTCGGCGACCCGCCCTTGTGCACTTCCCGGTCCTTCAGCGGTCGTCGACACCCCGACAACCGCACACCCGCCGCGCCAGCAGCCTCAGAAGGGGGGCCACGGCAGCGCCGGCCAGTCACCCGAGGGCTCGGGGTGCAGCTGGGTGCGCAACAACTCGGCAACGCGCTGCTGGGTCCGCCGCACCTCGCGCCGGGTGAGGTGCTCGTGCAGCTGCTCGCCCAGGTCGCCGCGGAGGTCGGCGTCCAGCCGTTCCAGCACCGCCAGCGCCGCCACGGGCAGCGGCTTGCCGGCCCAGCGCCACAGCAGGGTGCGCAGCTTCGGGTCGACGGAGAAGCAGATGCCGTGGTCGACGCCGTACACGTGCCCGTCGGCCATCGGAATGATGTGTCCGCCCTTGCGGTCGGCGTTGTTCACGACCGCGTCGAACACCGCCATCCGGCGCAGCCCGGGGTCGTCGCGGCGGACGAACTCGGCGAGGTCGATCCCCGGGTCGGCGTCCATCCAGAGCTGCACCATGCCAAAGCCGAACGGACCGTCGCGCAGCACCGTGGGCGGCACGACGCGCCAGCCGGTCGCCTCGGACACCAGGTGGGCGCTGATCTCCCGGCCGGCGAGGGTTCCGTCGGGGAAGTCCCACAGCGGCCGTTCGCCCGCGACCGGCTTGTAGACGCACTCCCTGGCCAGGGTGTCGGTGCGGATGGCACCGATCAGGGTCACGTTGCTGGCGTCCAGCAGCCGGCCCTCGAGGTCCAGCTCGCCCTCGGCCAGCAGGGTGGCGACCTCGGCGTCGTCCGCGGGCGGGCGGCGGTCGCCGTGGTCGAAACCGCCCAGGTCGAGCTCGACGACGTCGCCGTCCTCGTGCTCGGGCTGTTCGCTCATCGGAGGAGGACCACGATCAGCGCCGGTAGCCGTTCTGCCGCGGGCACACGTGGCCCGCCGGGTCCAGCGGCAGCGAGCACAGCGGGCAGGCCGGCCGGCCGGCGGCGACCACCCGGCGGGCCCGGGCCACGAAGGCCCGCGCCGCGGCCGGGGTGATGATCACGCGCAGCGCGTCGGGCCCCTCCTCGCTGTCGGAGAGGATGGCGTCCTCCTCGACCGGCTCCTCGCCGGCTGCCACGGCCTCGACGACGACCGCGTCGGCCTCGCCGTCCCAGGCCAGACCCATCGCGGCGACCCGGAACTCCTCGTCCACCGGCGCGGTGAGCGGCTCGAGGTCGTCGACCTCGACGTCGGGCGGCACGAGCACGGTCGCCCGGGTGGCGACCTCGTCGAGCAGCTCGCTCATCCGCTCGGCCAGCACCTGGACCTGCGACTTCTCCAGCGCGACGCTGATCGTCCGGCCGCCTCCGTCGGCGGCCTGCAGGTAGAACGTGCGGTCGCCGGGCTGGCCGACGGTCCCCGCGACGAATCGGCTGGGACGGTCGAAATGGAAGACCTGACGGGGCACGCGCTCAGGTTACGCGGACCAGGGGCCGCGCAGGTGCGGCCAGCCGATCAGGCCGGGGTGCCGGCCCCGCCACCGACGACGGCGTCGGAACTCGCCGCCCGCCGTCCGCGCCGCTTCTTCTTCGGCGGGATCAGCGCCGACACGTCGCCGCCGGTGTCGTTGACCCGGACCACGAACGGCCGGGTGTCGGTGTAGGTGATCACCGACAGCGAGGCCGGATCGACGACGATCCGTTGGAACTGGTCCAGATGGACGCCGAGCGCGTCGGCCAGGATCGCCTTGATCACGTCGCCGTGGCTGCAGGCCAGCCAGACGGCGTCCGGCCCCAGTGTCGCGTTCCACTCCCGGACGGCGGCCACCGCGCGGGCCTGGGTCTGGGCCAGCCCCTCCCCGTCGGGGCCAGGAAAGACGGCGGCGGACGGGTGCTGCTGGACCACCTTCCACAGCGGCTCCTTGGCCAGCTCCTTGATCGGCCGGCCGGTCCAGTCGCCGTAGCGGGCCTCGCCCAGCCGCTCGTCGACCTGCAGCTCGAGGTCGCGGCCGGCCAGCATCGCCGCTGCGGTCTGCTGGCAGCGCTCGAGCGGGCTGCTGACCACCGCCGCCAGGGGCACTGCGGAGAGCCGCTCGCCCACGGTCCGCACCTGGCCGGCACCGGTCTCGTCGAGCTGGACGCCGGGGGTCCACCCGGCGAGCACGCCGGCGGCGTTGGCCGTCGTCCGGCCGTGGCGCATCAGGAGAACGGTGGTCACGCGGACGAGCCTAGGCGGCCCCCTCCAGGGCACCGCCCCGAGCGTGCGAGGGGTGGGGAGGAGGGGGCCGTTCCTCAGTTCGGGTCGAGGACTCCCGCGCCGACCAGCGCCAGCAGGGCCAGCCCGAGGACCACCCGGTAGACGACGAAGGGCGTGAAGCTGCCGTGCGCCAGGTACCGCAGCAGCCAGGCGATGACGACGTAGCCGACGACGAAGGAGATGACCGTCGCCACCAGCGTGGGTCCCCAGTCGATCCCGCCGTCCAGCGACTGCTGCACCTGGTAGAGCCCCGACCCGAGGACGGCGGGGATGGCCAGCAGGAAGGAGTACCGGGCGGCCGCCTCGCGGGAGTAGCCCAGGAACCGGCCGGCGGTGATGGTGCCGCCGGACCGGGACACCCCGGGGACGAGCGCCAGCGCCTGGGCGGCGCCGTAGATGAGGCCGTGGCGGACGGTGAGGTCGCCGAGCTCGAGGCGGCCGCTGCTGGACCGGTCGGCGGCGTAGAGGATCAGGGAGAAGGCCACCAGCGCGATCGCCACGATCCGCAGGTCACGGAACGTCGTCTCGATCTGGTCCTGCAGCAACAACCCCAGGACGACGATCGGGATGCTGCCGATGATGATCAGCCAGCCCATCCGGGCGTCGGGGTCGCTGCGCCGGTCGCGGTGGGTCAGCGAGGTCAACCAGGCGCGGATGATTCGCACGATGTCGCGCCGGAAGTAGAGGAGCACCGCGAGCTCGGTGCCGATCTGGATGATCGCGGTGAACGCCGCGCCCGGGTCGTCCCAGCCGACGGCATCGCCGACGATGCGCAGGTGCGCGCTGGAGGAGACCGGGATGAACTCGGTCAGCCCCTGCACCAGGCCCAGGACGACGGCCTCGAACCAGCCCACGGGTCAGTCCCGCCGGGCCGGGACGGAGGCGGACGGAGCGGCGTCGGGTTGGCGGGACACGGCAGGCACCCTAGGGCGGGCGGCTGGGAAGGACGCGGAACGGGCACCGTCCGCCGCGTCTCGGCGATGACCTGGATGCCCGGTGACCTCAGCCGACGGGACGGCGGGCCACGGTGATCGCGGGGGCACCGGGTGGGGTGGGCAGCGTCCGCACGTCCCCGAGCTCGGCATCGGCCAACCCCTTCCGACCCCCGCCGCACCGGTGTGCTCCGCGGTCGGGCGAGCCGTGGCCCCGGTAGGTTGACCCGTCGTGGAACAGCGGGCGCTCGGACGCAGCGGTCTGGTCGTCTCCCGGCTCGCGCTGGGCACCATGACCTGGGGCCGGGACACCGACGAGGACGAGGCTGCGATGCAGCTGACCGCCTTCGTCGACGCCGGCGGAACGCTGGTCGACACCGCGGACGTCTACGTCGACGGGGAGAGCGAGCGGACCCTCGGCCGGCTGTTGGCCGACGTCGTCCCCCGGACCGACGTGCTGGTCGCCACCAAAGCCGTGGGTCGCACCGGCCCGGGGCCGATGGGGCGGGGAGCCTCCCGCGGGCACCTGCTCGCCGCGCTGGACGCCTCCCTGGAGCGACTGGGCCTGGACCACGTCGACCTGTGGCAGCTGCACTCCTGGGACGACGACACCCCGCTCGAGGAGACGCTGGCGGCCTGCGACCTGGCGGTGAGCTCCGGGCGGACCCGCTACGTCGGGGTCAGCAATTTCACCGGCTGGCAGACCGCCCAGGCCGCCACCCACCAGCGCGCCTGGCCCGGGCGGACCCCGCTGGTCAGCACCCAGATGGAGTACTCGCTGCTGCAGCGCGGCATCGAGCGCGAGGTCGTCCCGGCCGCCGAGGCGCTCGGGCTCGGTGTGCTGCCCTGGTCGCCGCTGGGCCGCGGCCTACTCACCGGCAAGTACCGGCACGCCACCCCGGCCGACTCGCGCGGGGCGTCGGCGCAGTGGTCCGGCTTCATCGACGGTCTCCGCTCGGCCATGTCCGACCGGGTGGTCGAGGCGGTCATCACCGCTGCGCAGGGTCTGGGCACCACGCCGCTGGCGGTGGCGCTGGCCTGGGTGCGGGACCGGCCCGGGGTGGTCGCCCCCGTCGTCGGCGCCCGGACGGCGCAACAGCTGCAGGCCTCGCTGGACGCCGAGGACGTGCGGCTGCCCCCGGCCATCTGCACCGCGCTCGACGACGTGTCCGCCCCGCCGGCCGGGTATCCCGAACGCCGGCCCGGACAGTGACGGCAGCACCCGCCGGCGACCCCGTCTTCGCCGCCTTCTGCGCGGCCGGCCTGTGGCCGGGCCTGGGCAAGCGGACGGCGGCCGATCTCCCGGCGGTCGGCATCACCAGCCCGGACGACGTCGCCGCCGACCGGCTGCTGAAGCTCCCCCGGGTCGGCCGGCAGCGGGCCGAGCGGCTGTTCTCCTCCTTCCTGTCCGCGCAGCCGACCTACTCCGTCGTCGAGCTCCTGGTCGGCGCGGGGCTGAACGCCCGGCTGGCGGTCAACTCCGCCGACGCGCTCGGACCGGACGCCGCCCGCCGGCTGCGCGACGACCCGTGGGCGCTGCTGTCGCTGACCGGCGTAGCCCTGGCCGACGCCGACCGGCTGGCCATCGCCGTGCTGTCCGGTGCCGACCGGCAGGACACCCGCCGCGGCCGGGCCATCGTGGCCCTGACCCTGCGCACAGCGACCCGCGACGGGCACACCGTGCTGCCGGCCGACCTGGTGGTCGCCGCGCTGCGGGCCGAGGGCATCGCCGACCCGGCCGCCGCGGTCGCCGCCGCCGTCGAGTCCGGCGAGGTGCTGGAGCACGCAGAAGGACCCCGGTCTTCCCCTCGCTCGCAAGCTCGCGAGGGAACCCTGACCGAGGCCGCGGTCGGGGACGACGCCGAGCTCCCCGAGCCCGCAGAAGGACCCCGGTCTCCCCTCCACTCGCAAGCTCGCGAGGGAACCGGGACCGAGGCCTCACGCACGCTCTCGCTGGCCCGCTACGGCATGGCCGAGGAGGCGGTCGCGGAGAACGTGCACCGGCTGGCCGCGACCAGCGAGCGGATCGCCGACCCGGCCTCGGTGCGGTCGGTGGCCAAGGGGCTGGACCCGGCGCAGCAGGCCGCCCTCGCGCAGGTGCTGGGTGCGGGGGTCTCGTTGCTGACCGGCGGACCGGGCACCGGCAAGAGCCGCACCGTGGCCTCGCTGGTCAAGCTGCTGGAGGCCAAGGGCACGGAGGTGGCGCTGGCCGCCCCGACCGGCCGGGCCGCGAAGCGGCTGGAGGAGCTGACCGACCACCCCGCGGTGACCGTGCACCGGCTGCTGGGCGCCCAGGGCATGACCGGCAGCTTCGCCCGCAACGAGGAGTGGCCGCTGGACGCCGACGTGGTGGTCGTCGACGAGGCCTCGATGCTGGACGTCGAGCTGACCGCGGCCCTGCTGGAGGCCTGTTCCGACGGCACGCACCTGCTGCTGGTCGGCGATCCGGCGCAGCTGCCCTCGATCGGTCCCGGGCACGTGCTCGGCGACCTGATCGACTCCGGCGTCGTCCCGGTCACCGAGCTGACCACCCTGCACCGCCAGGCCGCCGGTGGCGCGATCGCCCGGCTGGCCACCGGCGTGCGCGGCGGGGAGCTGGTGCACGTCGAGTCCCCGGACCGGGAGGTGGTGATCGTCCCGGCCACCGGCAGCGCCGAGGCCGCCCGGCGGGTCGTGCAGCTGGTCACCGACTCCATCCCGCGGGCGCTGCAGATCGACCCGTCGGCGGTCCAGGTGGTCACCCCGGTGCACCGCGGGCCGGCCGGGACGATCGAGCTGAACAAGGCACTGAAGGCCAAGCTCAACCCCGGCGACGGAACGGTGTTCGGCTTCGACGTCGGCGACCGGGTGGTGGCCACCGCCAACCACCTCGACCTGGAGCCGGTCGGCTTCGCCAACGGTGAGGTCGGGGTGGTCACCGGCACCGGCGAGGGATCACTGGACATCGCCTTCGCCTCCGGACCGGTGAACGTCAACGGCAAGGCGCTGTCGGACCTGAAACACGGCTGGGCGATCACCGTGCACCGGGCGCAGGGCTCCGAGTGGCCCGGGGTCGTCGTGGTGCTCCCGCCGGAGGCCGGCGGGATGCTGTCCCGGCCGCTGGTCTACACCGCGCTCACCCGGGCCCAGCGGCACCTGTCGAT
The DNA here is from genome assembly GCF_900107175.1 of Modestobacter sp. DSM 44400. Classification (GTDB taxonomy): domain Bacteria; phylum Actinomycetota; class Actinomycetes; order Mycobacteriales; family Geodermatophilaceae; genus Modestobacter. The sequence goes on along the minus strand of NZ_FNOZ01000038.1, from coordinate 23,894 downwards.
CGTGCACGCCAGCGGAGCGGCGCTGGCCCGGGCGGTCCGGGAGGTCGACGTCCGCCCCCGGCGCACCCGGCTGGCGCGACTGCTGGCCGAACTCGCCGACTGAGCGGTTTTGATCATGATCGTCCGGGGCAGATACCAGTCATGGGCATCATCGGATTCCTCGTGTTCGGCTTGGTCGTCGGCGCGCTCGCGCGCCTGATCAAGCCCGGTAAACAGAACCTCAGCATCCTCATGACCCTCGTGCTGGGGGTCGTGGGCTCGTTGATCGGCGGGGTGGTCGCTACTGCGTTGGGCACCGGCGACTTCGGCGAGCTCAACATCCTCGGCGCCATCGTGGCGATCATCGCCGCGGTGCTGCTCATCGGCGTCGCGGAGGGTGTCTCTGGCGGCAGGCGCTCGGTCCGCTGAACCCACCGGGGCGCTGGCCGCGGTCAGCGCCCCGGGCACGACCCCCGCGCGGCGCACAGCAGCCGGTGCGCGGCCGGCCTGTTCGGCGGCCCACGGGCGTCGGCGATCACCCACCGACCGCCCTGCCGGCGCCCTCACAGAGCGGCGCTCTCCCCCTGGGGCGGTCTCGGCCGGCCTCAATCCGTGAGCGCGCACCGAGCCGCCATAGACGTCGCGGTCGCGGCTGGGCTTCACGCGGGCCCAGAAGTGGCGGCCGCCCAACCACCAGGCGAGCAGTGGCAGTCCGATCAGGATGAGGGCCACGGCAACGAAAACTGCAGTCGTGGTGACGCATGGTCCAGCCCTGCTGTCGGCGCAGGTCGTCGTCGCGACGCCGGGATACCCCGGCGTCGTCTCTGCACGCTCTTCGGCCGCGTTGCACGCGTCGCAGTACAGGCAACACATCCAGAGGGCGTGCAGGACACGAAGGCCGGGTGTGACCGACCATCGCGGCATGCGCCGAATGCGGGTCACCGCCGTTCTGTTGCCCCTGACCCTGGCACTGGCCGGTTGTTCCGGTGCCTCCGCCCCCGCGGAGGCACCGGAGCCGCTGGGAGCGGCGGAACCCGCCGACTCCCCCACGCTCATGGCCGAGCCGGCCGGCACCGTCGTGCCGCTGGACCCCGACGCCGAGGGCATGGTCTTCGACCCGGTCACCGGGCTGCTGGCCGTCGCGGTACGCAACCCCAACCGGCTGCTCCTGGTCGACGAGGACACCGGCATGCCGGTACGGGAGGTGCCGCTGCCCGGGCACGCCCGGCACCTGCAGCTCGCCGCGCCCGGCGGCCCGGTGCTCGTACCCGCCGAGGACTCCAACAGCCTGGTCGAGGTGGCGCTGCCGGACGGCGGGACGACGGTGACCCCGGTCGGCAACTACCCGCACGACGCCGCGCGGGTGGCCACTGGCCAGGTGCTGGTGGCCGACGAGAAGGGCGGCACGCTCTCGGTGGTGACCGACGGGACGGTGACGCAGCGGATCACCAGCCAGACCCAGCCGGCCGGGGTGGCCGCCCTGGGCGACGTCGCGGCAGTGGTCGACGTGGGGGCGTTCTCGCTCACTACCTACGACGTCCCGGCCGGCCAACTGGTGGACGTGGTGGACGCCGGGGAGGGTCCGACCCACCTGGTCGCCGACACTCGCGGCCGGTTCCTCGTCGCCGACACCCGGGGCGACGCCGTCCTGACGTTCTCTGCCGACCCGTTGCGGCAGACCGCGCGTTACCCGCTGCCCGGCACTCCCTACGGCCTGGCCTACGACACGACCGACCAGGTGCTGTGGGTGACGCTCACCGCGACCAACGAGGTGGTCGGGCTGTCCACGGCCGGCGACGAGCTGACCGAGGTGGCCCGCTTCCCCACCGTCCGCCAGCCCAACACCGTCGCCGTCGACCCGACCACCGGCCGGGTCTTCGTCGGCAGCCGGGCCACCGGCGAACTGGAGCTCATCGACGTGCGGTGAGTTTCCGGCCCCGCGGCGGTCCCCTTGTCGACAGATCGACGGATCGACTCCGGCAGCGGTTCGTGTGCAGGTGGCCGGCCGGTCTAACCCCGCAACTCGTCCTCGTCGTCCGGGACGGCGGTCTGCTGCGCCAGGACGTCGGCCTCGTCGGCCTCCGGATCGGTGGCGCGCAGTGATCCTGCCCCGCCGGGGATGGCGGTCAGCTGCTGCTCCTGGGCATCGGCCTCGGGGACGTCGTCGGCGGGAGCAGTCGTCTCCCCGGCGAGCTCCGGGCCGCCCGGGAACACGGACTGCTGCTGCTCCTGGCGGTCGGCCTCGGTTACCTCGGGATCGGTCACGTGGAGTCTCCAGACGGTCGGAACGACGGCGCGGTGCCGGCGTTCGTCGTCCTCACCTGCCCGCGGCACCGGTCGCTGACACCCCGGGGCGATCCCGCCACCACGGTCCAGCGGTGGCCGGCACGTGACCGGAGCGCTCCCAGGGCGCACAATCGGGCGCGTGTCCGCACCCGGCGAGTACGAGTACGCCCCGTTCCGCATTCCCGCGGGCACGTCCCGTTCGGCGGCAGCGCAGCTGATGAGCATGCAGTCCGACACCGGCGGGTGGGAGCTGGCCCGGCTCCAGCTGCACGCCGACGGCACCCGCAAGGTGATCATGCGGCGCCGGATGCGGCTGTCCTACCTGCCCCGCCCGATGGTGTAAGGACCCCTTCCTCCCCACCCCTCGCAAGCTCGGGGCGGGACCCGGGAAGAGGCCTTCAGGGCTTCAGCACGACCTTGCCGACCGTGCCGCGGTCGGCGATCGCGGCCATCGCCTGCGGGGCCTGGTCCAGTGGCAGCACCTGACCGACCAGCGGGCTGATCGCGCCGTCGGCGAACAGCCGGCACAGCTCGTCGTGCACCATCCCGAACACCGTCGGTTCATGCTTGCGGTACAGCCCCCAGTGCAGGCCCACGACGCTGTAGTTCTTCACCAGCACGTGGTTGGCCGGCGCTGAGGGAATGCGGCCGCTGGTGAAGCCGACGACAACCAGCCGCCCCTCGAAGGCGATGCACCTGCGCGAGCCGTCGAACACGTCGCCGCCCACCGGGTCGTAGACGACGTCGGCGCCGTGCCCGCCGGTGAGCTCCTTGACGACCGGGACGAAGTCGTCGGCGGTGTAGTCGATGACGTGGTCGGCGCCCAGCTCGGTGCAGATCGCCGTCTTGCGGGCACCTCCCGCGGTGGCGATGACCTTGGCGCCGGCCGCCTTGCCGAGCTGGATCGCCGCCGTCCCGACGCCCCCCGCTCCGGCGTGCACCAGCAGCCACTCCCCCGCCTGCAGCGCGGCCCGGCGGTGCAGGCCGACGTAACCGGTCTGGTACGTCAGGTACAGCGAGGCGGCCTGCTCGTTGGACATCCCGTCGGGCACCGGCCACGCGGCGTCGGCGTCCATCAGCGCGTACTCGGCGAAGGCGCCCGGGCCGCCGGACGGCGATCCGAGCACCCGCTGACCCGTACCCACGATCTCACCGCACAGCTCGACGCCGGGGGTGAACGGCAGCGGCGGGCGCTCCTGGTACTTCCCCTGGGCCATCAGCACGTCAGGGAAGTTCAGGCCCGCGGCCCGCACCTTGACCAGCACCTGCCGCTCTCCCGGCGTCGGCTGATCGACCTCGTCGAGGGACATGACCTCGGCCGGGTCGCCGAGGGAGTGGACACGCCATGCACGCATGCCCCCGACCCTGCCAGAACGGTGGTGACCGGGGTCACTCGGGGCGCGGGATGTCCCGGCAGGCATCGTCAGTTGTGCGCAGCCGAGTGAGTTGGAGCGTCGGGCAGCCGCCGTTGCAGCAACACGTACCGAGGCACCGTGGACCCCCTCTACGACATCCCCGTGCTGGCCACGCTGGGGCGGCTGTCGGCGGAACTGACCGCCGGGGCGTCGTCACAGCAGCTGGTCGAGCTGCTGGTGGACGACCTCTTCCGCCCGTACGGCCCGGACTTCTCCATCCGCTATGACCTGCCGCCGGCCGCCCGGCAGCTCACCCTGCCGTGATGGCCCGCCGCGCGATGACCGAGGACGCCGCCTCCGACGTCCTGACCGGGATCGGTCAGCGCAGCAACCGCACGCTGCGGGAGATGGCCGAGCAGGTCGTCCACAGGGGCGGCATGGAACCGTGAGCGTCGGTTCGGACGCCGTCCGGTCTGCCGCCGGTACGCTGCCGGGGGTTCCGGGACGCCCACGGGACGTGAGAGACAGCGGACGGACGAGAGGGCGACCGGTGGACCGGCTGCTACGGGCGCGCCATGGGCTGCCACTCGGCGTCCTCGCCTTCTTCATGGTGCTCGACCTCGTCAGGCCGCCCGGGCAGGTGGTGCTCGGGCTGGTGGTGATCGCCCCGCTGGTCGCCGCCAGCACGGTCGGCCGCCGGGCCACCGCCGCGTACGCCGCCCTCGCTCTCCTGGCGGCGGTGCTGTTGGGCGTCTACGACCGTCAGTACCAGCCGGACGTCGTGGCGGCCCAGGGCATCCGGCTGTTCGGCGTGGCCCTCGGCGGGGCAATCGCCCTGGTGGTCTGCACGTTGCGCCAGCGGCGGGAGCTGCTGGTCCGCCGGCTGAGCGTGGAAGCGGCGACGTCCCGGAGCGCCGTCCAGATGGCCGAGGCTCTGCAGCGGAGCCTGCTCACCGACCCACCGCGGGTTGCCGGGCTGGAGCTGGTCGCCCGCTACGTGCCGGCGGTGCAGCACGCTCGGGTCGGCGGTGACTGGTACGACGCGTTCGCCACTTCGGACGACTCGACGATGCTGGTGATCGGGGACGTCGCCGGGCACGACGTGGCGGCCGCGGCGACCATGGCCCAGACGCGTGGGGTGCTCCGCGGCATCGCCTCCGCGGTGGTCGGGTCACCCGCCGCGGTGCTCAGCTCGCTGGACCGGGCCCTGCGCCGCCTGCAGGTCGACACCCTGGTCACCGTGACGGTGGCCACCCTCCGCTCGGACCTGCGGGACGGGACCGTGCGGCTGTGCTGGTCCAACGCCGGCCATCCGCCACCGGTGCTGGTCTCCGCCGACGGCGACGCGTCCGTGCTGCAGCATCCGGCGAACCTGCTGCTCGGGGTCGCCGCCGACGTGCCCCGCACCGACCACGCGCTGCGGCTGGAGCCCGGGGACACCGTGGTGCTCTACACCGACGGCCTGGTCGAGCGCCGTAGTTCGACCCTCGACGAGGGCACCGCCTGGCTGGTGCGGGAGCTCACCGCCCTCGCCGGCCGGCCGCTCGAGCAGGTGTGCGACACGTTGCTCGCCCACCTGCCGGGCACCTTCGAGGACGACGTGGCCATCCTGGCCGTCCGGGTCGGCGACGGCGCCTGAGGCCGACTCAGCGCATGGACGGCGGGCGCAGCGCAGCGGGGACGGCGGCGGTGTCGCCACTGGCCGTCTTGGCAGCCGGGACGCCGCGGAAGCGGTACGGGACCGCGCCGATGCCGGGCTGGACGACGTAGGCGGCACCGGGCTCGGCCCCGGCCCAGGCGGCCACCATGGCCTCGGCCACCTCCCGGGCGCTCAGCACCGGGAAGCCGGCGGCCTCGAACTCCTCGCGCAGCGGATCGATGATCGCGGTGTCGGCGAAGCCGGGGCAGATGGCGGAGATGGTGATGTTCTCGGCGACGAGCTTGGGCGCCATCGACCGGACGAAGGCCACCGCGCCGCTCTTGGCCACGCTGTAGCCGGGGTCGGTGGCCATCGGGGAGAGCCCGGCCAGCGAGGCGGTCACCACGATCGAGCCGCCGCCGGCCCGGCGCAGCGCGGGCAGGGCCGCCTCGGCGCCGTAGACGACGCCGAACAGGTCGACGTCGATCACCTTGAGGAACTCGTCGACGTCCAGGGCGTGCCGGGACTGTCCGGCGATGCCGGCGTTGAGGAAGGCGGCGTCCAGCCGGCCGTGCTCGGCCTCGACCTGGGCGACGACGGCGGCGTTGGCGGCCCGGTCGGTGACGTCCAGGACAGCGAAGTGCGCGCCGAGGTCCGCGGCGGTCTGCCGGGCCCGGTCGCTGTCGAGGTCGGCGAGGACCACGGTGACGTCGCGCTCACGCAGCAGACCGGCGAGGGCGCGGCCGAAGCCACCGGTCCCGCCGGTGATCAGCGCGACGTTCCCGGGGGCGGGTGATCCAGGGGCGAGAGTGGTGTCGGTCACCCCTGGATCACACCACAGCCGGACCAGGCCCTCAGGCCTTCCGTAGGAACCGGTCGAGCACCCTGATGCCGAAGTGCAGCGAGTCGACGGCGATCCGCTCGTCAATGCCGTGGAACAGTGAGGCGAAGTCCAGGTCGGCGGGCAGCTTGAGCGGGGAGAAGCCGAAGCACCGCATGCCGAGGGTCTCGAAACTCTTGGCGTCGGTGCCGCCGCTCATGGTGAACGGGACCGGGCGCGCTCCGTCGTCCTCGGCCTTGAGAGCTTCGACCATGAGGTCGACCAGCGGACCGTCGAAGGTGGTCTCCACGGCCTGGTCCTGGACGATCCACTCGCGCCGGACGCCCTCGCCGATCAACTCGGCGAGTTGGGACTCGAAGGCCTCCTCCTGGCCGTAGAGGAAGCGGCCGTCGATGGTGGCGCTGGCCGAGCCGGGGATGACGTTGGCCTTGTAGCCGGCCTCGAGCATCGTGGGGCTGACCGTGTTGCGCAGGGCGGCGCCGATCATCCGGCTGATACTGCCCAGCCGGGCGAGCGCCTCCTCGGGTGAGTCAGGGTCGATCTCGATGCCGTAGGCGTCGCTGACCGCGTCGAGGAACTGGCGCATGGGCGGGGTGAGCACGGTGGGCAGCCGGGCGCTGCCGATCCGGGCGACCGCATGGGCCAGGCGGGTGACGGCGTTGTCGTCGTGCACGAAGGAGCCGTGGCCGGGCTTGCCCTGCGCGGTGAGGCGCATCCAGGCCAGGCCCTTCTCGGCGGTCTGCACGAGGTAGAGGCGCAGGTCGTCGCGGACGGTGATGCTGAAGCCGCCGACCTCGCTGATCGCCTCGGTGCAGCCCTCGAAGAGGTCGGGGTGCTCGTCGACCATAAAGTGGGCGCCCTTGCGGCCGCCGGCCTCCTCGTCGGCGACGAAGGCCAGCACGATGTCGCGGTCGGGCTTGACGCCGGTGCGGGACCAGTCGCGGACGACCGCGAGGGTCATTGCGTCCATGTCCTTCATGTCGACCGCGCCGCGACCCCAGACGTAGCCGTCGCGCTCCTCCCCGCTGAAGGGGTGCACGCTCCACTCGCTGGGGTCGGCCGGGACGACGTCGAGGTGGCCGTGCACGAGCAACGCCGGGCGGTCGCGGTGGGTGCCCTCGATGCGGGCGACCAGGTTGGCCCGGCCGGGCTCGGACTCGTGGATCACGCTGGAGATGCCGACCTCGTCGAGCTTGCCGGCGACCCACTCGGCGGCTTTGCGTTCGCCTGCGCTCGTGGCGGTGTCGCCGGTGTTGGTGGTGTCGATCCGGATGAGGTCGGAGAGCAGCTCCGCGACCTCCTGCTGGGCGCCGGCGAGAGGCGCGGGCGAGGGCTGCGACATGCCGTCGATCCTGCCATCGGGCCCTGTCCCGGACCCGGCGTGCCCTCCGTTATGCTCGTCGACGGCGCTCCTCGCGGTGTGCCCACCTTGTCCGGGTGGCGGAATGGCAGACGCGCTAGCTTGAGGTGCTAGTGCCCTTTATCGGGCGTGGGGGTTCAAGTCCCCCCTCGGACACAGTCTCGGCACGGTTTCTGCTGGTCAGCCTCCGTGCTCACTATCGACCCTGGCACCGAGGGGCCGATGGAGCGTTGCTTCCTCCGGAACTCCGCCGGAGGACGACCGTGGGGTGAACGACGCGGGTCCGCGGCTACCGAGACGGACCAACTCGGACTCGTACGCGAAGACGACGGCCTGCAGCCGGTCACGGAGCCCCAGCTTGCCCAGTACCCGCGTGACGTGGGTCTTCACGGTCGTCTCGGCCAGGAAGAGCTCGTGGCCGATCTCCGCATTGGACAGCCCGCGGGCCAGCGCACGCAGCACGTCCAGCTCGCGGTCGGTCAGGTCGCGGCAGGCCTCGGGAAGCGTGCCCGGCGGCATGGCGGAGGGCTGGTGCACGAAGGACTCCACCAGTCGCCGCGTCACGGTGGTGGAGAACGGCAGGTCTCCGGCCGCGCAGGCGCGCACCGACGCGACGAGCGCGGCTGCGGGCGTGGTCTTCAGCAGGAACCCCGAAGCTCCGGCACGGAGAGCCGTGAGAACGTACTCATCGAGGTCGAACATCGTCAGCATGAGCACTCGGGTGCCGGGGCAGCCCGCCAGGACGTCCCGCGTCGCCGTCAGCCCGTCGCCGCCGGGCATCTCGACGTCCATCAGCACCACGTCCGGGCCGAGCGCTCGGGCGGCGGCCACGGCCAACGGGCCACTGGAGGCCTCGGCCACAACTTCGATGTCGTCGTTGGCCGAGAGGATGGCGCACAACCCCTCGCGCATCAGGTCCTGATCATCGACGAGCAGGACACGGATGCTCACGACGGCTGTCCAGCGGTCAGCGGCAGGCGCACGTGGACGGCGAACCCGGATCCGCCGGCGTGCGTTCCGGTGCTGAGCTCGCCGCCGAGCTGGTGCACTCGCTCGGCGATGCCGACCAGGCCGTAGCCGGAGGGCGCCTGCGGGCCGGGCCCTGGCCCGTCGTCTTCGATGTCGACGATGACGACTTCCGGTCGGGTGTCGACGCGCACCACGACGTGCGCGCCGGGGCTGTGCCGCAGGGCGTTGGTCAGCGACTCCTGCACGACGCGGTGCACTGCCGCGCCGGCGTCCCCGGCCGGCACCTCGTCTGCGTCCAGGTGCACGTCCAGACCCGCACTACCCATGCGGTCGACCAGCGCCCGCAGGGCCTGCCCGTAGCGGTCCGAGGGGACCGTGCCGCCGCCGAGCGGGCTGCCCTCGACCGCAATGAGCAGCCGGCTGAGCTCCCCCACCGTGTCGGCGGCGGTGGCGAGGACGCGGTCGAGGGCGACACGGGCACGCTGACGATTGCACGGGAGCTGGGCGGCCGCCGCGCCCGCCTGCACCGTCATGAGACCGACGGCGTGCGAGACGACGTCGTGGAGCTCCCGCGCGACCGCGAGCCGCTCAATCCGGACCGCCCGCTCCGCGCCCGCCCGCAGCCAGGCCTCGCGATCGTCGGCCAGGCGACGGGACGACCGGGCCCACTCATCTCCTGCTCGCGCCACCGAACCCCCCGCCGCGGCAGCGCCCACGACCACGAGCAGGACCGGCAGGTTCTCCGGGAGCACGGCGACCGTCGCGACAGCGGCACCGACCACGAGCACCACCCCGCCACCGACGTCGAGAAGGCCGCCGCGGCGCACAACGGCCCAGATCAAGGTGCTCGCGGTGACCAGCAATCCGACACCGACGAGGACCGGCTGCGTCACCACGGACAGGAGGGGCAGCAGTCCGCAGAGCAGCGCTCCCCAGCCGGGAGCTCGACGGCGTAGCCCGACCGCCGCGGCCGCGGCGCAGCCGAGCAGCAGGGACTCGTCGCCAGCGGTCAGCCCGACATCCGGCAGGCGCACCGCCACGTACTGCTCGACCCCGGCCAGGAGCGCGGTCCCGAGCGCCAGCGCCAGGTCGCTGCGATGACCGTGCGCCGCAGGCGCGGGCGGCGCCGGTGGCGGTGCCGGTTCTGCGGCGGCCGAACGGAGCAGACCGAGCAGCCTGCGCAACTCCTGGACGGCGGTCTGCCCCTGGGCCTGCACCGGCGCGAGGGCCGGCGCCGGGTCCTGCTCCCACGTGCACGCCGCCAGCCGGGCGGAATCGGCCATGCCGAGGACGGCGGAGCGGATAACCATCTGCACGTCGGCTGCCAGCCGGGCGCGCTCGGCCAGCACCGCCTGACGGACGGTGTGATCAGGGGACATTGCGGCCAGATGCCGATCGCGCCCCCGCTCCGCAAGGGCCCTCCGAGCGGCGCCGATCGCGAGGTGCAGCCCGCCGAGGGCGGACAGGCAGAGAACGCTGCCGAACATCCACTCCGCCGGACCGGCGGCCTCGTCGAGGGCGGCGGCGATCCCCACGGCAGCCACCGCAACCACCGCGACGAGGGACAGCCACCGTCGGGACACGGGCGAACCGTAGCGAGGACTGGGTTTCGCCGACGGCTCCCGGCTCGTCCTCCGACTGGTCGAGCGACACCCACGCCGTGGGCGACTGCTCCTCAACGGAAGCGGTCGCGCTTCGCCGGCGTGTGCGCATGTAGCGCGTCTCCCGTCGCACACCCAAACTCACGCCCACTTACCGGGGAATCCGACGCGTCACAGGACTACCCGTCTCCCGCCGATTCCCCATCATCGCTGTGGGCCTCTGACCACGGGTTGACCCGCCCTGGCCCGAGACGGGCAGTACCGGTCCGATCCCAGCCGTGACCCTGGCCCCCGACGCCCGGCTGCACCTGGACCCAAGCGCCACGCACCCGCTTGTCGACCCCGGGTCACCATCCTGCTTCTGGCCGCGAAACCGGACACCGAGGACCGCGACGATGGCCGCCAAGGCCGACTGGCCCGCCGACCCATCGGCCTCCCGGCGGCGTGCCAGTGGCGTGCCAGTGACGAGCACGCCACCTCGGCGGAGGATGGGGGTGCGCGAGATCGCGGAGGAGGTTCCCGCTGGGGTAGACCCTCGTGTCGGTGCCGAGTGGTGGATGACCGTTGGACTGACGGCCGCGCGCAACTCCGGCCGCTCACCGGGCCTCGTCAACCGGCCATCTCCCTATCCGTGCGAGATGCTCGACATGATCAGAGAGGGGAAACGGATGGCGACCAACGGGCCTGATCCGGCCGAGTTCCTGGAGCGGGCGCAGCGGATGCTGCGCGAGCTGTTCGGCGATCTGCGGAGCAGTGACGACCCGTGGGGGGAGGTGACGCGTCGACTGGGCGAGCGCGCCCAGACCCCGCACGGCCACCGAGAGCCCAGCTCCGGGGAGCAGCGGGAGAACCTCACGTTCGCGCTGGCGACGCGGGCCGTCGAGGCGCTCGAGGACCTGGCGCTCAACGTCGCGGCAATCCGTCAGCGCCTCGAGCGCGTGGACGCGCATGCTGCGGAACGGCGGCCCGAGAGTGAGGGACGAGGCCCGGACAAAGCTGACACCGGGCAATGACCTCGACCCTGGATCCGACCTGACCATCAGGCGGATCCTCGGCGCTCCACGTGGAGGTGGTGCCGGCTGGGCCAGTCGTCACCACGGTGTCATCCGGCAGAACGAGGGGCCGTCCCGGTCGGGCCGGCACCGTCGGACCGTCGTGGCTTGTCCGACCCGGACGGGGTCCGGGGCGCCGCGTCAACGACCCGTCAGCCCGCCGTCACACGGCCGCTGTCATGGCTTGCTGCCGGCGGCCACGGACGGCGGAGCGCCGAGGAACCGGCTGACCTCTGCCTGCTCGTCCGGGGACAGGGTGGTCCACCGCACCTGGCGGACTCCCCCGAGCTGGGTCGACAGGTCGAACGCGGACCGTCGGTTCCACCTGCTGTTCGGATCGAGTGCACCGCCGGGCCCGTGGCACTGAGCACAGAACGGGTTGCGGCCCTCCCGCACCGCCCGGTCGTAGAGTTCCTGGTCGTAGCGGAACTCTCCGCGTGGCTGGCCCAGGTCCCAGACCAGGAACGCAATCGCGCCGGGCGGGGTGAGGCTGACCAGGTCCCTCGCAATCCCCACGGTCACGTCCAGGCCGGAGCCCCCGCTCCGCACGGCGTCCGTCGTACTGGCCGTCGGGTTTAGCGTCTGCCCGGCGGCGTAGGCGTCGTCCGTGACGAAGTAGGTCACCCCGGCGATCACCACGCCGATGAGCAGTCCGCCGCGGATCTTCGGGGATCGCGGCACGTGCGGCGAGTGCGGGACGTGCGGCGAGTGCGGGACCTGCGGCGAGTGCGGGACGTGCGGCGAGTGCGGGACCTGCGGCGAGTGCGGGACCTGCGGCGAGTGCGGGACCTGCGGCGAGTGCGGCTCGGGCGCCTGGACGTGCGCCCCGGACGTGGTCGGGCTGGAGTGCGCGGCGGTTTCCGCTCCCGGGGCAGCTCCGCCCGCGGCTGATGTGGTCGTGGTCGGTGGCGTACCCGTGGTGGGGCTCGGCGGGGATGCCGGGGACGGTGTCGAGGGCTTCGGCGGCCGGTGCTCGACGCCCCGGCCCCAGAGGGCCTTCGACACGTCCGAGGTCCGGCCACCGACGCTGGTGACCACCAGGTGGACCTCCCCTGGAACAGGGCCGCCTGCTGCCAGGGCCGCCCTGGTCCGCCGCAGCAGGCCGAGCACCAGAATTCGGCCCTCCACGTCGCGGGCCGATTCCACTCGCAGGATGAGGTCGTCCACGTTCTGGGCGAGGTTCTTGGCCGGGTCGATCGCCGTTGCCGAGCGCACGTTCCCGGTGGCCTTGTAGGACTTGTTGTCCACGAGGTGCAGCTCACGGGTCCGGGTGTTGTAGACGACCCCGTCGAAGCCCGGGTTGGTCGTCTGGTGGCCGGCCGAGCCGCTCGGCCCCTCGAAGAAGATCCATCCTTCCTTCTGTGGGTAGAGCTCGAAGCCCATGCCCTGCTCGCCGGCGTACCCGCGCACGTGCCGCGGGTCGGTGGGCTGCCGTGCCACCCCCACCGCCGTGCCCTGCGCGATGGGCCCCGGACCACCGCCCTCGAGCACCGAGGCTCCGGCCGCTTCGGCCTCGCGCTCGGCGGCGCTGCCGGGGTCGGCGGCCGGCTCGAGTCCCCCGCGGCGCTGCTGCAGGACGTGGGCGAGTTCATGCGCCAGCGTCGAACGGCCGGCCGTCGTCTCCAGTGGGGGCACGTCCTGCCCCAGGTGCACCTGTTCACCGATGGTGAAGGCGCGCGCGCCTAGCTGGCGGGCGGTGGCAGCTGCGGAGACGTCCTGTCGGACCCGCACACCGCTGAGGTCCTGGTTGAAGCTCGCCTCCATCATCGCCCGTGTCGCCCCGTCGAGCGGCGCACCCCCCGCCGCCCCCTGGCCGGCCGCGGCACCTCTCGTGGGCTGGACCAGCCCCCGGACGGCCTGGTTCCCGACCGTCTGCTGCAGGTCCAGTGCCCGCGGCCGCGGCTGGCGACGCTGGGCGTTCTCGGGTGCCGGCCGGAGCGGGCCGGCCCGTCGCTCCCCGTCCCGGACGAGCAGTGCCACGGCGTTCATGTGGAGCCTCCCCTTCGAGGGGATCCCTGGGTCACGGGCTGATCCACGTACGTGGCCGGAGCCCCGGTCACGGTCGGAACCGGAGCGGGTTGAGCTGGCCCCACCATCCCACGCGGAGGACGTCGCCTCCGGCGCTGACCAGCTCGGTGCCACTGGCCACCTGGAACCCGCTCGCGTCGCCACGGCCCGTGAGCGTGCCGTGCACGTCTGCCGTCCACCAGAGGATGGCCCCGGTGCCGGGGACCTGGAGATGCAGGTAGACCGTGGCGTCGATCTGCTGACCCGGCTTCGCGGACTTCGAGTAGAGGAGCACGTCCTGACCGGCGGACGGTCCGTGGTCACGCGCGCGGTGGGCAAGGCGCTCGATCCGCTCCTGCTGCGACTCCCCCGGCTCCCCCGGCTCGTCCTTCGCGTCTCGAGTCCCGGTTCTCCCTGCCTCAGGCGTCGGTGCGGCCTTGCCCGCCACCGGTGCGGTCGGCGGCTTCACGTGGGCCGCGACGCGGTCACCGGACCCCGCATCGGCGGGCAGCCCGGGTGGGGCCCCGGAGGTCCGTCGCGCGAGGGCCTGCCGGACCTGCTGCCGCAACTGCTCGGCGGTGACCTGGCCGGGGTGCCAGTCCAGGGTGATGAGGTAGGCGAGGTCCTCCTGGGACACGTCCGTGGTCGCGGTCAGCATCAGCTGCACCCACTGGGATCCGGGGACGACGAAACTGCCGCCCTGGGTCTTGCGGATCAGGGCGGTGAAGAAGGCCCGCTGAGCCGGCGAAGCGCTCCGCAGCAACCGCTCCATCGCGGCGGCCTCGTCGACGGCCCGATCGGCGTCCGCCGGCGACGACCCCGGGATCCCCAGACCGTGCGCACCCGCAGCACCTGCGCCCTGACCTGCCCCGGACCCGCCGTCCGGACGCCGGGTCCCCTCAGCGGTGGTCCCCTCGGCGGACGCCCCCGGCGCGGACGTCCCCGCAGCGGCGGTCCCCCCGGCGGACGTCTCCCCGGCGGCGGTCCCCGCAGCGGACGACGCCCCGATCTGACCGGAGCCGCCAGTGCCCCCGGAGCCGCCGGCCACGGCGGTCACGTTGCCCTCGCTCCGCCCCGAACCGCTGGTCCCGGCCGCCGCACCGAGGTTGCCCTCGCTCGACCCCTTCCCGGCCACCGCGACGCCGGCTGTGGTGTCGTCCTTGCTGGTCCCGGCGCCGGCGCTCGCGGCCGCGACGCTGGTGCTCCCCGAACTCGTCCCCGCACCGGCGGTCGCCACACCGGCCGACGTCGTGTCCTTGGCGGCCCCGGCCCCCGCGCTCAGGGCCGCCGCCCCGGTGTTGCCGGCCCCGGCCCCGACGCCCACCGTGCCGACGGCGTAGCCGGTCGAGTCGTAGACGACGCCCGCGCTCACGGTGCCGTAGCTGGCACCGCGGGACAAGATCGAGATCCCGACTCCGGCGTTCGCCGACCCTCCCCCGGTGCTCCCGATGCTGATGCCGAAACCGATGTTCGCTCCGCCGACGGGCAGCGTCTTCGGCGGGGTCTGCGCATCGGGCTTCTTCGCATCCGGCTTCTTCGAGGCGGTCTTCTTCGAGGCGGTCTTCTTCGAGGCGGTCTTCTTCGGCGCCGTCTTCTTCGGCCCGGTCTTCTTCGGGCCCTTCTTGGTCGGCTTCGCCCTTTGCTTCTTCCCCCTCGCCTTCTTCTTCGACTTCTTCTTCCCGGAACCGATCACCTCGTAGGCCAGCACGCCCGGTCGGGCGGCCAGGTCGGTCGGCCCGAAGCAGATGGTCTCGCCGGGCATGAAGCGGTACGGCGGTGGCATCGGCCTGCTCTGCAGCCGGGTACCCGGCGTCCAGTGCTCACCCGTGATCCGCGAGGCCAGCACGGCGTAGCCATGGACCTTCGCCACCTTGGCCCCGGCCTGCTTGGCCGTGGTGACGTCGTAGATCTCGCGGTGCTGGAAGTCGATGATGTCCGGCTGGACGAAGGCCGCGACCGCGGTCATCGCTGCCTCGCCGCCGGCGATGGCGTCCAGGGCGCCTTCGCCCCTCCCGGGAGCGGCAACCTTCCCCGGATCCGCGCCGATCCGGCGGTTCTGGCTGCCCTTGCCGCTGCGGAAGTTCCGGGCGAACTGCCGGATGCGCCGTCCGGCCGGCCCGGTGCACGACATCTCCCAGAACTTCTCGACGTTGCTCGACCAGCACGAACTGCCGCCGACCGCGCGGTAGTAGGCGAGCATGGTCAGCTCGGCAGCCGTGTACCGGAAGGGGTGGTGCGCCGGGAGCGACTGCCCCGGCGGGCACGGGCCCCAGCGGGCTCGCTGGATCCCGGGCGGTGCCCCACGCGACCCGGACTGCTGGACGACGTGGGTCAGTTCGTGGGCGAGCAGGGCCCGGCCGGTGCGGGTGGCGGGGGCGTACTGACCGGCGGCGAAGACGACGTGCCGGCCGACCGTGAAGGCCAGCGCTCCGACCGCCTGTGCCGCGCGCGCGGCCGCCGGGTCGTCGTGCACCCGCACGTCGGACAAGTCGTACCGGAACAGTGGCTCGAGCTCCCCGCGGGTGCCGGCCGGCAGTGCGTGGCCGCCGCGCCCGAGTCCGGCCACGTAACCCTGCACGTCCGCCCCGGAGCTCTGCGGCGCCGGTGCGGCCGGGTGCCGCCGCAGTTCTACCGGGCCGGGCCGCTCGACAGCGGGACCGGCCGGCGTCCCCGCGCCGGCGGAGCGGAGCTCCGCGTCGCCACCAGCGTCGTCCCCGTCGTCCCCGCCAGCATCCCCGCCGACCTCGTCCTCGACCTCCCCGACGTCCTCGACGTCCTCGACGCGGTCGACGTCGGGCGGTGTGTCGACCTCTGACGCCACGTCGACCGCTGGCTCCAGGTCGGCATCGAACCCCGGTCCGGTCTCGTCCGCCGGGTCCAGCGACCGCTGCAGCTGATCGACCAGCGCGGGTCCGGGCCGCGGTCGGGCATCGCTGGTGGGCGGCGCCCCCAGCACCGCGGCCGACATCCGCTCGGCCTCCTGCTCGTACCGGTCGCCAGCCGGTCCGATCCGCAGCCGGGGCTGCAGCGCCGTCGCGTTCTCCTCCTCGTCGTGACAGCCGCAGGGTTCCCGGCCTCCGCACCGCTGCACGAGCGCCGCACCCGGCAGCATCGGTGCGGCCGACAGCACGGGCACGAGCCGGGTGGTCGCCCGGTTGCCGATCCGGGCCTGCAGGTCCAGCACCGGCGGCAGGTTCGGGCCGGGACGAGCCGGCTCGCGGCCAGGACGTCCCCGGGTCGGTGCGGCGGCGGACACCGACGGCACCCGCTCCCGCTGGTGGGCGGTCATGGCGGACCTCCCGGCTGCTCCGTGCCCGCGGTGGCCGGCCGCGGGAAGGCGGTCAGCGAGCGCAGCGTGCGGTCGAGCAGTCCCAGGACGCACTGCTCCTGCGATCGGTCCAGCCCGAGCCGGTTGGCGTGCAGGTGCAGGACGTCACCGGCCATCTGCTCGACGGACCGCGTTCCGCTGCCGCCGGCTGCGCACCCCGCCAGCGCCGTGACGAGCGGCCGCGCCGACTCCCGTCGCCGGGTGAGGACCGTGCCCACCGAGGCACCGATGCGGTCCCACGGCTCTCCCGCCACCGCCCAGGCGCCGTCGTCGACGGCCCCGAGCAGGGCGCGCAGCCGGTCCTTCCCGCGCCGGAACAGCGGTCCGGCCGCGCTCGTGCCGGCCGCCAGCTCTCTGGCCCAGCGGGTTGCCGCGGCGGCGTTCGCGCCGGTCAGACAGCCCAGCAGGTCGGCGAAGGACACCAACGCGAGTTCCAACGGGTCGGGCGCTGCGGGCGCCGGGCCGGCGAGCACCGTGAGCAGCCCCCGGACGGCGGTGCTGTCGGCGCACGCGAGACGCTCGCAGATCGCCGTGGTCTCCGGCCCGCCGTACCTCTCGAGCTCGCGGTCGTACGGCTCCACCGTCAGCCGCGTGCGCACACCGGAGCCGATGGCCGTCACGGCCCACCGCGTCAGCTCCGGCAGTGCTCGGTCGACGAGCGCCTCCCCCTGGCCGTGCAGGCGCAGTCGCAGCTGGGGCGCGGGATCTGCGTAGCGGACGAAGAACCAGCCGTCGGCGTCCCCCCGGTCGACGAGGCCCTGCGCGAGAGCGCCGAGGGGCCCGGTCAGCAGGGCGTCCTCCGTCCGGCGCGGTCCCTCCAGGACCAGGTAGAGCCACTCCGACCCGGGCGGGCGACGCCGCGCGCCGGCCGGGTGCCGGATCGCTGAGGGCACCGGAGGTGACGGGGGGCCCGGGCGCGCCGCTGTGCGGACCAGCGGCACCACCAGCTCGACGACGTGCCGGCCCCGGGGGCCGGGGAGCCAGGCGTCCTCGGGGGCGGGCAGCCCCTCCTGCAGGTACACCGGACGGCGACCGGCAGCGCGGACCGCGGCGACCAGGTGCGCCCGGTGCCCGGGGTCGTCGAGGTCGAGCAGCAGCCGGTTGTCGGCGCTGGTGAGATGGACCAGCCGCGGTACGTGCCACCGCTCCCGCCAGTGCTCGATCCACGCGGACGGCTCCGATGACGTCGTCCCGGCAGCCCCGGCGGTCGGGGGCCCGAGCCGCCACTGGGCCGGGGAGAGCACCACGCGTCCGCGGCGGACGCGGGGCAGGAACGGCATCCCGGCCAGTGGTCCCCAGTCGAACGGGGACAGCCAGGTCGTCCCGTCGCCGGACAGCTCGAGCATGGACCGGCACAGGGGTGGCGCTCCGGCGGGGTTGAGCATGTGGCCCTCCGCGAGGACCAGCGGCCGGTCCTCGCGGTCCCACCACAGCCGGAATCGCCCGTCCTGGACGGCGACCGACACCTCGTCCACCCCGACCACCCGGTCGGGCGGGAGGGTCGGCGCGACGCCGACCGGGAGCTCGTGGCACCGCACCACGGGGCGCACGGCCACGTTCGCCGACCGGGCCCGCAGCGGCCGGTACACCAGCTCCGCCACGACCGGGGCGGTCGGTCCCGCCGCCCCGGTCACCGCCTGCTCGGCGTCCGCGGCGGCGGTCAGGAGCCCCGTGGCGCACGGGCCGAGCAGGTCGGCGAACCGCCCCAGGCCGCGCCCGGCCGCCTGGGCGCCGAGATTGGGCCCGACGACCAGAAGATAGCGACCGAGGTCGAGAGCCCGACGGCTGCTCGCCGCCAGGAAGGCGCTGAGCTCCACGGACGGCGGCAGGGCCGCGGGAGCCGGGGTCCACATGGACAACCGATCGACGAGCGCGTCGTCGAGCTCGACCCCGGCGCACCCGGTCCGGATCGACTCCGCGACGAGCTCCTGCAGGGCAGCCGTCCGCTCCCCGGAACGGCCGTGGTCCCCGGCCGCGCCCACGTACCCGCTCGGCGGCCCGAGGCCGAACCGGGGGTCGAGCAGCTCCAGCAGGCCGACCCGGCGCTCGCCGTACCGCTGGTGGAACGCCGACCGGTAGCCGGCCAGCGGGTCCGCCAGCGGATCGGGGTGCAGCCGGAACAGCAGGTCCACGGCGGTGGCGGCGTCCACGGCGACGGACCGGGCCAGCCCCGACCCGTCGAAGGTGAGCGCCGAGTCGACCTGCAGGTGCGCGCCGGCCTCGGGGTCCGGTTCCTGGTCCGGTGGGCGTGGGCCGTCGTCCGCGACGGTCGCCAGCCGCCGGGACAACCCGGTGAGGGCAGCCGCTGCCTCGGCTGGCTCGGCGGTGTCCACCCGATGACATTCATCGGCGACCGCCCGCAGGCGGGTGCACCACGCGCCGGCCGGGTCGGGAGGTGCCGCGGCCGGGGACGGCGGGGTGCCGAGCGCGCGTTCGACCGCCGCGCCGACCCAGGCCAGCGGGTCCCCGGTCAGGGTGGGCAGCACCTCCGGCAGCAGGAACTGGCGCTCGGCCAGCAGGTCCAGCACCTCGTCGGCCCTGCCGTCCCCTGCCCCCGGGTGGGAGGTCGCGACCGCACGCCGCAGCTCCTCCCGTCCGATCGGGGCGCGGGCCAGCGCCAGGACGCGCCGGACGACCGGCGTCGCCCGGACCGAGACGTCGGGACCGTTCCGCACGCCACCGGTACCGGGATCGGTGAGGTGGTATCGACCCTCGTGCTCGAACACGCAGCGGTTGGCGTACAGCCGCAGCCGGGGGCGCAACGCGGGATCGGCCGACAGCTGCAGGGCGAGCCCGGTCAGCCAGCCGAGGTCCGGGCGGGTCCGGGTCCGCCGGCGACCGGCACCCACGGCCAGGTCGGTGCAGTCGGCCCAGCGGGCCAGGCCGACGGCGGCGAAGCCACCGAACGGCGTCGGCCGGGTCGCCGCCCGGATGAGGTAACGCTGCAGCGCCGCCCGCGCGGCGGGTGCGGCACCCATCGGGCGGTCGACGGCCGCGGTCAGGTCCGCCGATGCCACCGTGACCGCGAAGCGGAACTCCGGGTCGGCGACCCACCGGTCCAGTTCCGCGCCGGACGCCGCGAAGACCGACGCGGGCAGCAGCGGCGCGCGGACCACCACACCGTCCAGCGGGCGGTACAGCGGAGTGGTCGCCGGGCTGCGGGTCATGACAGCAGGAACACCCTGTCCCAGGACGGCCCGGCCGCGCCGACGTCGTCCTGCCGTGGTCCGAGCAACGCCAGCGCGACCCCCGGGGCGCCGTCGAGCAGGCCCGGATGGTCCACGAGGACGCCGTCCGGCTCGACGCTCCTGACCCCCAGCACGGTGGCCGCGTCGAAGCGCGCGGCCAGCTCGGCGGACATCGAACGCGTCGTGGCGGCCACGTCGGGATCCGGCAGGTCCTCGGCGAACCGGTGGAGGACCTGCAGCAGCCCGGCCGAGCCGTGGCAGAAGGTCGGCGTGGACAGCAGCCAGCGGTCGGGGGGACGTGCTGCGATCGCCCGGACGGCCCGGCCGGCCAGCAGCTGCCACCGCCGCTCACCGGCCGCGGCGCCGGCCAGCCACAGGCTCCGCGCCACTCCGGGCGCGCCGTAGCACCACGCGGCGCGGCCCGCCGAGCACGGGTCGGGAACGGGGCCGAGGACCGGCGCCAGCGGGACGGCGTCCGGCCAGTCGGGGCCGTCCGAGGTGTCGAGCCGGTGCTCGACCAGCCAGCCCGCCGTGCTCTGCAGCGCCTGCTCTCCATCCGGCACCGGCAGGCCCGCGGTCATGGCCAGCGCCAGCAGCCCCAGCGGTCCGGGTACGCCGTGCGCCAGGCCGCAGTTGTGGTGGCCCGAGGGGTGGACCTTCCGCAGGCTGCCGGCAGCGAGGGAGGCGGGCGTGTGCCACGGGCGGGGGTCGTCCGCGGCCGACAGCAGCCGCGCCAGGACGGAGAGGACGACCTCGAGGCTGCCGGCCGCCGATCCGGAGCGGCCGGCTGCGTCACCCGGTGACAGCCGTCGGGTGAGCAGGTACGCGCCGACACCGGTCAGCCCGGACACGAGGTCGAGGTCGCCGGCCGCGCACCCCCGCACCGTGGTCAACCGTTCCGCCGCCGACCGCACCGGCTCCTCCAGGGCCGCGTCCACCTGCCCGAGAAGCCGGCCGTAGCGCGGCCGACCCGCGGCCAGGAGGAGCGCGGCTGACCCGACGCCGGCGAGCCCGGAGAACAGCGAGACGTCGTGCGGTCCGGCCGCTCCCACCGCGGTCTGCAGGTGCAGGTGCCCGAGGCGGTCCCAGCCCGCCCCTGGCTCCCTGCGGTCCAGCTCGGCACAGAGCACCGCCGTGCCGGCGTGACCCTGGGCCAGGGACGCCGGGCGCCACGGGAGCTGCGCGGCGTACCGCGACTGCCGGGCATGCGCGACGACCGCGCGGCCCAGCGTCTTCGGGTCCGCACAGCGCCGAGCGATCTCGACGGCGACCCGGGTCGCCGGGTGGGGCGGGCCGCCCACGTCGCGAACCGGCACGGTGGTCGCGGTCATGGCTCGCGGCAGCCGGAGCGGCAGGTGAAGCAGTGGGTCTGCGCGTTGGTCTGGCAGAAGTCGTCACGACAGGTGTGCGCGCAGGTGTTCGCGCAGGTGACGCGGCAGGTGTTCCCGCAGGTGTTCCGGCAGGTGTTTGCGCAGGTGTTCCGGCACGTGTCGGGGCAGGTGTTGACGCAGGTCGCCGGGCACGTGGCATGGCAGGTGTCCGGGCAGGTCGGGTTGTGCGTGTCGCACGTCTCCCCGGGGACGTCGCGCCCGGTCGGCAGGTACAGCTCGACCCCGTCGCCGGACGTCAGCTCACCCCATCGCAGGTCCAGGTCGAAGTCGTCGGCCGGCCCCGCGTCACCGAGCACCTCGAGCCGGACGGCGCCGCTCACGGCACCGTCAGAGCTGGTGAGCATCCTGACCTCCGGTGTCCGGCCCCGGCGCGCACACCAGCTCCTCCAGGCGGCGACCCAGGGCCTGGGTGGTGGCATGCAGCTCGTTCACCGCACCTACGAGGACGCCGGCCAGTCCGGCGTAGTCCACCGCCAGGAGGCCGTCCTCCCCCATCGGCAGGACGAGTTCGGGGAAGACGTCCTGCACGTCCTGGGCGAGCACCCCGGCGCGACGCGCACCTCCGGCATCCCGGCCCTCATGCCGGAGGGTGAAGCTCACCGCCCGGACGCGGGCCAGCCGTCCGGCGACGTCGTCGAGCTCGGTGATCCTCGCCTTCAGCCGAGCATCGGAGGGGTTGCAGAACGTCACGGCGCACGCGGTGCCGTTGACGTGCAGGTCGAACGCGGGGGCGGTGGTCCGCACCCCGAGCGGCCCTGCGACGGTGGCCTTGCCCGTCACCTCCAGGTCGGCCGGCTGCCCGCCGCCGACGTGGACGGTCGTGCCGCTGTCCCAGTTGAGGAAGAGACCGTCGAACCCGTCCGCACCGGCCTGTTTGCCGTCCACGTGCCGCACCCGGAGCGAGCCGTTCGCACCCGCGCCGACCACTGCGTTGCCGTGCACCGCGAGGGCGTCGAGAGCACCGCCGCCGGCCGTGAACGGTCCGTCCACCCGTAGCGCGGACGCTGCGTGGACGGGACCCTGGAAGACCGCCTGGGTCGTCGCCGTCAGCGCCCCGTGGACGGTCACCGTCGAGGAGAAGTCGGCCGCGCCCGCCGTGGTCATCGACGAGGACAGGTCGACCGCGCCGTCCACGGACAGCGTGGGCGCCCCTGGCCCGCTGACGGTCAGCGGCCCGGTGATCAGGGCGCCGCCGACGACCGTCAGGTCGCGCCGCGCGGTGACGTCCCCGGTCACGCTCAGTGCCGCCCCCAGGTGGACGTCGCCGGAGCTCCCGGACACCGAGAGGACCTGGCGCGGCGGGCCCGTGGCAGGCAGGACCCTCAGGTCGGCGCCACCGTCCTCCTGCGGCACGAGCTCGACCGCCGGGGACTGCCCGGCCGAGACCCCGGCAGCCGTGACCGGTACCCCTAGCTCGAGCCGTCCCACCCGGCTGCCCACCAGCCGGCGGGCGCCCGCCACCAGCCCGGCGACCTCACCGTCGCCGGTCAACGTCACCGAGGCCAGCGGGAGCTGGAGGCCGTCGTCGAGGAAGGTGGCCGGCTTCACGACGCGGAGCCACGGCGTCTGGCGCAGCACCAGCAGGCCGGCGTCCTTCTCCTCGGTCTCCCGCCAGGTCACCGTGACCAGGTGGTCGCCGCCCTGCAGGCCCGTGGTCTCGAGCACGACCCCGGCCGCGGTCACCTGGACGGTAGGGATGTCCTGCACGCTGCCCGGCTCGGCCAGCGGGTCGACGACGGCCCTCCCCCCGGCAGCGAGGACGACCACGCGTCCGGCGCCGTCGAGCGCCGTCCCCGGGGCCACGGTGACACCGGCGGCGCCGACGGTGCCGGAGACCTGCAGACCTGCGGCGACACCCGGCGTGCAGAGCGCGGTGTTGCGCGCGGCGTCCGCCGCCAGCAGGTGCCGCTCCATGTCGGTCCGCGACTCGGCTCTGTCCGTCGAGCCGCTGATCGGCGTGCGGTTGACGCCGTTGAGGTTCCAGTACTGGGTCCGCACCAGGTCCGTGCTCATCGCTCCTCCATCACCGCACCGGGACGCACATCGTTAGGTGACCGTGAGGACCCGGGGGACGTCGGCCGCCCCGCTCCCCGCCGTCGCCCCGTTCCCGGGCCCGGCGGTGTCGGGCGCCGCCGCGTCCTCGAGCAGCTCCGCGAGCACCTGGGCGGCGCCGCTGATCCGCAGCATCGACTCCCGCAGGGCCGTCTCCCGCTGCACGAGCTCGCGCAGCTGCACCTCGCCCCGCCGCAGCTCCTCGTGCAGCTCGGCCAGCCGCGCCGACATCCGCGCGTGCACGTCGGCGTCCCCCGCCGCGCTCACTGCAGCCCCACCAGGACGGGGACGACTCCCCGGCCGGAGGCCAGCGGCGCCATGGCCTTGCCGATGACCGCCCCGCGGGAACGGGCCCGGTCGGTCGCCTTCTGCGCGTGGCCCCGCGTCGGACTCGTCGTCAGGGGATCCCCGACCTCGATCGGAGCCACGTCGGCGTCCACCTTGCAGTACGCCCAGGAGCCGAGGGTCACCATGCGCCCCATCTGCTGGTCGCGGACCTTAGGGCCCGGCAGGGATCAACTCCAGGATTGGGCTTCGGGGGTCAAGCTTGGTGAGGTGACCACCGGTGTGTCCGATGAGGCACTGGCCGAGAAGTTCGCCAGCGTGTTTCCGCACCTGAACGAGCGGCAGCGTCGGCTGCTGGCGGGGGCCGAGGCACGTTCGCTGGGCCGGGGCGGCACCGCCCGGGTGGCCCGCGCCAGCGGGTTGCACCCGGAGACCGTGACCGCTGGGATGGCGGAGCTGACCGGCGGCGCGCCGGTGACCGATCGGGTGCGTCGCCCCGGGGGCGGGCGCCGGCCGTTGACCGAGACCGACCCGACGCTTCTCACCGATCTGCAGCGGCTG
>NZ_FNOZ01000092.1 GCF_900107175.1 Modestobacter sp. DSM 44400 | reverse complement strand
CGAGACACTGACCGTGCTGCGCCTGGACCTACCGCCCACACTGGCCCGATCGATGCGCTCCACGAACATGATCGAGTCGATGATCTCCATCTGCCGCCAGCACTCGACCAACGTCAAGCGCTGGCGCGACGGGCAGATGGCGCTGCGCTGGTGCGCCGCCGGGATGATCGAGGCAGGCAAGCAATTCCGCCGCGTCAACGGCCACCTGCACCTGCCGGCGCTACGCACCGCCCTCGAGCAGGCCACCGCTGCAACTGTCGTACCCGCCGCGCATGATGGGCCCGTCAGCAACGCCGCCTAGTTGATCAACGGGCCGCTACCGAAGTTCCACGGAACTCGGGACATCCTCCGAGTCCCCTCCAGGTGGCCTCCAGGTGTCGGCGTCCTCGGTCCAGGTCGGCGTGGTGTGCAGCAGCCGCAATGCCGTGTTCGAGATTGTGGCGTCGAAGCGCCTCGACGGGGTCCTCCTCGGGCTCTCGGCGTGGCCGGTCCCCTCGCAGGTCTGCGCCGCCGGAGCAGCGCCGAGGTGCCTGGAAGCGACGACGTCGCAACCGGATCGTTTGCCCGGTCTCTCGCCAAGAGAGCACCCACCCCTACGGCTGCACCGACCGCGGCCGTAGCCGTGTGCGCATGTACCGGGTCGCCCCTCGGACACCGAGTTGAACCCCCACGGCTTCTGAGCCGGCGGTGATTTTCCTGCCTCTGATTGTCGGCACGTCCGCTGGATGCCTGAAGGGCGGCCTCGGCCGGCTGGCCTTGGTTGTCGGACGCCCGTTGGTCGTCCCCTCAAAGGACAGGGACCAACTGGACCGGGGGCAGTCCCACGCAATCGCCGAGGGTCCGCATGCCTTCGGTGGTCGCGGACGGCTGATCCCCGTGCGTCGCCATCCGCGCGGCAACTCGACAGGGCGCCGGAGTTCCCGGGGGTGATCGTCTGCCGGGGGGAACCCCCTCAGGCGGCCCGCCGGCCGCCCCCAGGTACTACTCGGGTCCTCATCGGTCGCGGGGGCCGGGGTCACTCCGGCCAGGCGGAGTTCTTGATCACCTCGACGAAGTCACCGCGGACGAAGCCGGGAACGTAGTGAGCGAGCACGTCCGCCTTGACGTTGCCGAACGTGGTCTCCGGGCGGTCTGCGATGCCTTCGGTGAAGGCGGCCAGGATCCGATTCTTGAAATCCGGTCGGGGATGGGCGGCCACCACGGCCGCGCGCTGATCGTCGGAAACCGTGTGGTAGCCGATGCCCAGCACGTCCAGCTCCACTCCCCGGGTCAGCAGGGCGATCTCGGCGGCCATGTGCAGCGGGATCTCCGGCGTCGTGTGCAGGGCGATCGCCGTCCAGACCCGGTCGGCGTCCTCGCCGGTGATGCCGTAGGCGTGCAGGAACCGCCGCGCCTCGTCGGCACTGTCGATCTCGAAGCGCTGGTCGGTGCGACGGAACCGCTCGGTCAGCCCCAGGTCGTGGAACATCGCCGCCGGGTGCAGCAGCTCCGGGTCGAACCGTAGCCCCTGCTCGTTCCCGCGCAGCGTCCCCCAGAGGAACACCCGGCGGGAGTGGTCGAACAGCAGCGGTGAGGCTGCCTCACGGACCAGTTCTGTCGCCTCCCGCGCCAACTCGCTGTCCGGGATGAGCACGCCCGCGATCGACTCGCTCATGACCTGTTCTCCTTCGTCTCGGCGGTGTGACTTCCAGGGTCGACGAGCGCTCATCGAGGCGCCATGTCCGACTGGCGAGCCGCGGCTGCACCACGTCGTTGCGGAGGCGGCGGTCGGATAGCAGGCCTTGTTCCGGGTAGGGGCACGAGATGACAGCACAGATCCCCTCTGCCCCCGCACCGCCCGCAGACGGCGAGATGCTCGCCGTCGGGCACGAGGGTTCGGTGGTGGCGGTCGCCATGCTGGCGGGCAAGCTGCACGCCTTCGACGACACCTGCCCGCACGCCGGCTGCTCTCTCGCAGAGGGCGAGCTGGACGGACAGACCGTCGTCTGTCCCTGTCACATGGCCACCTTCGACGTGACGACCGGCGAGGTCGTGGACGGCCCGGCGCCGTCCGGGGTCGCCACCTGGTCGGTCGCGATCGCCGATGGGGCGCTCGTTCTCAGCGAGCCTCAGAACCCCGAGCGGGACGGAAACGCCCCGGCGGGTCGCGCGGACGGTGATCCCGCGGCTGCGGGTCCGGACATGGACATCACCGTCCTCGTCGAGCTCGAACATGACGCCATGCGCCGCCAGTTCGAGGCCATCGACGCGCTGACCGACGCAGAAGAGCTGACGAAGGCGTGGGCGACCCTGACCGAACTCCTCGAGATCCACGCGAGCGGCGAGGAGTCGATGCTGTATCCGAAGCTGGCACGAGCCGCCGACGAGGGAGCCGAGGAGGCCCACCACGCCGTCCGGGAGCACAACGAGATACGTGACAGCGTTCGTGCGGTGCAGCAGCACGCTGCCGGCAGCGAGGACTGGTGGCAAGCCCTGCGCACTGCCCGCGAAGTCAACGAGGAGCACCTGCAGGAGGAGGAACGCGACGCCCTTCCTCTGTTCCGGGAGAGCACCGACCGGGCACGCCGGGAGCAACTCGGTCGGGAATGGGTTGCCTTCCACGAGCAGCACCAGCACGCGCGGGGACTCAGCGGAGAGGACGTCGACCCCGATGACGTGGTCCACTAGCCCTCCACTAGCCCGGATCTTTCGTCCGTCCGGCGTTGATCATGGGCAGCGGACTTGGTGGCCGTTGGGCGGTGAGTCTTTCACCAGGGTGTGACAATTCCACCGAGTGTCGCCTCGAGTGGGCGCCGGTTCCACGTCCGGGCGGTGCGGGGTCGTCGGGGCGGTCGGTGCTGGCGGTCAGCCGGGGATGTGCACCGGTCCGGCGGGCAGCGCTCGTAGCCGGAGGACGGCCTAGTGGACGGCGGCCCAGGGATGGTGATCGGCCAGGTGCAGCAGTCGCCGGCGGCCGGTGCGGGCCAGCGTGGCCGGGACGGTGAACAGCCTGGTTCGTAGCCGTTTGGGTTCCCACCGTCGGGCCGCAGAGCCGGTGAGGGCGAGCATCTGCATCCAGGCGGTGAGCTCACAGGCCAGCGCGACGAGGGCGCACCAGATCTGGTTCTGGGCGAAGTCGTGCAGGTTGCGCAGCCCGGTGTCCTTCGCGCAACGAATCCGGTCCTCCGCGCGGGCCCGGCGGCGGTGCCGCAGCTCCAGATCGGGCAGCTGCCCGCGGGGAGTGTTGGTGGCGAAGGCGGTGACTCGCAGCCCGTCGACGTCGGTGATCCGCAGCTGCGCCCCGGGGGGCGGTCGCTCTTTGCGGGCGATGACCCGCATGCCCGGCGGCCAGCCCGAGAGGTCCAGCAGCCCGGTCAACTCCGCCACCCACGCGCCCTCGCGGATCTGGTTGTTCGCGTCGTAGGCCGGTGTCCACACATCGGCGGGGATCTTCGTCAGCTCGGCGGTGTTGGCGGGCAGCGAGGACCCCGGGCGTCCTGATCGGCGGGGCGTCCACTGGTCACATGTCACCCTGTCGCAGCCGTGTGCGTATGCACCGTGTCCCCCCTCGGACACACAAGAGCCCCACGGTCGATGGCCGGCGGGGCTCTGTCGTTGTCGCCGCAATGTCCGTCCCGTGATGGAGACGGCAGGCTCGCTGCTGCCGAGCTGACGGCACTGCGCCAGCTGCTGTCGGCGACTGCATCCGGCGTCGGTCCGGGTTCGGTGGCCATCCCCGCAGACAGACCTGCTCGAACAGCGAAGGGCGCCCCGTTCCGACTCAGCGGTACGAGGCGCCCTTCATCCGTTCAGCGCTGTCAGGCGATGGAGCGCACGTTGGACCGATCGGCGACCGGCTGCTCCTTCGCCCCGGCCTCGGTGTCGACGATGGCACGCAGGAAAAGTCCACCCTGCAGCTTGACCAGCCGCGACGTCAACGTCGCGAGGTACCGAACGCCGACCCGCGGGTCGAGCAGGGTGCGCGGCGAGAGGTCCAGCGCCGCTTGCTTGACCTTGGTCGCGAGCTCAGCGGAGCTGGGCTGGTGAAGCCAGGCGGGACCGGAGGCGCCCTGCGGACCCTGCACGCCGGGCAGACCGACCGGGCCGGCCTGGCCGGCCTGGCCCTGCACGCCCTGCGGCCCCTGCAGGCCGCGAACGCCCGACTCGCCCTGCTCACCGAGCTCGCCCTGCGCGCCCTGTAGACCGCGCAGGCCCTTCTCGCCCGTCTCCCCGATCACGCCACGCTGGCCCTGGGCCCCCCGGAGGCCCTTCTCGCCCAGCGGCCCCTGCCCACCGGGCAGACCCCGCTCGCCGGCGGGACCCTGCTGGCCCTGCTTGCCGCGCAACCCGGGCTGGCCCTGCGGACCATCCTCGCCGGGCCGACCGGTCGAGCCGGGCAGGCCCTGCTCGCCCTGGGGGCCGGTCTTGCCCTCGGATCCCTGCGGTCCCTTCTCGCCCTGCAGGCCGAGCGGTCCCTTCGGACCACGCTCACCAACCGGGCCGACAGGACCGGTCGGGCCGCTGTCGCCCTGCTTGCCGACAGTACCGACCGGGCCCCGGGCGCCCTTCTCTCCGGGCTCGCCTGCCGCGCCGACCGGACCCTGAGGCCCCCTGTCACCGGGCTCGCCGAGGGTGCCGACCGGGCCGGCCGGGCCCTTGAGTCCTCGGTCGCCCTCCTCGACGGTCACGTCGACGGGAACGGCGACGGTCTCAGTGCGTGTGGCGGTCTTTGACTGTGCCATGTGGACCTGGCCTCTCATGGATGGCGGGCAGCGTCGCTGGATCAGCTACCTGTGGTGGGAATCGTCTCGGCCTCTGCGAGGACCGATCGACACCGCAAAGCCGGTATCGAGCGTGCATTGGCCCGGAGACCAACACGCCCTGGATGCCCACTGCTAGCCGAAGCAAGCGCTGCGCTAGCAGTGAGGCTGGCCACAGCCCCGCCGTCGGACCGTGTCCGTCCACCCGCCGTTGGCCTGCACCACTGGCGAGACCTGCCTCACGGCCGCTGCAGCCGGATTCGTTGGGCTACGTACCAAGTCGTCCCCCGGACACAACGTCGGCACATGGCCGAGCGGGCTCCCACTGTGCCGGTGACCCGTTTGCTGCCTCTCCGCAGGCAGCAGGTGAGCACGTCACGCTGAGACGATTTCAACCTCGTACGCCGCGAGCTGTCCGTCAGCCGTCACGATCGGCACGTCCAAGAGTTGGGCTTGCGCGACCAGTAGGCGGTCGAAGGGGTCGCTGTGATGCTCGGGCAGGTCGGCTACCCGAAGGGCGTGCACATGCTCGATCGGCAGCGGTGTCACACCTGACCGACGCATCCGCTCAGGGACGTACTCCGCTGGCGGCTCCGGTAGCGGCAGCTTGCCGAGTCGGTACTTGACGGCGATCTCCCAGCTGCTCACCGCTGAGAGCAGCAACGTGTTGGTCCGGTCGGCGAGCAGCGCGCCCACCTCGTCGCGCAGCCGTTCGGGTGTCGTCTGCAACCACAGCCAGACATGGGTGTCCAGCAGGTAACGAGTCACCGGGTGAAAGCACCCAGGACCTCAGCCGGCAGAGCCGCGTCGAAATCCTCGGGAACGACGAAGCGGCCGCGGTCCGTGCCGAACCTCCGAACCGCTCGGGTGCCCGCAGGAACCAGACGCGCCACCGGTTCGCCGTTGCGCAGGATTTCCACCTCCTGCCCCGCGTCCACCAGCCGCAACAGCTTCGATAGTTGCGTCTTCGCCTCGTGTACACCGACACTAGCCGCTAGCTTAGTCATGGACTTAGTCTAGCGGCGACTCGCGCGGGGGCGCCCCTTGCCCGGTGCTGCCGTTGCCGAGACATCCGCGGCGACGACGTCCATTGCGGACGACGCAGCAAAACGACCAGAACGCAGGCAGCGAGTGGCGTCAGTTCGGCGTTCGAGCAGCATTGGCTCGGTCGGTAGGTCCCCGTCGCAGCGGACCCAGCCGCCAGTAGGCTGGCCACGCCATCTGGTCGAAGGGAGCACCGGCGCATGCTGGTGGTGCACGCTCTGTGGTCGCCCGGTCGTGGACCGCTGATCTGGGGTCTGGATGGTGACCGGCCCGTCAAGAGCGGCAGCCAGGCAGTCCGGTCGACGCGTGCGCATCCGTTCGCCGCGGACACGGCGGCCCTGGCCGAAGTCCACGTCGGCAAGCCGGTGACCGCAACCCTGCTGCTGCCGTCGCTGCGGATGGCTCCGCTGGACCCTCCGGAACTTGTGCGCACCACCCCACGTCCCGCCCCGCAGCGGCCGCCCGCGCTGTTGCCGTGGGTGGTGCCCGCGCTCCTGGTGGATCCGGCCGAGCTCACCGACGAACGCCCCCAGGTCCGGTACGGAGCCTCCGTCGCGCACCTTCGGGCCATGGCGGCCTTCGCCGACGACCTCGCCGCCCGCGGCCGGGTCCTGCCGTCCCTCCTCTTCGTTGCAGGCGAACCTGCGGCGCGCTGGCGGCCGATCGTGACCGGTCCGGACGCCGTGACCATGCACGGGCTCGTCGCGGCGATGCCGCCGGTGGCCCGCGCCGAGCAGGACGGCCGCGGGGGAACTGCCGGGCAGGACCCGGCCGGCCTGGTGACCGACGCCCTCGACGTTCTCGTCGACCGGGCCGTACGCGTGGCCCGCGCCCGGTCGGCTGCCTCCCTCGACCTGCTCCCACCACGCCGCGGCCGTCGTCCCCGCCACCTGCCCCCGGCCGAGGGGTGGTTGTCCGCCCTGACCGCCGGTGATGGCCGATTCCCCGCCGATCAATCCGTCGACGAGTCTGGCATCGCCGAACTGGCCGAGGCGCTGGCCGGCTGGGATGCGGTCGGGGTCGAACCCACCGGTCCGGCCCGGGCCCTCTTCCGCCTGACCGAACCGCCACCTGCGCCCGTGGACTCCACTGGGCACGACGAGGTGGCATGGCGGCTGGAGTTCCTTCTCCAGTCGACCACCGATCCGAGCCTGCAGGTGAGCGCCCACCAGGTCTGGTCGGCCCCGGCGGGGCTGGAGCGCTGGATCGAGCGGCCCCAGGAACTGCTGCTCGGCGAGCTGGGCAGAGCCAGCACGGTCTACCCGGACATGGCTTCCGCGCTGCGCTCATCCCAGCCATCCGGATGGAACTTGGACGTTGACGCCGCCCACCGCTTCCTGACCACGGGTGCGGCGCTGCTGGACGCCGCGGGCTTAGAGCTTGGAAGGGAATTACATCAGTGTAATTCGTCGTCGATGGTTCGCGGTGTGATCGTGTAGTTCCACTCTGGGTGGAACGGATCGCCGT
>NZ_FNOZ01000040.1 GCF_900107175.1 Modestobacter sp. DSM 44400 | reverse complement strand
GACACCGGCGCGTTCCGGCTGCTGGCGGACAAGGCGTACTCCCATCCCAGTACGCGGGCGCACCTGCGGGCGAAGAAGATCGCTCACACGATTCCCGAACGCAGCGACCAGATCGCACGCCGCAAGGCCAAGGGCTCGGCCGGTGGGCGACCACCGGCCTGCGATGCCGAGCTCTACAAGGACCGCAACACCGTCGAACGCGGGTTCGGCCGGCTCAAGCAGTGGCGCGCTATCGCCACCCGCTACGACAAATACGCCACCACCTACCTCGGCGGTGTCCTCCTCGGCTGCATGATCATCCATCACCGCGTCCGCAGTTAGCAGACACGCTCTAGGCGCTGCGGCCCTCGACGCGCT
Organism: Modestobacter sp. DSM 44400; assembly: GCF_900107175.1. Lineage (GTDB taxonomy): Bacteria > Actinomycetota > Actinomycetes > Mycobacteriales > Geodermatophilaceae > Modestobacter. Next base: position 36,477 of record NZ_FNOZ01000040.1, on the reverse strand, counting down.
GCAGGTGCGCCAGCGCCATCGCCACCTGCTGCGGAGAGCCGACCGCCGGGCCCTGCGCCCGGGCGGCGTGCCACCAGCGCACCGCCTCGGCGGTGTTCCCGGCCTCCGCCGCAGCCAGGGGTGCCGCGCGTGCGGGGCGACCACCCGGAAGAGCTCGTAGGACTCATCGGTCAGCTGTCCCGCGGACGCCGTATCGCCGCGCAGCCACGCGAAGAACTCGGTGCGGCGGGGCAGCCCGTGCCCGGACAGTGCCTGGCGCCTCGTCGGTGGCCCCGAGTTCGGCCGCGCCGGGACGGCCCCACGCCGCGATGCCGCAGTTGTTCAACGTGCGGCCGAGCAGCTCCGGATCGCCCAGCCGGCGGACAGCGCGACGGCGCGCTCGGCATGGCGCACGCCACGCGCGAGGTCCTGGCTGAGGGCCAGCTCGACGCCGAGCGTGCCCAGCTGGCGGTGCTCCGTCGCTGCTCGTCCGCCGAGGGGGCGACCTCGGGAGAGTCGCTGAGCAGGCCCTCCAAGACGGCGACCATCCCGGCGTCGACCGCCCCGGCCCCTGCCGCGACGGCGGGCCGTCGGTGTACCGAACTCAGGCGGTGGCGGCGGGGGAGGGCTCCGAAGGGAACGCCGGCGCGTCGGCGTCGGCGATCACCCAGTGCGAGACCCGGGTCAGCCCGCTCTGCTCCATCAGCCGGCGCAGCGGCGCGGGGGGCTCGACGACCTCCAGCTCACCGCCGAACCGCTTCTGCTTGCGGGCCAGGTGCAGAAGCAGCTCCAGGCCCGCGGAGTCCATCGAGTGGACCCCGCTCAGGTCGACCCGGGACGGCCAGGAGGCGGGACGGACGGAGAGTCGGAACTCGCGGACGACGTCCCTGCCGATGTCGCCGGTGAACCGCAGGTGCCGCACCGGGGCGTCCTCCACCAGGGTGATCGAGCTCGACGCTCCGGCGCGTCCGGGATCGAGGGAAGGCATGCCTCGTCCGGTGCCCGCCTGGGCTACCGTGAAACGCCCGAAGGAGTGTCGTGCCTCTCGGGGCTCAGTCCGGGAGCAGCACCCCCGGGTTGCAGATGCCCTGACGGCCCGCTTAGCGGTCAGCCACCGCTGCATGGGCAGGTCGTCGTCCCGGTCGGCGAGCACGGTGACGTGCAGCGAGGCACCGGTGGGATAGCCGTGCGAGAGGTGCGGCATCACCAGCGGACGGCGGCCCGGGCGGGCCAGCGACTCGTGCAGCGCGCGGCGGACGGCGTACACCCGGGGCAGCGCCGTCCAGGTCGCGGCGGTCTCCAGCGTCTCCACCAGCAGGCCGGCGTCCAGCAGCCGGTCGCGCAGGTACGGCGCGGCGAAGCGGTGCTCCACCCAGGCCGCGCCTACCCGGCTGCCCAGCCGGATGGCGCCGCCGTCCCTGAGCACCGAGGTCGCGGCGCGCTGACGGGCCCGTGCGATCGTCGGTAGCCCCTCCCAGCCGACCACCAGCAGGCATCCCTGCCCGTGCCGGCGCCCGCGCAGGCTCGCCCGCAGCAGCCGCGACCCCGCGCCGGTGGACTGCAGCAGCGTCGCCCGGGTCTCGTCGGGGTCCGACAGCCGGACGACGTCGGGCAGCAGGTCGTGCCGCGCGAGCCGCTGCAGCCCGGCGAGCTCCGCGGCCCAGCTGCGGAAGGACCAGCCCTCGTAGGTCGTCGTCCGCGACGTCGGGCGCACCCGCAGCCGGAGCTCGGTGATGATGCCCAGCGCGCCCTCCGACCCCAGCGCCAGGTCGAGCAGATCGGGTCCGGCGGCCGACGCGGGAGGCTTCCCCAGTTCCAGGACGCCGGTCGGGGTGGCCAGGGTGAGCCCGGCGACCGGGTCGTCGAACCGCCCGACGCCGGTGGAGGACTGCCCTGCCGAGCGGGTTGCCGCGTAGCCGCCGAGGGTGGCGAACTGCCAGCTCTGCGGCAGGTGCCCAGGGTCAGGCCCTCGGGGGCGAGCGCCTTCCAGCGCCGGGCCGCGCATGCCCGGGCCGACCGTGACCAGCGAGGACGGCACGTCGCCGAAGCTGGTGCACGGCGGGCTGCGGTACCTCGCCTCCGGCAAGTCCGGCCTGGCCCGGGGAGAGCGCCCGGGAGCGCGCCGTCCTCATGGGGACGACGGCACCGCACCTGGCGAGGCCGTTGCCCTTCCTGGTGCCCGACGAGGCCGGCCGGGACGTGAGCGCGCTGTCCGGGCTGGGCGGGCGGCTCGGGGACGCCGTTCGGCGGTCGGTGCCCGGCGGGCGGCGCTCGCTGCCAGGCACGGGCCGCGTCTCGGCGTCCGAGGCCGCGCGGATGGCGCCCGGCCTGCGCCCGGGGCGCGGTGGCGTCGTCTTCTGGGACGGGCAGCTCACCGACGACGCCCGGCTGGTGATCGCGCTGGGCGCCGCCGCCGCGTTCGGCGCCCGGGTGCTGACCGGGGTGACGGTCACCGGCGTCGACGGGCCGGTGGTGCAGCTGTCGGTGGACGACGGTTCTTGCGCCGTGGTCCGGGCCGGGGCGGTGGTCAACGCGGCCGGGGTGTGGGCGCAGCGGTTGGCGCCGGGCATCCGGCTGGTGCCCTCGCGTGGGTCGCACCTGGTCTGCCGGCCGCCGTGCTCGGGTCGCCGTCCGCGGCGCTGACCGTGCCGCTGCCGGGGTCGCGTTCCCGCTACGTCTTCGCGCTGCCCCAGCCCGGCGGGCTGGTGTACCTGGGCATCACCGACGAGCCGGTGTCGGAGCCGGTGCTCGAGGATGACCCGGTGCCCAGCGACGCCGAGGTCGACCAGTTGCTGGCCACGGTCAACCAGGTGCTGGCGGTGCCGATCGGCCGGGGCGACCTGGTCGGGGCCTACGCCGGGCTGCGGCCGCTGGTGCTCTCCGTCTCCGCCTCCGCCGGCGCCGGCCCGGTGATGCGACCGCGGACCTGGCCCAGCGGCACCTGCTGAGCTGGGACGCATCGGTCCTCACCGTGGTCGGCGGCAAGCTGACCGCCTACCGCGCGATGGCCTCCGGTGCGGTGGACGAGGTCGTGGCCTGGTACGGCCGGGGCGCCCGCCGGTCCCCGACCGCGCGGCTGCCGCTGGTGGGCGCCGCGCCGCCGCTGGCGCTGGGCCGGGTCGACGCGCCCGGCCGGCTGGTCGCCCGGTACGGCACCGAGGCGCCGCTGGTCGCCGCGCTGGGGTCCGACCCGGTGGTCGAGGGGCGGCCGGAGACGGTGGGAGAGCTGCGCTTCGCCGTCCGGGCGGAGGGGGTGCGGACGGTCGCCGACCTGCTGGACCGGCGCACCCGGATCGGCCTGGTGCCCGCCGACCGGGCGCTGGCGGTGCCGGTGGCGTCGTCGGTGCTCGCGGCCGAGAGTTGACGGACATGGACAAGTACACCCACGGGCACGCCGACTCCGTCCTGCAGTCGCACCGCTGGCGGACGGCGGAAAACTCCGCGGGGTACCTGCTTCCGTCGCTGCGGCCCGGGCAGGACCTGCTGGATGTCGGCTGCGGGCCCGGCACGATCACCGTCGACCTCGCCCGGCGGGTAGGCCCCGGCCGGGTCGTCGGACTGGACGTGTCGGCGGCGCCGCTGGACGAGGCCCGCGCCCTGGCCGCCCGCTCCCAGGTCGAGGTGACGTTCGCGGTCGGCGACGTCTACGCGCTGGCGGCTGACGACGACTCCTACGACGTCGTGCACGCCCACCAGGTGCTGCAGCACCTCACCGATCCGGTGGCCGCGCTGCGCGAGATGGCGCGGGTCAGCCGGCCCGGCGGGGTGATCGCCGTCCGCGACGTCGATTACGCCGTGACCACCTGGTTCCCGGCCGATCCCGGCCTGGACTCCTGGCTGGACCTCTACCGGCGGGTGGCCCGTCGCAACGACGCCGAGCCCGACGCCGGCCGCCGGCTGCTGTCCTGGGCGCACGCGGCCGGGCTGCGGGACACGGTGGCGACGACGACGGCCTGGTGCTTCGCCACGCCCGGGGAACGCTCGTGGTGGGGGAACTCCTGGGCCGGCCGGGCGACCGGGTCGGCGTTCGCGGAGCAGGCAGTCGCGTACGGCCTGGCAACGCCGGCCGAGCTGGACGACGTCGCCGCAGCCTGGCTGCGCTGGGCGGCCGCCGACGACGGTTGGCTGGGGATGCTGCACGGCGAGCTGCTCATCCGCGTCTGACCACTCGGGTGGCCACAGTGGCCACTCTGGCCGGAGTTCGGAGCGGGTCAGGCGGACTGGGGGAACCGCACCCACGCCTCCAAGGCCTCCAGCGAACGGTGCATCCCGACGGCGACCGCGCCCAGGGCGAAGAAGCCCTCGTCGTCGGCGACCTCGGAGGCGCGCAGCAGGGTCGTCAGCCGGGTGCGCGCGGAGAGCGCGTCGGCGATCGCGGCGTCCCGGTCGTCGGGGGCGTCGTCCGTGGCGTGGTACGGAATGCGCACCACCCGGGCCAGACCATCCAGGGCGTCGGCGAGCACCCAGCCGGTGCCGTCGTCCACCCGGTCCAGCCCGCGCCGGTGCGGCTGGAACTCCACCACCAGCGTCGTCAGGTCGTCGACCAGGACGGCGATCCGGTCCAGCGCGCGGGACTGCCCCGGATGCTGCCGGCGGTGCCCTGCCAGCGGTGCGCCCGCGGGTTCGCCCGGCGGGCCCGCTCCACGAGCGTCTCGGCCGCGCGCATCTGGTCCAGCGACCGGTCCAGCTGCCGGCCGCGCTCGGCCCAGTCGCCGGCTGCGGGCACCTCGCCGTTGCGCAGCGCAGCCGCGATGGATTCCAGGTGGACGGCCAGCCGGTCGCGGGTCCGGGCGATCGCCCGCACCGCCGTGGTCAGCTGCATCGGCGGGAACAGCACGGTGGTCACCAGCACACCGATCGCCGCTCCGAGCAGCGTGAGCCCGGCGTAGCGCAGCACATAGGGCCCCGGCTCGCCGGCGCCGACGGTGATCATCAGCACCGCGGCGAAGCTGACCCAGCTGGCCTGCTCCCGGAGGATCCGCAACCAGCGCTCCACGCAGACGGCCAGCGCAACGATCAGTGCGATGGTGAGGGCGTTGGGCACCGCCCGGGTCAGCTCGTACACGCCGTACGCGAGCGCGAAACCGAGCAGGATCGCGAGGACCGACCGCCAGGCGGCGTTGGCCGAGTCCGCGACGGTCGGGTGGACGGCGATCACCGCGCCGAGCGGGGCGTAGTAGGCGTAGTCGGACAGCAGTGGGGGCAGCAGCACAGCCACCTGCCACGCCAGTCCGGCCGCCAGGGCCGACCGGACCCCCCGCTGTATCCATGGCTGCTGCAACAGCCCGATGACCCGTCCCACCCCGCCAGGATGCGGTCCGCAGCCTTCCAGGAGACGTCCGGGGGGCGTGATGTCGCTCGCCCTCCGGCCCCTGGGGGCCAAAATGGCCATTTTGGCCCCCAGGGGTGGGTCAGCCGGACAGGCGCACGGCGTTCGCCTGGGCGGTGCTCACGTACTGCGCGAGCCCCGGCGCGATCCGCTCGTAGTGGGCGGTGAACCGCTCGTCCTCGAGGTACATCCGGCCCAGCCCGGCGTGCATCTCCGGTGAGCAGTCGTAGAAGTACCGGCCGATGTGCGCCCGGTGCTCCTCGGCCAGGTCCATCGCCTGCTCCGACGCCGCGGGGACGCCGTCCGCCAGTGCCGCGGTGAGTCGCCGCTCGACGTCGTCGGCGTCGGCCTTGATCGCCAGCCAGGCCTGCTTGTCATACGTGGCGGTCCGGCGCTGGGACTGTGCCCACGCCTCGGTCTCGCCCCACCGCTCGTAGGCCTCGTGCTCGTCCACCCAGTTCTCCCCGAAGACCTCGAACCGTTCCTCCGGGGTCAGTGAGATCCCCATCTGCCGTGCCTCCATCTCCTTCTCGACGGCCGCGACCATCGCCTCGGTGCCTGAAGGACCTCGTCCTCCCCACTGCTCGCAGGCTCGCGGCGGGACCCGGGACGAGGCCGCTCCAGCATGTCACCAGGCCCGTCTGCAGGGGCCCGCGCCGAGCCTGCGAGGTGTAGGGGGCAGGCGGGTCCTTCCGCCGCTGCAGCCGGTCCAGGTCGCGCACGCCGTAGCTGCGGTAACCCGCCGCCGTGCGGTCGCCGGGCCCGACCAGGCCGATCCGGTCGTAGTGGTGCAGCGTGCGCACCGTGATCCCGGCCAGCCGGGCCAGCTCTCCCACCGTCCAGCTCATCGCTCCTCCTCCCTCGTCGACGGGTCCACGGAACAGCCTGACGTCGCGTCAGGGTCAAGCTCATTCCCCGGGGGGCGAGTTGCGCGCCACGCTGACAGCATCGGGGGATGCCCGACGACGTCCGCCCGCCCGTGCCCGCCGCCGACCCGTTCCCCCGCTCCAGGATCCGCATCGGGGAGCAGGAGATGGCCTACGTCGACGTCGGGGAGGGAGACCCGATCGTCTTCCTTCACGGCAACCCGACGTCGTCCTACCTGTGGCGCAACGTTCTCCCGCACGTGCGGCACCTGGGCCGCTGCATCGCCCCGGACCTGATCGGCATGGGGGAGTCCAGCAAGCTCCCTGACCCGGGGCCGGGCACCTACTCCTTCGCCACCCACGCCCGCTTCCTCGCCGAGTTCCTCACCGCGGTCGAGGCCACCGATCGGGTCACCCTGGTGCTGCACGACTGGGGCTCGGGGCTCGGCTTCGACTGGGCCTCGCGGCATCCGGACGGCGTCCGTGGCATCGCCTTCACCGAGGCGATCGTCACCCCGGTCACCTGGGCGGACTGGCCGGCCGACGCGACGAAGGTGTTCCAGGGCATGCGCTCGTCGGCGGGTGAGCAGATGGTGCTGGACAAGAACGTCTTCGTGGAACGGATCCTGCCGGCCTCGGTGCTCCGCGGACTGACGCCCGAGGCGCACGACCATTACCGGGCGCCGTTCCACGAGCGGACCGACCGGTGGCCGACGCTGGAGTGGCCGCGGCAGATCCCGATCGAGAACCTGCCACCGGACGTGCACGACGTCGTCGACCACTACGGCCGCTGGCTGGCCGGCAGCGAGGTGCCCAAGCTGTTCATCAACGCCGAGCCGGGGTCGATTCTGGTCGGCCGGCAGCGGGAGGTCGTCCGCCGCTGGCCGGCGCTGACCGAGGTCACCGTGCCGGGTTCGCACTTCGTGCCCGAGGACGCCCCCGACGAGATCGGCCAGGCGCTGGCCCGCTGGATCCCGACGCTGCGCTGAGTAGGCACTGAGTAGGCATAGGAAGCTCTTCACCCGGTCCTGGCGCGGAAACCGGGTAGAAGGCTTCCTATGCCTCATGCGGCGGCGGGGCTCAGGCCAGCCGGCCGCTGCCCTGCCGTTCCAGCCGTACCTCGGCCATCGCCCGGTCGGCGGCGGCCAGCAGCGTTTCGGGGGTGGAGTCCCGCCCGGACACGGCGATGCCCACGCTGACGCGCACCGGGGCGAGGACGTCCGGCGACGGGCGCAGCGGGGTCTCGAAGGCGGCGGCCACGCGCGCGGCGATGGCACCCGCGTCGTCCACCACGGTGATGCCGGGGCACAGCAGCACGAAGGTCTGGCTGCCGATGCGCGCGACGAGGTCGCCCTGCCGGACGGCGGTGACCAGCCGGCCGGCCGCTTCTGTGCGAGGAATAGCTCCAGGCGCTCGACGAGCAGGCTGCGCACCGGCAGACCGGTCAGCGGGTCGGGCATGGTCCGGCGGCGCAGCCGCGACGCGAACTGGTGTTGAGCGGCGACGACCGCGGCCGTCACGACAGTCACGTCCTGCGGTTCGACCAGCCCGGTGGGGTCCATGGCCGTACTTCCTTCCGACCGACCGGGGGTCGGTTGCCGTCCACGGGCTCGGCCGTCAGGCGCGGCCACGCCGGACCCCGTTGACCTGATACATCGCCTCGTCGGCGGCGGTCAGCAGGGTCTCCGCCGTCGAGCCGGCCCCGGCGAACGCGAGGCCGATGCTGATGCCGACCGTGTGCAGCTGGCCGGGGCCCGAGCGCAGTGGCTCGGCCAGTGCCGCGGTGACCCGCGCGCGGACCGCGTCGGCGGTCCCCGTCACGTCGAGACCCGGGCAGAGGACGACGAACTCGTCCCCGCCGATCCTGGCCACCGTGTCGCCCGGACGTACCGCGGCGACCAGCCGCGCGGCGGTCTCGATGAGCACGACGTCGCCGGCGGTGTGTCCCCAGTTGTCGTTGACCGCCTTGAACCGGTCCAGGTCGCAGTAGAGGACGGCGAGTGGGCCTCCGCTGCGTGCCCTGGTGGCCAGTGCGAGCTCGAGCCGGTCGACCAGCAGGCTGCGGTTGGGCAGCCCGGTCAACGGGTCGTGCAGCGCGGCAGCGCGCAGCCGGTTCTCGAGTTCGCGTTGTCCGGTGACGTCGGCCATGGTGATGACCGCACCGAGCCGGCGCCCGGAGGTGTCACGCACCTGCTGGCCGGAGCAGGAGACGATCCGGGCCGGGCGTCCGGCCGCGGCCATGGTGACCTCGACGTCGTGCAGCCGCCCCTTCTGGAACAGCCGGGTGAGGAGACCTTCCTCCACGGCGAGCGGGGTGCGGCCGTCGGCCGCGTCCTCCGAGGTCGGACCCGGGTCGTGGTCGGGGCCGTTCCAGCGGCGGACGGTCTCGTTGCGGACCGAGATCCGGCCGTCGGCGTCCGCGGCCACCACGCCCACCGGCAGCGCATCCAGCAGTGCGGTGTCGAAGGCCCGGGCCGCGCCCAGTTCCTCGTGTACGACGGCGAGCTCGGCTCGGGCGGCCTCGGCGGAGGCGGCGAGCTCGACGGCCAGCCGCGCGCACCGTCGGCGTTCGAGGAGACCGACGACGACGGTGGCGAGGTCGGCGAGCCGGTCGGGACCGTCGGCGGCGGGGCCGGTGCACGGTGTCGTGTCGTAGACGCAGATCGTGCCGATCGCGACGCCGTCCAGTCGCAGGGACGCACTCGCGTAGAAGCGCGCGCGGCCCCGGCGCCCGTCGACGGCAGGGTGGTCGTGGAACCGGGGATCGGCAGCGAGGTCCGGGGACCAGAACACGGCGGGATCGGTGTACGTGCGGGCACAGATCGAGTCCTTCCGGGACCGTTCGCCGGCCGGCGCACCGTGGGCCGCCAGCGAGCACTGCCGTGCGGCGTCCAGGATGTTGATCTGCGCGTACGGGGCGCCGGTCAGTGCGGCGGCGATGCGGGCGACCGCGTCGAGTTCCGTATCGGCCGGGGCGTCGAGCAGCGCGAAGGCGGCCAGCACCTCGCTCTCCCGCCGCGCCCGGACGTCGGTCTGCGGGTCGGTCGGGACCCGGTCGGCGCGGCGGCTCCGGCGCGCGAGGACGGACCCGTGCGCCATCGGCGCCTGGACCTCGCTGTGCGGCAGCGCTGGCACGTCGGCTTCCCCTCGTCGGTGCCGGATCGGGCGTCGACCGGCACGGGGAGCAACGGCGACTGGGCCGCTCCCCTTGAGTTCCGGTTCGGCGTTCCACCCCCTCGGGGGAGGGGTCAGCCGGCCAGCGTGCGGATGGTCTCCATCACGGCGACCACGGCGAAGACCAGGAACAGGCCCGCCGCGACGCGGTGCAGCAGCGCGACCGGCAGCCGGTCGGCGAGCGCGCGGCCGAGGAACGCGGCCAGCCCGGAGATGACCAGTAGCGCCGCCCAGGCGCCGACGAAGACCGACACCGGCTCGGCGTAGCGGGCCGCGAGCCCGGCGGTGGCCAGCTGGGAGAGGTCGCCCCACTCGGCGGCGAACAGCACGCCGAAGGAGATTGCGGCCGCCCGCAGGAACGAGGTCTCCTCGCGGGCCTGGGCGACCGCCTCGTCGTCCTCAGCGCCCTTGCGGGACTCTCGCCAGAGCAGCACCGCGCCGGTCAGGAACAGCAGCGCCACCACCCCGCTGACCAGGGCGTCGGGCAGCAGGGACAGCAGGCTGCCGGCGGTGACCGCGATGGCCACCTGCAGTCCGAAGGCCAGACCGACGCCGACGGACACCGGCAGCGGAGCGAAGCGGGTCGCCAGCAGGAGGGTGGCGAACAACGTCTTGTCCGGCAGCTCGACCGGCAGGATCAGCACGAAGGCGGCCAGCACGACCGACACGACCACGGGGGGCTCTTCTCTGTACGCGCGCGCGCCCGGGCGGGTGCGACGTGCGCCTCCGACCGGCAGCGCACCGATGGGTGGACTGCAGGGCCGAAGGTCTCGCCCACCTGCGCCGGGGCGCAGGCCCGCTGACCGGGCGCGCGGGCGCGCCAGCATGTCGACCAGCGGTCGGGGGGCTACTCCCCTTCTCGGGCCAGAGGATAGTCGATGCCCTCGACGGGGCCGGCGACGCCGCCGGGGTGCGCGGCGTGCGCGGCGGCGGTCGCGCCCCGCAGGACCTCCTTGACCGGCAGCCCGAGCGTGCCGGCCAGCGCGGCGACGTCGTCGAACTCGACACTGACGTTGACCACCCGGCCGGCGGAGCGGGCGACCTTCACCCCGACCCGTCCGCCGAGCACGGCGACGGTGTCCTGCCGCCGGTCGAGGGCCACCTTGTGCACCGGCTGGGCGCGCAGCCCGATCGTCGAGGTCGCGGCGAACACAACCGCCTGGACGGCGTCGGCGGCCGGCGCGGCGCACAGCACCGACAGGGTGTGGGCGGGGCGGCCCTTCTTCATCAGGATCGGGGTCAGCCACGCGTCGGCGGCGCCGGCGGCCAGCAGGTCGGTGAGCACGCCGGGCCACAGCCGCGGGTCCAGATCGTCGACGTTGGCTTCCAGCAACAGGCCGTCGGAAGGTGCGGCGGCTGGTTCGCCCAGGACCAGGCGCACCAGGTTCGGCAGCTCGACCGGGTCGCGTCCGCCGGCGCCGCTGCCCACCCGCTGCACCCGCATCGGCGGCAGCGTCGTCCACTCCTGCACGCGGGCGGCGATCAGCGCGGCCCCGGTGGGGGTGCACGTCTCGGCGGGCACCGGCCCGGCGAGCACGGGCACGCCGGCGAGCAGCTCCAGCACCGCGGGCCCGGGGACCGGCACCACGCCGTGCGCCCCGCGCGCCGAGCCGCTACCCAGCGCCACCGGGGAGGCGGTGAGCCGGTCCAGGGCCAGGTGCTCGAAGCCGGCCACCACGCCGACCACGTCGGCGAGCGCGTCCAGGGCACCGACCTCGTGGAAGTGCACCTCGTCGGCCGGCACCCGGTGCACCCGGCCCTCGGCGACCGCGAGCCGCTCGAAGACCGCCAGCGCTCCGTCGCGCACCCCCGTCGGCAGCGCGGCGGCGGCGAGCAGCTCCCGGACGTCGGCCCAGGTGCGGTGGACGTCGCTGGCCGGCGCGTGCACGTGCACCCGGGTGGCGCCCAGCCCGTGCCGGGTCACCTGTTCGGTGGTCAGGGTGATCGGCTCCACCGGCAGCGCGGCGACGGCGGCCCCGAGCACGTCGAGCGGAACGCCTGCGTCGACCAGAGCGCCCAGCAGCATGTCCCCACTCGCCCCCGCGGACAGGTCGAGCCAGCCGATGGTCATGGGTTGATTCTTCACCACGAGTTGATCATCGGCGTATGGCTGCGTGACACGCCCGAGGGCTCAGCCACGCGCCGATGATCAACTCGGGGGACGGGGCTGCCGCTGCGCGGTCCGCCGCGCGATGCGCGCGGCGAAGACGCCGGCCGACCAGCCGTTGTCGATGTTGCTGACCACCACGCCGGGCGCGGCGGAGTTGAGCATCGTCAGCAGCGCCCCGAAGCCGCCGAAGGCGTTGCCCTGCCCGGTGGAGGTGGGGACGGCGACGATGGGCACGTCGGTGAGCCCGCTGACCACGCTGGCCAGCGCGGCGTCCAGCCCGGCGACGACGAGCAGGCAGTCGACCTCGGTGAGCAGCGACCGGTCGGCGAGCAGCGGACGCATCCGGCTGCCACCGACGTCGTCCACGCGGACGACCTCGGTGCCGGTGACCCGGGCGACGAAGGCCGCCTCGGCCGCGATCGGGGTGTCGCCGCTGCTGGCGCACAGCACGCCGACCCGGCCGATCGGTTCGGGCAGCGGGCCGACGGCGGCGGACATCGCCCCGGCGTCCATGGTCGTGTACGCGTCGTGCTCGCTGGCCAGGGCGACCAGGGTCTCGGCGCTGGCCCGGACGACGACGGCGGGACGGTCGGGGAACTCCCGGCGCGCCTCCCGTACCAGGGCGAGCACCTGCTCGGTGCTGCGGCCGGTGCCCCAGATGACGTCGGGACCCGGGGTGGCGGCGGGCTCGATCGCTGCGGGCGCGGTCGCGGGGATGGGAACCGGCGCCGCCACCGGGGCGCTGGGCTCCTGCACCGGCGCGATCGGGGGAACCACGGCCGGGCCGACGGTCCGGCCGGCCGAGCGCGGCGGGCCGAACAGTTCGTCCAGCGGGCTGCGGCGCACCGGTTCCTCGACCGGCGGCTCGACCAGCAGGGGGGCGAAGCCACCGGCGTCATCGGCGCGGTCGTCCTCCGACCGCTCGTCGGGTCCGTCGTCCAGCGGGTGGGCGCTCACGTCGCCGACCCTAACCGGCGTTCCGGCGGTCTCCGGGACGTCGACGGCCGTGTCGGCGTCGCTACCCGCCGTCACCAGCTCGCCGACGACGACGGCCGTGTCGTCGGTCGCGGAGGCATCTGTGGCCCGGGTCTGGGTGATCCCGGAGAGCCGGATGACGCGGTCCCGGCCGCCGCGCTTGGCCTCGTAGAGGACGCCGTCGGCCGCGGCGAACAGTGTTCGCCGGTCGTCGCCGCGGGCGGCCGAGGCGATGCCGACGCTGATCGTGACCGGCACCTCGACGCCGAGGGCGGACCAGTCGTAGCCGGCGATCGAGCGGCGGATGCGCTCCATCGCCCGCTCGGCCTGCTCGGCGGTGGTGTCGGGCAGCAGGATGACGAACTCGTCGCCGGCCCAGCGGCACACCTCGTCTGTGTCGCGGCAGCCGTCGACGAGCAGCTGCCCGACCGCCCGCAGCACCGCGTCGCCGCCGGGATGGCCGACCGCGTCGTTGATCGACTTGAACCGGTCGATGTCCACGACGGCCAGGGCGGGGGTCTTGCCCGAGGTCAGCAGGCCGTCCAGCCGGGCCTCGGCGTACCGACGGTTGGGCAGGTGGGTCAGCGAGTCCTCGTAGGCCTGCCGGCGGAGCTGCCCCGCGGCCCGCTCGGTCTCCAGCAGGCTCTTGCGACGGCCGAACAGCTCCACCCAGCGGGTGCGCCGCTCGTCGACCCGGTCCAGCTCGTCGGCGAGGTAGGCCTGCAGGTAGGGCAGTGCCCGCGCGGCGTCGTCCAGCTCCGCGTGGAGGGTGCACAACTCGCGCAGCGCGGCCCGGCGCACCCGGGGCAGCCCGTGCTCGGTGGCCAGGGCCAGCGCGGCGGCGAGGTGGTCGTCGGCGGCGCGGCCGTTACCGGACCGGCGCAGGGCCCGGCCCAGACCCAGCTCCGCCGAGGCGAGCAGCGCCCGATCGGCCGGGCCGGTGGCGGCGCTCACGGCGGCGCGCAGCAGCGCGGCCGCGGCCGTGTGGTCGCCGAGGCCGACCAGCGCCCAGCCGTGCACGACCTGGGCGTCGAGCGCGCCCGGGTCGCCGGCGGTCAGCTGCCCCAGCGCCCGGACGGCGAGGTCCCGCGCCTCGGCGAAGTGCGGTGCGGCGGCCTCGGGGACGCCGTCGTCCAGCAGGCCCTCGCCCACCTCGGCGCACAGGGCAGCCAGCCAGGTGGCGGCGTCGGCGGCCAGCGCCCGGGGGCTGCGCTCGACCGGACCAGAGCTCGCCCCGATCGGCTGCTGGGCCGCGGTCTCCGCGGTCTCGGCGGCGCGGCGCTGGTAGTCCAGCGCCAGCGGCATGAGCTCCAGGTCGGCCAGCACACCGGCCAGTGCGCTGAGCGTGTGCACGAGCAGCGGGGTCGCCGGCAGCGCTGGGCCCAGCAGGCTCGCGGCCTCGACCGCCTCGTCCATGGCGGCGTCGACCCGCCGGGAGAGCAGCTCGATGCGGGCATGCCGGACCAGCCCGGCGGCGCGCTGGAGGTCGTCGTCCTGGGCGTCGAAGGCCGCCCGCGCCGACCGGACCAGGGTGATGGCCAGCGCGGCGTGGGTCGCGGACTCGGTGCGGGTGTCGACGCCGGTGCGTGGCTCGTCGCCGTCGGGCCGGTCGCCGTGCAGTTCGGCGACGCCGGCATGCAGGTCCAGGGCGCCGTCCTGCTCGGGGCCGCCCTCGACGAGCGGCTCGCCCAGCAGCGAGTAGCCGGCCAGCCGTAGTCGGCGGACCAGCAGCTCGGCGCGCAGCGTGTCGGCCCAGGCGCGGGCCAGGGAAATGCGGGGGGCGCCGCCGAGCTCACCGACGGCTGCGGTGTGCGGCGGCAGCGACCGGTCGATGTCGGCGAGCAGTGCCTCGGCGGTGTCCAGCTGCCAGTTGTTCAGGGCCGAGCTCACCTGCTGGTGCAGGACCCCGGGTGGCACGAGGGCACTCTGCCTGGTGGCCGAGGGGGAGTTCCGCACCGGGGTGCCGGCATGCCGACCGCGGCCCGGGGTGCCGGCCGGGCTGCGCTGCGCCCGGGGACCGCGCGGGGTGCGCAGCGTCACGCGGCGGCCCCGGCAACGAGCCTGTTCGCGGGCCCGGTCACGAGGCGACCTCGCTCTCGTCGAACGCCCAGCCCGGCGGGCGGGCGGCCTGGCTGCCCAGCACCTCGGCGACCAGCTCGTCGACCGAGGCGTTCAGCGGCGATGGGTGGCTGGCCGGCAGGGAGGTCGACGGCCCGGCCGAGGTGGCCCGGACCCGGTTGCGCCCGCCGCGCTTGGCGCCGAACAGGTGCAGGTCGGCGCGGTCGAACAGCGCCCGCCACGGCTGTGGGTTGCCGGCGCCGTCGGGGGCGGCGGTGGCCACCCCGATGCTGACGGTGACCGGGTCGGTGATCTCCAGGGCTGTCCAGTCTTCCTCGGCGACCGCGGTACGCAGCCGCTCCATGGCCACGACGGCCTGCGGCTCGGCGGTGGCCGGCAGCAGCACCAGGAACTCGTCGCCGGCCCAGCGGTACACCTCGTCACCGGTGCGGCTGTGCTGGCGCAGCAGCTCGGCGAGCCGGCGCAGGACGGCGTCCCCGTGCAGGTGGGAGTGCGCGTCGTTGACGGCCTTGAACCCGTCGACGTCGACGACGGCCAGCGACACCGGCCCGCCGTCGAAGTCCAGCTCGGCCATCCGCCGCTCGGCGCTGCGCCGGTTGCCCAGTGTGGTGAGCGGGTCCTCCAGGGCGTGCCGGCGCAGGACGGCGGTCTGCCGCTCAGCCTCGCCCAGCCGGCTGCGCCGGACGAACATCTCCGCCCACAGCTCGCGGCCGCGCAGGTGCGCCCGGGTCGTCTCGTTGCGGTAGGCCTCCAGCCAGTGCAGCGCCTCGGCGGTGCGGCCCATCGCGGCGGTGGTCTGCCCGAGCTCGAGCAGGCACTGCCGGTACCGGCGGCGGTCGCCGACGGCGGCGAAGGCGCCCGCGGCACCGACGAGCAGGTCGGCGGCCTCCTCGCCGGGCGCGCCGGCCACCCCGGGGGCCCGCGGGTGCCCGGCGGCGGCCTCCCGGTCGGCGTCGCGCTCGCGCAGCCGGAACAGCAGGCGGGCCAGCACGAGGTCGGCGTAGCCGAGCAGCCACAGGCCGCCCCCGTCGGCCTCCACCCGGCCGCGCACGCGGCGCAGCGGGGTCAGTGCGTCGTCCAGCTGGCCGGACAGCGTCATCGCCCAGGCGGTGACGACGGCGAGCAGGTCCTCGTCGCCCTCCGCGGGCTCGTAGGGCAGTTCGCGGGCGGTCGTCGCGCAGGTCAACGCCAGCTCGGCCAGCTCCCGGGAACGGGCCTCCTCACCGCGGCGGTGCACGGTCTGGGCGAGCTCCGCGTGCTGCTGGGCGCACAGCCGGAGCAGCAGCCAACGGTCGGCGAGATCCGGCAGGGCCTGGGCCACCTGGGAGCCCCGCAGCGACTGGGCGGCCGCGAGCTCCTCGAGGTCGAGTCGGGTCAGGGCGAGGGAGAGCCAGTGGTGGGCCTGGTGCAGGGCCCGGGTGGGCTCCTCGGCGCCGACCTGGTCGGCGAGCAGGCTGGCGTCGACGGCCAGGTGCATCGCGGCGTCGAACCGGTCGGCGGCCACCTCGACGTGGGCGAGGTAGGCGAGCACGAGCGCCCGCTCGGCCGACAGCGGACAGCGCTCGAGGGCGGCGCGGGCGACCGCGACGGCCTCCGCCGCGCCGTCGGAGTCGCTGTCGAAGAGGCGGGCCCGGGCGGTGAAGGCGCTGCCCCACGCGTCCCACAGTGGCTGTCCGGTGCCCGCGAAGGCGGCCTCCACGGGGGCGAACTCGGTGCCGAAGGCGCGCGCGCCCTCGGCGTCACTGCAGGCCAGCAGCCGCCAGCGGGCCGACTCGAGCAGTGGCTCGTCGACGGCCTCGGTCCCCGGGGTCACGCGCTCCTCCAGTCAGCTGTCCGGTGCCGCACGACGTGCGGACCCGGCCGGTGACGTGGCAGCTCCCCCCGTGCCCGGCCACTCGCCCGGCACGCCCGCACTACCCTCGCCGGATGCCAGGAACAGCACCGACGAGGTTCGCCTTCCTCGGGCCCGAGGGTACCTTCGCCGAAGCCGCGCTCGGCACTCTCGCTGCCCCGTCCGAGGGGGCCAGCCGGCCCGAACCCAGCGTGGCCGCCGCCCTGGCCGCCGTCCGGGCCGGGGAGTGCGAGGCGGCGCTCGTACCGCTGGAGAACTCGGTCGAGGGCTCGGTGCCCGCGACCATGGACGGCCTGGTCAACGGCGAGCCGCTGGTCATCACCCGCGAGGTGTTCCTGGCGGTCGCCTTCGTGCTGGCCGTCCGCCCCGGGACGACGCTGGCCGACGTGCGCACCGTGGCCAGCCACCCGCACGCGCTGGCCCAGTGCCGCAGCCGGGTCGCCGCCCTGCTGCCCGGTGCCGACGTCGTCCCCGCCGCGTCCACCGCCGACGCCGCCCGCCGGGTGGCCGCCGGGGAGTGGGACGCCGCGGTCTGCGCGTCGATCGCCGCGAACCGGTACCGGCTCACCGCGCTGGAGGCCGACCTCGCCGACCACGCCGGCGCGGTGACCCGCTTCGTGCTGGTCGCCCGGCCCGGACCGCTGCCCTCGCCGACCGGCGCGGACAAGACCACGATCACCGCGGTGGTCCCCGACCGCACCGGCGCCCTGCTGGACCTGCTGGCCGAGTTCGCCGTCCGGGGGATCAGCCTGACCCGGATCGAGTCGCGGCCCACCCGGGAGCGGCTGGGCGTCTACTCGTTCTCCATCGACTGCGAGGGCCACGTCCGCGACCGCCGGGTGGGCGACGCGCTGGCCGCGCTGCACCGGCTGTGCGCGGAGGTGCGCTTCCTGGGTTCCTATCCGCGGGCCGACGACCAGCCCGGGAAGCCGGTGCAGGACCGGGTCGGGGACGCTGCCTTCGGCGACGCGGACGCGTGGCTCGCCCGGGTCAGGACGGGCTCGGCGGGATGACGGCGTGGTGCGCCGGCCGGTTCTTCGCCGCTCGGTCATGGTCACCCAGTGTGCGGCATCACCGACGCAAGGCAACCCCTGGCTACGGAACAGTTCGTCACAGACCGGGATGCTGGTCTTCCGCGTGTCGCCGCAGGCCACTTCCGGGGTCCTGCGGTAAGGGCCGGGCGTGCTGGTCAGAGGTAGAGGCCCGTCGACTCCTCGATCCGCTCCGCGGCGACGGCGTGCACGTCGCGCTCGCGCAGGATGATCAGGTCCTCGCCGTGCACCTCGACCTCGTGCTGGTCCTCGGGGGAGAACAGCACCTGGTCACCGACCGCGACCTGCCGCACGTTGGGCCCGACCCCCCGCGCCTCGCCCCAGACCAGCCGCTTGGCGACCTGGGCGGTGGCGGGGATGAGGATGCCGCCGCTGGAACGCCGGTCGCCGTCCTCACGGCGCAACGACACCAGCAGCCGGTCGTGCAGCATCTTGATCGGCAGGCCGCCGGCGGTGGCGTCGTCCCCAGGCACGTGGCGGACGCTACCCGCAGCCAGCCCGGCCAAAGTGGCCACATCGGCCGGGCGGACGGCGGGGTCAGCCCCAGCCGAGGGCGTGCAGCCGCTCCTCGTCGATGCCGAAGTGGTGCGCGATCTCATGGACGACGGTGATCGTGACCTCGTCGACCACCTGGTCCTCGTCCTCGCAGATCCCGCAGATCGCCACCCGGTAGACCATGATCCGGTCCGGCAGCGCCCCGCCGTAGTCCCAGCCGCGCTCGGTCAGCGCGTAGCCCTCGTAGAGCCCGAGCAGGTCCGGTTCGTCGGGGTTGCGGTCCTCGACCAGGACGACGACGTTGTCCAGCAACGCCATCAGCTCGGCCGGCACCTCGTCCAGGGCATCGGCGACGAGCTCCTCGAAGCGGGGCAGCGGGAGCGGGTCCATCAGCTCACCAGCTCGTCGGCAGCGGGCGGCCCTCCTCGTACCCGGCCGCGCTCTGCACCCCCAGCACCGCACGCTCGTGCAGTTCGTCGACGGTCCGCGCGCCGGCGTAGGTGCACGAGGAGCGCACCCCGGCCACGATCTGGTCGATGAGGTCCTCCACGCCGGGCCGGGCCGGGTCCAGGTACATCCGCGAGGAGCTGATCCCCTCCTCGAACATGCCGGCGCGGGCCCGCTCGAAGCTGCTCTGCGACGACGTCCGCGCCTTGACCGCCCGGGCCGAGGCCATTCCGAAGCTCTCCTTGTACTGCCGGCCGGACCCGTCGGTGTTGATGTCGCCGGCGCTCTCGTAGGTGCCGGCGAACCAGGAGCCGACCATCACGTTCGCCGCGCCGGCGGCCAGCGCGAGGGCGACGTCCCGGGGGTGCCGGACGCCGCCGTCGGCCCACACGTGCTTGCCCAGCTCCCGGGCGGCCGTGGCGCACTCCTCGACCGCGGAGAACTGCGGCCGGCCGACCCCGGTCATCATCCGGGTGGTGCACATGGCGCCGGGGCCGACGCCGACCTTGACGACGTCCGCGCCGGCCTCGATCAGGTCGCGGGTGCCCGCGGCGGTGACCACGTTGCCGGCGACCACCGGCACCTGCCGGTCGCCCCGGCCGGCGACGGTACGGACGGCGCGCACTGCCTCGATCGCCTTCTCCTGGTGGCCGTGCGCGGTGTCCACGACCAGCACGTCGACCCCGGAGTCCAGCAGCGCCCCGGCCTTGCCGGCCACGTCGCCGTTGATGCCCACCGCCGCCGCGGTGAGCAGCCGGCCCGCGCCGTCCAGTGCGGGGGTGTACAGCGCCGAGCGCAGCGCACCCTTGCGGGTGATGACGCCGACCAGCCGGTCGCCGTCCACCACGGGGGCGGCGTTGACGCGCGCGTCGGTGAGCACGTCGAAGACCTTGGGCAGGTCGGTGCCGGCCGGAACGGTCAGCGGGTCGGGGGTCAGCACCTCCGACAGCTGGGTGAACCGGTCGACGTCCTGGCAGGCGCCGTCGGTGACCACACCCACCGGCCGGCCGTCCTGCACCACGACGACGATCCCGTGCGCGCGCTTGCCCAGCAGCGACAGCGCCTCGCCCACGGTGGAGGTCGGCCCCAGCGTGATCGGGGTGTCGTAGACCGGGTGCCGGTCCTTGAGCCAGGAGACGACCTCGCCGACGACGTCGATCGGGATGTCCTGCGGCAGGACGGCGAGGCCACCGCGGCGGGCGACGGTCTCGGCCATCCGCCGTCCGGAGATCGCGGTCATGTTGGCGACCACCACCGGGATGGTCGTGCCGACCCGGTCCGGCGTGGTCAGATCGACCTCGAGCCGGGAGCCGACCGTGGAGTGGGCCGGCACCATGAAGACGTCGGCGTAGGTCAGGTCGCTGGCTGGGCGGTCACCGAGGAAGCGCATGCCCCCATGGTCCCGCACCGCACCTCCCTGCCGGCGCAGCAGGGACCGGCCCGGCCGGTCACCGTCGCGAGGAGTCGTCAGGGACGGTCCGCACCGCTCTCGCCGGGTGCCATGCCCGCTGGGTCCATCGGCCGGGCGGGGGACCGGGCGGAGCGTCGGCGTCGCAGGGCGTCAGGAACCAGGCTGACGAGCACCTCCAGGACCACCACGACGACCGCTCCGACGATCAGTGGCGAGGAAGCGAGTTCGGCCAGCAGTGGGGGCCAGCCGGTGAAGGAGCCGCTCATCGTCGGCACCCCGACGCCGACCAGGATGCTCAGCGGCGCCACCAGGTTGCGCTCGGGGCGTCCCCGGTCGCGGACCACCAGGTGCAGCCCGCTCATCAGCACGGTCGCCGCGGCGGGCAGGAACAACCCACCCACCACGGGGGCAGGTGTGGCCACCAGCACCGCCGCGAGCTTGGGCACGAAGGCCAGGACCAGGAAGACCACCGCCGCGGTGCGCACCACGGCGCGGCTGGCGACGCCGGTCATCCGGATCACCCCGAGGTTCTGCGCGTAGGCGGTCGTGCCGAACCCGCCGGCCAGCGCGGACACCGCCGAGCCGGCGGCCTCGCCGGCAACCCCCCGGCCGGCCTGCCGGGAGCTCAGCGGAGCGCCGGTCAGGTCCGCCGTCGCCTCGTACAGGCCGAGTGCCTCCACCACGGCGACGAGGAAGACGATCACCATGGTGACGGTGATCCCGAGGTCGAAGGTGAGCCCGCCGTAGGGCAGTGGGGAGGGCAGCCGGAACCACGGCTCCTGGGCCACCGGGGAGAAGTCCAACCGGCCGAGCGGCAGCGCCAGCACGTCACCGGTGACCAGGGCGGCCAGGAAGCAGAAGGCACGGAACCGGGGCCCGGCCGCGCTGCCGACGACGACGACCGCGGTGGTGGCCCCGGCCAGCAGCAGCGTCGGAGCGGATGCGAAGTCCGCCGTGCCCGGGTTGCCGAAGAACTCCTGCACCGTAAAGCTGGCCAGCGAGATCCCGACCAGGGTGATCACGACTGCCGGGACGGCTCCACCGAGCACCCGACGGAGCCGGGCCACGCCCCCGGTCAGGGCGGCGACCAGCACCAGGCCCGCGGCGATGAGCAGGCCGGTGCTGGCGG
Source organism: Modestobacter sp. DSM 44400 (assembly GCF_900107175.1). GTDB lineage: Bacteria > Actinomycetota > Actinomycetes > Mycobacteriales > Geodermatophilaceae > Modestobacter. The sequence goes on along the minus strand of NZ_FNOZ01000040.1, from coordinate 15,579 downwards.
CGGCCAGGTCGCCGGCCTTCGCGTAGCCGATGGCGAGCGGGTCGAACGCCGAGGACGGGCCCTCGACCACCGGCAGCCGGACCAGCCGGGTGCTCTGCACCAGCGTGGCCAGCCCCGCGCCCAGGAAGGTGGCGATGAGCAGGTTGGTCGCCAGCGCGGCGCTCAGCCCACCGGCGCCGGCGATGTAGAGAGGGTCCAGCCACACGTTGGACACCAGCACCTGCTGTGCCGCGAGCAGACCGTGCCGGCCCGGCGGCAGCCGCTCCTCCACCCCGCCCACGGACTCCTCGGGCATCAGCGCATCACCAGCCCGCCGTCGACGAACAGGCACGCCCCGGTGACGTGGTCGGACCACCGGCTGGCGAAGAACAGCACCGCGCCCGCCACGTCGGCGGGAGTGGTCAGACGCCGCAGCGGTGTCGCGGACTCCAGGTCGTCCCGTTGCTCGTCGGTGGCCACCGCGCTGGAGTCGGTTCCGGGGACCAGGCCCGGAGCGATGCAGTTGACGGTGATGCCGAAGGGCCCGAGGTCCGCGGCCAGGTTGCGGGAGAACCCGACCACGGCGGCCTTGGCCGTCGTGTAGTCGTGGTACGGCACGCCCGGTCGCTCGATCAGGTCGCTGACGATGGTGATGATCCGCCCGTTCCCGCGAGCCCTCATCCCTGGTATCGCGGCCTGGCACACGGTGTAGGCGCCGCCCACGCTGCCGGTGAACTGCGCCGAGTAGTCCGCCCAGGGGATGTCCCAGGCGGTGCGGCGGCTCAGCGGGTCGAAGGTGTAGCTGTGCAGCGCGTTGTTCACCACGACGTCGACCGGCCCGAAGCGCTCGGCGACGGCGGCGACCATGTCGGCCACGGCGGCGGCATCGGTGACGTCCGCGGCGAAGGACTCCGCCCGCCCGCCCAGCTGCTGGATGTCCCGGACGACCTGGCGTGCGCGGTCGGCGTTGCGCAGGTAGTTCACCGCGACAGCCGCGCCGTGTGCGCCCAGCGCCCGGGCGATCGCGGCACCGATGCCGCGGCTGGCTCCGGTGACCACCGCCACCCGACCGGCCAGCAGGTCGCTGCGGCCCAGTCCCGACACACCGTCCGGGAGCTCGGAAGCAGCCGGGGCGTTCACAACCCCTCCCGCCCGTTCCGCGTGCCGGACGCCGCGCCGGGACGGGTCCACTCGGGGTCGTAGCTCTCCATCGTCAGCTCGGCGGCTCCTTCGATGTCCACCCAGCGCACCAGTGCGGCCAGGCTCCCCCGCCCGTCGTGGTGCCAGCCCGCCGCAGGGTCGGGCATCTGGCCGACGGCGCAGATCCGGTCCACCCCGCACCGGCCCAGCACCTCGGCCCAGCCGGTCAGTCGCTCGGGGGCGCACGCGACGCCGGCGGTCTGCAGGTACCGGCGCACCGGTGCCAGCAGTGGCTCCAGTTCGGCGACGTCCGAGACGGGGTGGACCCGCACGACCCGGTTCAGCGGGGACAGCGTGAAGGCGGCCGGTCGCTCCTCGTGGACGACGGTCCACGCGGTCGTCCCATCGCTGGCGAACAGGGCGACGCCCGCCGCGTCGTCGTAGGAGCGGAACTCGTACTGCGCCCGGACCTGCTCGATCGCCGCACTGTCGGCCAGACCGAGGCGGGCGCGGGGCCGGGTGACCTCGAACCGGGCCATCTCGCCGGCCAGGGCGGCGCTGAAGGTCTGCGGGTCGACCCCGCCGTCCCGCTCGACGAACACCACGTGGGGCGACAGGCACCCCTGCTGGTCGTACTGGGACACGTCCCGCGCGACGCGTCGCGCGGTGTCGGGATAACGGTTGAGCGCCAGAGCCTCCCGGCCCACCACCGCGAAGCTGACCTTGTGCCCATAGGCGATCACGGGCACTCCGGTCGGAACGCGCGCCGTGACGCTCTGCACCGCGGCCTGCCCGCCGGTGACGGTGACGGCATCACTGCGCGCGAACGCGGCGGCCTCGACGTCCGCGGCTCCGCCTGGCCAGGGCGCGACAGCCAGACACCGGCCGAGGTCGGGGTCCTCCTCGGCCAGGCTCCGGGCCAGGAGGACGGGGAACAGCGGTTCCCCCGACGCGGACTTCCCCAGCGTCGCAGACTTCACCAGCAGGGCGCAGATGATGTTCCAGGCGGGCAGGCCCGGCACGTTGCCCGCGAAGACCTGGGTGGTCAGCCGCGGCCCGAACGCGCGCGACCGGCCACCGGCCCGGTTGGGCTGGAAGCCGTCGAGGACGAGCGGATTGTCGAAGTCGGCCGCCAGGAACCGCAGCAGCCGGTCTGCGCGGAAGGTCTTCAGGTGATCTTTGAGGCCCCGCCGGACCATGTCGGGGGCGTATCCGGTGATCTGCGGCAGGAGGCGCTCGGCCAGCCGCCGCCCCGGGTGGTCCGGGTCGTACCAGCGGGCCACGGCGCGCCCCACCACCTCGGCGATGTCCATGACCGGGCGGTCGGCGAGGACGGCGGCCTGGGCCGCCAGCAGCCGGTCGCAGACCAGCTCGACCACGTCGGGTGTGAGGACCGGCGAACGCAGCAGCACTGCGCCCCCACCGCCGTCCACCCGGCGGGTGACCCACGTCAGCCCGCCGAGCTCCGGAGCCGTCAGCTGGGGCAGGAAGAAGGAGTCCAGCACCTCCGCGCGGGAGCTGTCGAGGTCGTCGACCACCGGGTCGGCGGTCACCGGTGCGCGCCCCGGACGGCGGTCAGGAACTCGTCGACCGCGATCGAGCAGCCACGGGCCTCGCTCCCACTCGCCCGGCCCAGCAGGACGAAGGGCCGCGGACCGGCCGAGGTCGGGTCGCCGTCCGGCACCAGGTAACCGGTGTCCTCGGACAGCACGGCCAGGCATGAACCCCGGTTGGCGAGGTCGTAGTGGACCACCAGCCCCGGCTGGCCGTCGGGCACCGGCAGCCGGGTCACCGGGTCGACGATCCGGACCCGCGCCCACGGGGGCACCGTCTTGGGGCGTGGGCCGGCGCCCCCCAGCCCGCTCTCGTAGTACTGGGTGCTGATCTCGGTCATGCCGTAGTAGTTGGTGCACCGGGCGTCGGGGATGCCCAGCCGCTCGCCGAACGCGGCGCGCAAGCCCTCGGGGGAGACCTCCCTCGAGCGCCCCTTGAACCCGCCGGTGTCCAACAGCCGGCTGCCCTCGGGGAGCTGGAAGGCGAGGCCTTCCTGTGCCAGGGCGTCCAGGACGTGCACGTAGGCGAAGGAGGTGCCCAGGAGCGCCACCGGCACCTGGGCCGTCTCGGCCTCGCGGAGGGCGGCGGTCAGAGCCGACACCTGCACCCCGTGGTCGTCGACGAAGAAGTCGCTCCCAGGGGCGCCGAAGAAGTCGACCAACCGGCCGAAGAAGTAGGCGATGGAGGAGTGCGGCTGCGTGGCCGGCGGTGGGTTGAGGACCAGCAGCCGGATCCGGTCCAGGTCGGGCAGGAAGGAGGCGGCGAAGTTGGCTCTGAGCGAGGCGTCGTACAGGTGCAGGTGCGGATGGTGGTTGCGCCCCCGGCGGGCGGGATCGGTGCTGCCGCTGGTCAGAAAGACGGCCGCGGCCTCCGCCGGCGGCTGGACCGCCAGCGGCAGCTCCTTGAAGGCCGTCAGCGGGACCGGCGGGATCTGCGTCCAGTCCCCGAGGCGCCCCGGCTCGGCCCCCCGCACCCGGCAGAACCGCCGGTAGGAGACGTTGTGCTCGTACTGGAAGGCGAACAGCTCCAGCGCGAGCCGGCCGAACTCCGCGTCCTGGGCCCGCGCGTCGGGACCGCCGGGCTCCGGCGCCCGCTCGATCAGCGCCTGCAGCCTCAGGTCCAACTCGTCCCGGAGGAGGCCGGTCGCGGCGGCACCCGGGTCGGCGGTCACCGGTGCACCGGCGCGGGCAGGAACGACAGGTGGACGACGAACATCTGGAGTCCCTTCGCCGGCATTACCCGGACAGGTTCAGTCGGTCGGCGGCCAGACAGCCGCCCTCTCAGCCCGGTCTCGCCGAGCTCCCGTGATGCGGGGCGAGCCTAGCTGGCGGGCAGCACGGGATGCGCAGGGGGATCGGCGAGGCCGGGCGTGCGGTCCGGGCCTGCGGGGCCGGGGCGTGCGCCCGGCCACCTACGATCGACCCGTGATCGACCTGCGACTCGTGCGTGAGCACCCCGACACCGTCCGTGCCAGCCAGAGGGCCCGTGGTGCCGATGAGTCCCTGGTCGACGCCCTGCTCGAGGCCGATGCCCAGCGCCGCGCCGCGGTCAAGGCCGCCGACGACCTGCGCGGCGAGCAGAAGGCGGCCTCCCTGGCCGTCCGCGGGGCCAGCCCCGAGGAGCGCCCCGCGGTGCTGGAGCGGGCCAAGGCGCTGTCCGCCGCGGTCAAGGACGCCGAGGACGTCGAGCGCGCCGCCGACGCCGCGCTCAGGGCGCTGCACCTGCGCATCCCCAACGTCGTCCACCCCGACGTGCCGCCCGGCGGTGAGGACGACGCGGTCACCCTGCGCACCGTCGGCGAGGTGCCCAGCTACGACTTCCCGGTCCGCGACCACCTGGAGATCGGCGAGGCCCTCGGGGCGATCGACATGGAGCGCGGCGCGAAGGTCTCCGGCGCCCGCTTCTACTTCCTCACCGGCCCGGGCGCGCTGCTGGAGTTCGCGCTGGCGCAGCTGGCCATCAGCCGCGCCGTCGCCGCCGGCTTCATCCCGGTGGTCGCCCCGGCGCTGGTGCGCCCCGAGGCGATGGAGGGCACCGGCTTCCTCGGCGAGCACGACGAGGAGGTCTACCGCATCGAGCGCGACGACCTGTACCTGGTGGGGACCTCGGAGGTCGCGCTGGCCGGCATGCACATGAACGAGGTGCTCGACCTGTCGGCCGGTCCGCGGCGCTACGCCGGCTGGTCCTCCTGTTTCCGCCGCGAGGCCGGCTCGTACGGCAAGGACACCCGCGGCATCATCCGCGTGCACTGGTTCGACAAGGTCGAGATGTTCAGCTTCTGCCCGCCGGAGGAGGCCGCGGCCGAGCACCGCCGGCTGCTGCAGTGGGAGGAGGAGTTCCTCCAGGCGCTCGAGCTGCCCTACCGGGTGGTCGACATCGCCGCCGGCGACCTGGGCACCAGCGCCGCGCGCAAGTTCGACATCGAGGCCTGGTTCCCGAGCCAGGGCACCTACCGCGAGCTCACCAGCACTTCGGACTGCACCACCTTCCAGTCCCGCCGGCTGGCCATCCGTTCCCGTGACGCCGACGGCCGCCCGCAGCCGGTGGCCACGCTGAACGGCACGCTGTGCGCGATCGCCCGCACCATCGCCTGCCTGCTCGAGGTGCACCAGCAGGCCGACGGCTCGGTGCACGTCCCGGCGGCGCTGCGGCCGTGGCTGGGCGGGCATGCGGTTCTCACGCCCGGGATGAGCCTCGTGGCGGTGCCCGCCGGCGCGCCCGTCGCATGACGGCCCACCTCCCGGCCCGGGCGGCCAACGCGCTCACCGCACCACATGTGGCGAACGGCTCGGAGGACGTCGTCGACCTCGCCGGGCTGCCGGCGCAGCTGGCCGGCTGGCGCCCGAAGCTGGTGGCCAGCGACCTCGACGGCACGCTGCTCACCTCCACCGGCGAGGTCACCGCCCGTACCCGCGCGGCGCTGACCGCCTGTTGGGACGCCGGCATCCCGGTCGTCGGGGTGACCGGGCGGGGTCCGCGACTGCTGGAGAGCGTGCGCGGGGCGCTCGCCGGGCGTGGGATCGCCGTGCTGGCCCAGGGTGGTTACGTCGTCCGGTTCGGCACCGACGGTGACCGGGACGAGGTGCTGCGCACGGTGGGCATGCCCCGCGACGTCGCGAAGAGCGTTATCGCGGCGATCGAGGACGTCACCGGCGAGCTGATCGTGGCCGTGGAGGACGCCGCCGAGCAGGCCGAGGCCCTCGAACCGCTCCGGGTGCAGCACGGGTTCGACTGGCCCTACCCCGAGCCCGCCCACCTGCTGCCCCGGCACGAGGTGCTGCCGGTCGGTGCGGTGCTCAAGGTCTTCCTCCGGTCGGCCTCCCTGGGCCAGGACGAGCTGCTCGCCCGGGCGCGGCAGGTCGTGGACCCCGCCGTCGCCGAGCTGACCCACGCCGGGCTCGGTTTCATCGAAGTCCTGCCGCCGGGGGTGACCAAGGCCAGTGGCCTGGAGGTGGTGCTGGCCGGCTACGGGATCGGGCTCGGCGACGTCCTGGTCTTCGGCGACATGCCCAACGACCTGCCGATGATCGACGCCGTCACCGCAGCCGGCGGCCGGGCGGTCGCCGTCACCAACGCCCACCCCGCGGTGCGCGCGGCGGCGGGCGGACTCACCAGCGGGCACGACGCGGACGGCGTTGCCCGCTACCTGGAGGCTCTGTTCCTGGACGGTGGGCCCCGTGTCTGACTGGCGTCCGCGGCTTATCGCCAGCGACATGGACGGCACGCTGCTGCGCAGCGACGAGACGATCAGCGAGCAGACCCGCGCCGAGCTCGGCCGCTGGCGGGACGCCGGCGTCCCGCTCGTGCTGGCCACCGGCCGCCCACCGCGCTGGATGCTCGGCATCCGCGAGGTGCTCGGCTCCGGGACGGCCATCTGCTGCAACGGGGCCGTACTGCTGGACCTGGAGCCGTTCACGGTGCTCGACGAGCACGGCATCTCCCCGGAGGTGCTGCAGGAGGTGACCGCCGAACTGCGGCGCCGGGAGCCCACCGTCTGGTTCGCCGTCGAGTACGGCGACCAGTTCCGGCACGAGCCGGTGTACCGCCCGCGCTGGGACGTCGACGTCCCCGGTGTCGCGGTGGCGACGCTGGAGGAGATGGTGGCGCAGCCGGCCGCCAAGCTGCTGGCCCGGCACGAGTCGATGCCGCGGGACGTGTTCGTGACGCTGGTCGAGGAGGTCGTGGCCGACCGGGCGACGGTCACCAACTCCTCCTCCGACGCCCTCGCGGAGATCTCCGCCCTCGGGGTCACCAAGGCCAGCGGGCTGGCCCGGGTGGCCGCTGACCTGGGTGTGGAGCCGGGGGAGGTCGTCTACTTCGGCGACATGCCCAACGACGTGGCCGCCTTCGACTGGGTGCGCGAGGGCGGTGGCCGGGCGGTCGCCATGGCGCACGCCCACCCCGAGGTGCTGGCCGCGGCGACCGACGGCACCGGCACCAACGACGCCGACGGCGTCGCCGCGTTCCTGGCCGGTCTGCCCCGGGACTGAGCCGCTCCCGCCCTGGCGCTCAGTCGGCCTGCAGCCGTGATCGCCGGAAGGCGACCCTGCCCAGCCGGGGATCACCCGGCGGGAGGGACTCGACCAGCCGGTCGTGGGCCTCGAGGTCGTTGCGGCCCAGCGGGTGCCCGGCGAACGCCTCGAGGAGGTCGAGGTCGCCGGCGGCCAGCACGGCGCGGCGCAGCCCGGCCACCAGCTCGTCGCGCAGCTCCCGGACCGCCGGCGCGTCCGACCGCGGCAGCAGTGCCCCCGAGCAGGCGTGCAGGGCGGCGTCGACCCTCCCCGCCTCCAGGGCCCGGTGCACCAGGGCGAAGTCGCTGTCGACGGTGGGCACGAGCCGGTAGGGCCGGGTGCGCAACGAGTCCGGGCCGATCAGCGCGCGCAGCCGGCGGATCTCACCGCGGACCGTGGTCTGATTGCCGGCGTCGCCGTAGACGAGGAAGGCGAGCTGCTCACCGGTGAGCCCCTCGGGGTGCAACGCCAGCAGCGCGAGGACCTCCGCCAGGCGCAGCGTCAGCGGGATCGACCGGCCGTCGACGACCGCGCTCGGCACCCCGTCGCCCATCAGCCGCAGCGCGAGCGGCCTGGCGGCGCTCCGGCCCCCGGCCGTGGCCGTCGGTGTGACGGCGCGCAGCAGGTGCGCCCCACCGAGCGGCTCGACCAGCACCTCGCGTCCGTTGACCCGCAGGACCCGGTCCACTCCCTCGCCGAGGTCGACCCGGTCGGGCCACCAGCCGTAGGGCTGCCCGGCCAGGACACGGCCGCCCGGGGTCACCAGCGCGCCCGCGGCGCCGCCGAGGGCGGCCAGCTGCGGCAGGAGGCGCATCCGCAGCCGATCGTCGGCGACCGCCAGCCGCGCGCGCAGCTCGCTCTCGGCGAGCCGCGCCGTGGCAGACACGAGCTGCAGGAGCGCCGGGTGCACGGTGTGCAGCGGCCCGCTGATGTCCACGGCGCCGAGGATGGCGCCGGTATCCGGGTCGTGGACCGGGGCGGCCACGCAGGTCCAGGGGTGGTACGTGCGGACCAGGTGCTCGGCGGAGTGGATCTGGACCGGCCCGTCCACGGCGAGCGCGGTGCCCATCGCGTTGGTCCCGATGGCGGTCTCGCTCCACCGCGTGCCGGGGAACAGCCCGACCCCGTCGGCGTGGGAGAGCAGGGTGGCGGGACCGTCCCGCCACAGGATGTGGCCCTCGGCGTCGGTCACCAGCATGACATGCATCGCTTCGTCGGCGATGCTCGCCAGGGTGCTGCGCAGCACCGGCAGGCACTCGCTGAGCGGGTGGGCCGCCCGGATGTCGGCCACCTGGTCGGCCGCGTAGACGACCGGCGGGGTACGGCGTTCGGGGTCGACGTGCGCGGCAAGGCTGCGCTGCCACGACGCGGACACGACCGGCCGGGGCGTGGAAAGGCCCGGCCGGTCGCTGAGCACCGCGTCGAAGACCTCGGCGAGCGCTCGTGCGTGCACTGCGGGATCGCCCTGGGCCGCGCCCGGGCAGCGGCTTCCGTGCCGTGCACGCTCTCGTGACACATCGCACCCCCGGGCGGCTCCGCCGCGCAACGCCGCCTCTGCCCGGCATCCTGTGCCAGGAGCGGGCCCCGGGCAAGCCGGTCGGCCGCCCTGTGGACAGGCGTGCCGGGCAGGCGGCCGTAGCGGTGCCGGCCGCCGCCGCCCGGTCAGCTGTCGAGCGCTGCGGCGGCCGCGGTCGCGACCGTGACGTCCTGCTCCACCGAGCCGGCGCTCACCCCGACGGCGCCGACGGTCGCACCGCCGCGCACCGGCGGGATGCCACCACCGAAGGTCACCATCCCGCCGGCGGTCGCCCCGAGCCCGTAGAGCTCGGCGCCCGGCTGGACCAGGTCGGTGAGGTCGGCGGTCGGCAGGTCCATCAGGATCGAGGTGACCGCCTTCCGCGTCGAGATGTCGATGCTCGCCTTGATCGCGCCGTCCATCCGACCGAAGGCGACCAGGTGCCCGCCGTCGTCGACGACAGCGATGTTCGTCGGCTGTCCGATCTCCTCGGCTCTCGCGCTCCCGGCGTCCAGGACGCGGCGGGCCTGCTCATGGGTCAGTGAGGCGCTCATGGCCGCAGCCGACCCTGCACCGGCCGCGCGGGACAACCCCCTCCCGACGATCCGCACGACGGACGCCGCCGAGCCGGGCACCTCGCTCCGGCAGCGGCGGGCGGGACGCAACGAACATGCAACGTGACGCGTGTCACGGTGGCGGCTCCGACACGTCGACGACCGAGGAGGACGCCGGATGGGCACCTCGCCGACCACCGCGCCGACCACCGCGCCGACCACCGAGCTGACCAGCGCCGATTACCCGCTGTCGATCAACCGGCCCGAGCTGCTGCGCACCCCGACGGGCAAGTCGATCACGGCGCTGACCATGGACGCGGTCGTGTCCGGGGAGCTGTCCGCCGAGGACCTGCGGATCACCCCCGAGACCCTCCAGCTGCAGGCCCAGCTCGCCGATGCCAGCGGCCGTCCCCAACTCGCCGGCAACTTCCGCCGGGCGGCCGAGATGACCGCGATCCCCGATGCCGAGGTGCTGGCGATGTACAACGCGCTGCGGCCCCGGGCCTCGACGGGGGCAGGGCTCGCCGAGCTGGCCGACCGGCTGGAGAGCGCCTACTCGGCGCCTGTCTGCGCGGCCCTGGTCCGCGAGGCCGCTGAGGTGTACCAGCGACGCGACCTGCTCGCCCGCCCCGCTGCCGACTCTGACCACTGAGAGGCCCTCGCACATGACCAGCACCGCGCCCCGACAGTCCACCGGGCACCGGCAGTCGCTGCGGACCGAGATCCTCGAGGCCCGCCCCGTCAACCTCGACGGGTTCGTCGAGGAGTGGCCCGAGAAGGGTCTCGTCGCCATGGAGAGCGCCTTCGACCCGGCACCCAGCGTGCGGGTGGCGGGTGGCCAGATCGTCGAACTCGACGGCAAGCTCCGCGACGACTTCGACTTCATGGACACCTTCATCGCCAACCACGCGATCGACGTGGCCTCCGCCGAGGAGTCCAACGCCATCCCCTCCGCCGAGATCGCGCGCATGCTGATCAACCCGAGCGTCTCCCGGAACGCGGTCCTGGCGGTGACCCGGGGGCTCACCCCGGCCAAGGTCCTCGACGTGGTCAAGCTGATGAACGTCGTGGAGATCATGCAGGGCATGCAGAAGATGCGCGCCCGGCGGACCCCGGCGAACCAGGGGCACTCCACCAGCGCGCGGGACAACCCGATCCAGGTCGCCGCCGACGCCGCCGAGGGCGCCCTGCGCGGGTTCGCCGAGCTGGAGACGACGCTGGGCGTGCTGCGGTACGCACCTCTCGTGGCCATCGCGCTGCAGGTGGGCGGCCAGGTCGGCCGGGGTGGCGTGCTCACCCAGTGCGCGCTGGAGGAGGCCACCGAGCTCGAGCTGGGCATGCGCGGCATCACGGCGTACGCCGAGACCATCTCGATCTACGGCACGGAGTCGGTGTTCATCGACGGGGATGACACCCCGTGGTCCAAGGCGTTCCTGGCCGCGGCCTACGCCTCGCGCGGGATCAAGATGCGCTTCACCTCGGGCACCGGGTCGGAGGTGCAGATGGGCAACGCCGAGGGCAAGTCCATGCTCTACCTCGAGATCCGCTGCGTCCTGATGGCCAAGGGAGCCGGGGTCCAGGGGCTGCAGAACGGCTCGATCAGCTGCATCGGTGTGCCCGGCGCGGTGCCGGGCGGACTGCGCGCCGTGGCCGCGGAGAACCTGGTGGCCAGCATGGTCGACCTGGAGTGCGCGTCGGGCAACGACCAGTCGTTCTCGCACTCGGCGATGCGCCGCACCGCGCGGGCCATGCCGCAGTTGCTGCCGGGCACCGACTTCGTCTGCTCCGGCTACTCGTCGGTCCCGAACGCGGACAACATGTTCGCCGGGTCGAACTTCGACACCGAGGACTTCGACGACTGGAACACCATCCAGCGCGACTTCCAGGTCGACGGGGGCCTCCGGCACGTCCGCGAGGACGAGATCCTGCAGGCCCGCGAGAAGGCGGCCCGCGCGCTGCAGGCGGTCTTCGCCCACCTGGACCTGCCGCCGATCACCGACGACGAGGTGGTGGCGGCCACCTACGCCAACTCCTCGAACGACTACCCGTTCCGCGACGTGCTCTCCGACCTGAAGGGGGCGCAGTCGGTCATGGACCGCGGGATCACCGGGCTGGACCTCGTCAAGGGTCTGGAGTCGTCCGGTTTCCACGACGTCGCCGAGAACCTGCTGACCGTGCTGCGCCAGCGGGTGTCGGGAGACCTGCTGCAGACCTCCGCCGTCCTCACCGCCGACTTCGTTCCGCTGTCGGCGATCAACGACCCCAACGACTACGCCGGTCCGGGCACGGGCTACCGGCTCGAGGGCGAGCGCTGGGAGCAGCTGAAGAAGCTGCGCCATGTCACGTCCTCGACGAACCCCGAGACCGAGGTGGGCTGAGCCATGACCACTCCTCCGGCCACGGCCGCACAGCCCGGACGCACGGTCAGCCTCCGGGAGATCGGTCCGGCCCGGCGCGGCACCCGCGAGGACGAGGTCGTCGTGGCCCTGTCCCCGGCGTTCGCCGGCCACTTCAGCAAGACCATCGTCGACGTCCCGCACGCCGAGGTGCTGCGCCAGCTGATGGCCGGAATCGAGGAGCAGGGAGTGACGGCCCGGCTGATCCGGGTCCGGGACACCGCGGACCTGGCGGCCATCTCGCACATCGGGGCGAAGCTGTCGGGGTCGGGCATCTCCGTGGGGATCCTGTCCCGCGGAACGACGATGATCCATCAGAAGGACCTCGCCCGGCTGAGCAACCTGGAGCTCTTCCCCCAGTCGCCGCTGCTGGACGCGGCGGTGTTCCGCATGATCGGCTCCAATGCCGCGCAGTACGCCAAGGGCGAGTCGCCGCAGCCGGTGCCCACCCGCAACGACCAGATGGCGCGCCCCCGCTGGCAGGCCAAGGCCGCGCTGCTCCATCTGAAGGAGTTCGAGTGCATCGAGGGCGACCGGGGGCCGGTGGAGGTCGAGGCAGTCTTCGGACCGGGCACCGCCGGCTGAGGTGAGCACGCGGGACGACGGCCCGCCGGGGACGCAGCTGGTCGTCGGCGTCGACATCGGCAACTCCACGACCGAGGCGTGTCTGGCCGAGATCGGCCCGGACGGGTCGATCTCCTACCTGGGCACCAACCTGACCCGGACCACCGGCGTCAAGGGCACGCCGGACAACACCGCGGGCGCGCTGTCCGCGATCCGGGGGGCCCTGGCCCGCGGCGGCCGGAGCGCCGGCGAGGTGCACAGGGTGCTGCTGAACGAGGCCACGCCGGTGATCAGCGGACTGGCCATGGAGACGATCACCGAGACCATCATCACCGAGTCGACGATGATCGGGCACAACCCGACGACCCCGGGCGGGGAGGGCCTCGGCGTCGGCACCACCAGGTCGATCGGCGAACTCGGTGAGCAGGAGCCCGGTCAGCCGGTGGTGTGCGTCGTGCCGCCCGGCTGGGACTTCGACGACGCCGCCGCAGCGATCAACGCCGCGGTCGGCAGCGGCGTGGAGGTGGTGGCCGCGATCCTGGCCGGCGACGACGCCGTCCTGGTCACCAACCGGCTGGTCCGGCCGGTTCCCGTGGTGGACGAGGTCGCCGCCGTGGAAAAGGTCCCGCTGGGCATGCTGGCCGCCGTCGAGGTGGCGGCGCCGGGCCGTACGATCAGGACCCTGTCGAACTCCTACGGCCTGGCCACCGTGTTCGGGCTGGACCCGGCCGAGACCCGGCAGGTCTCCCCGGTGGCCCGCGCGCTGACCGGCAACCGGTCGGCGGTGGTGGTCCGGACGCCGTCCGGGGACGTCACCGACCGGCGCATCCCGGTCGGCGAGCTGGTGCTGCGCGGCGCGGGCAAGACGCTGCGGGTGGACGTCGACGCCGGTGCGGAGGCGATCATGGACGCGGTCGCCCGGGCGCAACCGCTCGACGACGCCCACGGCGAGCCGGGGACCCACGTCGGCGGCATGCTCGCGCAGGTCCGCGACACCATGGCCGACGTCATGGACTCCCCCGGGCAGCCCGCCGTCCCGGTGTCCGACATCGCCATCCGCGACGTGCTGGCGGTGGACACGTTCGTGCCGGCGGAGGTGCGCGGCGGCCTGGCCGGGGAGGTGGCCCTGGAGAACGCCGTCGCCCTCGCGGCGATGGTGCGCACCAGCCGCAGCCGCATGCAACTGGTCGCCGACCTGGTGTCCGAGGGCCTGGGTGCCGAGGCCGCCATCGGCGGCATCGAGGGGGAGATGGCCGTCAACGGTGCGCTGACCACGCCGGGCGTCGACCGGCCGGTCGCGGTCCTCGACCTGGGTGGCGGCTCGACCGACGCCGCGCTGCTCACCCGCGAAGGCAAGTGCACGGCCGTGCACGTCGCCGGCGCCGGTGAACTGGTCACCAAGCTGATCGACTCCGAGCTCGCCCTGGGTGACCGGGAGGTCGCCGAGGGCGTCAAGTGGTTCCCGCTGGCGAAGGTCGAGAGCTTCTTCCACATCCGCCACGAGGACGGCACGGTGCAGTTCTTCGACGAGCCGCTGCCGCCGCACGTCTACGCGCGGGTCGTGGTGCTGACGCCCGAGGGTCCGGCGCCGGTGCCCACCCGGCACGGTCTGGACTCCGTCCGCCGGGTGCGCCGGGAGGCCAAGCGGCGGGTGTTCGTGGTCAACGCACTGCGGGCGCTGCGGCAGGTGGCACCGGCGGGCAACCTGCGGGCGCTGGAGTTCGTCGTCCTGCTCGGCGGCTCGGCGCTGGACTTCGAGATCCCGGACATGATCGCCGACGCGCTGGCCCCCCACGGGATCGTGTGCGGCACGGGCAACGTACTGGGCACCGAGGGACCCCGCAACGCGGTCGCCTCCGGCCTGGTCCGGGCGTACGCCGCCGCGCCGGTGCGGGCCGGGCAGGGCCCGACGAGGTGACCGGGTCGGCGGAACGCCCGGCGGTGCTGGTGTACCGGCACCCGGGGACCCCGCCGGCCGTGCTGCGCCAGGTGTGCGCGGGGGCGGAGGAGGAGGGCGTGCCGACCGAGGTGGTGGACGCCCCCGACGGCGGGGACGCCACCGCCCTCGCACACGCCGCTGCGCAGGCGTCCCGGCTGGACGTCGGGATCGGGCTCGACGCCTCGGGTGCGGCGGCCGTGCACCACGGCAAGCTGCCCGAGCGCGGCCCGGCGGCCACCACCGGCCTCGACGGCACCCCGGCGGACTGGCGGCGGGCCGGACGGACGGCGGCCCGGGTGGTCAAGGGCCTACCCCTGGGCTGAGGAGCCCGCCGGCTCAGCGGTACCGGCGGCCGTCCGCGCCGGACTGCCCGGTCAGGACGACGAGACGCTCACCGGTCCACCCGACCGGAGGACACCCCGCTGCCGGCCGCCCCGGGCGGCGGTCAGAGGTACTGACCGCCACCGGGGCGGATGTCCGCGCCGGGCTGCCCGTTCGACGAGCCGCTGGGCAGCGCCCGGCGGCGCATCTCCTCCAGCTGCGCCCGGGCGGCCATCTGCTGGGCGAACAGCGCGGTCTGGATGCCGTGGAAGACGCCCTCGAGCCAGCCGACCAGCTGCGCCTGGACGATCCGCAGCTCGGCGTCCGAGGGGGTCTCGCCCTCGCTGAACGGCAACGTGATCCGGTCCAGCTCGTCCCGCAGCTCGGGCGCCAGGCCCTCCTCCAGCTCCTTGATCGAGGCGGCGTGGATGTCGCGCAGCCGGTTACGGCTCGCGTCGTCCAGCGGCGCGGCCCGGACCTCCTCGAGCAGCTGCTTGATCATCGTGCCGATGCGCATGACCTTGGCCGGCTGCTCGACGAGGTCGCCGATCCCGGCGGCGCCGTCCTCGGAGCCCTCGCCGTCCGCGGGGAAGGGCATCGACCCGACCGGCTGCCCGTCGGGGCCCACGACGAGGACCTGCTGGGGGCGCTGCCCGCCTGTGCCTGGTGCAGTCATGCCCCCATCCTGCCCTCTGCCGCTGTGCTCGGCCGGGGGCGGGGCGGCCCGGCCCCGGCGCCCCTGCGGGAGCACGGGGACGGCTGGCAGCACAGCGCCGCTGACTAGAGCGTGTCTGCCAAAGATTGGCGGGTTGGTGGGCGACGCTGGACGAATGTTGCGTACCGACGAGATCCCGGACGAGTTGTGGGAGTTGATCCAGCCGGTGCTGCCTGCCGGCGGTCATCAGGGCCGGCCGTGGAATGACCACCGACTGACGCTCGAGGCGATCATCTGGCGGTACCGCACCGGGTCGCCGTGGCGTGACCTGCCCGATCACTTCGGGGCGTGGCAATCGGTGTGGGAACGCCACCGTCGCTGGTCTGACGACGGCACCTACGTGCGGATGTTCGCCGCGGTGCGCGCCGCAGCCCCTGAGCGCGATGAGCA
>NZ_FNOZ01000156.1 GCF_900107175.1 Modestobacter sp. DSM 44400 | reverse complement strand
CGACAAATACGCCACCACCTACCTCGGCGGTGTCCTCCTCGGCTGCATGATCATCCATCACCGCGTCCGCAGTTAGCAGACACGCTCTAGTCAGTAGGTGAAGGGCCCGTCGGAGATGCACCCCCGGCGGGTCCTTACCTGTCCCCTGCACGCAAGGTTGACCTCCGCACGACAGCCCTGCAACGAAGCAGAAGACCCGTCGCAGCAGCCCTTAAGCGCGTTGCCAGCGGCCCCGAACCGCCAAATGAGCGGTGCCCCGCTGCCGTTCTTGCGTTTGCGTTCGTCGCTTTTGGCGCCTCTGTCGCGTAACCTGACCTGCAACGATGCCCGAGCTCAATACCCCAATACTCCATGACCCCCTGACTGCAGCGAGCGCCGCTGACATGGTCAAGTACTTGGGCGACATGGATCGGAGAGCCCGATGGGTGTGGTCACGGTGACTGCGAAACGGCTTCTTGCCGACGTCGTCCGCAACTCCGGACGTCGCAGCACGGTGCAGATCCCGGCGAGTTTCGCCCGGATCAGCGAGGCGGCTCAGACCTCCACGCCTCTGTCGCGGCTGTTCGTCCGGGGTGAGGCTGCGTTGAAGCTGTATTTGACCTTGGTACTGCTCACCCGCAAACCGCCGCATGAGCTGTTCCGGGACATAAACGACGCGTTCTGGGCGAACCTGTTCGGGTTTGAGGAGCGCAGTGGGACCAACCCCGCGCCGGGAGCAGGGACGCGACGTGTGAAGCGGGCTCTCGCGATGCTGGAGCGCGACGAGTCTCCGGACGGCCCCCTGATCAAGCGGCGTGTCGAGCATGGGCGCGGGCCAGTGTTCACGGTCGTGCCACCTCCGGGGCCCCTGCAAGCGCCCTACATCACTCTGCCGCTCGAGTTGTGGTCACGCGGCTGGATCAACGTGATGACAGCGCGCGCCCTGTACGTCTACGTGTGTCTCCGGCTGATGTTCGTGTCGAAAGCTGATAGCGACCCGGTGCATGTCTCGGTGTGGGAGCGGCAGCGGTTTGCGATGAGTGACGACACTTGGCAGCGGGGAGTAGCGGAACTGGAACGGCTGAGACTGATTAGGTCGGACGTTGCTGTAGTGGCAGCCGATGACTGGTCAAGCGACAGGCGCCCGCGCAAGGTGCTCTATCTGAACAGCGACTATTTGCGCGAGAACGACAGCCCGACCAAGCCGGTGTAAAAGTGGGCTCGGCCTATGCTGGCAAGATGGCTGGGGGCGCAGCGCCTTGCTGGCACTCGTCCGTCAGAAACTTTTAGGGCCGGCCCGTCAGCGGGTCCCGCCGAGTGCCTCATTTCGCGAGTGACGAGGCCCGCGGTCCGCTGGCCCTCACGCGGGCCAGTGGCCGAGCCCAGTCCTGTCGCCCGACCTCCGCTCGGTCGCTGACCGCCAGGGGAGCAAGCGGCTCCCGCTGGGCGATGAATGTGCGGCCGTCATGCCGGTACACGGCGCTATGAAACAAGACATAAAGGGGCTCTTCGAACTTGAGGGGGAAATGACCCTCAGCAGACGGTGACCCGGCG
>NZ_FNOZ01000086.1 GCF_900107175.1 Modestobacter sp. DSM 44400 | reverse complement strand
CCGCCACCGAAGTTCTACGGAACTCGGGACAACCTCCGAGGCCGCGATCCTCACAAGATCATGTCCTTCTTCCCCCTCAAGTTCGAAGAGCCACATAACGTCCTTTATCTCCGGGTCCCTCCGCATCCGCGTCTGACCTGCGGCGCTGGCTCGACCGACCGGGGGTGTCCGCGCCGTGGTCTCCGAACGTCGGCCCAGGCCACGCGACACCCGCGGAGCGGGGCGTCAGGCGCTCGTCGTTAGGGCTGGGCTCGGCTGGATGTCCAGGCACGGCCAGTGCGTCGACGATTCGCATGGTCTCCAGGGAAGACGGTGACGACGCGGGCGAGCAGGTCGAGGATGTAGCGGGGATCACCGGACTCGCGGGACCAGTGGAAGAGCCGGACAGACCGGCGGCTCAGCCATACCCACGTCAGCCAGTCAAGATCAAGTCACGACCTGGCTGGGCCGACCAAGATCGACGGTGGATCCAGGATCAGGTGTCGTTGGGTGTCTTGGTCACCGCGGTTCCCCGTGAGGCCGTCGACGAGGCGGTGGCGGCGTGCGGGGTCGAGGCGAAGCGGTCAGACGGCAAGCTGCCGGCGCACGTGACGGGCGTATTTGACGATGGGGCTGTGCCTGTCCCCCGACGATGACTACGAGGAGGTCGTGACCAAGGTCACCGGGTCGCTGGACCGGTGGGGATGCTGGGACGCGGGGTGGTCGGTGCCGACGGCCAGTGCGATCATTCAGGCCCGCAAGCGGTTGGGCTCTGCGTTGTTGGCCGAGGTGTTCGAGGCGGTGGCGGTGCCCGGTGGCCGAGCCGGTCGTCGGCCATCGACGGGTTCGACGTCGACGTGCCCGACACCTCGGCCAACGCCGACCAGTTCGGGTACGCCGGCTCCGGGGCCAACCGCTCGGCCTATCCCAAGGCGAGGTGGTGGCGATGGCCGAGTGCGGCACCCACGCGTTCCTGGCCGCCGAGGTCGATGCCTACTCGGTTGGGGAGAAGACTCTCGCCGGCCGGCTCTCTCCGCGGTTGAACCCCGACGAGCTGCTGACCGCCGACCGGAACTTCTACTCCTTCACCGCCTGGGGGGCCGCCGCCGGCACCGGCGCGGCGCTGTTGTGGCGGGCACCGACCCAGAGCTGCACCTACACCTCGGTCCTGATCGAGCCCACGATCCGCGGCGCCCGCCGCGAGCAAATCCTGCAGGCCGCCCGGTCGTTAGTGTCCCGGTCAGCTTGACCTGACACCTGGGTGTCAGGCTTAGCGTCGGTGGGGTGGAACGCACGGTCAAGCAGGTCGCCGATCAGGTGGGGCTGCCCGAACGCACGGTGCGCTACTACGACCGCATCGGCTTGGTGTCCCCCCGGTCCCGCAGCGGCGCGGGCTACCGTCTGTACGGACCGGAGGAGCAGGGCAAGCTGCGGTTCGTCCGGCAGGCCAAGGGCCTGGGGTTGTCCTTGGAGGACATTCGGGGGCTGATGGCCGCGGCCGAGCGGGGCTGCTGCGGTGAAGTAGTGCCGGAGCTGGATCGGCTGCTGGAGGAGAAGATCGCCGAGATCGACGTCCAGCTCGCCGGGTTGGTCGCGTTCCGCGAGCGGCTGGAGGCCTTCCGCGCCGGACGGGACGCCGGCTGCGGGTGCCAGAGGCCTGGCACCGCCTTCTGCGGCTGCCTGGATAGTGCACCGCCCAGGCAGTGAAGAAGACAAGAATCAACGATAGGAGGATCACCATGGACACGAGCACGGAAAACTTGATGGCCCACAACAGCGGTGGGAGTTGTGGCTGCGGTTGCGACGGCAGCTGCGGCTGCGGTACGACCTCGCCGACCACCTCAGTCGAGGAGAGGATCGCCGAGCTCGAGCAGGCCAAGGCACAGATCGACCGGCAGCTCGTCGAGCTGCGCGGTTGAGCCGAACCAGGGTCGGGGTAGCGATGTGCCGCCACTCCGACCCTGGGCTCGGTCTCGCCGTCGACACAGCCGGTCGCCGGCAATGGGGGAGACCCGCCATCCATCACATTCAGGCTGCCACGACGCCAGAGGAGAACCGCATGACCGCTTCCGAAGAGCTCGTCGAACACCAGGTGTGCAGCTGCGACTGCTGTGGCCCGGCCAACGAGCAGAAGGGAGCCAGTGAATCGGCAAAGGGCAATACCAGAGCCACCTGTCGGTGTAGTTGTGGATGCGGCAGTGATTCGGGTTGCAGCTGCGGCTGCAGCGACGCCGGATGCGCCTGCGGTTGCGCCTGATGTCCCATCCGGTGAGCAATGCCTGAGGCAGATGCGTGCATGCCCCTCGAGGACTGTCGGCGGCTGCTGGTAGAGCTGCAGGGACTACGGCTGCGGATCACCGCCTTGGAGCAAGGCGTCGCCGGCTTCGTCAACGATGTTGAGGGCGAGCCCGGACCAACCGGCGAAGAGGACGGCAGCCGCAGGTAACGCGCCTGCCGGCTGCGAACAAGGTTGTCTCCAACATGCAACCGATCTACATGTGAGCTAGGCCTTGCCGATCAGCCTTGCGCCAATCTCGCTACGGATCGCGTGGGGCCGACGCGACCGTTTCCGCTCGATGAGCCGTCGGGTTCGTCGGGTTCGTTGGGTTCAGGTTTGCTGCGGTGGTCTGTGGGTGGGGCGTCGCCATGCGGGGTGGCAGGTGTGCCGTCGGCGTCGTAGCGCTGACCAGAGGAAGGTGAACGCGATCAGCGTGATGCCGGTGTAGAACAGCGGCGCGTTGGATGCTGCGGCTCGGTGAGCTCGGTGTTCGTGTACGCAGCCGGCTCGGGCTGCTGGTGGCTACCGGTGCCCCGTGGGCCACTGCAGGAACGGCATGTTGATGATGATCCCGGTCTGCTGGAGTGTCAGCTCTCCCGCCTTCTGCGCCGCCAGGAGGTCCGCGGCGGAGGTCAGCTGGCGTGGGCTGGCGCCGTCCTTCCAGGTGATCAGGGTCAGGGCGCGCAGCGGGGAATAGCCCGGATCTCCCGGTGCGGTGGGGAACACGCCGCCCTGGAAGCGGTGCTCGGGCTGGATGCCGTTGCTGAATATGTACACCGGGGATGTAGCCTCCGGCGGCACCTTGGCCAGCTTAGGCACGTAGATCACCGGTGAGTTCTTCTTACCAGCTTGTCGCGGGTGCCGTTGCGCATGGTGGTTCGGGTGTCGGTGCGCTCGTGGGCGCTCGGCGCCGCCACCGAGCAACGTCCTGGCCCCAACTGCCGCGACAAGCTGATGCCGCCGCCGCGGAAGCGACCCCGCCACCACGCGGTCTTAACCGACTGGCGCTGTCGATGCTGCCGCCGAGCCGCCCAGCGCGATCACGCGATCGTCGAGCAGGTCATCGTCGATGTGAAGAGCGGCCCGCTTGCTCATCTACCCCTCCGCGAAGTTCGCCGTCAACTCCCCCGGGCTGGCGCTGGCCGCGAGCGCGTTCAACCCCGCCCGCGTGGCCGACGGCCCTGTGACTTCGGCGTTTGGCGCCAAGGCGACCACCGCCACGATCTGATGTGAGACGGGGAGGCGGCTGGCTTGCTGCTCGCCGGCGCGAGGCTCGGCCTCGCCGAGCCGGCGTGTCGCGATCTTCCCGGCCGGGGGTGGGGGAGTGGCTACCGTGATGGTGACCGGTTGAAGCAGAGGTAAGGAATGCACGGTGGCTCGCAAGACGACGATCCTGCTCGAGGACGACCTGACCGGTGAGGTGCTGGAGGAAGGCCGCGGGGAGACCGTGGCCTTCGCTCTGGACGGTCAGAGCTACGAGATCGACCTGTCGGGGGAGAACTCGACGCAGCTGCGGGCAGACCCGCGCCGCTTCATCGACGCCGGTCGCAAGGTCAGCGGCACCCGGGCCAGCGGGCCGGGCCGGAGCTCGACCACCGGTAGCTCCGCGAGTCCAGGTCGCAACGGCACCGGAGCGATCCGGGCCTGGGCCCGCGAGAACGGCCATGAGCTGTCCGGGCGGGGTCGGATTTCCGGTTCGGTCATCAAGGCCTACGACGCGGCCCACTGACCACTGCTGCTGAGCTGGAGCTGGCGGGCGGCTACTGGTCTCAGGTGGTCGCGGCGCCGGCTTGCAGGGCCGCGGCGTGGTCGTCGATGAGGCAACCGCAGGGCTGGGCGAGGGCGACGACAACGGGTTCGCGGAGGCCGCGCACGCGGGCGTACTGCTCTTCCAGGCCGGTGGTCGGGTGCGCGCAGGCCGAGCAGGTGGGGGAGTAGCCGGTCGGCCAGGTGATGGCCTCGAGCGGGTCCCCGCCGTGGCGCGCTGTTCTTCCGATCAGGTGGACCTTGGGGACCACTGGGAGCTCTGGCCCTTGCTCGGCCGGCTGGCTGCCCGGTTCTGGCAGCGCGATGGCGGTCTGTTCGGGTGCCACGGCGGCCGTGAGTGGCTGGGGTGTTCGGGGTGGCAGGTGCCGGTAGAGGCTGGCGCGGGTGATGCCGGTCTTGGTGACGATCTCGGCGATCCTGGCGCCGCGGTCGCGCAGGTGGGCGGCGTAGGCGAGCTTGTCTGGGTCCACGACGGTGGGCCGCCCGACGCGGCGGCCGTTGGCGGTGGCCACCGCGCGGGCGTGGGCGGCGCGTTCGACGGTGTAGGTGCGCTCCATCTGCGCGAACAGCGCGAGCAGGACCACGGCGAGCTGCCCCATGGGATCGGCCGGATTGGCGGTGTCCACCTTGATGGGGTCGGCGAGGTTCCGCAGTCCGACGCCGCGATCGGTGAGGTCGTGGATCAGGTTGAGGGTGTCCCGGACGGTGCGCCCGAGCCGGTCCAGGGTGTGCACCACGATCACGTCACCAGGGCGGGCGAAGGCCAGCAGTGCGGTGAGGCCGGGCCGGTCGGTCGTGACCCCGGACTTCTTGTCCAGCCAGATCCGCTCGGCAGCCACGCCGGCTGCGGTGAGGGCGTCGACCTGCCGGTCGAGGTCCTGCTTGGTCGTCGAGACCCGCGCGTAGCCGAGATCCACGGCTGTACGTTACCGCTGGCGTCTCAGAAGTCAGAGTCGTACGGCCCTCGCGAGACAGGTTTGTGAGACGAGTTCTGAGACACTGGCGACCTGCGCACTTCATTCGTCGTCCGGACCGGCGGGCGACTGTCTCACTTCCAAGGAACTGGTACGACCGGTGATCATGTGCCGCATGACGCCCCTGAGCGGGGAATCCAAACCGGACGGGTCTATCGCGACAAGATCGCCAGTGCACCCGGCTGACCTGCGGCGCTCCCGATAGCCGTTCCCCTTGCGGGACGGCGCTATTAGGACGCGTCGCGCCGTCCAGCTCGGGGTTCAGGCTCGTGGCGCCGAGCCAGGGACATGGCCGGGCCTCCAGGTCGGCCGGGCTGAGGCGGACTGAGGGCCGGTCGCTAGGTTCGCCCAGACAGCCGGGCCGGTGAAGGGACAGCAAAGGTGTACGAGTCGACGCGGCTGTGGCGTGAGGTCGACGACTACTTCGTCGGCACCCTCGTCGCCGAGGACGAGGCCCTGGTGCAGACGCGCACCGCCAGCCACGCCGCGGGCCTGCCTCCGCACGAGGTGGCTCCGAACCAAGGGGCGCTGCTCGCGCTGCTGGCCCGCGCGGCCGGCGCCCGTTGCGTCCTCGAGGTCGGCACCCTCGCTGGCTACTCCACGATCTGGCTCGCCCGCGCCGTCGGCCCTGACGGCCGCGTGACCACCCTCGAGCTTGACCCGGAGTACGCCGCGCTGGCCCGAGCGAACCTCGAGCGCGCCGGGGTCGCCGACCGGGTCGAGATCGTCGTCGGGCCCGCGGTCGACTCCCTCGCCGCACTTGTCGACGCCGGCGCGGAGCCGTTCGACCTGGTGTTCCTCGACGCAGACAAGCCGAACAACCCCGGCTACCTCGACGCCGCGCTGCAGCTCACCCGCCCGGGCAGCCTCATCGTCGCGGACAACGTCGTGCGCGACGGGGCCGTGGTCGACGCGGACAGCACTGACGAGCGGGTCCGGGGAGTGCGCCGATTCCTGCGCATGCTCGCGGAGCACCCACACCTGGAGGCGACAGCCCTGCAGACCGTCGGCACCAAGGGCTGGGACGGCTTCGCCCTCGCTCTCGTGCACTGACCGCGCTGCCGGCCGCTGACCGAACCCCGATCGAGGCGGGCAGTGGGAAATACTCGACAAGTGACGGTTACAGATCAGCTGCCCTTGCAGGGATCGACAGTGGTGCTGCGCGAGGCGGTGGTGGACGACGTGCCCGCGATCGTGGAGCTGCTCGTCCAGGACGAGCTCGGCGCATCCCGCGACCGCATCACCGACACCGCGGGTCTGCAGCCCTACTTGCGTGCATTCCAGGCCGTGGACGCAGACCCGGCTCACCTGCTGCTCGTAGCCGCCGACAGCGGCCAGGTGGTCGCCACCATGCAGTTGAGCTTCATCCCAGGACTGGCCCGGCGGGGTGCGCTGCGTGCCCAGATCGAGGCGGTGCGGGTCAGGCAAGACCACCGCAGTCGGGGGCTGGGGGCTGTGATGTTCGCCTGGGCCATCGACGAGTCGCGACGTCGCGGTTGCGCCCTGGTCCAGCTGACAACCGACAAGTCGCGATCCGACGCGCACCGCTTCTACGAGCGGCTCGGGTTCGTCGTCTCTCACGAGGGACTCAAGCTGGCCCTCTGAGCGGCTCGTGGCCCGCTACCCGAACCGCCACCGGACGCCGCGAACGTCTCCGTTCGGTACAGCGGGCAATCACCACAAGGGGATCGGCTGTTGGGACGGCGTCCCGCTGACGCTTCGGCGATCGGGACGCGGGCCGGCAGCCTGCCGTGCAGGTCTGCGCCCGCGGAACACGATGTCTCTTGTGAGGATGATTAGGTGTTGCAGGGCTTCGATGGGCTCGTCGCCGAGGCGGAGTCGGCGGACGTCTCCGGGTGGGATTTCTCCTGGCTGCAGGGGCGGGCGACCGAGCAGCGGCCCTCCTGGGGCTACCAGCGGCTGCTGAGCGAGCGCCTGGCGTCGGTCGGTGCCGCCCTCGACGTCCAAACCGGCGGTGGCGAGGTGCTGGCCGGGGCGCAGCGGCTCCCGCCGACGATGGCGGCGACCGAGTCGTGGCCGCCCAACGTCGCCCTGGCCACCGCCCGGCTGCACCCGCGAGGCGTGGTCGTGGTCGCCGACCCCGACCGGCCGCCGCTGCCCTTCGCCGATGAGGCCTTCAACCTGGTGACCAGCCGGCACCCGGCGAGTGTCTGGTGGGAGGAGATCGCCCGGGTGTTGCGTCCAGGAGGGACCTACCTGGCTCAGCACGTGGGACCGGAGTCCGTCCGTGAGCTGTATGAGTTCTTTCTCGGACCTCAACCGGCAGGGCCGCACCCACGCCATCCCGACCGGGAGAGCGCGGCCGCCCGGGCCGCCGGCTTCAAGGTCACGACCCTGCGGTTGGAGCGTCCGCGGGTGGAGTTCTTCTATGTCGGCGCCGTCGTCTATTTCTTGCGCAAGGTGATCTGGACGGTGCCGGACTTCACCGTCGAGCGCTACCGCGACCGGCTGCGCGACCTGCACGAGCAGATCCGTCGGGACGGGATGTTCGTGGCGCACTCGGCCCGCGTGCTCATCGAGGCCCAGCTACCCCGGTGAGCCCTTTGCTGTGATGGCCAGCGCAGAGCGGTGGACGAAGCGGTTGCGGCTGGAGCCGATCGGTCGAGACAGCGCCGACCGCCTGCTTGAGCTGCCCCAGGACCCCGGCGTCGCAGCCTGGGACGGCGACGCCTGGACCGAGGAGCGGGCGGCGTCCTTCGCCGCCACGGTGGCCGAGCAGTGGGCGCGCGACGGCGTGGGCAAGTGGTTGGCCTACGACCGGGAAGGCAGCCGACTCGTCGGACGCGGAGGTCTGTCCTACGTCGAGCTGCTCGGCCGGCGGCAGCTGGAGGTCGGCTGGGCGATCCGCGAGCAGCGCTGGGGACGCGGGTTGGCCACCGAGATCGGCCGCGCCGCCTTGCACGTCGCCTTCGATGAGTTGGGCCCGCAGCAGGTGGTGGCCTTCACCGAGGTCCACAGCATCGCCTCGCGACGGGTGATGCATCGCGCCTGGGGGCGCACCACGTGCAGGACTTTCGCCGCCCGGGCCTCGTCGCCGGCAGCCACGAGCTCCGCGACGACGCCCCCTTCGCCCTGTACCGCCTTCGGTGTCCCAGCTGACGATCGACTACCGGGACGTCAGGTGCCGCCGGTTGGCACAGGCGCGGTTGCACCCACGTCGGTCACCTCTAGTAGCCGCTGAGTCAGGGCCACCCCCTCCAGCAGGGCGCGGTGGTCTGCCCGCTCTGGATCAGCGATGTAGGCCTCGTACGCCGACCGCGACCTGAAGGAGACGATGTGCACCTCGGCCTGTCCATCCGCCGTCCGCAGGCGTCGTTCCAGCCGACCGTTGTGCCGCTCGAGCCTGGGGAGCACGGCCGCTTCGTACCGCTGGAACGCCTCCACGCCCTCACGCGCGACGTCGGCCAGCATGACCAAGATCAGTCGGGTCTGGGCGCGCTCACGCAGCGACGGTAGAGGGGACTCGGTCTTGTGCCGCAACCCGATCGTGTACCGGACAAGATCGCCATTCCGGTCCGGCCGGTGACCCTGCCACATAGCGCTGTGAAAACCGTGCCAACCACCGCTGCGAGTCACAGGGATGGACAACGGCATCTGGCGTCTCGTCATGGACCGTTTCCGAGAGAGTCCGGGCAACTTCCGCGACACGCCGAGTTGCCGGGTAGGGCAAAGCGGGTGCTGGCCGGCTGGGAGGTTGTCCCGGGTCTCGTGGAACTTGAGGTGGCGGTCCCC
>NZ_FNOZ01000097.1 GCF_900107175.1 Modestobacter sp. DSM 44400 | reverse complement strand
GATTGACCTTCCGGCTGGTGTCGGCAAGACCGCGCTTGGTGTGGCGCTGGTCCGCGCGCAGGCCGGCGCCCTGACCGGTTGTTCGATGATCCCTACGCCGAGGCGTTCCTGGCCGCGGCACCACGGACCTTTGAGGTCGAGCAGCGTGCTTCGGCTACAAGAACCGATGGCATGGCCTCCTGGGGTGCCGCCTTCTGGTCCCACGCCGTCATCCGCACGCGGTTCTTCGACGACTACCTGCTTGCTGCGACGGCGGGCGGCATCCGTCAGGTCGTGCTGCTCGCTGCGGGGTTGGACACGCGCGCCTTCCGGCTGGCCTGGCCAGCCGGCGTGCACCTCTACGAGCTGGACCTGCCCGACGTGCTTGCTTTCAAGGAGCGAGTCCTGACCGAGCGCTCAGCGGCCGCGAGCTGCGAGCGCACGGCGATCGGCTTGGATCTACGCGAGGACTGGGCGGCTCCGCTGCGCCAGGCCGGGCTGGCTACCGGCGAGGCGACAGTGTGGCTGGCTGAAGGGCTGCTCATCTACCTGAGCGCGGACGAGGCAGCGAGGTTGCTCACCGAGATGAGTGCACTGTCCTCCCCGGGCAGTCGCGTGGCGTTCGAGGTCGGGAGCCTCGGGACCGACCCGATGCGCGCGCAGGCTTGGCAGGCGCCGGCGATGCAGCAGTACGTCCAGCTGTGGAAAGGCGGCCTGCCGGACGCGACCCGGTGGCTCGCCGAGCACGGCTGGACCCCGGAGGTCTCCGAGCGCGCAGCAGTTGCAACCAGCTACGGACGCATTCAACCCGAACCCTCCGCCGGAGGCTTCGTAGTGGCGACGCGGACCTGAGGGAACCGCATAGCACCGTCCCGATGGCTGGTGGTCTTCGAGACAAGATCACGGGCAGGCCGGTGCGGCCCTGCAGCGTCCGGTAGACGTTCGGCTATCGGTCGTCTTGCGGGACGGCTTGGTGGTTGGGCCTCGGCTGCGGGACCGGTCATGATGCGCCGCATGGCCAGCCGCATTGCCGTCATAGCCATCGACGCTGAGCAGCCACGGGCCATAGCTGAGTTCTGGTGCGCCGTGCTGGGCTGGCGGGTGACCGAGGTGGACGAGGACGGCATCAGCATCGCCCCACCCGACAGGTCCTGGCCGACGATCGACGTGTTCGCGGTCCCGGAGGGCAAGACGGTGAAGAACCGGCTGCACCTGGACCTGCGGGCAGACGGAATCAGTACGTCCGAGGAGTTGCAGCGCCTCCTGGACCTCGGTGCTCGGCGCGTCGATGTGGGTCAGACTCCCGATGTCAGCTGGGTCGTCCTGGCCGACCCCGAGGGCAACGAGTTCTGCCTGCTGGCCCGCTCTGTGCAGGAGCGGTCGTCGTCCACGCCTGCCGCAGACTCGTAGCGAGATCCTCAACTGGCCGAGGTGGTCAGGTGCTGTGGGCGGGCTTCTCCCACACGAGTAGGTAGCGCCAGAGCAGCAGCCGGCGCACCGTCACTCCCGGCAGAACCGCTGCGGCTTGGTAGCGAACCTGTCGGGTGGTCAGGACTGGGTCGAGGACAGGCATGGCCGCGATTGCAGGACCGGCGCCTCCGCGCGCAGGGGATGCCCAGTCACGGTGAGCGCAGCGCCGAGCAGGTGATGGTAGGCGGTGGCGGCCAGCTCGACGGGCACCTCGCGAGGGAGGTCGATGCGCGGGAGGGCGACCGCAGCGAGCACACCGCCAGGTCTCAGGGCAGTGGCCAAGCGGGACAGCGCCGGCGCCAGCGGCAGGTGGTGCAGGGCGCTCATGGACACGATTGCGTCGTAGGAGCCGGGAACCAGCGGATGGTCCAAGATGTCGGCCAGCACGCAGGTGACGTTGGTGGGCACCACCTGCCGGGCTGCCTGAACCATCACGGGGTCACGGTCGAGGGCATCGACGTGCGCGGCGCGCAGAGCCGCCTTGCTCGCCAGGGACCCGGCGCCGCACCCGACATCCAGCACGCGGCCGGTCCCTGCGGGCACATGGCGCAGCAGCAGCCGGTGGTAGTAGGCGTTGTGGTCCCAGGCGAGCACCGGCCAAGGATGCCGCTCCAGCATGTCCAGCTCCGCTGGAGGATCGCGATGCGGGACGGGGCGCGGCCGACGGGGACCGCAGCGAGCGCGATGATGTCAGCGGAGGCCCAGTCGGGACGCGGCGAACCGCTGCAGTGGCACCGGGGGCTCAACGTCAAGGGCGAGATCGGCTAGCAGCTCTCCGAGTAGCGGGCCGAACTTGAAGCCGTGGCCGGAGGTTCCGGCGCCAAGGACGATGCGACCGTGCCGGTCCAGGATGAAGTCATCGTCGGCTGTGGAGTCGTACAGGCAGCGAAGGCTGTCGACCAGCACCGGGGACAGTCCGGGCAGCAAATCCTCGGTGAGGGCGGTGAGCTCGGACAGCAACCCCGGGTCGTCCCGGTAGTCGGCGCTGGCCGGGTCGACGACCGGTCCGGCCTGATGCAGTCCCAGCTTGTACCAACCCCGCGCGGCCACCGGCAGCCCGTACAGCGGCCGCGGGCCATCGGCGACCACGATCGGCATGTCCAGCGGGCCGTCCACGGGCGCGTAGTAGCCGACCTGCTCCAGGGTCGCCGAGGTAGACAGCCAAACCGAGGGCGAAGCCAGCATGGAAGTCGCCGGACCCGCGCAGATGATCGCCACTGCGGCCGACCAGGTCCCGGCGGTCGTCTCCACCATCACCCGGTCGCCTTCGTCACGCACCGCTCGCGCGGCCACGTGCTCGTGCACGGTGAGTCTGCGGCGCAGCGCGATCAGCGCCCTGTCCGCCGCGAGAACTCCCGACGCGGGCTCGAAGATCACCGAACCGTCGGCGCGTACCCCGGGGAAGCGTTCGGCGGCCTCCTCGGCGGTGAGCTCTTCGACCGGGGCGCCGGCCGCGCGCAGCGTCGTCAACACGCTGTCCCGGCCTGGGCCGAGGGTCAGCTGACCGGTAGTCCGCAACAGCTCGACACCGGTCTCGGCCTCCAGCTCCCGCCACAGCCGTTCGGCCTGTTGGGCCATCTGTACGTACAGCGGGTCGGTGTATCCCAGGCGGAAGATGCGAGCGTCGCCTTTCGAGCCCGACCGTTCGTGCCCCACCCCGGCGGCCTCGAGCACGACCACCTCGCGGCCGCGGCGGTCAAGCGCCCGCGCCGCCGCCAGGCCAAGCAGCCCACCGCCGATGACGACCACATCCACATTCACCACGGCAGCTGATCCTCCGACACGCTCGCCGCGGCCGAACACCTGCTCCTGCCGACGGGTTGCCCATCCTGTCAGGGCGGGCGCGCCCACGCCGACCCGTCATCGATCTCTGACTGGTTCCGCCTGCCGGTGTTACGGCTCGGTCGGCCGTAGCAGGCGGCGGGGGCGCCGGTGACGGTGGCCCAGTACCGGTCACCGAAGGACCAGTGCCACCACTCGGTGGGGTAGTTGACCAGGCCGACGGCCTGCGGGGCGCGGATGAGGATGCTGCGGTTGCCGCGGGCGGTGCCGCTGATGTTGGCCGCCTCGGTGTAGCAGCCGCCGCCGCTGTCCTCGGGGGTGGCGTCGACCCGGGTGCCCATGTCGAGCTCCTGCCCGTCGCTGGTACACAGGGTCAGGTCGACCGCGGCGCCGGCGCAGTGCGGCGCCACGGCTGGTGGGCTGACGTAGCGGCTGGCGGCGGTGTCGAGCTGAGGATCGGTCCAGCCCGGATGAGTGGCGGCGAGCTTGGCCCGGTAGCCGGTGAAGTAACGCTGCTGCAGCTCCGGTGACCGGTACGCCTCGATGACCAGCAACGACAGCCCCTCGGGCAGCAGGGTTGTCGCCTCCTCGAGGCGGCCGGCGACGCCGCGGCGCAACCGGGCGAAGTGGCCCCGCGGGTCACGTTTGCGATCGTCGAGCCGCAGCGACGTGATCGTGTGCAGGTCGACCAGCGGTCCGCGGCAGTCCCGCACCGGCATGCTCGCCACGCGGGGATCGGCCATCAGCAGCAGGTCGCTCATGAGGTCGAGCCTGCCCGACATGTGGTCCAGGGCCGCGGCCGCGTGTCCGGGAAGGGATCCCCTCACGGGCGGCGGAGTTGTCACCTGCTCGTGTGATCGAGTCTCTTGCTTGCGGGTCGCGTGTGCCCGGGGCGCTCACCGTCCGCGCTGACATATGGCCCGAGCCGTCACCGGGCGATCACCACCGCGCCGGTGAGGGCGAGCAGCACCGCGCCGACCCGGTCGGCGACGCGTTTGCGGGAGGCGCTCAGCGCGGCGCGCACCCGGGTGGCCAGAGTGATGTAGGCGGCCGCGACGGCCGCCATGACCGCTGCCAGGACCACGCACAGCAGCAGGTACTCGTCCGCACCGACCCGTTGACCGCCGAGCACCGCGGGCAGCACCGCGATGTAGAACAGCAGCGCCTGCGGATTGCCGACGGTCAGCGCCGCTCCCAGCCCGATGCCGCGCCACCCGGTGCCCACCCGCGCCAGTCGGGAACCGGCCGCGGCCTTTCCGGTGGAGGTGGGAGGCGCGGCGCCGGCGCGGCGCCACAGGCGCACGGCCAGCCAGATGAGGTAGGCGCCGCCGGCGAGCTTGAGGACGGCGAACAGCGGACCGAGCGCGGCCGCCGCGGCAGCGACGCCGGCGACGGCTGCGGCCAGCAGCGCCAGTTTGCCCACGGTCAGCCCGACCGCGACCGTCCCGGCCGCGCGGGCGCCGCCGCTGAGGGCCCGGCTGAACAGCAGCATGGTGTCCGGCCCGGGCAGCGCCGCGGAGACGGCGAACGCCGCGGCGAACACGGCGAGGTCACGCCACACGCCGGCCTCGCGGCCTTGGCCGGGACCGGCGGCCGGTCATGAGCCGACCACAGGGTGGGTGCGGACCCAGTTCAGCACCTCGTCGGCGTGCCGGTCTGGCGGGAACACCGGGTAGAAGACGTGCTCGATCCGTGGGCCGTGCAGCAGCATCGTCAGCCGCTTGTACAGCCGCTGCGGCTGGCCCGAACCGGCGCCGGGCAGGACCTCGGTGGTGAACGTCGGCAGGCTCAGTGCGTCGGCGACCTGCAGCTGCGGGTCGGACAGCAGCCGGTAGGGCAGGTGCAGTCGGGCGACCAGATCCTGCTGGTACTGCGCCCGATCCGACGACAGCGCCAGCACCTTCTCGACCCCGGCAGCGTGCAGCTGGCCCAGGTTGTCCCGAAAGCTGCAGGCCTCCTGGCTGCAGCCGCGAGCGCCAGGGATTTCGTCCCAGCCGCGCGGAACGTCCACGCCCGGCTCGCCGGTCAACGGATAGACGAACAGCACCCACCGGCCATCGCACACCCCGTCCAGGCGCACCTGTGAGCCGTCGGTGGCGGTCAGCACCAGGCCGGGCAGCGTTCGGCCCGGCAAGTGCCGGGCCGCACCGTCATCCACCGGAGCTGGCAGCCCCTCGGGCAGCAGTGCCGGCCGGGGCAGCATGCCGTCGTCCTCTCGAGACGCGGCTGTGGCAGGCAGGGTGCGGAAACCGCGGCGCGCGGCCTGGCCCATCCGCTCACGCAACCGGTCCCGGGCCTGGGACAGTCGGTCGATCAACCCGTCGAGCTGGTCGATCTTGCGTTGGTACGCCGCGATGGACTCCGCGCAGTCATCGACGGCGTCGTGGCCGGCCCGCAGGCACTCCACGAACGGCTCGGCCTCCTGCGTGGTCAATCCCAGCGCCATCAGCTGCCGCAGCTCCGCGGCCGCCCGCACGTCCTCGTCGCTGTAGATTCGGTACCCATTGGCGCGCCGGCCCGGCCGCACCAACCCCAGAGCCTCGTAGTAGCGCAACGCCTTGACCGACACCCCCGCAGCCGCCGCTGCCTGTCCAGCCCTCACCCCGGACCACCTCCCTCACCAACACGCTAAAGCCGGCCCTCGGGGGACGGGTCAAGCCCAAGAGTCCACGACACCCAGCAGAGTGGCCCCGACACTGCTTCGCTTCGACGTCCCGTGGGCGGGCCACTGCCGCCTGCCGCTCAGTGTCCGGATGGGGGATCGTGCTACGGGAATGGCGCGGTCAAAGTCTCCGGTGCCTGGCCAATTACCGGGCCCGAGAGCTTTGGTTTATGCGCT
Organism: Modestobacter sp. DSM 44400; assembly: GCF_900107175.1. Lineage (GTDB taxonomy): Bacteria > Actinomycetota > Actinomycetes > Mycobacteriales > Geodermatophilaceae > Modestobacter. Next base: position 297 of record NZ_FNOZ01000097.1, on the reverse strand, counting down.
CGTCGCGCGGTCGGGTGTGGCCCGCCGGCTTTGCACCGCCCAGAGCAGGGTGCCGAGGGCGAGGACGGCGGCGCCGGCGAACTCCGCAACGCAGCCCCCAAGCTGCTGCGCTACCGGCTGTTCCACCTGCCCGCCCGCCTCACCCGCGGGCAACGCAAACGGTGGCTGCACCTGCGCGCCGACTGGCCCGGGACCGACGACCTGATCGACACCTGGCGGGCGGTCAAGGCGCTGCCCGCAAGGTGCTGAGAGGATGTCCCGAGTTCCGTGGAACTTGGGTAGCGGCCCGGTGATCAT
>NZ_FNOZ01000099.1 GCF_900107175.1 Modestobacter sp. DSM 44400 | reverse complement strand
CCAGCGCACCTACTCGTCCACTCGCCGACCAAGCCCCCCGGAAGGAAGGAAGATGTGAGCATGCCCCACACCCCGGACAGCGCGACCGCCCTCGTAGAGGCCAGCCGGCTGTTGTTCACCACCGCAGTGATGTCCCACTCGGGGGGTCCAGGCCGTCGACGGCCCCCGCAGCACGCGGGGACGGGGCTGCGGGCATGCTCGACAGCCCAAGCCGAATCTCCGTCTGTTGGCGCGCTGTGCGGGACTCAATACCCGCCTATCGCCTGGTGGGGCGGGTGGGGCTCGAACCCACGACCCAGGGATTATGAGCACTTCCCGCCGGAACGCTGTGCGGACCTGGGTAAACGCAGATCGTTGGCGAGCGTGCATCGTCCAGTACCCGGCTGTAACGCCCCAGGCAACTACTTCCCCGACCTACTGCAGCCGCAGTGAGGTGGTTGTGCGGAGCGGCAAGCTGGGTCGACACAAGCCGCCCTGTGGCATCCCATCGGCCAGTCCAGAGGCGGCGCGGTGTTCGCTCGACCTCAGGACTGACCCACCACAGCCGCCGGCTAGACGTATCGGCAGACCGTGGTTGCGTCGCAGTGTGCGGCGTCGACCGAGGTGGCCGCGTCGCGGAGCTCGGCGACGGTGTGGCGGAGTGCCTGGAGGTCGGCGATCTGTCGGTCGAGGGTGTCCACGCCGGTGCTGAGCAGTTGCTGGACGTGGTGGCAGGGCGCGGTGCCCCCGTCGCGGACCTGGAGGACGTCGCGGATCTGGGCGAGAGTCAGGCCGGCGACGCGGCTGCGGCGGAGGAGATCGAGTCGCTGGAGCACGTCAGGGCGGTAGTCGCGGTAGCCCACTGAGGTCCGTTCCCGGGGCGGGCAGGAGACCGGCTTCCCCGTAGAAGCGCAGGGTCTTCGTCGTGGTGCCGCTGGCCTGGACAAGCTCACCGGCGTGGAGTTGGGGATGGTCGTACTCGTGCAGCCACCCCGGCAAGGCTGCTCGACGCCCTGTGCGCTGTCGCGGCGGGGCCCGGGGACGCGCGGCAGGTGGCCCGGCAGGGCCTGATCGTGAGGTCCTCATCGCGGTGACGGCCGCGTAACTGCTCGTGGCGTTGATCGGGCTGCAGGCGCTGGGCTCTTCTTGTTCGGCGGCACGCCGAGGCGTGGACCGGCTTCCGGCGCACCGGCGTGGAGGGCCAGCTGATGGCCGGCGAGCTGGCAGCCCTGGCGCACAACGCCTACTGCCACGTCGCCGGAGGGCTCTGCGAGCACGCCGCGTCGATGGGCGAGCGCCTTGGGACGGTCTTTGCACTTGTGCAGGCCATGGTCTTCGCCTGATCGGCCGGGGACTTCGGGTGGGTTGGCCAGGCTGCGGTAGCGGCGAGGTTGAGTGTTTCGTACTCGACCGGGCGGTGAGAGTCGTCGGGTCAGCGGTGCGCGAGTACCTCACCGTCCGGCCCGAGGACGCTGATGGTGCTGATCTCGCCGGGGGGCAGGGACGAGGCGCCGACGAGTTCGGCCGATCCGCTGGGTGTGGCGCCCCAGGTGGCGGCCTGTTCCGCTGTCTGGCGCGTGGAGCCGCCGACCTCGAGGGAGAAGGGCCCCTCCGCGGGCAGCCCGGAGACGTGCACCGTGAGCGCGGTGCCCCAGGGCTTGGCGACGAGCTCGACGTCCCCCTCTGCGCTGGCGCCCGCCGACGCGGTGAGCGCGAACCGCACTGCGCTGGGCTGGGTGTTCCGGAGGGAGGTGATGCCTGCGGTGGCCAGCGCCGCGACGGTCGCGGCGACCAGGACCGTCCGCATGACGGTGCGCCGCCGGTGTCGGTGACGGTCACGGTCGACCTCGCCCAGCAGACCGGGCAGGACGGCGGCGGACACGCTCCGGGGTCCCGTCCCCAGCGGCTCATCGACCCGGAGAGCGTCCTCGACGGGCAGCCGGCGCAACAGGGCCGGCAACGGCGCCGACCGGGCCAAGTCGGACCGGCACGGCTCGCAGCCGGGCAGATGCTCCTCGACGGCGCGTCGGTCTGCATCGTCCAGACCGCCGAGGACGTAGGCGCCGAGCAGCCGTCGTACGTCGTCGTGGTCGCCGGTCACCGGATGACCCCCATCTCCTCGAAGGCCGCGCGCAGTGCGCGTACGGCGTAGTAGCTGCGTGACTTGACGGTGCCTTCCGGAACGCCGAGCAGCCGTGCGGTATCGGCGACGCTGCGGCCCTCGTAGTGCAGCGCCCGGACGACGTCCCGGTGCGCCGGGGTGAGACGTTGCAGGGCCTCGGCGACCAGCCAGCCCTCGACGGCGGCGTCGATGTCCTCACCGGAGGGCGCGGCCGCCAGCGTCGTCTCGTCGCTGACCAGCCGGGGGCGCCGCTGGGCGGCCCGCCACTGGTCGGTGAGCACGTTGCGGGCGGTCGTCAACAGGTAGGGACGGACGTTGCCGCGGCGGTCGTCGAGGCCGTCCCGGTGTCGCCAGACGCGCAACAGCGTCTCCTGGACGACGTCTTCGGCGCGCTGGCGGTCTCCGTCGACGTAGCGCAGCACGAAGCTGAAGACCACCTCGGCGTGGTCCTGGCAGAGGTCGGTCATCAGCTGGCGTCCGTCGTCGTCGCGTTCGGGCATGCGGTCCTCGACTCCTCGTGCGGCGACGGCCCGGCTGTTCGGGCCGGGCCGTCGCATTCGTGGGCGGAGTTCAGGCCGGCGCGCCGTTGATCCGGAAGTGCACGCGCTCCACGTTGGAGGCCAGGCCGAGGGCTTCGAGGTCGTGGCGGTCGACGTCGCCGTCACCGTCGGCGTCGGGCACCACAGGCGGGGCGTCGTCGTAGACGCCGTTGTGGTTCAGGTCATCGACGACGGCGACGGTGAGGACGGTGTCGACGTCCTTGCCGGCGATCGGGGCACCGACGATCCAGGTGTCCCAGATCTCCGCGCTGCCGTCGTCGGACCGGTCGGTGACCCCGGTGAGGTTGAACAGGTTGGCCAGGTTGGTACCCGGCCCGGAGAACCCGGGGAGGGTCGCGTTGGTCGTGGAGACCAGGACGACGAGTCCGGGGAGACGGTCGTCCTTGCCGGTGGAGAAGGTGCCCGGGAACGGCGGGACGTTGTTGTGCCCGGCTGGGCCGGTCAACTGGAGACCGGTGAAGCCCGCCTCGGCGAGCCCGCCCTCGTACTCCAGGTCGAGGTCGACGAACCAGCCGGCCCCGCCGACCCCGGCGTCGTCGCCGTTGCTGGGTGACTCGATGTCCACGGTGACCGCACGGTGCTTCGAGCGGTCACCGGCGCGGTCGCCGTGCCCGTCGGGCGAGGCGGAGGCGGCGGTGAGCCCGGTCAGTGCGGTGACGGCGAGGGCGGAGGCGGTGACCGCGAGGACGGCGGTGGTCCGGGAACGGTGGATGGTCACGGGGGGCTCCCTGCAGTGGGCCCGGCGGCTGATCCGCCGGACATACCCCCGTGTACGACCAACCGCCGCGGCCGGTTCACCGGGCCGACGTGCAGGGAAGTGGGCAGCTGGCCGGGATGTCGCCGATCGACCTCGTTGCGTCGGCCGCGGTCGGACGTACCCGGTCCGGTTGCGCACGGCCGGTGTGCTTGGTGTCATCTACGTGGCCACAGCGGTTCTGTGGCCGAGGTGCGCACAGCCAACTCCGGGACCACGGAGCGGGCATGCCGGGGGCGATGACCAGGGCCGCCGGGACATCGCGGACGGCGTGGACGTCGTCCGGGAGATCGACCGCACCCCCGGTGCAGGCAATGCCTCCCGAACGTCAGGACGTGCCACATGATCGTGTTCGGATCCCATCGTGTCCTGGCCGCGTCGGCTGCGGTCGTGCTGCTGACCGCAGGTGGAGTCAGCAGTGCCGCCGCCCATGAGGCAGTCGACCCGGCTTCGCCCGGGGCAGCGAGTGCCGAGGGGGGTCGCTGGGTGGCGCCGGCCAACGGGAGCACGGGGATCGAGCAGGCACCGGCCCTTCCCGGTGCCCAGCCGATCTCTTCCGATGACCGCATATACACCGCCGATCAGAGTTCGAACACGATGACCGTGATCAACCCGGCCACCAACGAGGTCCTGGGCACCCTGCCGCTGGGGGAGAGTCGCCTCGACGGCGTCCTGGGCCCGGTGGACACCGACCAGGTCAACGTCCACGGGCTCGGCTTCTCCCGTGACGGGCGCTACCTGGATGTGGTGAGCGTGAGCTCCAACGCCGTCCAGATCGTGGACACCGCCACCAACACGGTGGTGGACACCACCTATCTCGGACGTTCTCCGCACGAGGCGTTCATCAGCCCGAACGGGCGCGAGGTGTGGACGGCGGTGCGTGGCGAGGACTACGTGTCCGTGGTCGACCTGCGCCGGGACCGCGAGACGCGGCGGATCGAGACCTCCCCGGGCCCGTCCAAGGTGGTCTTCAGCCCGGACGGCCGGACCGCGTACGTCAACCACCAGCGGGCTGCGGTCCTCGATGTGATCGACGTCCGGAGCAAGCGGATCACCGACCGGGTTCAGCTGACCCTCAGCGGCTCCTCCGACCTGGCCGTCAGCCCGGATGGTCGGGAGGTGTGGCTGGGGCACCCCGACAGTGGCAAGACCACCGTCGTCGACGCCCGGACCCTGAAAGAGAAGACCGTGCTGGACACCGGTCCGCGGACCAACCACCCCAACTTCATCACCACCGCGGAAGGCGCGTTCGCGTGGGTGACCGTGGGCGGCCTCGACGAGGTCAAGGTCTACCAGCGGGGGAACGGCGACCCCACACTGGTCGACACCATCGAGACCAGTGGCCACGCCCCGCACGGCATCTGGCCCAGCCCGGACAACACCAGGGTCTACGTCGCGCTGCAGAAATCCGACGCTGTCGACGTCATCGACACTGCATCGCGAAAGGTCATCAAGACGATCTCCGTCGGGCAGGACCCGCAGGCGCTGGTCTACGTCGCCCGCTCCGGCGGTGGCAGCAGCCAGGGACTCACCGATCAGGGCCTCGGCCAACGGGTGCAGACCTACCCGTTGACCGGCACCCCGACGGGCGCCACCGGGCAGGCGACCGTCCGCAACGTCCTCGGCCTCGACGAGGTTGATGTCACCGCCCGCGGACTCACCCCCGGAACCGCCTACGACGTGTACGCCCTCGCCGGGGACACCAGGACCAAGCTGCTCACCGCCACCAGCGACGACACCGGAACGATCCCCGAGGCCCTCGCCTTCGTCGAGTTCTTCGACAACGGCTACGGCGGCGTGGCCATCGAAGCGGCCGGAGCACCCTGACGACGCCGGCACCGGGCCGACGTCAGTGCAGATCCGGCCGACGGTCGAGGTCACCCAGTTGGCCGACTCCTGCCCCGAGGATGAGCAGGCTGGTCAGCAGCGTCGCCGTCGCCTCGATGCCCAGTCGTGGTCCTCGTCCTGGCTGAAGTGCCAGTCTGCCGGGGGAAGGTCGGCGCGTGGGCGTTGCCGGCGGGACACCGGGCCGCCGCGGTCGAGCTCGGAGTAGGCCCCAGGGCGAACGGCGGAGTGGTCGTCGCCATCAGCCACGTTTTCATCGGCGGGCCGATGGGGGCTGCCGGGCCGGCCGATCGCCGGCTGATCGCTGAACTTCACCAGCGGCGCGGTGAGCGCCGGATCCCGCAGGTGTCTCCCGTAGGTGATCGTCAGCTGCCGGCGACCGGCCTGGGGGCATCAGCCCGTCAGCGCAGCAGGTGCCCGGTGAAGACGCCGTGTGCGGTGCGGACGGCGACGGTGATCCATGCTGCGACGAGGCCGAGGAAGAAGAGGACGGCGGCGACGAGGCGGGCGGCAACCCGGGCAGGGCACGCGATCACCTGGCCAACGAACGCACCTACCTGGCCTGGCTGCGGACCGGCGCGAACGT
>NZ_FNOZ01000100.1 GCF_900107175.1 Modestobacter sp. DSM 44400 | reverse complement strand
GGCGCGTTCCGGCTGCTGGCGGACAAGGCGTACTCCCATCCCAGTACGCGGGCGCACCTGCGGGCGAAGAAGATCGCTCACACGATTCCCGAACGCAGCGACCAGATCGCACGCCGCAAGGCCAAGGGCTCGGCCGGTGGGCGACCACCGGCCTGCGATGCCGAGCTCTACAAGGACCGCAACACCGTCGAACGCGGGTTCGGCCGGCTCAAGCAGTGGCGCGCTATCGCCACCCGCTACGACAAATACGCCACCACCTACCTCGGCGGTGTCCTCCTCGGCTGCATGATCATCCATCACCGCGTCCGCAGTTAGCAGACACGCTCTAGCCACTCGGGCGAGCTGGTGCCGCATTTCGGGCAGGGACGGAACGTGCGGGCGCCACTGGTCGGCCCAGTCGGTGAGCTGGTCGACGGCGCGGGCGACCGCTGCCCGTCGGAGCCCGAGCCGGCCTGGGCCGTCGAGCACGACCTTGGCTGCCGCCGACGCTGCGTCGCGTTCGCCGTCCCAACGCGCCAGCAGCGCATCGCGAGTCCGGTCGGCGTAGGCGGCGATAACCGTTGCACTGGATTCGGCCTGCTGCATGATTCGCTGGGCGGCGATCGCCGTGGCCTGGTAGTCGGCGTCACGCCTCACCAGCTCTCCGGCGTGGGCGGCCTCCAGCGCGACGACCCGGCGCAGCGAGTCCCGCTGCCGCTCCAAGAAGGTGAGCCGGTCCTGGCACCGCTGTTCGGCCGTCCACGCCGTATGGAGGTCGGCCAGGACCTCCATCAGCGGTCGGCCCTGGGCGTAGCGGGCGGCCTCCTCGGCGGCTCGCTGCGCGGCGGAAGCGGGGCCGAGGTCGGCGCGGTCGCGGGCGAACACGGCGATCCACTGCTCCCGGGCCTCGGCCTCGTCGGCGGCAAAGAGGTGGGCGGTGTTTCCAGTGCGGCCGCGGGTCATGCCGACATACGCGGCGGCGGCGCCGGTGTGCTCACCGATCACCAGGTGCGGGCTCGGGACGGTGTCACCCTGCACCCCGTGGGCGGTGCTGGCATACGCCAGTTCAACATGCGCGGTGACGTAGTCAGGCGGCAGCACCCGCTCCCCTACGGCGGCCGGAGTGACAGGTCCGCGAACACGGCCGGTCGGGGTGACATCGGCGGGGGTGACAACGAGCGCACCTCTCCCGTCGACGGCAACCACGGCCCAGGTGTCGCGGTTCGCGACGCTCAGCTGGCGGTCGTTGCGGCGGGTGGCGACCCGCCCCCGATCCGCTGCCCGGCGCGCGTAGTCACGACCGCCGCGTCATCGACGCGGCCGACGGCGACCAAGCGCTCGCGGACGGCGGCGTTGAGTTCGGCGGCCTGTTCGCGGGTGTCGACCACCACCGCCACGCGCACGCCCTCGGCGTAGGAGGCGGCTGCGGTGCCGGCCAATGCCTCGGTCAACGCGCCGGGGTCGGAATGCAGCCGGACCTGGCCGCGCGCGACCAGGGCGTCGAAGACCGCGCCCGGGTCCTCCCCGGTGCGCATGGCCAGGGTCAGGTCTGCGTACTCGCTGTCCGGAACGGTGACGCCGGCGCGGTCGGTGCGGGTGAACCGGTGCACTGTCTCCAGTGTCAGGTGCGCGGCCGGGTCGGCGGCGCGGGCGGCGAGGTCGAGGACGCCGCCGCGGCCGACCGCGGCCAGCTGATGCCGGTCACCGATCAGCGCTACCGGTACCTGACATTCGTCGGCGACGGTGAGCAGGGCGCGGGCGGTGTCCTGGTCGAGCATGCCGGCCTCGTCGACAACGAGCAGATCCCCGCGGCGCAAGGGGGCGCTCTCGCCAGGTCCGGCGTAGACACCGCCGGTGACCGGGTCGGCCTGGCCGGCGGTGAGGCGGGTCCAGGTGCCGTCCTCGGTCCAGCGCCAGCCGTGCTGGAACACCAGCCACGCCGCCGATCCGGTAGCGGGCCGATCTCGGCGGCGGCGACGTGGGCGGCCTTCAGCGTGGGCGTTCACCACGACCAGGCGCCGGCCTTCCCCGGCGAGCAGCTCGCGGGCCGCGAAGAGGGTGGTGGTCTTACCCGCACCGGCCGCGCCCTCGACGACAATAAGCTGGCGGTCACCGGCCAGCACGGCGACCACCGCGGCCTGCCCCGCGTCCAGCCGCCCCAGGCCGTCCGTGAGCTGCCGCGGAGGTGTCAGGTCGGCGTCACCGACGCCGACCTCGGTGGGAACGGCGCGGGCGGCCAGCCGATCGGTCAGGTCCGCCTCCGCGTCGAGCACCGACTGGGACGTCCAGGTGCGGATGTGCTCGGGCACGCCATCGCCATCCAGCAGCGGCACGCAACGTTGCAGGGCCCGGGCGGTGAGGTCTTCGGCCAGCTCAATACGCACCCCCGGGTCGGCCACGATGTCCTCGGCGGCGAGCAGCTGTTCGACCTCGCCGCGGATGTCGGCCGGGTTCCACCCGGAGCGGGCGGCGGCCAACCGGAAGAGCACGACGTCCACCGCCTGCTCACGGTCCAGCCGTCCGACGGGGCTGGGCGTCAGGTCGACGGCGGCGACGCGGTGGCGGTAGCCGAGCCGGCCCAGCTCGGCCAGCCATCGGGCGGTCAGGTCCTCGCCGGGTCGCGGGGTGACCTTGTCGGGGCGGCCATCGGCCCACGCTCGTGCGTCCCATGCCCGCCGCAACGCGGGTCCGGGTTGTTCGCCAGGGTGCGCCGCCGTCCACTCCCGTTCGTAGCGGTCCAGGTTGCGGCCGATCTGCGCCGCCCGCGCACTGAGGTTTTCTCACTTGTTTCCGCGGTCGAGTGAAGTCAGGACAAGCGCGGCGGCGGCAATTGCGGTGATGCGTTGTGGGCAGACGGTCACGCGCTCGAGTGCACGCCAGCGGCCGAGCAGGGCGTGAACGCGCTCGGTGGGCGCGCGCAGCGCGGTGATCAACTCGTTGTAGCAGCGGTTGTCGGTGTGCAGCGGCCCGTCGGGTCGGTGCTTGATCGGCGCGTGGATGCCGACGCCGGCGCAGATCTTCGATCCGTTTTTCACCACCAAGGACGTCGGACGCGGCAGCGGACAAGGCCTCCCCCTAGCTCGTGCCGTCGTCCACGAAGGACACGCCGGCATCCTCACCGTCGACGCCACCGTCGGATCCGGGACCACGTTCACCATCCGACTCCCCATCGACGGCAAGCCATGACCTTGGCCGACGACGCCAGCGGACACAACCTCTCCCAGTGGCCGCTACTCTCCTGCTCGGGCAGGAGTCGGATGGCTCAGGTGCCGGCGGGACGTCACCGTGATCAGCCGTCGGGGCGATATCTGCCCCTGTGCGGCTGCGGAGCCTCTGCGGCGTGGAGGCTGCGGCGTGAGGTGTGCGGCGCACGGCGCCGGCTTGTCGTTTCGGGGACCGTGGGCCTGTTGGGAGCGGTGTAGCTGGTGTGGCGTGATGGACTCGCGGAACCGGCCTGTCGTGGCCGTCACATGACGGCGGGCAGTCACACTTCGCCGCATGCGTCTGGCGGTGTGCTCGTCAAAGGGCGGGGTCGGCAAGACCACGACCGCCGCCAACCTGGCGGTCGCCCTGGCCGCTCGGGGCCGCGTGCTGGCCGTCGACACCGATCCGCAGGACAGCCTAGGCCGGGCGTTCGGGGTCGTCGCCAAGGGCCATGACGACAGCCTGGCCCGCTGCCTGGAGGACCCGACGGCGGATCCCCGAGCGGTCATCCGCCACGAGGTCGCGCCCGGGCTGGACCTGTTGCCTGCGCACCCGGCGCTGGAAGCGGTCGCCGTGCAACTGGCCAGCGCCGGCGGCCTGCTCACCAGTGTCCGCCGAACGCTGCGGCCGCTACTCGCCGCGTACGACCACGTCATCCTGGACACCCGCGGCGACCTCGGCGGCCTGACGCTGGCCGCGCTATGCGCTTCCGACACTGTGCTCACCGTCTTCACCAGCGACCCCGGCTCGGCGCTCGGGGTCGTCCGGGTGGCCGGCTTCGTCGAACAACAACGGGCGTTCGAGAACACCTCCGCAGTTCTCCTGGGGGCCGCCTGCACCGCCTGGGACAAGGCCGGACGCGCCGCCCGCCAGGTCCTGGAAGCCCTCGAGGGCACCGGCCTGCCACTGATGCAGACGCGGGTGCCGGTGTCCCGCCGAGTGCCCAGCAGCACGCTCGACAAGCGCCCGATCATCCTCTCCGCTCCCACCAGTCCCGCCGCCGTCGCCTTCCGAGCCCTCGCCGACGAGGTGCTCACCGCCGCCGAAAGGACCCAGCCATGACCACCGACCCCTCGCCCGCTGCCCGGAGCAGCCGCTCCCGGACCATGCACAACGACCTGCTGCAGGACCTGCGCCAGGCCGCGCCCCCGGCAGTCAGGCCGCCAGTGGAGGACCGGCCCCCACGGCCGCCCCGACTCACCCCGCCGCAGACGCCGGCCGCGGAGCTCCGCTTCACCCCCCGGCGCTGGTCGAACCCCGCGCTGCGCCGGCTTCCCGGCGGGGACGGTCTTGTCCTGCACCTGGGGCCGCTCCAGCTCACGGTCGGTCACCTGTCCAGCTGAACCCGACCACGCCCCGCAGGACCGCCTCGCCTCGAGCCGGTCCCCTCCCCCGGACAGAGGTCGACGACCCCATGCCGATGCCTGCATCACCCGACAACGTCCGTCCGCCGCTGGCCGCGACGGCGACCGGGCCGCTCATTCGTTCAGCACACGGCCCCCCGGCCGCCTCCGGGGGCCGGCACCGGGCGAGCGACTCGGAGGTCACCGACGAGCTGAGCGCGACAGTGGTTATCACAGCGGAGACGCTGTCCCACGGACGGCATGCCGCAACGGAGACCGCACCCTGGGCCCGTCCCCCTCAACCACCCCCTCGACCGGCGGCGACGGATGCCGGCCCAGCGGCGCCGGTACGGGGGAGTGACCCGCCGAACCCGCGCAAGCCCAGCTGGCGGTCGGCCCTGGCCGGCCGCCTCCCAAACGTAGCGCTCAGGCGCCAGGCTGCAGCAGACTCGTAGACGGTGACAAGTCGCGTCGGGCGCCCTCGGCTATCGCCCTCCCTCGGCTCGAGCCGACAACTTCGCACCCGTCCGGGAACGATGAAGCGACCAGGGCCCGAGGTTCTTCCGTAGCGGGGCGACGGGGTGCCGGACGGACAGGCTTTGTCCCGAACAGGCACATTATTGGTCAGCCCCAAAACGGCATTTGCCAACGACGGTCATTCCTCGTCTTCCCGCTCTCCACAGCCGCGGGTCTGTACCGGCAGTCAGTACAGGTAGCGGTCGATGCCGGAGCCGTGGGCCCACATGTGGTTGATGCGGTCGGCGGTGCGGGCGTAGGCGTCTTCCTCGGCGTCGCTGAGCGTGCAGTCGGTGCCGGGCGGGGTGGCGCGCAGCGGGGCGGTGAGCAGTCTGGTGTCGTCGGTGGAGGCGAGGTCGAGCAGGCCGGCCAGCCGCGCGAGCGGCGAGATCAGCTCGGTGCGGTCGGTCTGCCGGTGGCCGCTGCCGAGCCGCTCGGCGTGGCCGTCGACCAGCTCGGCCATGTCGGGGTTCAGCCCCGGGTGGCCGAGCGCGGCGGCGGTGGCGCATAGGAAGCTGATGTCGGCGGCGGGCAGGGTGAGCACGATCAGCGGCGCATGCTCGTAGCGGCCGTCCGGAGCGAGCAGCCGGCCGCGCCCGGGTCCGCGGGTCTGGGTGGGCGCCAGGGCGGTGAGCAGGCGCTGGACGGCGGCGAGGGCGACCCGGCCGGCCAGCGGCG
>NZ_FNOZ01000145.1 GCF_900107175.1 Modestobacter sp. DSM 44400 | reverse complement strand
AGCCCCACGACCATGACGTTCGCGCCGGTCCGCAGCCAGGCCAGGTAGGTGCGTTCGTTGGCCAGGTGATCGCGTGCCCTGCCCGGGTTGCCGCCGCCCGCCTCATCCGCCACGAAATCCCGCCTCTTGCCACCCGCTCGAAGCCGACCTTCGCTGTCCGGTTTGCCCCGGTCTCGGCTCGGGCACGCCTGCTATGGCCGGTCATCTCAGAGCCGGATGTACGGACAACCCTGGCGGGAGCTCATGAATCCGTTGATCAAGGACAGGCGCAGCCCGGTGCAGCCGGCCGGTGAGGGCAAGGGCGCATGGCTGGCGGTCCTGGAGCAGGGCGCGCACCTGCTGCAGGAGACCACCCCGCTCAAGGGGTTCGACGTCTACGTCGTCGGGTTCCACTGCGCCAAGGGCGAGCCGGGGATGCAGATGGAGGCCCATCACTACTGTCGGGTGGTCAACGACGACCTGCTGCAGTGCGTGCTCTTCGACGGCAACACCAAGACCGCGAACCTCATCGGGGTGGAGTACATCGTCAGCGAGAAGCTGTTCACCACCCTGCCAGAGGAAGAGCGGTCCTACTGGCATCCGCACAACTTCGAGGTGCTCTCCGGTCAGCTGGTCGCCCCAGGGCTCCCCGACGTGGCGGAGAAGGCGTTCTTCAAGCGATTGGTGACCTCCTACGGCAAGACCTGGCACACCTGGCACACCGGCCGCCACGACGGCGAACCGGGCATGGACCTGCCGCTGGGCGACCCGAAGCTGATGTGGTCGTTCAACTGCGAGGGAGGGTGCCAGGAGTCCCTCAAACGCGACCGCGACGAGGCCATGGGCATCGACGTGGCGAAGAAGCGGGAGCAGCGGCAGAAGAGCCTGCTGCAGTTCGCCCGCCCGCAGTTCGGCGTGGACGACATGAAAGACGACTTCACCGGCACCACCCCGGTGCCCGGAGTGGTCGATGCCAGCACAGCCGGTGACCCGCCGCACTGACCGTTCGCGGCGGAAAGAAGCCAAAGCCGAGAGAGGATTCCTCGTGGACTACAGCCGTACCGTCCGGGTCGACCTGCCCTACGAGCAGGCGGTGGAGCGCACCAGAGCCGCACTGTCCGATCAGGGATTCGGAGTGCTCACCGAGATCGACGTCCGCGCAACCTTGAAGAACAAGCTGGACGCCGACATGGAGGACTACGTCATCCTCGGCGCCTGCAACCCCCAGCTGGCCCACCGTGCTCTGGACGTGGACCGGAAGATCGGCCTGCTGCCGCCCTGCAACGTGGTGGTCCGCCGCGACGGCGACGGCAGCATCGTGGAGGCCCTGGACCCGCAGATCATGGTCACCGTCCCCGAGCTCGAACAGCTGCGCCCAATCGCCGAAGAGGCCGGACAACGCATCCAGGCCGCACTGGAACACGTGGCGACCAACTGACCACGGCGCTGATCGGCCGCTTCTCAGGGACAGATGATCGCCTCATCCCTCCCAAGACCAGCTGGCGGGGCGGAACAAGCGGTGCACAGGGACACCGACACCGTGCTGGCTTGGCTGCGCAGCGGGTGGGCCCGACCGCAGTGTCCGGGCTTCGCAACTGCCAAGAGCCATGAGGATCCCGCGACTCGATATGGCCCCCGACGGGCTGCGTGCGCCACAACTTGGCCGTCCTCGGTAATCGATGAGTATGCCGGAGCCAAGTCGGGCATCGTCCGGGATGTGACAGATGACCAGACCAGCGAGTTGGCCGAGACGGCAGTACCGAGAGGACGTGTTCGATGACCAAGGCCAAGCTTCGGCTCACCGCGACGACGATCATGGCTGCGACCGCGATGGTCCTGGTTCCCACTGCTGCATCTGCTAGCCCCACTGAACCGTCGATGATGATGGCCAAGATGCATGGACACGCCACCATGGGCGACGCGCTACGCGCCCATCCCGAACTGGCCAACATGCCCCTCGCCGACATGCAGATGTCCGGCACTGGC
>NZ_FNOZ01000101.1 GCF_900107175.1 Modestobacter sp. DSM 44400 | reverse complement strand
CCGCCGGCGCCCTGGCCGGGGCACTGCACGCCAAGACCCGCACCGCCACGATCCGCGCCCAGTTGATCAACGTGCCGGCCCGCATCGCCACCTCGGCGCGGCGGCTACGCCTGCACCTGCCGCGGAACTGGCCCTGGCAGGCCGGCTACGACCAGCTGTTCACCGCCACCCTCGCACCACCGGGCGCGGTCTCGGGCTGACCACCCAGCCGACAACGGCGCGAGGAACGACCCGGACGTGGAAAAGCCGGACAGACCGGCGACTACCGCACGCCCATTCCCGGAAACCATTCGCCCGACCAAGATCACATCACTTGAGAATGCTCATCGGCGGATCGAGGCTGAAGCATTCCCGACGAATTGCCCGAATGACCAGCACCGAGCAGGTGGCAGCCAGCGGCCCGGCACCGAGCGGCCTCGCGTACCGCTGTTCGCAGAGGGAACACGGCCTTGGACGTCGAGGTGGTGGAGAACGGGGTTCTGAGGCCGCCCCTGCGAGAGGCTGCCGAGCAGGCCCGGCACCTGGCGGACCTGCTGCGCGAGCCGGCAACGACGGACCCCGCGAGGCCTCGGCGCCGTCGTCACGTGGCGGGTGAACCCGCCCCGGACAACATCGCGGCCCCGCACTCGCCAGAGTGCGGGGCCGCGGCGCTGTCTCAACCAGACGTGCACCCGAAGGGATTCGAACCCCTAACCTTCTGATCCGTAGTCAGATGCTCTATCCGTTGAGCTACGGGTGCAGGTACTGCGTGTTCAGTTGTCGTACGCGGAGGCTCCGGGATTTGAACCCGGGATGGGGATTAACCCAAACCGCATTAGCAGTGCGGCGCCATAGACCGGACTAGGCGAAGCCTCCCGGGGACCGGGTCACCCCGGAACCACCGAGGAGAGAGGTTACCAGCGCCCGGCGGCGACTCCCAACGGGGGTTGGCCCCGCTGGGAGCGCCGTCGTCCGCAGGGGTGACTCAGGCGGTGACGATGTCGCGCCGGCGCGCGTCGGCGACCACCGGACGACGCCCGGGCACCAGGGTCACCGCCACGGCCAGTCCGGCGGCGACCGCCGCCATGACCAGGGCGCCGGCCACGCCGGGCGAGGTCTCGATCAGCGCGCCACCGACGGCCGCACCGACGGCGGAGGCGCCGAAGGCAACGGTCGACAGCCAGGTGAACGCCTCGGTGGTGGCGGAGGTCGGCGCGATGGAGCCGACCAGCGTGCTCAACACGGTCAGCGTGGGGGCGATCGCCGTCCCACCCAGGAAGAGGAGGACGCCGAGCACCCACGGGCTCTGGACCGCGGCGAGCGGGACCAGGCCGATGGTGACGCCGAGCAGGCCCCAGCGGTACTGCCGGGGCAGCGAGGCGCTGACCACGCGGGCGCCGAACCACAGACCGCCGGCGACCGAGCCCAACGACCACACGGCGAGCAGGACGCCGGACATGCCTGGCGACCCGGCGGCCTCGGCGAAGGCCGGCAGGGCGACCTCGAGGCCACCGAAGCCGAGCATGAGCGCCGACCCACTGAGCAGGACCCGGGGCATGCCGGGAGCAGCCACGGTGGCGAACGGGCTGCGGCGCACGGCGACGGCCGGCTGCCAGGCGCGCATCGGCGGGCTGGTGGCGATGCCGAGCGCGCCGACCACACCGAGGGAGGCGCCGACGGCGACGGCGACGGCCGGGGCGGCGATCAGGGTGAGCACCGCGACCAGGGTCGGGCCGGCCACGAAGACCAGCTCGGTGGCGGTGGCATCCAAAGCGTAGGCGGTGGGGCGGACCCGGGGATCGACGCGGGACCACAGCGCACGGACGGTGCCGGAGACCAGCGGGGTGCTCACGCCGGCGGCGGCCGCCGCGGCGAGCAGCGCAGGAGCCGGGGCGCCGACGAGGACGACGGCGACCAGGCCGGCCAGCAGCAGCGGATAGGCAGCGGCCTGGGCGAGCAGGATGCGGCGCGGGCCGCGCCGGTCGGCCAGCCGGCCGAGGACCGGGGCCATCAGCGCGGTGGCGACGCCGAAGGTGGCCGAGACGGCGCCGGCAACCGCGTAGGAACCGGTCTGTTGCTGCACCATGAGCAACAACGCGAGCGGCACCATGGCGGAGGGCAGTCGTCCGGCGAATCCGGCGAGCAGGAGCACCGGGGCGGAGGGAAGCCGCCACACGGCGAGGTACGAGCGCATGAGGAACTCACTTCGAGACGTACGAGACAGGGAATCGTAGGGGTCCAACAGCGGTTGACCGCCTACGCATTCCGGAGGCTACACGAAGCGGTAGGGAGTCACATGGACTACGACACCTACGGGTCGAACGCCGTCGAGCTGGCCATCGACCTGGCCAACTGCGACCGCGGCGACCCGGCGTGGGTGCGGGCGTTCGTGGCCTCCCACGACGACTGGTTCACCGACGGGACGGCGCTGCGGTTGACCGACGCCGAGGCGGCCCGGGTGGACGAGACCTCCGAGCTCATCCGCGCCGTGGCGCTGGCCGACTCGGAAGCGGCGGTGAAGGACCGGCTGAACGCCCTGCTGGCGCTGGCCTCCCCCCGGCCGTACGCCACCGACCACGACGGTGAGCTGCACCTGCACTACGCCCGCCCGGACGCCGGGGCGCTGGAGCAGTTGACGACGACGGTGGCCATGGGGTTGTCCCAGGTGGTCGTGCAGCACGGCTGGCAGCGGCTGGGAGTGTGCTCGGCCGAGGGCTGCGGCAACGTCTACGTCGACACCTCGCGCAACGCCAGCCGTCGGTACTGCTCGAACACCTGCGCCAGCCGGTCGACGGTCGCCGCGTACCGGGCCCGCCAGCGCGCCTGAGCCCCGTCCGGGTGGAGTCCCGCGAGAGGGAAGCTGAACGGGGCGGCCTCCACTAGCGTCCCGATCCGTGCCCTCACCGCTGCACTGGGACGCCCGGCTGCTCCACCGCGTGGGCGAGCTGCCCACGACCCGGGCGGACGGATGGCTGCGCCGGCTGTCGACCTTCGCCGACCACGGCAAGCTCTGGCTGGTCCTGGGCCTGGCGATCGGCGCGCAGCGCGCAGCGCTTGCGGCGGGCTGCGATGCGGGGCGTCGGGTCCATGGCGGTGTCGAGCGCGCTGGTGAACGTCGTCCTGAAGCGGGTCTTCGGCCGGGTGCGGCCGGACCTGGCACAGGTGTCGGGCACACGGACGCTGCGCCGGTCGCCACACACGCTGTCGTTCCCCAGCGGGCACTCGGCGTCCGCGGCGGCGTTCGCCACCGGGCTGGCACTGGAGAGCCCCGTCGCCGGGGCGCTGGTGGGGCCGATCGCGCTGGGCGTCGGGTACTCCCGGGTGCACGTGGGCGTGCACTACCCGGGGGACGTCGTCGCCGGGATGGCGGTCGGCAGCGCGGTGGCGATGGCCACCCAGCACTGGTGGCGGGTGCGGCCGACGACGCCGGCCCGGGTGCGGACGTCGTTCGCGGCGCCGGCGCTGCCCGAGGGCGAGGGGCTGATGATCGCGGTGAACCCGAGGTCCGGGCGGGAGGACTACGACCCGGCCGCGGACATCGCCGAGTTGCTGCCGCGGGCCGAAGTGCTGGAGATCGGCGAGGACGCCGGCGTCGCCGAGTTGCTGCGGAAGGCCGCCCGGTCGGGGGCGAAGGCCCTGGGAGTGGCCGGCGGAGACGGGAGCGTGGCCACGGCGGCCGCGGTCGCGCTGGAGTTCGGGCTGCCGCTGGCGGTGATCCCGGCGGGGACGCTGAACCACTTCGCGCGCGACGTGGGTGTGGCGACGCCGCCGGAGGCGGTGACCGCGGTGGAGGTGGGTGCCGCGGTGCGGGTGGACGTGGCCGACGTCAACGGGACGCCGTTCCTGAACACCGCGAGCATCGGCAGCTACCCGGAGATGGTGCGGCGACGTGACCAGCTGTCCGGGCGGATGGGCAAGTGGATGGCGCTGACAGTGGCGGCTGCGCAGGTGCTGCGGCGCGGGTCGCCGGTGGACGTGGAGCTGAACGGGCAGCGGGTCAAGGCGTGGATCGTCTTCATCGGGAACGGCTGCTACATGCCGCGCGGCCTGTCGCCGGCGTGGCGGCCCCGGTTGGAAGACGGCCTGCTGGACGTCCAGTACCTGCGTGCGGATCTCCGGTTCGGGAGGACCCGGGCGGTGCTGGCCACGTTGCTGGGAGTCAGTGAGCACAGTCGGAGCTACCGGCAGTTCCAGGTGCCGGAGCTGCGGGTGCGGTTGCTCAACGGGCCGCAGCAGGTGGCCTACGACGGCGAGACGGGCGAGACGACGACGGAGTTCGCGTTCCGCAAGCGCGAGCAGTTGACGGTGTACGCCGAGCGCTGAGGCTGTCCACAGGATGGCCCGTACGGGCGAGGTGGCGGGGCGCTGACCTGCGTAGTCTGCTTGTCCACGGACGGCCGGGGCGATGGGAGGACGAGGGATGCGGCTCGCGCGGGTGGCTGCTGGCGTGCTCGTCGGGGCGGTCGTGCTGGGGGACTGCTCGAGCAAGGAGCCGGCCAACGACACCCTGCCGTCAGCGTCGGCGTCGCCCACTGCAGTCTCTGACGCCCCGCCGCCCCTGGGGCCGCCCGATCTCCCGATGCCTGTCGAAGCTCGGGAGCAGACTCCCGCAGGCGCGGATGCGTTCCTCCGCTACTACATGGACGTCTACAACGCAGCCGAAACGAGCCTGGACCCCACTTACATGGACCAACTCAGCCAGGATTGCGAGACGTGCGACCGCCTGATACAAAACATTAGGCAAGACGCTGGGTCTGGCTATTCATACGAGGGCGGCACAGCGACCGTCACCTCGGTGTCGACCCCTCTAGTCCGCGAACTGACCGCCGAGACGGCCTTTTCCATGGATCAGACGCCACTCACTGTGCGAAACGAGCAGGGCGTCGACGTACCCGAACTGAGCGCTCCCGCTGCCAGCCTCGACTGCGGAGCAATCCTGTATTGGTCCAGATCCGACTCGACTTGGATTTTTTCCCAGTGGGACGTCAACTAGCCGTCTTCACCACGGCGCTATTTGCCGCGGTGACCCTGGCGATGCCGACTTCGGCCCACGCAGCACCCTGCCGGTCGGTCGAGTGCGTCAGCACCGATCTGGGCTCAGGCGCAGTGTCACTGTCGGCCCAGGAAGTGACTGGCCCGGCGAACGGCGTGTACGTCGCCAGCAATACCGTTCCGGCGGGGCCACACCTGCACCAATGGCGCCTCCGGACGCCATGCCAGGTCGATGACGTAAACGTGGGGGCCTGCACCGGAGGACAAGAGATGTGCCCGATAGTCGACGGTCGAGCGATCAGCCGCTTGGTCGTACAGCAGCAAAGACTCACACAGGCCGACGGGACTCCGGTAGATGGCGTTCCGCCCAATCCAACAGATGCCGGCTCTTCGAACTTGAGGGGGAAGAAGGACATGATCTTGTGAGGATCGCGGCCTCGGGCTGAGAAGCCCGTGGCCCCTCGATGCTGACGGTGGATACGAGCCGGCAGCAGAGGGGCCACGAGTGAGTTCAGACGGTACGACGATCCTGTTCGGCCTGCCCGGAGTTCGAGTGCGCGAGGTGCTGCGCGCCGCGGACGGGACCCGAGTCGTGCACGTGATCACCGAGGAGGAGACCACGGCGGCGTGCCCGGTGTGCGGGGTGGTCTCGACCAGCGTGCGGCAGCGCCGGACGACAT
>NZ_FNOZ01000105.1 GCF_900107175.1 Modestobacter sp. DSM 44400 | reverse complement strand
GCGGACCGTGACCAACAAGGTCGTGGGGCGCCAGCCCAGCGGCTCGTGCGCCAGCCGCCGAACCACCGTGTCACGGGGCACTCCCTCGCAGCCGCAGCGGCGGCACCACTGGTCCGGCTCGACGACCCGGCACGCCAGGACCGCACGGTCGGGTTCGAGGCGCTGTCCGACGACTTCAAGGCCGAGTCCGTCCAGGCGAGCGAACGTGGTCAGGTCAGGGCAAGCGAAGGTAGCGTCGGGCACGTCGAGGTCTTCCAGATGGGCAGCGTCAGAACTCCCATCTTCGGAAGACCTCGACCCTTATCCGGCGACCGACGCGCCGACCGGCTCTACACCCTCAACTGCGAAGAGCCGGTTAAGCCCGCCCGAATGTCAGCATACGATGCTGGCGATCCGTTGAAGAGGCGAATCGAGTTGGGCGAGAGCGTCGCCGCGTGCGAGATGTCGCGAGATGTCGATGGTGGTCGTTGCCAAACTTGGCGGCAAGGCGTCGGGCGAATCCGAGGTCGTGCTGTGGAGTACTCGGCCACGCGACGAGTCTTTTTCAAGCAAGGCGTGCGTCAGGTCTTCCAGACTTCCGCCAGCGACCTGAATCCCTCGCTGAACATATAGCTGCGCTCGATCTTCGTCATACTCGTAGGCGAGGAGGAAGACGCGGCCTGGGACGCCCTGCGTTCGTAGTGCCGCGACGTCTTTCGCCAACGACCTAAGGTGGGCGTCGCGCAGCGACTGACCGACGATAAGGGTGTCACCCGTCAGCATATTGATACGAAGACTGTCAAATAGGCTCTGTCGATACTCGACAAAACTGTCATAGTCGGCCTCCGTGAGCAACATCCTCGAGTGAGAGCCATCAGCGGCATCTTGAGTGAGGCAACCGTGCATCTTATACAGAACGGTAACTGGCGTTGCCGCAGCTTCGACTGTGAACTCGTAATTTGATCGAACGACCTTGAGATCTTTACCCGCCTGCCGATAGGCCTGCTCGACAAGCCTATCGAAATTCGTTGAGTAAATAGCGCGCCAGTTGAAGGCTGGGACGGCAAGCATTCCCTGGGTGGGCTGCAGTCCACTGAGGCGCTGCCGAATGTCCTGGACCAGGTCTTTCCGACCTAACCGGTTCTCGTAGATTCCGCAAATCTCAGACAAGTCGCCACCGTCCGGCGGTGGGGAGAGACGAGACGCCAACTGACGTGCCAAACTCGCCCCCGTCGGAGCACCCGAAGATACAGACGCTCCCGCGCCAAGCAGGAGCGACGTTTGCGATGGATTGATTAAGGCCACAAGGTCAGCGAGTTTCATGTCTTGCCTTACCCCCGGATCGACTGACTGAAGCGCGATACTGACCGATCAGGCCCCCGGACCCTTTCGAGTCGGGAATCTTGGCCACGGATTGCTGGCCGCGTGAGGACGACACCCTGGCGCCGAGCCGATAGTGGCATGTCTCCCAGCTTCGTCGCGCATCGCGGTGGGACGCGCTAACTGGCCGTTCAGGTGCAGGTTTCTCACTTCGTTGGAAGCGAGACACTCCCCGGACGGCCAGCCCCAAGAGTCAAATCCGCAGGCGCGCGTTATCCACACCTTGTTTCAGAACTGCGTTTCACTAGGCGCCTCCGAAAGTGACTTGTGACACCTCATCGGCAACCTACGCTCATAGACCTTGGCTACGCGCGGGAGCCAACGACCGAGCAGGACCTCGACCGGCGAGTGGACGCCCGCACCAGCACTGGCGGCGCACCCGAGCGAGACCTGGCTGGACACGAAATCAGGCGTCGCCACCGACCGACCCGGTCTCACCCGAGCTGTGGCCCTCTCGCACCCCGGCCGCGTGATCGTTGTGCGCCCTCGACCGGCTGGGAGTCCATTCGGGACACCAGGAACCCGATCGGCGACCTCACCAGCTGCGGCATCGGGCCGCGGAAGATGCTGATCGTCCTCGGCTACCGCTACCGCTACCGGGTACGGGTATGGACCGGAAGTGCCTTCGCGCCCACACCGCGCCCACACGACGCCCACAAAAGGCCCGTTTCCAGTCGTGGCCAGCCAACAGCTGTCGACGGTGAATGACCAGGTCAGTTGCCGTTTTGAGGACGACTTGTGCTGGTCAGGGATGGCCTCTGAGGCGTCTCATAATCCCTGGGTCGTGGGTTCGAGCCCCACCCGCCCCACCACCAGGCAATACGCGGGTACTGAGTCCCGCACAGCGCTCCAACAGCCGGGGACTGCGTCATCATGTGAGGCATGACGCAAGCCCGGCTCCGGCGTGGCGCCGCTGTCGCAACCGCGACACCTGCCTTCGATGATCTGTCGGTCCTGCTGCCCGACTGGCGGACCAGCAGATCGCCATAGGTACAGCAGGCCTCATGGACATCTAATCCGGACAGAAGCCGCTGCCAGAAGGTCCCGGACGATGTCGATGTCGTACCCAGTCGCGTCGGCGATCTGTCCGTCGGAGCAGGACTTGCCTCCTCGGCTCGCCAGGTACTGCCGAGCAGCGCGGGAGGTTGCCTTGGTCTCCTCGCTGAGCCCGTCATCGTGGCGGGCCATGCCGTCATCCTCCTCGGCGAGCATCGGGAAACCCGACGTGGGTCCACCTGCTCGGTCCTGGAGCCGTAGGATTTAGGACCTCGGGGTGAGCCCTCGTGGGCGTCCGGGGTCGCGACGATCCGGCTGGTCTCGGGATGTTACTTAAGTACGCGCCCCCATCTTCTCCGAGTCGTGCCCCTTGGATAGCGGGCTCCCAGGTGTGAAGTAATTGCGATCGCAGTCAGCACACCCGGGGCGCCCACTAAGGCGATTAACCGAGGACAACCTCCCACAGCCCCGTGCGCCTTGCCAGTATCTCCGCGCACGGTCAGAGGCACGACGGTCATGTCGTACCTCAGGCCTATGGTCCATTGGTGATCAGCGGCTCAGAGGACGGCGCCGAGTAAACCGTCGTACTGCGGGCTCGCTCCGCGGCTCGATTCCTGCCCGAAGAGGGATGGGAGCTAGCGCTCAACGTTCCGAACCTCGACCTCGAAGCCATACAAGTGCGGGCGTTCACACGCTGGGTCGACGAGGCGAGCAAGCAGCTGCCCCGCGAGTTGGTTATCGAGGTCCGGGGCCGTACCGGCTCTCTGGACGAGGCAGCCGGCAAGTTCGGCGCGATCGCTCGCCCTCTCACCACGCTCGCGGGCTTCGTAGCCAATGTGCTGGTGGGCACGGCAGAGGTGCACCTTGCGTACGACTCGACGCCGACGCGCGAGGAGCGAGAATTTCTAGAGACGTTCCTGCCGGACGAGCGGGGAGCGGTGTCGGATGGACGCATCATTCAGCGCCATCTGCTTGAGGCGGTTGCCCAGGCTTTTGTCAGTCTGAGCACCGACAGCGACCGTGTCAGCCGGGCACTTCGGCAATACGAGATGGCACTGCGCTACTGGTACGTCGGCGGGGAGTGGCTAGCTCTCAGTCACCTCTGGATGGCAGTCGAAGCTCTGACCGATGCGGTTATCAAGAAGGAGGCCGTCCGCCGGGGTGTCGGCAACGCGGGGCTCGCGAAGTCGTTCGGGCTGCCGCTGGACGATCCCGACAAGCCCTGGGGCACGGCTCTTAGGCACGAGACGCGTCGCCGAGTGATCTTCCGTAGCGATGACGAGATCTATCAGGCAGCGCGGAAGGGCCGGAACGGTCTCGAGCACGGCTTCATGGAACTCGACAAGGTTGCCGCGCACGCGCTGAAGTCGGCCGACAAGACCTTCCACCATGTCCGGCAGACGATCATCGACCTGCTCGGACTGGCGCCGGAGATCGCCAGCGAGCTGATGGAGATCAAGCCAAAGGACGTCCAGTCCTCCCGGAAGGTGGCTCGGGGGCGCCTCATCGGTGCTGCAGTGGACCCTGCGATGGAGGGGGAGCTGTACCCCCGACTCGCGTGGAGCTCGGGCATCGACGCCGTGGTCCGCGAGGGCTCCACATTTCAGATGAAGAGCAAGGACCGGATGACCATCCGGACGCACCCGAACGTCGGCTTCCGCTTGGAGCAGCTGGAGGTTCATAGTCGGGTCGAGGACGGCCAGTCGCCGGTGCAGCTAAGCGACGAGGGCGTTGATATCGAGCACGCGCCGGCGAGGCCCTCGGACGGACTGCTGGAGCGTGTCATGGCCCTGGTCGACTCGTCGGTTGCGAATGGATCAGAAAGCGAGCACACGCCCGCCTCCATGTTCGCCTTCAACATGTTCGGCCAAGGCGTGGCCTTCTTTCAGTCCGCCCAAGCGCTGATCAGCGCCTACCTGCCCGTCGAAGCCCTAACCGTCGTTCGTGGCCTGACGATTGTCGCGGCCCGGTTTGAAGCGATGGCCGACCCCGAGGGTCCGGGCCTCGGCGTTGCACTTCGTGCCGTCATGGACACCATCGCGTCTTCTGG
Source organism: Modestobacter sp. DSM 44400 (assembly GCF_900107175.1). GTDB lineage: Bacteria > Actinomycetota > Actinomycetes > Mycobacteriales > Geodermatophilaceae > Modestobacter. Next base: position 938 of record NZ_FNOZ01000105.1, on the reverse strand, counting down.
GAGCGATCCCGATCTGATCGCAACCAGGCTCGCGGAGTTCGAGGCGGGCGCGAAGGCTGCTGGGCTCACAGTGCCGTCAGAGCTACTGGCTAGCGAAGAAACCGACATATTCCGCAGCCTCCAGGCGGAGATGAACATGGCGTCTGACCTGCTGGAGGCCAACTATGTGGGCATCGAATTGCACGTGATGAGGATCGATGAGGAGCACACAGGCTTCCAGACGAAGCTCGAAGGTGGCCCACTGACCGACCTTGTCGCCTCAGCAGCCACGATCGCCATGCTCGACACACTGCGCAACGCCGCCCTGGTCTTCGAGTGGACCATCGAGGCCGATGCCATCGAGGCGACGATGGCACGAGCCCGAGAAGTCAACGAAGCAGCTGCTCTACTGGACTTCCGCCCAACCCAGCGATTGCCCATCGCCTAAGTATCCGCCGATCCGCATCGACGCCGCGGTGGGTGGCACTCCCGAACTGATCGAGTGACGGACCCGCCGCGCGAAATCCCGGTGGTGGGTTCCCACTTCACGGTGCCTAGTCCCCTTCGGCACCATGTGCAGACGTTGACCCAGAACTACTTCCCGACCGTTGACGAGAGGTTGTCCCGGGTCTCGTGGAAGTTGAGGTGGCGGTCCCCCGCCTGCACCGGCCGTGAGGTAGGTGTTGGGCGTCCGCCAAGACTCCATCCGAACAGGGGACCGCCGTGAGCAAGACCTACCAGAAGACCGAGACCGACACACCGGACGCGCCCGGGGTGGCCGTGCCCGAGCGGGTGAGCGTGGCGATGGCTGAGATCGCCGAATCGATGCAGGAGGGGCTGCTGGCCCTGGCGGTTGGCGCCGGGATGCAGGTGATGAACGCGCTGATGGAGGCCGACGTGTCTGCGTTGGCTGGCCTGAAGGGCAAGCACAACCCCGAGCGGGTCGCGGTCCGCCACGG
>NZ_FNOZ01000107.1 GCF_900107175.1 Modestobacter sp. DSM 44400 | reverse complement strand
CACCGCTGCAACTGTCGTACCCGCCGCGCATGATGGGCCCGTCAGCAACGCCGCCTAGTTGATCAACGGGCCGCTACCGAAGTTCCACGGAACGCGGGACATCCTCCTGGGCGGCCCCGATGGCATCCTGGGCTACCCGACGTCCGGGGACACCACAATCAACGGTGGTTGGTACAACGACTTCCAGTACGGATCGATCTACTTCAGCGACGCCACAGGGGCTCACACCACGCCGACGCTCTTTCCAGAGACCGACCGCCGCACCACCCCTCACCGAGGTGGTGCTGGCATCGTCAGCAGTGCCGGCCCGCAAGAGCGAACGAGCGGCACTTACCCCCTTGCTCGACGCCTTCTTCGAGGGCCTGGGAAACAAGGCGGTCGAAGTCCTCTCGGCCAACCTCGACCGGGCCGGCGCCCGCCTGGTGCGCCTCGTCGAGTCCGAGCAACGACGCTTCATGGCCAAGCCCAGCTTCGAGGAAGTCGTCGAGATCAAGGTTCTCGACCCCGTCCGGGTCACCGACAAGGACGTCTCGGGCAACCGCCACGGCGCCTTCTCCAAGGCGCTCGCCTACGAGGGCTGGAACCGGGGGATGTTACCGCTCGCCTGGTTCGACTCCGCTCCCGAGCGCACCGTCGCCAACATCGTCGACGACGTCGAGGCGGTGGCCTGGTGGGTGCGCCTGCACATCGGCGACCTGCCCATCCTCTGGAACGGGGCGGGCCAGCAGTACAACCCCGACCTGATCGTCATCGAGATCGACTACACCCACTGGGTCGTCGAGGTCAAGATGGACACGGAGATGACCTCAGCCGACGTCCAGGCCAAGCGGGAGGCCGCCAAGCGCTGGGCCAACCACGTCTCGGCCGACTCGGGCGTCGGCACCAAGTGGCGCTACCTACTGGTCTCCGAGTCCGACGTCAACGACGCCAAGGGCTCGTGGGATGCCCTGAAGAAGCTTGGCAGCTGAGACCAGCCACTGGCCTAGCTGTACTGACCAGAGACGTTGGTCGAGGACGTGCGACCACGGGATCTGACTGACTGATCTTGTGAAGGGAGGACCTCCGGGCGTGGAGTGGAGCTGCACGTAGCGCTGCCTGCCCCCGACCTCAACCCGCCCCGTGAGCCGTCTGGACGAGCTCTAGGAGGAGGTCGCGCGTGGCTTCGAGGTCCGCTGGGGTGAGGCGGATCCGGTAGCGGCCCCACCGGATTGAGTACTCAAGCGCCTCGACGCCATGTTCCTCTAGTCGGCTGGTGAGCTCGTCTGAGCGCGGGATGCGGAACTCCGCAATCATGTGCTGCTGCCGCGGGCGCATTGACACAAAATTGTCTGCGACGCCGTCCCGAACTAGCCCGATGTAGTGCTTGTTGTACTTCAGCCCCATCTTCGGCTCGACCTCGCGTACCACCTCGAGGAGCTTGTCGGCCAGCGCGACACTGCTCTTGGTCGCGCGCTGCTCCCAATACGCGCGGTCGACAGCTTGCTCAGCTTCGTCCTCGTCATCGGCCGCACCCAGCGTCATCTGATCGAGAACCTTGGTTGCCGAGAGGGTGAGCACCTCGCCGATCTGTAGGGCGCGGAGTTGGATGGCGATCAGCGGGATGAACCCGTTGAACAAGCTGATCACGTTGAGGAACCGGCTGGTGATGTCCTCCGCGACTATGACGGCGACGTGATCATACTGCGGGTACCGGCGGCGCTCCAAATCCCAGTACTCGATAGTGCGAATGATGTGCGTCTCGTCCGTCGGCCCCAGTTGTAGCTCGACCTCGTACCTAGTGCCCGCCTCTGGGTCTGACAACAGCAGGTCGAGGCGACCGGCTCGCGGCTGGCGGCGCTCGACGTCCTTTACAGCCAGCTCTCCCAGTCCCAATAGAGATGTGTCCGCGACAATGCGCTCCTGCAGCCACTTCTCGTTCAGCGTGGGGTGGCCCTTGAGGCTGACTGTCTTGGCAGGCTGGTAGTCGAGCACGAGCCGACAGTAGCGGCGCCCGATCTCCCTTCCGACGGCCGGACACCCAGGTGGCGTGCTTGGTGATCGCCAACCGGCCGAGCGCCACTCCTGAGGTCCTAGCCTCGATCTTGCATGATCGTGATGCGCTCTATGCGCATCGGGGTCCCGGTGGCCGTCAGGATGGCATCTGGGTGTGACAGATCGGCCGATGTCGCTCGGGTGGGCGCCGGTTCCACGGTCCGGTGGGATCTTTCGGGTCGTCGGGTCGTCGGGTCAGGTCGCGGGGGTCAGCCCGGGGCGGCTGCTGGTGCGGTGAGCACGGCGGTGGTGTCGCGGAGGCGCTGGAGCCCGTCGCGGACCACCGTCGCCCAGGGGTGGTGGTCGGCCAGGTGCAGGATCCGCCGTCGTCCGGTGCGGGCGAGGGTCGCCGGGGTCGTGAACAGCCTGGTGCGGAGCCGTTCAGGTTCCCACCGGCGGGCGGCGTGCTCGGTGAGGGCGAGTAGCTGCATCCAGGCGGTGAGCTCACAGGCGAGGGCGACGATGGCGCACCAGATGCGGTTCTGGGCCGTGTCGTGCAGCGGGAGTTTCGCCAGGCCGGTGTCTTTCGCGCAGCGGATCCGGTCCTCGGCGCGCGCCCGGCGGCGGTGGCGTAGTTCGAGGTCGGCGAGCTGCCCGCGGGTGGTGTTGGTGGCGAACGCGGTGACGCGCATGCCGTCGGCGTCGGTGATCCGTAGCTGCGCGCCGGGGTGGGGGCGTTCCTTGCGGGCGATCACCCGCATCCCCGCAGGCCAGCCGGTGAGGTTGAGCCTCGATCCGCCGATGAGCATTCTCGAGTGATGTGATCTTGGTTCTGGGAATGGTTCCCGGTGATGGGCGTGCGGTAGTCGCCGGTTTGTCCGGCTCGTCCACGTCGGTCGTTCCTCGCGCCCGTGCCGGGCTGGATGGTCAGGCCGTGACCGTGCCCGGTGGTGCGAGGGTGGCGGTGGACAGCTGGTCGTAGCCGGTCTGCCAGGGCCAGTCCCTGGGCAGGTGCAGGCGGAGTCGTCGGGCCGAGGAGGCGATCCGGGCCGGGATGTTGATGAGCTGGGCGCGGATGGTGGCGGTGCGGGCCTTGGCGTGCAGTGCCCCGGCCAGGGCGCCGGCGGCGCGGGTGAGGTTGAACGCCATCGCCGCGCAGACCAGCCAGGCGGCGTTCGCGGTGAACTTCCCCGAGGGCAGGTGGGCCAGCGCCCCGCCTTTGAGTTCGGCGATGACCTGCTCGACGATCGCGTGGTCGCGGTGGGCGGCCTCCGCAGCCAGCATCGACAGCGGTGAGTCGGTGAACACCGCGTGATGCCGGTACTGACTGAACAGCGCGGTCTGCCCGGCGGGCACCGTGGCGGGGTTCAGGCGCTTGACCCGGCGGACGATCAGCCGGCCGGGGACATGTTCGTTCTTGCGGCGGGAGCTGAACGCGGTGAAGGAGATCTCGGCGACCTCGGCGTCGGAGATCCAGCGCTGTTCGGTCTCCTCCCAGATCGCGTTCGGATACTTGATCGCGGTCCAGGCGTCCTCGCCGATCGCGGCGATCGCCGCCCGGACGGCGGGGTCCATCCGGGCGGTGACGGAGAACCGGGCCCCACTCCGGCGGGCGGCGGCCACCACCTTGTGGTTGTAGAACGCGCTGTCGGCGCGAACGGTGATCATGCCGCCGGGAGCGGTTCCGGCACCGGCCGAGCGGGCGGTGGCCAGCGCGTCGCTGATTAGCCGGAACGCGCCCTTGGCCGAGTTCGTGGCGCCCTTGCGCAGCCTGGTGGCGGCGATCACCGGCGCGGTCAGCGGCGTCGAGAGGGTGGCGACGAGCGCGTTCAAGCCCTTGACCCCGGAGTAGCCGTAGCCGGCGCCCTGCTTGGCGTAGCCGTGGGTCTCCCGGATCGTGTCATCCACATCGACGTAGGTGACCTGACCGGCGCCGGCCAGCACCGGCGTGGCCTTCGACAGGCCGATCAGCAGCCGGGAGGCGACCGCGTCGAACTGCCGGACATGCCCGAAGGACACCGCCCGCAGGAACGTGCCCAGCGTCGTCGGCGCCCGCAGCCCGTCGAACAGCCGGCCCATGCCGCCGTGGCGAAGCAGGTCGAGGTCACTGATCGAGTCCGCGCCGGCGACCATCCCGGCCACCAGCGCCGACACCTTGACCGCGGCGTTCGCCCCGGCCGAGCCGGGGACCGTGACGTGCTCGGCGACCAGCTCGTGCAGCCCGGCGCGTTCGGCCAGTGCCATCACCGGCGCCAGACCAGCGACCGAGATCAGGTTCGGGTCATCGAAAACCGCGGTGAGCTTGTGGAAGACTCGCATTTACCGGATGCCCTTGTCTGTCAGTCGATGTGACCGTCGCAAGCCACATCATCGCTGGCAACAGGGGCATCCGTCTCTAGTTGATCATCGGTCGGTTCCGTGCCTCGGCGGATCGAGGTTGAGCAGTCCGGTCAGCTCGGCGACCCACGCGCCGTCGCGGACCTGGTCGTGGGCGTCGTAGGCCGGCTCCCACAGGGCTTCGGGGATCTTGGTCAGCAGCTCAGCGGTGTTGGCCGGCAGCCCGAAGCCGATGGAGTACGACAACCGCTGGCCGTGCACCCAGGCCAGGAAGGCGTGACTCGCGCCAGCTGGGCTGCTGCCAGCTTATAAGGGCCATGCCAAAGGGGCGAGCGCAGCCAGATCGCGAGCGCGCTTTTCGACGTCCGCCTTATGCCGGCTCTTCGAACTTGAGGGGGAAATGACCCTCAGCAGACGGTGACCCGGCGGTGTCGCCGAGTGCAGGCGAACCGTACTCGGCGGCGCTGATTCTCGAGGTTGCGGAAGCCGTAGGCGGTGCGCGCGGCGGTCTTCACGGTCCGGTTCGTGGCCTCGGTGCCGGCGTTGGTGAGGCCGGTCTGCAGGAAGCCCAGCACCTCGGGCCACCAGGCCTCGATCGTGCCGGCCAGCCGCTCGAGCTCGGGCAGGCGCGAGTCGGCGCACCAGGCGTTGAACCGGTGCAGCCGGGTCGAGATCTCGTGCCGGTGTCCGCCGCGGCGGGCGCAG
>NZ_FNOZ01000150.1 GCF_900107175.1 Modestobacter sp. DSM 44400 | reverse complement strand
CGGTCCGGGGTGACCGGTCGCCTGGTCAGGCACGGGCGGACCACCGCTCGGCGGCCGACTGGCCGGTCAGGCCGGTGGCCCGGCCGATGTCGGCCCACGGTGCCCCGGCCGCGAGCGCGGCGCGGACCGCGACGTCGAGCGCGCGGGCGGCGGCGGCCTGTCGGGTCGCGGCGGTCTCGACGGCCTCGAGGGCCTGCCACCCGGCGATGTGGCCGTGCCATTCCTGCATGACCCGGTTCTCGTCGGCGGCCTCGAGATCGGCCCACGGGCCGGGGACGGCGAGCAGCCGCGCCGCGGGGTCGGCCAGCTCGGGTGCGGGCATCCGGGTCCAGGGGTGCCGCGCCAGCCGCAGGCGCGGCCGGCGGCCCAGCCGGCGACCGCGGCGTCCGGGCGCCACTCCTCGGCCTGGTCGATCACCTCACGGTGAACCTGGCCACTGGTGTGGGCGTGCACGATCCCGTCGCCGCGGATGAGGGTGCCGTCCTGCCAGAGGTGCTCGACGGTCGAGCCGTCGCGGTAGGTCAGCCGGACCCGCTCGCCGGTGCACGGCCCGTCGTCGGGTCGGCGGGCGTCTTCCGGTAGCACTCCGCGTGCGCTGCTGGTTCCGGCGCCGTGCGCGCCATCGGCGAACAACGGCACCACCCAGCCTTCATGCTCCTGGTCGTCCACGACCGGGCCCATCCATCCCATCGCTCCTCCTCGTGGTGCGCTTCCGTTCGGTGCTTCCCGTTGCTGGCTTGATGGCCTACGGCTTTTCGGCGCGCCTGCCGCGCCCTGGGTGGTTGTCCGGCTCCTGCCGCGCGGTGTCGGTGGCGCTCCCCGCGACCGGGCCGGGAATCGTCGAGCCTGGGCAACCGAACACATGGCACGGCGGCACCCCCACAGCACTTATCTGCTCCTCGACCCGGCGCCGGCCTCGTGGTGCGGGCCGCCACGGCCTCCGGCGGCCGGGGCGAGGGCAGACACGGAGCGCGCGCTGTCGCGCACCGAGTGGCCGGCGTGCGTGGCTTCCGAGCGGCTTCTTCGAGTGGCTTCTTCGAGCGGCGTCACCGGGCGTCCGGCGGGGGCCACGCCACCACCGGCGGCAGCGTGCCCCCGCAATACGCGACGCCGTCGGGGTCGTAGGAGACGTCACGGTGGTCGTGACTGCCCGCGGCGTGCGCGATCGCGGCCAGCACCAGCCTCAGCGCGCGGCGGGCCAGGGCCGCGGCGAGGTCGCCGAGGTCGACGGGGCAGCCCTCGGCGATGCTGGCGGCTGCGTGCAGCACCCACCGCTCGCCGCTGGGGCCGACGATGACTCCGGCGGCACGGGCCGGCTCGAGGTCGGGCCAGGCGATCTACGCCCACAGGCCCTCACCTCCCAGGCCGAGAACGAGGATGATCAGGTCGGCGGCTTGCCGCCGCGGCAGCCGGTGCCCGAAGTTGACCAACAGCAGGACCGCGGCCTCGTCGGCGTAGTCACCGACCCCCGCGCGCAGCAGGGCGTTCTCCAGGTCGGCTAGGTCGAGGCCGGCGGCCCGGGGCTCAGGTCACGGTCGTCCTCCCTGCTTCCCCGCTGGGGGCGGGGGTGTGGGGGTGAGGATGTCGGTGCCCTCTGCCAGAGCCGGCCGGCGGCCGCCACGGGTTTCCGGGTGGTGGCCCGACCCGCCCGGCGCTGGGATGGCTCACCACCGCGGGG
>NZ_FNOZ01000108.1 GCF_900107175.1 Modestobacter sp. DSM 44400 | reverse complement strand
GGGTGCTTGGTGCCGGGGCGTCGGGTCCACGGGTGAACCGCCCGGGTTCAGTGGAGGCTGTGGGGTGCCCCGAGTTCGGTGGAGTCGGGCTGCTGGAATCCTTAAACCGCGTGGACACCACTCGCAGCACCGAGCCCGGCGCGACATCTGGGGCGAACTCACGATCAACGTCCAGAATTACCGGAGGCTACTCCTCAACCCCTTCCAAGAGTCGTTTCTATGAGAGGGAAAGCGCTTGAGCGCGGGCCGAGACGGGTTGAACCTTCTGTGTCGGCTCGGCTGCTCGATCAGACGAGAATGTGGCAGATATCGGCGTCGGTGCAGTCGGCGGGATCAAGGCGGTGGCTGCGTGCGATGACCTTTTCTAGTTCTGCTTCCAGAACGTCAAGGGTCCTGATGCGTGCACGAACGTCGGCGAGCTTGCTGTCGATCAGGCTCGCCACATGCGTGCACGGGACGTTGCCGTCGTCGCGAAGATCGATGATGCTGCCGATCTCGGCGAGGGAGAGACCCGCAGCCTGAGCAGAGTGGATGAAGTTCAATCGGGTGAGCGTGGATTCGTCGTAGGTTCGGTACCCGTTGGCACCACGCTCGGGTTCGGGCAGGAGGCCCCTGCGCTCGTAGAACCTGATGGTCTGGCTGGGCAGACCGGCGGCGCCAGCGAGTTCTCCGATCAACATCTCTCCACCCTAGCTCTTGACCTTGCACCGCGGATCAAGGTTTATGGTCGTGCGCATGGACGTTGCCTTGCTGTACTTCGACGCTTGCCCGAACTGGAAGGTCGCCGACGAGCGCCTTGCGGCGATCGCCGCAGAACGCGCCGACCTCACACTGACGCGCCATCTCGTTGACACGCCGGAGGAAGCCGAGCGGGTTGGCTTCCACGGCTCGCCGAGCATCCTGGTGGATGGCGTCGACGTCTTCGCCGAGCCCGACGCCGGGGTCGGACTGTCGTGTCGGGTCTACCGCACTCCAAAGGGCATGGCGGGCGCGCCCACGGTGGAGCAACTCCGCGCAGCGCTCACCGTCGTCGGCAAAACCGTGCAATGACCCGAAGCTATGACTTGATCGTCATCGGCGCCGGCATGGCCGGTGTCTCCGCGGCCAACAAGTGCGCGTCGCAGGGCTGGAATGTTGCGATCGTTGACGCGCTGCCGTACGGCGGCACGTGCGCGTTGCGCGGATGTGATCCGAAGAAGATCCTGCGTCGTGGTGCAGAGATCATCGACAGCGCCCGGCTGATGCGCGGCAAGGGCATCGACGACGAGGGACTTTCACTCAACTGGACCGACCTGATGAAGCACAAGCACGGCTTCACCGATCCGGTCCCCCGGAACATGGAGGGCAGCCTCGCCGGCAACGGCATCGACACCCTTCACGGTCTCGCTCGCTTCACCGACAAGACCAGCATCGAGATCGACGGCACCCCCTACCACGCGACGCATTTCCTGATCGCCACCGGTGCACGTCCGCGACCTCTGGAATTCCCTGGTCACGAGCACCTGGTCGACAGCACCGACTTCCTGGATCTGGAGATTCTCCCGCCGCGAATCATGTTCGTCGGTGGCGGCTTCATCTCCTTCGAGTTCGCCCACATCTCGGCGCGTGCCGGCAGTGCCCCGGTCATCGTCGACCGCGGAGCGCGTCCCCTCAAGGCGTTCGATCCCGACCTCGTCGAGCTCCTGATCACCCGAGGCACCGGGGTGGGGATCGAGCTGCAGCGCTCTACGACGATCACCGCGATCGAGCAGACCCCGACCGGCTACCAGGTCAGCGTCGAACGATCCGGGCAGGCCGAGAGCAGGGAGTTCGACCTGATCGTGCACGGCGCCGGTCGAACACCCGACCTGTCCAGCCTGGACCTCGATGCAGCCGGGGTCGCGTGGGACGAGCGCGGCGTACACGTCGCCGCTCACCTGCAGAGCACGACCAACCCGGCGGTCTACGCCGCCGGCGACTCAGCCAACACCCCGGGGATGCCGCTGACCCCTGTCGCGGTCTTCGAGGGCAAGGTCGCCGCGTCCAACATGCTCAAACGCATCACGGCAGTCCCGGACTACGCCGGTGTTCCGACCGCTGTGTTCACGATTCCCGAACTCGCGCGGGTGGGGATGCTCGAACAAGAAGCGCGGGACGAGGGCATCGATCTCGACGTTCGCTACAGCGACACCAGTGGGTGGTACTCCAATTACCGGATCGGTGAGACGACCGCCGCCGCCAAGATCCTGATCGACCGGTCCAGCGACCGAATCGTCGGGGCACACCTGCTGGGCCCCGAGTACGGCGAGCTGATCAACTTCCTCGCCCTTGCGATGAAGCTCGACCTCACGACCCGTCAGCTGAAGTCCATGACCACCGCCTATCCCACGGTGGGCTCAGACCTCGGCTCCATGCTCTGACTGAGGACTGAACCACGAAACGAGGCTGGATAGCCCCTCAGGCCGGCCAGGACGCAACGAATGGAGCACCAGGATGACTTCCCAGGTGAAGACGCTCGTGGAGGCCGCCGGACTACCGGCGGACAACCTGTTGAGCCGGGCGCGAGTTGCTTCCCGAGCCGGTGCAGCTGCTGCACCGGCGGACACTGCTCGCCTTCGGCCAGAGCGGAAAGCCGCCGACGCATGATCAGCTCCAGAACTGGGCCAAGGAGCTTCATCTGGCCCTCGACACATCGCTGCAGCAGCTCACCGAGGCGGAGCTGTTGTTCCTGGACCACTCCGGCAGGAAAGTGTCTGGTGGGGTCCCGTTCGCCTCCGGCCCGACAGCGCACCGGGTCCTCATTGTCAACGGCCCGACCGTGTTCGCGAACTGTGCCGTGGACGCCCTGGGCATGGCGGCCATGCTTGGCCGCGATGTCGACATCCGTCCCTCGACGCACTAACAGGCGAGGAAGTCACTGCCGTTAGCCGCAGCGGGCACTGGACCTGGCAACCGGCTGACGCGGTGGTGTTCGTGGGCTCGTCGGGTCAGGGACGGCTCACCGAAACCTGCTGTCCGGTGATCAATCTCCTCACCACCAGCGACCATGCCCTCGCCTACCAGCGCAAGCACGGCCTGGACGGTTTCGTCCTCACGCTCTCGGAGGCGGTGGAAGCCGGGACGCTGGCCTTCGGCGACCTCCTCCACCCGTCAGCCCCGACGACCTGATCGACCCGATCCCGACGACCAGAGAGGAACACCGCATGCCTGCCGTCACCGATGTCGCCGAAGACCTCGCCGTCGCCGCAGTGGCCGGATACCTGGCCACCAAGGCGATGGAACCCGTCAGCATGAGGCTCTATGAACTGGAGTCCGAGGAGGACCGCCAACACGAGGACGCCGTCCGGCCCGGGCCGCCGTACGAGCTCGCGGCGAAGAAGATCGCCGCCAGCCTCGAGGCCGAGCTGCACGGTAGGGCACTGGAGCGTGCGTCCCTGGCGATGCACTACGAGCTGGCCTTGAGCTGGTCCCCGGTGTACGGGGTGCTGCGACGTACCCGCGACATCCACCCGGCCCTCGCCGGCCTGGGCACCGGCGCGGCCATGTCCCTGGTCGCCGACGAGGCCATGGCCCCGCTGCTGGGCTACAGCGCACCCAATCGTGCCTATCCGCTCGCCACACATCTTCGCGGCTTCCTCGCACACTTGGTTTTCGGGCTCGCTGTCGCAGCCACCACCGAGACCCTCTGGGGCCTACGCGGACGGCGTCCTTGAACGACACCGGAACCACCGCCACGCCTGTCAACACCGCGAACGTCACCCATGAAGGAACCCTCATGACACAGCGCACCCCGTCACCGACCGACCACCAGCTCCCGGCGCGACGCCCGCTCGATGAGATCGGCGAGCCTCTGGACCAGGAAGCGCGGCCGGGCCCTTCCGGCTGGTGGTTCGGGCTCCTGGCCCTGCTCCCCATCGTTTGTTGCGGTCTCCCCCTGCTCCTCGCGGCCGGCCTGACCGCCGGAAGTGGCGCCGTACTCGGCGGCGTCACCGGAAGCGTCCTGATGCTGGGCGCCGCCGTCGTCCTGGCCATCTGGGGGTTTCAGCGCCGCGCACGCAGCGTGCGCACCGCCGATCCATCGACAGCCACAACGCGCTCGGGTGACAAGTGCTGCTGAGAACACCGACCCCGGCCTGGGGCGATGCGCTCTGCTGGGTGACCGGCTCGGGCACCGGATGGCCGGCTGCCTGCGATGAATCGGGGAAGGCCGCCGACTGACGGTTGATGTTGGCCGGCCGGTACAGCTCTGGCAACGCGCGAATGTCCTTGTCGCGCGCGGCGGCCTCCTTGGAGCGGATGACGTCCTCGAGCGCCGCGACCCGCACCCGCACCCCGCCGACGGTGCGGCGGGTGGAGCGCACGACCAGCTCGTCGTAGCCGCCCTCGAAGGCGGCCGGGCGGATGGCGAGATCCAGCTCGCCGTGCCGAGTCTGCAAGTTCAGCATCCGCACCCCGGCCAGGGACTCCCCCGAGGTGGCGAACGGCAGCCCCTCGGGGACGGCGTCGATGCGGATGCGCGCGTCAAGCTTCCGCAGCGCGGCGGCCAGCCGGTCCAGGTTCTCCCCGGTGGTCGCCGGGGCGACGTCGACATCGCGGGTGGGCCGCGCCGAGCCGTGCATCCGGGCGGCGTAGCCGCCGACGATCACTCGACGCCGTGGCGTTCCAGCACGGCCAGGATCGGCTCCGCGTCGAACTGGGCCGGCTCGGTGCGGTCATCGGCGTCGGTCACGGCTGCGCGGCTCGACCGGCGTCGACCAGGGCGATCATCGCTTCGTGACCGGTGTCCGTGGCGGCGCGCTGCTCGGGCGTCATCGCCGCGTAGTTGGCGTCCAGGACATCATCGTGGTTGTCATAGCCCTCCAGCCGGATCCGCATGTCCAGGTCGACCGCCGCCAGCAGCTTCCCCAACGTGGGCAGCGACGGCTGCCGGGTGCCGGCCTCGATCCGCTCCACAGTCGAGCGCGGCACACCAGCGAGGGCTGCCATCCGGGCCTGCGT
>NZ_FNOZ01000112.1 GCF_900107175.1 Modestobacter sp. DSM 44400 | reverse complement strand
ACATGCCCACCCAGCTCCTCACCTCACTGACCTGGGACCAAGGCACCGAGATGGCCGCGCACGCCGCGTTCACCCTCGCCACCGCCATCGACGTCTACTTCGCCCACGCCCACTCACCCTGGGAACGCGGCACCAACGAGAACACCAACGGACTGCTCCGAGAGTACTTCCCCAAGGGCACCGAGATCACCGACGACCAGAAGTACCTCAACCTCGTCACCGCCGAGTTGAACAACCGACCACGCCGTATCCTCGGCTACCGAACCCCAGCAGAAGTCTTCACCGACCTCCTGACCAGCCCGATTGCTACCACCGGCTGAAACCGCCCCGCCTACTGGCCGAGCTGTTCTTGTCTGGAAAGGACGAGCTCAACCTAAACGAGCTCGCCGAGCGGGCCGGGCTGGCCTACGGAACGGTGCACCGAGAAGTGCGCCGGCTGCTCGAGGCGGGGCTGATCAGCGAGCGGCGGGTCGGTCAGGCCCGACTCATCCGCCCCAATCCCGAGTCCCCGCTGGCCCAGCCGGTCCGGAACCTGCTGCTGGTCTCTGCCGGGCCGGTTCGGCTGCTGGCCGCCGGGCTGCGCGACATCGCCGGTGTGCAGGCCGCATTCTTGTTCGGCTCGTTCGCCGCCCGGATGCGCGGCGAGCCCGGTGAAGCGCTCAACGACATCGACGTCATGGTGGTGGGCGCCCCCCACCCGATGGCGGTCTACGAAGCGTGCCATCGGGTCAGCGAACAGGTCGGCCGTGAGGTCAACGCGACGATCATGACGCACGACGAGCTCGAGGAGCACAGCGGCTTCCTCGCCCAGGTCCGACGCAGCCCGACGGTGTCGCTCCTCGGAGACGTTCCGTGGCAGTGATCCCCCTGACGACCGCGCAGCAGCGCGCCGTCGATGCGCTAATGGCGGCGCGCCGGCTCGAGCGGGTCCCGATTGACGAACAGCGCTGCGCGTCGTTCCTGCATCAAGCCGTGACGGCCCTCAGCGACCTGCCGAATGGGGCTTGACCCCTGATCGTGGACACGCTGAATCCAGGCCTGGCCTGGAGGAAGCGAGAAGATCAGACGGTGGCAAGGAAGACGTACTCCGAGGAGTTCCGCCGGGACGCAGTCGAGCTGTACCGGTCGACGCCGGGGGCGACGGTGGTGGGCATCGCCGCAGACCTGGAGATCATGGACGCGACGCTGTCGACGTGGCTGAAGGCCGCAGGGGTGCCCGTCCGAGGCCGACAACTTGACTCCCCGGTCGATCCACCGCCGGGTGGGGAAACGCCTGCTCGGGAGCTTGCCCGGCTCCGCGGCCGGATCGCTGAGCTAGAGGCGTCCGAGCGGAAGCTGAACAGCGAGCGGGACATCCTGCGGGCGGCGGCCAAATATTTCGCCGGGGAGACACGCTGGTGACCCGCTTCCAGTTCGTCGTCGACCACCGACACACCTTCGAGGTGAAGCGGCTGTGCCGGACCGTGGAGATTTCCCGGTCGTCGTTCTACGCCTGGGAGGCCGGCGCCCCGGCGCGGGCCGCCCGCGCCCAGGCCGACCGGGAGCTTGCCGAGCGGATCCGCGCGGTGCACGCCACTGACCGGGCCTACGGGGCGCCGCGGGTGACCGCCGAGCTCAACGACGGCGTGCCGGCCGGGGAGCGGGTGAACCACAAGCGGGTCGCCCGGGTGATGGCCGCCAACAAGATCACCGGTATCCGGCTGCGGCGCCGGGTGCGCACAACGATCCCGGAGCCGTCCGATCAGCTCGTGCCTGACCTGCTGGAACGCGACTTCACCGCGCAGGCGCCAAACACCGTCTACGTCGGGGACATCACCTACCTGCCCTGCGGCGGCGGACAGAACCTGTACCTGGCGACGGTGATCGACTGCTTCTCCCGCCGTCTGGTGGGCTGGTCGATCGCTGACCACATGCGCACTGAGCTGGTCACCGACGCCCTCACCGCGGCCGCCCGCGTGCGGGGCAGTCTGGCCGGGGCGATCTTCCACAGCGACCACGGGGCCCAGACCGGGCTCAACCGGTGGTCGCAACACCTGCCTAGTGGATTGAGTGTACGTGCTCGTGGAGGGCCTCGTCGGGGGTCTTCCAGCCGAGGGTCTTGCGGGGTCTGCTGTTCAGGCCTGCGGCGACAGCGTCGAGTTCGGCGGAGCTCCACCGCGACAGATCGGTGCCCTTGGGGAAGTACTGGCGCAGGAGGCCGTTGGTGTTCTCGTTCGTGCCGCGCTGCCAGGGGCTGTGCGGGTCGGCGAAGTACACCGCCAGACCGGTGTCGGCGGTCAGCTGCGCGTGCGCGGCGAGTTCCTTGCCGCGGTCCCAGGTCAGCGAACGACGCAGCAGCGGCGGCAGATCGCTGATCTTCGCGGCGAGCGCCTCGCGCATCGCCTGGGCGCCGTAGCCGGCCAGCGCCGGCCCGTTCTTCACCCGGGGGTGGATGCCGTAGCCGGCCATCCGTGGCAGGTGCACCAGGATGGTGATCCTGGTCGTGCGCTCGACCAGGGTGCCGATCGCCGACCGATCAGTGCCGATGATCAGGTCGCGTTCCCAGTGGCCGGGTACGACCCGGGCGGCGACCTCGGCCGGCCGGGCACCGATCATCGTCTCGGCGGTGACATGGCCGTGAGCTCGCTGCCGGGATCGGGCCCGGGGCACCCGCAGCGCCCGGCCGGTGCGCAGGCAGGCGACCAGCTCACGGGTGAGCGCGCCGCGACCGTGCACGTAAAGGGCCTAGTAGATCGCCTCATGGGAGATCCGCATCGACCCGTCGTCAGGGAAATCGATCGGCAGGCGGTGCGCAATCTGTTCCGGGCTCCACGCCGTCGCCCACCGCCGGTCTTGACGTCGCGGCTTGTTCCGGCCCTTCCACGCCGCCGTGTCCGGCCCGGACGCCGGCGTCCCGTCCGGGCGCCGAACCACCCCGGACAACCGGTCCTGCACGTACTCGCGTAGCCGGTCGTTCTCGACCAGCTTGGCCGACTTGGGACGCCGAGCGGCCCGTTCGGCCTTCCACTGCGCGATCGAGGCGCGGTACTCCAGCCGGCCACCGCGGGTGGCGGCGTTGCGCCGCAACTCCCGCGACACCGTCGACGCCGCCCGGCCGATCCGGCGGGCGATATCTCGCACGCCGCCGCCTTGTGCGCGCAGCAGCGCGATCTCCTCCCGCTCAGCGAACGACAGATACCTGCCCGACGGCGGGACTGGCCCGACGGCGGCGGGCATGCCGCCCCGCTGCCGGAACCACCGCGTCCCCACCGGCCCGGACACCCCGACGGCGACCGCTGCGTCCTCACTGGTCAGACCCTCAGCGATCTTGACCCAGAACGCCCGCTCCACATCACGCCCCGGCGGTGGCCGCCCCGGCGAGCGCATCGGCGGTCGGCCCGTCTTCGTCGAAACCCACGCTGCTGTTCGTCCCATCGTCACACCCCTGCTCATCGGGGTGTTGCGACGACCACTTGAAGCCGCCCAGTACACGTCCCGGGCCCACGCCGGGCTGTGTGACCGGCTCGGAGTGGCCCGCTCGATGGGCGCGGTCGGGTCCAGCGCGGACAACGCGCTGGCCGAGTCGTTCAACGCCACCCTCAAGCGAGAGACCCTCGCCGGCGCGGCCGGCTGGCACACCCCCGCTCAGGCCCGCCGCGAAGTGTTCGCCTGGGCCAGCCGCTACAACACCCGCCGCCGGCACTCCGCCTGCGGCCAGATCAGCCCCAACGACTACGAGACCAGCTGGACCACCACTACGCTGCAGACCGCCGCGTAGGCACACATCGCGTGTCCACGATCAGGGGTCAAGGCCCTTCGTCGCGGTGGCGCAGCGACACCTTCGGCGTCACCTCGACCTTGCCGCCGAGGTGTAGCAGGAACGTCCGGTCGGAGACCTTGCGGACGATAAACGCCCCCAGCGCCCCGATGGCACCGGTGATCTGTCCGGCATGAGCGACATCGACAGCGTCGCACGACAGGTCGATGACCAGCCGGTCGTGCGCCGATTCCGACACGTCCAGAGCGGTCAACGCGCCACCGGCAGAGACGACGACCCGCGACAGCTGGGCCGTGGCCTCGCTTGACGGCTTGGTCTCGACGCGCAGAGTGATCGAGTATCCGGGGGTCGGGGCGGCCATGGCGTCTCCTGTCCGGCCGTGGTTTTCAATTCGCGGACACAAAGTCTCGCCAAGAGGTTGTCCCGGGTCTCGTGGAACTTGAGGTGGCGGTCCCCCGCCCGCACCGGCCGTGAGGTAGGTGTTGGGCGTCCGCCAAGACACCATCCGAACAGGGGATCGCCGTGAGCAAGACCTACCAGAAGACCAAGACCGACACACCCGACGCCCCCAAGGTGGCCGTGCCCGAGCGGGTGAGCGTGGCGATGGCTGAGATCGCCGAGTCGATGCAGGAGGGACTGCTGGCCCTGGCGGTCGGCGCCGGGATGCAGGTGATGAGCGCGCTGATGGAGGCCGACGTGTC
>NZ_FNOZ01000113.1 GCF_900107175.1 Modestobacter sp. DSM 44400 | reverse complement strand
CCGCCACCTCAACTTCCACGAGACCCGGGACAACCTCGGTGAGGGCGGTCTCCCGGAAGCGGGTTGATCGGGGGACGATCGGCTTGCTGGCGAGATTTCATCGGCATCGGACCTGGCAGCGTCCGCGGTCAGCCGGTCGACGTGGCCTAACGGAGCGGCCCTAGGCGTCCACGCCGGGCTCACTCCGCCGTGCGCGACGCGTCGAGCGCCAGGGCGTAGGCGAGGACGCCCGCGACGTCGTAGCCCCATGCCGACAGCCGGCCCGCGCCCGGGGCCGGCAGGCAACTGTCCAGCCTGTGTGGTACTCCTTCCGGACGGGTTCTGAGCGAGCTTATCGTCAACCGAAGATCGGCCACGGGAGTCGGGATGCACGAGACGCGGCCGAGCCTCGCCGGGCTGCACCACATCGCCCTGACCGTCAGTGACGTCGAGCGATCGGCCGAGTGGTAGACGCGCGTGCTCGGCTTCGAACGGCTGGGGGTGCTGCCGCACGAGAGGTTCGAGCGGCTGGCGCTGCGGCATCCCGAGATGCCGCTGCTGCTGACCTTGTTGTCGCACCACGGCTGTCCGGCCGGCGGCTTCGACGAGACCGTGACCGGGTTGGACCACCTGGCGTTCCGCACTCCGTCGCCGGCCGACATCAACACGTGGCGACAGTGGTTGGCGACCCAGCAGGTCAACTGCTCCGACGTTAAGGACGGCGCGCTGCCGGGCAGCCGGTTGATTACCTTCCGTGATCCCGATGGCATCCAGATCGAGTGCTACTGCAGCTGAGCCTCGCGGGACGCTGCGCCCGCAATGTCGGCTGGTCCCCCGGACGGTCCCGTCTGCCTGGCCGGTCGTCCACCTGCGTCGGACGGCAGGAGGGTTGATCTCGGAAGGCGCGACTCCGATGGGTGTCCTAGTCTGGGTGCGCTTCGACGCGACCGAGAGGGAGCAGGAGTCATGACGAGCGAGCGTGTGCACACCGTCCCGGCCGGAGCCGATGAACGTCCCCCCGAGAGCGACGACGTCCATCGCAAGAGGGGTCTGACCGCACTCAGGGCGGCGACCTTCGGTTTCTTCGTCGACATGTACGACGTCTATCTGCCCGTCATCGCGTTGGCGCCCGCCATCATCTATTTCACGCCGCCCGATCTGTCGGCCACCGCGCAGGCGACTCTCTTCTACGTGATCTTCGCGGTCTCGCTGATCGGTCGGCCTCTGGGCGCCCTGTTCTTTGGTCCGCTGGGTGACCGGATCGGCCGCCGGAAGACCACCATCATCTCCGCGGCGGGGTTCACTGTCTGCACGGGGTTGATCGTCATTCTTCCGGGCTACGAGGCCTGGGGACTGGTGCCGGCCGTCCTTCTCGTTCTGCTGAGGCTTGCCGACGGCATCTTCCTCGGCGGCGAGTACACCGCCGCGAATCCGCTGGCGATGGAGTACGCCCCCAGAACGCGACGCGGCCTCTACGGGTCGATCATCAACACCGGTTATCCGCTCGCGCTGGCGAGCATCACGGTCTTGACCATCGTGACGCTGCAGATCTTCCCGGCGGGCGAGGCCGACTCGGCGTATGCGGTCTGGGGTTGGCGGGTTCCGTTCGTCATCGGGTTCTTCCTGTCGCTGGGCGTTTTCGTTTACTACTGGAAGTCCGTGCCGGAGTCCGAGATGTGGCTCAAGGCCCAGGAGACCGCGGGGGAGACCAAGCCGCTGCGTGAACTCTTCTCCGGTACTAACGCTCGCGCGCTGGGCCAGGTCTTCATCGTGATGACCGGCGCGTGGCTGACCCTGAATGCTGTTGCAGGCGCCGTGCCGGGCGTCTTGAAAACGACCATGGGGATCTCCGCCGGATGGACGAACATCGTCGTCCTGGTCGGCGCTCTGGTGGGCGTCGTCCTGTTCCCGATCTTCGGGGTCCTGGGTCAGCGTTACGGGCGTCGCCAGATCCTCATCGCTCTCGGTGTGGTCAACATCGTCGTGACTCCACCGCTCTACGCCATGGCGGTCGCCAGCGGGGGTGACGACCTTCTCACTCTGGTGCTGCTCCTCGGCGTGGTGCAGATCGCGACCCTGGTGGTCTGGTCCGTCGTCACCGCGTACATCACGGAGAGCTTCCCGACGTCGGTCAGGGCGTCCGGCTACGGCATCGGGTACAGCCTGGCCAGCATCATCCCGGCGTTCTACGCCTTCTACATGCTGGGCCTGGGCACCTTCATGCCTTACGAGTACACCCAGATCGTCGTGTTGGCCCTCGGTGGCGTGTGCCTCGCGGTGGGCGCCTACTTAGGAAAGGATCAGCGACACAAGGAACTGGGATAAGCGGCTAGCCATCGAACCCGAGGAGACCCATCGTGCCTGCCGACACCTTTCCCGCCGGCCGGATGGCTGGGGTGCACGCCTCGCCCGTCTACCTGGATCGCGACCAGACCGTCGACAAGGTCGCCGCGCTCGTGGCAGAAGCCGCTCGGGGTGGCGCGCGAGTGGTGGCCTTCGCAGAGGGATTCCTCCCCGGTTTCCCGATCTGGTGCCTGGTGCAGCGGCCGATCGATCAGCACGGTCAGTTCGAGCAACTGTTCGCGAACTCGGTGCAGGTGCCCGGGTCGTACACGGAGCGGCTCGCCCAGATCGCGCGGTCCAACGACGTCTATCTCAGCATCGGCGTGACCGAACGCGGTCCGGTCAGCATGGGGCAGCTGTTCAACACGAATCTAATCTTCGACCCTGCGGGGAAGCTCGTTTCCCATCACCGCAAGCTCGTAGCGACCTGGGCGGAACGACTCGTGTGGTCCCACGGTGACGGTGCGGGCCTCGGGGTCATCGACACCGACATTGGGCGGCTGGGTGTTCTGATCTGCGGCGAGAACACCAATCCCTTGGCCAGGTACGCCCTGATGGCCCAGGGGGAGCAGGTGCACATAGCGACCTGGCCGCCTGTGTGGCCGTTCAAGCGTGGCGGCGACGGTGAGGCGTACCGCCGCTGGATCGAGGTCCGCTCCGCCGCTCACGCCTTCGAGGCCAAGGTGTTCGCGCTCTCCGTGGCGGCCCACCTCGACGAGGCGACCATTCTCGGCTGTGCCGATGGTGATGCGGAGGTGGAGAAGGTTCTCCGTGCTGCTCCGCCGGCCGTCTCCCTCGCTCTCGGGCCGGACGGGAACCTGATCGGCGACTCCATCCAGGGGGAGGAGGGCATCCTCTTCCTAGACGTCGACGTGGCCAGGTCCATCGCTCCAAAGATGGCTCACGACGTCGTCGGTGGGTATCAGAGGTTCGACGTCTTTGGCGTGACGCTCAACAAGCGGAGGCAGGCGCCGATCCGACTGGTCGGTGACCACGTGGATGCTACGGCTCCCGCGGGAGGGACGGCTGGGGAGACCGAAG
This sequence comes from Modestobacter sp. DSM 44400, assembly GCF_900107175.1. Classification (GTDB taxonomy): domain Bacteria; phylum Actinomycetota; class Actinomycetes; order Mycobacteriales; family Geodermatophilaceae; genus Modestobacter. The sequence continues at coordinate 1,081 of NZ_FNOZ01000113.1, read as the reverse complement.
AGGCCTCAGGCTGAGGGCCCCGGGCCCCGAGGTAGGCGATCACCCGCGTGCACCGAGAGGTAGCCGTTGGTGTCGGTGCCGTCGAAGCCTGTCTTGGTGCAGTCACCGTTCGGCTACGCACCGCACCCAGTCCGCAACCGGTCCGCAAAAGGCCCGTTCCGGCTCGTCGACCGCCAATCAGCACCACCGACCTTCACGTCAGCGCCCCGTTGGACGTTGTAGCCGCGGGTCAGCGAACCAATTTGAATCATGTCGGGGGTGACGACGTAGAGCTTTGCACCGTCGGGACACGGCGACGCGGAACGGTCTCGGTATGTCGATTCTTCGCCCTCGTATGCGCTGCACTGCTCGCCGAGGTTGGCCGCCTCACCCCCACGCCCATACGGTCATCAGGTGACCAGCCGTTACAAGCCAGGAGAGCCACACCCGCGAGACCTAGGGGCCCTGACCCTGGTTCTTGGACACGCCGAATCCAGCACCTGCTGGGGAAGCGAGATGATCCAGAACCATGGCCCGCAAGAGCTACTCCGAGGAGTTCCGTCGGCAGGCCGTCGACTTGTACGAGTCCACCCCGGGCGCGACGCTGCGTGGCATCACGGCGGATCTGGGAGTCGTGCGGGGCACCCTGAGCCACTGGGTCGACCTGCATGTAACGGGCAAGAAGACGGCTGCAGACGGCACGATGACCAGGGGCCCTGTGAGCAGCCCGCCGAGCGGGTTGCAGCCGCCGTCGGGGCCGGAGGCCGGGGAGCAGAAGATCGCCCGGCTCGAGGCCAGGGTGGTCGAGCTCGAGGCCGAGGCGACCAAGCTGGCTACCGAGCGCGAGATCCTCCGGGCGGCGGCCAAATATTTCGCCGGGGAGACGAACGAGGTTGTCCCGAGTTCCGTAGAACTTCGGTGGCGGCCCGTTGTGCGTCAGGCTGCGACGACCTCCTCATCTTGCACGGTCGATGCGACAGGTCCGGTGATCTCGGCGTCGAGCGCGGCGCGAAGCTTGGGTAGGTGCAGGTGGCCGTTGACGCGGCGGAATTGCTTGCCTGCCTCGATCATCCCGGCGGCGCACCAGCGCAGCGCCATCTGC
>NZ_FNOZ01000114.1 GCF_900107175.1 Modestobacter sp. DSM 44400 | reverse complement strand
CCTCGAGAATCAGCGCCGCCGAGTACGGTTCGCCTGCACTCGGCGACACCGCCGGGTCACCGTCTGCTGAGGGTCATTTCCCCCTCAAGTTCGAAGAGCCCGTATTACGCGGTCCTTCATGAACCGCGACACGTACGGCGGCCCGTCTCCGAAGGGATGGATGGTATGACCACCGACGGGGAGTACACCCTGGCTGGTCTCGAAGGGCCGGCCGAGATCCTGATCGACCGCTGGGGCGTCCCACACATGTACGCCTCCACCCTGTACGACGTCTTCCGCGTGCAGGGGTTCAACGCCGCTCGTGACCGGTTGTGGCAGCTGGACTTCTGGCGCCGTCGAGGACTTGGCCTGCTCGCGGAGGTGTTCGGCCCATCGATGGTCGAGCGCGATCGTGCCTCTCGGCTGTTCCGCTACCGCGGGGACATGCAAGCGGAGTGGCTGTCATACGGTTCGGACACGCAACGGGTGGCGACCGCGTTCGTCGACGGCGTCAACGCCTACATCCGCCTGGTCTCACAGGACCGCGAACTGCTGCCGCTGGAGTTCCGCGAGCTGGGCTACGCACCAGCGCTATGGGCGCCGGAGGACCTTGCCCGCATCCGGTCCAACGGGCTGTATTCCAACCTCGACTCCGAGGTCGCGCGCGCTCTGATCCTGCGCGACCACGACCCGCGCGTCGAGGATCTCCGCCGGCGCCGTGAGCCGCCGGTCGACCTGGTGGTCCCAGAGGGCTTGGACCTGTCGCTGATCCCGGACGACGTGCAGCGCGTCTACCGCCTGGCGATCGATCCCCCCGACCTCGGCGGCATCCCCGAGACGGTGCTGCAGGGCAGCAACAACTGGGTGCTCGCGCCGGACCGGACGACCACCGGCCGACCGCTGCTGGCCAACGACCCCCACCGAGCGCTGTCGGTCCCGTCACTGCGCTACCTGGCGCACCTGTCCGCGCCCGGCCTGGACGTGATCGGCGCTGGCGAACCCGCCCTGCCCGGTATCTCCATCGGTCACAACGGACGGATCGCTTTCGGCCTGACGATCTTCTCGATCGACCAGGAGGACCTGTACGTCTATCGGACGAATCCGGACGACCCGTTGGAGTACCGCTACCAGGACCGCTGGGAGCCGATGCGGGTGGTCCGTGAAATCGTCCACGTCGAGGGTGGCGAGGATGTCGAAGTCGAGCTCCGGTACACCCGCCACGGCCCGGTCATATACGAGGACGTCGAGCGCCACACCGCATTCGCCGTCCGGGCGGCCTGGCTAGAGCCGGGCATGGCTCCCTATCTGGGGAGCATGGAGTACATGCGAGCGACGAACTGGGATGACTTCCTGGCCGCCATGAACCGCTGGGGCGCGCCGCCAGAGAACCAGCTGTTCGCGGACCCGTCCGGGCACATCGGCTGGAAGCCGGCCGGGCGCACGCCGATTCGGCCCAACTGGAACGGCACGCTGCCGGTTCCCGGCGACGGGCGCTACGAGTGGGCGGGCTTCCGGGACATGGAAGAGCTCCCGGTTGCGAGCAACCCGGAACGGGGCTGGCTGGCCACCGCGAACGAGATGAACCTGCCCGAGGACTACCCGGCGTATGACAAGGTGATTTCGTTCGACTGGTCCCCCTCCTCGAGAGCTGAGCGGCTGGCCCAGGTCTTTGAGGGCGACCGGAAATTCTCGCCGGAGGACTGCGTGAGACTGCAATCAGACTTCGTCAGCGTCCCCGCTCGCCTGATCACTCGACGGCTCCTCCAGGTGACCGCTGACGAGGCCACGATCGGTGACGCACTGCAGCTCCTGACGGCGTGGGACGGTGACCTGAACCCCGACTCGGCCCCAGGCGCACTGTTCGAGGTCTGGCACCGTCGTCACCTGCGGCCCGCCCTGCTCCGCAGAGCGGTGGCTCAGCTCGTACCGGCCGACCACGTGGAGGCGGTCGTCACCAAGCTGACGCCCGACGACAGCCAGTTGGCCGACCCGCGAGTGGACCTCGCGATCCTTGAGCGCCCCGGCGACTGGTTGGGCGAGGACGCCGACGCGGTCCTCGACGAGATCTTGCGCACGACCCTGACAACAGCGGTCGCCGAGGTGGAGCAGCTGCTCGGGTCGGACCGCGAGCAGTGGGCGTGGGGTCGGCTGCACGTCTCCCGCCTCGAGCATCCACTGTCCCCACTGATGCGCGAGGAGACCGTGGCGCGGCTTGCGGTCGGGCCCGCGCCGCGCGGCGGGAGCGGCGACACCGTCGGCAACACGGCATACCTCGCCGACAGCTTCGTGCAGACCGGCGGGGCGACTTTCCGAATTGTTGTCGACGTCGGCGACTGGGACGGCTCGCTGGTGATGAACAGCCCCGGGCAGTCGGGCGACCCCGACAGCCCCCACCACTCCGACCTGTTCGAGGCTTGGAGCCGTGGCGAGGCGTTTCCGCTCTACTACAGCCGTGAGCGCGTCGAATCGGTGACCGAGCGGCGCATCAGTCTGCGGCCGCTCGACGAGCCCACCGGTCCGTCCGGCGACACCGCAGGTTCTCCTGCCGCCGACAAGCCCTCATGACAGCGCAGCTCGTCCCCGGCCGCCGTCGGAGTTCCGGTGGGGTCTTCCACCGGCGGCCCGCCCGCCTGGGTGGCAGGACGGAGTCCGACATCACTCAGACGTCGTGCTCGTGGCTTCCCCGCGACTCAAGGAGTCCGCGCCAGAGAAGACTGTCGTCTGGTCCAGGCGACGGCGCAGCGTCATGTACTCCTGCCGGGACAACTTCGACCCGCTCTCCGCGATGACCCGGTCGGCGCCATGCGCGCCGTCGGCCAGGAGGTCGACGACGGTCATGGCCATGAACTTCGCCGGGTTGACCGCCGCCAGGACGTGGTCCGACGTGTGGTAGGCAGCGGAATGGAAAGGGGCGTCCGTCCCGCTGGCTGCCATGGGGTGCGCCACCGGAAGCACGCGTCCCAGGTCTCCGACGTCGGTTGAGCTGCCCATGTGACCGCCGTCGCGGAGGACCCTGTCATCGCCCAGGAGTGCGCGGCAGTTCCTGTCGATGAGGTCGACCAGCGGCTCGTCCGGGACAAGCGGCAGATATGCGGCGATGGTGATGATCTCGACCTCGGCGCCGACCGCGAGCGCCCCTGCCTTGACCGCCCGGTCGACCTTCGCGGACGCATCCTCCATCGCCGAGACGGTACGAGCTCTGATCATCATCTCCATCTGAGCATCGGCGGGGATGGCGCTGACCGCTTCACCGGCATGGGTGACCAGCGAGCTCACCCTTACGAGGTCGTCGTCCCGGAACGTCTCGCGCTGTGCGTCGACCGCGACCGAGGCAATGGTGAGCGCCTTGTAGGCGTTGACGCCGTCCCAGGGCGCCGAACCGGCGTGTGACGCCCGCCCGCGGAAGCGGACCCGTTTGATGAGGGACCCGTTCATCGTCACCTTGGAGGTCACGAGAGGGCCATTCTCGCCGCCCGCAGCGTGCGTGAGGACTGCAAGATCGATGTCGTCGAACTCGCCGAGTCGAATGAGCTCGGCCTTACCGAGCACGAACTCGAGCTCGCCGGCTTCTCGACGGGCGAGCCTCCAGTCGAGTTCGATGCACTCCTCGGCCGGAACGGCGAACAGCACGACGTCGCCGTCGAGCTCATCGAGGACCGCCTGCAGGCCGAGCCCGGCACCGATCATGGACGCGATCATGGAGTTGTGCCCGCAGGCATGTGCCGCGCCGGTGACGGGGTCGGCGAACGGGTGGTCGGAGATGATCAGGGAATCGAGCTCACCGACGACCGCGACGGTACGTCGGCTGGTACGGCCTTTCATACGGGCTTTCACCCCGGGAGGATGTCCCGAGTTCCGTGGAACTTCGGTGGCGGCCCGTTGATCAACTAGGCGGCGTTGCTGACGGGCTCATCATGCACGGCGGGTAGGACGGTTGCGGTGGTGGCCTGCTCGAGGGCGGTGCGTAGCACGGGCAGGTGGAGGTGGCCGTTGACGCGGCGGAACTGCTTGCCGGCCTCGACCATCCCGGCGGCGCACCAGCGCAGCGCCATCTGCCCGTCGCGCCAGCGCTTGACGTTGCCGGCGTGATCCCGGCAGATGGAGATCATCGACTCGATCATGTTCGTCGACCGCATCGATCGGGCCAGGGTGG
>NZ_FNOZ01000118.1 GCF_900107175.1 Modestobacter sp. DSM 44400 | reverse complement strand
TTGCTCACGGCGGTCCCCTGTTCGGATGGAGTCTTGGCGGACGCCCAACACCTACCTCACGGCCGGTGCAGGCGGGGGACCGCCACCTCAACTTCTACAAGACCCGGGACAACCTCTCGCTGCCCCAGCCGAGCCAGGCCCAAGAGATCGGTACCAAGGACCGCAGCGACCGAAGCCTGACGCTCTAGGCACACCTGAACCCGAGGCCGCCCGGCACGATGCGCTAGCCAAATCGGAGCTCGGCGCCACGCCTTCCGTCGCCGACGAGGGCCCCCGAGGCCGACACAGGTATCCGAGGTAACTCAGATCCCCCAGTTACCTCGGATACCTGGCTAGCGTGCGTCGCAAGATCGTGATGCCCTGGCTCGGCTGGGGCGCCTGCCGAAAAGGTGCTGCCCTATGCGAATAACCGCCATCGTCAACTCGAAGGGTGGAACCGGGAAGACGACGACTGCCGTCAACCTGGCTACCTCAGCCGCCCTTGGGGGCCACCGAGTCTTGCTGATCGACTTGGACAAGCAGGGGTCGGCAACGCAGTGGCTCGACCACTCGCCGGACAACGACGATTTGATGACCGCACTCATCGAGGGCGGTTCCCTCGATCCCCTCGTCGTTCCGACGTCGGTCGAAGGTCTTGGGCTGGTACCGGCGTCGATCACTCTTGCTCAAACCGAGCGTCTGACGGCCGAGCCGGGGCATCAGTTCCTGCTACGGGACTGCCTGGCCAAGACCACGCCGAGGGACTGGGTGTTCCTCGATGCTCCCGGCGACCTCGGAGCTCTCACGATCATGGCTCTTGCGACCGCCACCGACGTGCTGGTCCCGGTGCCTGCGGGCGCAATGGAACTCGACGAGGTGCCCAAGGTCCGGGCAACGATCGACAAGGTGCGGGGACGCCTCAACCCGGATCTACAGATGGCGGGCGTGTTACTCACGCAGGTCCGTGTCTACGGGCGTCACACCAGCGTTCTCGCCGGGAGGTTGGCGAGGAGTTGCGTAAGGACTTCCCCAGCGGCGACGTGCTCGATGCCGTCATCCGGGACGACAACCGCTTCCGGGAGGCGCCGGCCTGGCGCAAGCCGATGGCGCAGTTCGACCCCGACGGCAAAGGCGATCAGGACTACCGAGCGGTGCTCGACGAGCTGCTGAGCCGGGAGGTGGCCAATGCCTCAGCGTAAGGCTCTCCCCGGCAAAGACTCTGAGCTGAGACGACCCATGGACCGGGCGCTCGACACCCTGACCGATCCGGACGTAGGTACCTCAGGTAACCGAGAGACCTCAGAGGGTCGCCGAGGTGCCTCAGGCGCCCCCGGCCCCGCAGTTGTCCGAGGTAACTCAGATACCCAAGATGACTCAGACACCGCAGACTCCTCAGTTGTCCGGGGCAACTCAGGTACCTCGGGTACCAAGCAAAAGCCAGCGCTTCGGGAGCACGTCAAGCTCCGAGGTGACCTGGCGGCAGAGGTCCGTGATGCCGTCTGGTTCCTATCGGAGCATGGGCGGCCGAGAGTTCAGCTAGGCGAGCTGTTCGACGAGGCGGTGGAAGCCTGGCTGACCGACGCCAAAAAGCAGCACAACGAAGGGCGAGATTTCCCGCACCGGGGCCGTCTTCGTTAGAGCTGCGAGATACCCCAGGTACCTGAGTATCTCGATCGTTGAGCGCTGCTGCTCAGAGGGGGAGCAGGGTGAAGGCCTCGACGTGGAGCGGTCGTACGACGGTGAAGTGACGCCGGTCCAGCGTGGCGATCCGGTCGACCCCGAGCCGTTCAGCGATGGCGACGACTGATGCGTCGGTGCCGCCCAGGCCAAGGTCGGCGTACTGCTCGGCAAGGTCGGCCATGCGGGCGACGTCGGCCACCGTCAGTTCAGCCAGGCGAAGCTCGCCGGTCCCGAACGCTCGAAGAAACCCCACCTCAGCTCGGGCGCCGAGGCGATCGCCGATGAGATACGAGACCTCTGCAATGACCGTGGGCGGAACGACGAGGACCTCGTCGGAGAGCGACGCAACCAGCTCTACCGCCAGCTCGTGGTCGCTATCACGCTCGTTCGCCACGGCCACCAAGATGTTGGTGTCGACCAGAATCACGCTTCGCCAAAGCCCCGCAGGTACTCGTCGGAGTTCCTAGCTAGGTCTGGCTCTGCCTGCACTGAGCCAGTGAAGCTCAGACGCCGCCTGGGCCGTTCGCTCGTCGGCTCGATGTTGGCCTGGTCCGGTGACTGTTCAGGGGACTGCACGATGTGGAGGTGCTGGCCGGGGCGCACGCCGTGGCGACGCAGCTCTGCAAGCAGTTCAGCGTCATCCTCAGGGACCGTCAGGTCCCACCCATCGGCGGTGCTCATGATCGAAAGAGTATCGGGCGAGCGACCCTCCCGGTTCATCAGCAGGGGAGACGCACCCGGGCGGCGGAGACGTAGTGAAGCGGCGGCGCCAGGGGAGTGGTGCCCGTCGTGTCGCCCCGGCTCGAGGTCGCCACGTCGGGGGGCCGGCATGGTGCACACGGGTTCGCCGCCGCCGAAGCCTTGGCGACGCAGCACCCAGGCCACGCGCTGGTCGTTATCGCTCACGGCGTGCTGCCCCTCAAGCGTCCGAGCTGCTGGTCAACGTCGGAATGACGAGCTAGCCACGGGGGGCCTCGGCGTCGTCGCCGTCGTTGAGCAGGTCGGCCGGGATCGGGAACTCATCGAGCTCGGCGTTCTCGTCGGCGGCGCTCGCGGCGGGGAGCGGCGAGCTCATCGAGCCGACGGTCGGTTGGGTGGTGCCCGTCGGCCGTTTTTGCGAGCAGAGCGTTGATCAGCTCCAGCCGCTCAGACGGGCACATCAGCTCAACAAGTGCATAGTTGAGCACCACCATTGTCCGGTCCGAATGTTGAACCAGCACCACAGCTACGGTGTCGGGCAGCCCGTCACTAGCGTGGAACGTAATGGGCATCGATGTCCCTGACTGTGAGCCCGGGTAGGGCGGACGGCCTGGCAGTTCCTGACCTGGCGAGGGTGTTCGAAGCCAACCAGGTTCCCGGTTCGGGCGCCGAAGCAAGTTTCCAGTGCTGTTCGGATGCCGTCAACAGCAGACTACGTACAGTAACCAGCGATCTCCTGGTGATCTTGCACCAGGAACGTGGCGACGATGCGCTCCACCCGGCGCTGGTCCTCCGGGCTGAGCTGCCGGTAGGACTCGACCAGGATGCGGGTGCCGCCGCTCGCGTCGCTCTCGATCTCGGTCGTGATGGCGCCCTCAGCAAGGTCGAAGACGTACCCCGGGGCCCAGCCGATGGCTGCCTCGATCTTGCTCAGGGTCCGCGACTGGGGCCACCTAATGCCGTCCAGGAAGTTGGCGAGAGTTCCCGGGTCGACGCCCGCCCGCTTGGCGAACGCCAGCCGACCCTCCGGGGCGACCTCTCGCCTGACCGCACGCCTGGCTAACTCCCGGCTCATGACCGTCCCCCCTGCAACTTTGAAGCAGTCTGGACTCGACGGGAGATCACTGTAGCCGAACCCGGGGATGCTTGGAGCTTGGAAGGGAATTACATCAGTGTAATTCGTCGTCGATGGTTCGCGGTGTGATCGTGTAGTTCCACTCTGGGTGGAACGGATCGCCGTCGAG
>NZ_FNOZ01000120.1 GCF_900107175.1 Modestobacter sp. DSM 44400 | reverse complement strand
GTCTTGGCGGACGCCCAACACCTACCTCACGGCCGGTGCGGGCGGGGGACCGCCACCTCAAGTTCCACGAGACCCGGGACAACCTCTCACCCCGGTCTTGGCGAGCCCGTCACGGAAGTCCACTCCCATGGCCCGCAGCTGATCGACCACGCGGCGTGCCGTGGCCTGCTCGCGGAACCCGGTCTCCGGATGACGCATGATGTCGTCACTGAGCGTAACGATCCGGTCCGCCTGGGCGTCGATGACGGCGCAGACTCTGGCCTTGATGTCATCGAGGCTGGTCATGTGTCCTCCAGTCGTGGGTCCTCGGCAGTCACGGACGGCACCGCTCCACCGAGAAACCTGAGGGCCGGCGTGATGGGCTCAGAGGCTCGGCGTGTGCGCCGTCCAGTCGGTGGCGGCCTCGTAGGCGTGGCCGACGCGCAGGACCATCTGCTCGTCGAACGGGCGTCCGATGACCTGCAGACCTACCGGCATGCCGTTCGAGTCGAATCCGCACGTCAGGGTCAGAGCGGGCAACCCGGTGACATTGGCTGGGGCGGAGTGTCCGACGTAGGCGTCCATAATGTTCTTCCGCGCCCCGTTGGGAAACTCGAACTCTTGCTGGCCGACCCGGGCCGCGGTTGCCGGCAGGGTCGGACATACGATCGCGTCGATTCCCTCGAAGGCCTGTCGAAAGGCCTCCTTGACCAGTGTGCGGACCCGTAGGACCTTGAGGTACTGGCTGGCCAGCATCAACTCTCCGGCCTCCAGGAAGACGCGGACGTCGTCCTGATACCGCTCGCCGCGGGCGCGCAGCATCGACTGGTGGTAGGCGGCAGCTTCCGGCACGGTCAGTCCGAACTCGAGTGCCATTATATGTTGCGCGAAGGGAATCTCGATCTCCCGCACGGTGGCGCCGTTGCTCTCGAGCACGGCCACGGCCTCGCGGACGAGCGTCTCCACCTGCGGATCGATGGCGTCGAAGTAGTAATTGGTGGGCACGCCGAGGGTGAGGCCGGCGACACCGGTCTCTATGCCGTCGGTGTAGTCCGGCACCGCTACTTCCGTAGTGGCGGGGTCTCGTGGGTCGAAGCCGGCGATGACGCCCAGCACCACCGCTGCGTCCCGCACGGTGCGGGTCAAGGGGCCGACGTGATCCAGAGACCAGCACAGCGACGTGACTCCGTGTCGGGAGACGCGGCCGTAGGTCGGCTTGAGCCCGACGGTGCCGCAGACGGAGGCGGGAATCCGAATCGACCCACCCGTGTCGCTGCCCATGCCCATGAGGCACTCGCCCGAAGCGACGGCCGCGCCCGAGCCGCCGCTGGAGCCGCCCGGGATGCGGTCGATGTCCCATGGATTGCGGGTCGTGGGAGTGATGATGCCGTAGGCGAATTCGTGCGTGTGCGTCTTGCCGACCAGGATCGCACCGGCCTCCCGGAGCCGCTGCACGGACGCGGAGTCCTCCGTGGCCATGTAGTCGGCGCGGACTTCCGAACTCGCGGTCGTGGGAAGCCCCGCGACGTCGAAAAGGTCTTTGATACCGACCGGGATGCCGTGCAGGGGCCCGCGGTAGCCGCCGTCGGCGATCTCCTTCTCGGCGACTGCTGCCGCCTCGAGTGCCTGCTCGGCGGTCACGACGACGAATGCGTGCAGCCTGTCATCCACCTCCTCGATGCGCTCGAGCGCGGAGCGGGTGAGTTCGACGGGCGACAGTTCACCGGAGGAGATCAGGCGTGCCGCCTCGGTGATGCTGAGCTGGTACGGCTTCATCTGCTTACTCCCAGCGGGGGTCGAAGGCGGTGGCCGGTGGGGTCTCGCCAACATCGACGGCGTCGAGGCTGTCCATCAGCCCGACGATCAGGTCGAGAGCGGGGCCTACAGCCGCCCTGCGCTCAGGAGTGAGCTCAAGGCGGGCGAACAACAGCAACTGATCGAGTCCTGCTTCGTCGATGTCCGGGCGTGGCATGTCCGTCCTTTCGGTCGTGCGTGTCGGTCTCGCGTCCTCAGGGCGCGAGGTAGCGGAAGAGCCGAGGGTCCTCACGAATGGTCGCGGCAGGGCTGTGCATGACCATGACGCCGCGATCCATGACGTAGGCGCGGTCGGCGAGCTTCAACGCGAAGTCGAGGTGCTGCTCGACCACGACGATGCTTCGTGTGCGGGCGAACTCGAGGAGCCGATCGCCGATCTCCTCGACCACACCGATCCAGACGCCCTCGGTGGGCTCGTCGAGTACGAGAACCTTCGGGTCGCCGAGCAGCGCGCGGGAGATGGCGACCATCTTCCGCTCACCTCCGCTGAGAGTGCCGGCCGGTTGGCGGAGACGCTGCGAGAGTTTCGGAAAGACGTCGAGGACGCGTTCCAAGCTGTCCCGGTTGCCCGCTTTCCGGCCTCCCAGAGCCCCGACCGACAAGTTCTCTTGAACGGTCAGTCCGGGGAAGACCGGCTGGTTCTGGGGCACGTAGCCCACGCCCCGTTTCACCACCTCATCCGTCCGCATTCCCGTGACGTCGTGCTCCCCGACGCGCACGCTGCCCGCCCGCCGTCGCACCACACCGAGAATGGTGTTGAGAAGTGTGGTCTTACCGGCCCCGTTCCGTCCCAGGATCGCGACACCTCCCGTGGCGGGCGCATCAAGGTCGACGTCGAACAGCACCTGACTGGAGCCATAACCGGCGCACAGGCCACGGACCTGAAGAAGAGGCTCAGACACGGGTGACGTACACCTCTCGTACACGTTCGTTCTTCTCGATCTCCGCCGGAGTCCCCTCCGCCAGGATCTTGCCGCCTTCGAGGACGGTGATCACGTCGCAGAAGGACCGGATGAAGTCGAGGTCGTGCTCGACGATCAGGATGGAACAGGAGGATTTGATCGGTCGCAGCAGGTCCCCGGTCACCCGCCGTTCCTCGGGGCTCATGCCGGCTGTCGGCTCGTCCAGCAGAAGCATGCTGGGGTGCGAGGCGAGTGCCATGGCGATCTCGAGCCACTGCATCTCACCGTGCGACAGGTCTCCGGCCATGTCGTCGGCCCGGGTGTCCAGCCGGAAATCCCGCAGGCTCTCCATGACCGGAGCGGCAAGCCGCCTCCGCGATCGCGAGATGAGCAGGCCGCCCAGCGACTGGCCGGCCTGCAGCGCGAGCAGGACATTGTCATACACCGTCAGATCGGGGAAGATCCGAGCGATCTGGAACTTGATGGACATGCCGACCGCGGCCCGGCTGGACACGGCCCATCGCGTGATATCGCGTCCGGTGAGACTGACGGTCCCGTGATCGGGGAGGAGACCGCCGGCGATGGTGTGCAGCAGGGTGCTCTTTCCGGAGCCGTTCGGACCGATCAGACCGTGGAACTCCTGAGCTCCGACCGTCAGATCGACCCCACCCAGCGCCTGCAGTTCACCGAACCGCTTCTCGACACCGCGGACCTCAAGCAATGAGCTCGCCATGCGGCTGCACGAGGATGTCCCGAGTTCCGTGGAACTTCGGTAGCGGCCCGTTGATCAACTAGGCGGCGTTGCTGACGGGCCCATCATGCGCGGCGGGTACGAC
>NZ_FNOZ01000164.1 GCF_900107175.1 Modestobacter sp. DSM 44400 | reverse complement strand
GGCTCTTCACGATCCAGGGTGTAGTCGGGGTCTGAAGCCGCCGGTCTCCAGGAGTGATCTGGCGATGTAGTTGGTCAGGTTGCGGAATCCGAGGGCGGAGCCGCGGAGGTGTTCGAGTCGGCCGTTGATGGCCTCGGTCGGGCCGTTGGACGTGCCGGGGCGGTCGAAGTAGGCCAGCACGTCGGCGGCGCGCTTGTTCAGGGTTCGCCCGAGCGTGATGACCTCGCTCAGGGCGCCGGGGACGCCGTGGCTGACCGAGGTGATCAACTTCTCCATGAGGTCGCGGCCTCGGGTCCGGTCGGGCTCGCGGTAGGCGCCGATCATGCGCTGGTAGATCCCCCAGGTCGCTTCGACCTCGACGTGCTCGTCGGTCGCGAACAGATCGTGCAGCAGGTTTTTCTGCTTGTCGGTGAGCAGGTCGGCGCCGGTGTGCAGGGTCCGCCGCGCGCGGTAGAGCGGGTCGCCCTTGCGGCCCCGGTGCCCGCGGCTGTCCTGCTGAATCCGGCGCCGGCACTGATCCAGCGCGTCGCCGGCCAGTCGCACCACGTGGAAGGGATCCATCACCGCGACAGCGTCGGGCAGTTCCTCGGTAGCGGCTGTCTTGAACCCGGTGAAGCCGTCCATCGCGACGACCTCCACGGCGTCGCGCCACGCCTGGGGCCGCTCGGTGAGCCAGGTCTTGAAGGCCTGCTTGGAACGGCCCTCGACCATGTCGAGCAGCCTGGCCGGCCCGGTGCCCTCGCGGATGCCGGTCAGGTCGATGATCACGGTGACGTACTTGTCGCCACGGCGGGTGTGTCGCCAGACGTGCTCGTCGACCCCGATCACCCTGACGCCGTCGAACCGGTCGACCTCGTCGATGAGGACGCGCTTGCCCTCGGCCAGGACCGCATCGTTAGCGGTGTTCCACGAGACCCCGAGACCTTCGGCGACGCGGGCCACAGTCAAGTGCTGGCACACGATGCCTTCCAGGGCCCACCGCAGGCCGCGGCGCGACAGCTTCGCCCGCGGCTCGGCGGCCTTGCTGGTGTCTTGGCGCCACACGTGCCCGCAGCCGGTGCACCGGTAGCGGCGGACCGTGACCAACAAGGTCGTGGGGCGCCAGCCCAGCGGCTCGTGCGCCAGCCGCCGAACCACCGTGTCACGGGGCACTCCCTCGCAGCCGCAGCGGCGGCACCACTGGTCCGGCTCGACGACCCGGCACGCCAGGACCGCACGGTCGGGTTCGAGGCGCTGTCCGACGACTTCAAGGCCGAGTCCGTCCAGGCGAGCGAACGTGGTCAGGTCAGGGCAAGCGAAGGTAGCGTCGGGCACGTCGAGGTCTTCCAGATGGGCAGCGTCAGAACTCCCATCTTCGGAAGACCTCGACCCTTATCCGGCGACCGACGCGCCGACCGGCTCTACACCCTCAACTGCGAAGAGCC
>NZ_FNOZ01000121.1 GCF_900107175.1 Modestobacter sp. DSM 44400 | reverse complement strand
CCCTCGGGTTCCGCAACCTCACCAACTACATCGCCCGATCCCTACTCGAGACCGGCGGCTTCCGCTCCCGACTACACCCTCGATCGCGATGAGCCTCTTTACCCCCACGGCGGCGTATTCGACGTTCCATGTCCCGATGCGAACGGACCGACTCTCCACGTGAGCTCCCCCTCAGACGTCCGCCTTCTCGCTCGCAATGGTGGCTCAGGTCGGCATCGGTGCCCGGCACTGCCAGGCGCCCGGCGCGTCTTCGCACCGCAGGATCGGGGTGTCCCTGAGGCTGCCTTCAGGGGGAACGTCTCCGAACGCGGAACTAGTACTACAGCCGCACGTATCTTGGTGGGCTGCGGAGTGTCTGCGGGGCTGACGCCGGCGGGCCGGTGACCGTCGTCGGATGGTCGAGGATGTCTGCGTGGCCGAGGTCGAGGACTGGGCGGTGGGCCTGGAGAAGGTAGTCGAGCGGATCGGTCCGCGGTTCGCCCGCTCCGAGCCCCGCGACCGGGCGGGGGTGTATCTGCGCGGGCTGCTGTCGGCGGTGGAGAGCAAGAACGGGTGGACGCTGTCCGAGCAGGCCGGGGACCGGTCACCGGATGCGATGCAACGGCTGCTCAACCACGCCGACTGGAGCGCCGACGCCGTCCGTGATGACCTGCGTGACTACGTCGTCGAGTACCTCGGGGACGACACTGCGGTGCTGGTTGGCGCCGGTGCCGGCCGACTGTCGTCTCCAGTCGGACTCGGGCACCGCCGCCGAGAGGGCGTCCACGCGGCAGTCGGCCGGTCGGGCATCGATCGTGGCGATGACGTGCTGGTTGACCGGCACCGCGAGCACGTAGGCCATGCCACGTTCCTCCAACGTCAGACGCAGCCCGGAGTGCTGGCCGTAGACCTCGTCGCCGGCGACCCAGCCGGCCGGCACCCCGGCGTCCAGGGCGCGGGTGATCATCGTGAGGGCCAGCGCCGGCTTGGTCGCGAACTCGACATCGGCGCCGATACCAGCCTCGGCGCACCGCTGGCGGTCCTCCGTCCAGGCCTTGGGCAGGTACAGCTCCCGGTCGATGAACGTCCGCCCAGCGGCCGCGGCGTAGGCGAGGAAGACCCCGATCTGGGAGTTCTCGATCCGCCCGGCGGTGCCGGAGTACTGCCGAGCCACCCCGGCGGACTTGGTGCCCTTCTTCAGGAATCCGGTCTCATCGACCACTAGGCGCGGTAATCCGGCGAACACCAAGGTGTCAGCTACCTGGTCGTCCCACCGGTGGAGTCCCCGCCCGTCTGAGCAAGTGCCCGCACGAGCGAGCTGCGGCCGACGCCGAGGGTGGCGGCGATCTGGATCAGGGTCATGCCCTGGGCGCGCATGGCGTGGGCGGCGGTGAGCCGGTCGGGGGTCATGACGGTGGGGCGCCCGCCGGCTCGGCCGCGGGCGCGGGCGGCGGCGAGGCCGGCGCGGGTGCGTTCGCTGATGAGGCGTCGTTCCATCTGGGCGACGGCGGCGAAGATGTGGAAGACGAGTTCCCCGCCGATCGTGGTGGTGTCGATGGCCTCGGTGAGGGACCGGAACTGGATGCCGCGGCGGCCGAGGTCGTTGACGATGGTGGTGAGGTCGGCGACGGATCGGCCGAGCCGGTCGATCCGCCAGACGGCGAGGGTGTCTTCAGGGCGCAGGAAGTCCAGGCAGGCGATCAGCTGGGGCCGCGCGGCGGTGGCGCCGGAGGCGTAGTCGGTGAACACCCGTACCGCGCCGGCGGCGGTCAATGCGTCGTGCTGCAGCGCCGGGTCCTGCTCAAAGGTGGACACCCGTGCGTAGCCGGTCATGCTCACCGCCGAAGGCTAGTGGCGGAGGACCACAAACGGTGAGGGCAGCCCGGATTTGGGCCGGTGATTTCGAGCATGAGTTCTGGGCCGTTGAGTGTCCGGTCGACCTGGGAAAATGCATCGAGATGCGCGGAGCTCGGCGCGGCGGCCCGTAAACGGACGTTTTCGAGTCGATCCTCGTCGCGACGCCGAAGCTCGATCCCTGGGTGCGCGCCTCACCTGATCAACAGCTGGCGTGCCCCGCCCCGTGGGCCTGCCTGCAGCCGGGTCGCCTGCATCCTCACCGGGATCGAAAAACAGCCCCTCGAGCAGCCAGTTCGCTAAGTAACCGGCATTGCGCCGGGGGGTCAGTTATCAGGCGCCGCCGACATCCGCCTGCGTCGCTTTCTGCTCGTAGGCACTAGCGTGTTCGAGGGCTTGATCGGCATATGACCGGATGCGTGGCTCGTGGTCTAGCAGCCGCCATATCCTGGCCGCGGCTGGGCATCAAGGCTCAGGATCGAGAGGAGTCGCACCCGATGACGCTGTTCGCGCCGTTCACGCTGCGCGGTGTGCCGCTCAGGAACCGGGTTGTGGTCTCCCCGATGAGCCAGTACCGCGCGCAGGACGGTCTCGCGAACGACTGGCATCTGGTCCACCTCGGTCGGTTCGCCCTCGGCGGTGCCGGCCTGGTGTTCACCGAGGCGACCGCGGTCCAGGAGCGCGGTCGGCGTACCCACGGCGACCTTGGGATCTGGTCGGACGCCCACGTTGACGGTCTCGCTGCGGTCACCCGCTTCCTCCAGCGTGAGGGGGCGGTGGCGGGAATCCAGCTCGCGCACGCGGGGCGCAAGGCGAGCGAGCGCCGACCGTGGCACGGGGAGACACCGGTCGATGAAGAGGACATCGCGCAGCGCGGTGAGCAGCCGTGGCCCGCTGTCGGCCCGAGCGCGGTCCCGTACGCCGAGGGTTGGCCCGTGCCGGCCGAGATGAGCGCCGAGGACATCAGGGAAGTCATCGGGGCGTTCCGCGCCGCCGCTGAGCGGGCCCGCGAGGCGGGTTTCCGGGTGATCGAGGTCTACGCCGCCCACGGCTTTCTTCTCCATCAGTTCTACTCCCCGCTTGCGAACCGCCGCCGGGACGGCTACGGGGGAGGCCTCGAAGGACGAGGCCGGCTGGCGGCCGAGGTCGCCGCGGCGATCCGCGAGGTCTGGCCCGACGAGTATCCGTTGGTCTTTCGCCTGTCGGTGACCGACTGGCATCCAGACGGCTGGCAGGTCGATGACACGATCCACCTGGCGCGGCGCCTGAAGGACCTGGGCGTCGACGCGATCACCTGCTCGAGCGGCGGCATCGCCGGACGCGAACGCCCCCAGGGCATGACCCTCGAACAGGGGTATCAACTGCCCCTCGCCGCGCAGGTGAAAAAGGGCGCCGGCATCGCGACGATCGGTGTCGGCCTGCTGTGGGATCCCAAGCTGGTCAACCGCGCCCTCGAGCAGGGCGACATCGACCTCGTCGCGCTCGCCCGGGAGCTGCTGGAGAACCCCAACTGGACTCTGCACGCGGCCCGTGAGCTAGAGCGTGTCTGCTAACTGCGGACGCGGTGATGGATGATCATGCAGCCGAGGAGGACACCGCCGAGGTAGGTGGTGGCGTATTTGTCGTAG
>NZ_FNOZ01000169.1 GCF_900107175.1 Modestobacter sp. DSM 44400 | reverse complement strand
ACGACAAATACGCCACCACCTACCTCGGCGGTGTCCTCCTCGGCTGCATGATCATCCATCACCGCGTCCGCAGTTAGCAGACACGCTCTAGTCGATCATTCCTGTCAACAGCCCGCGCACGCCGGTCCGGCTGCCGGTCCACGATTGCCTGCGGGCGTTGCCCGCAGGGGTCACGCCTGCGGTCTGAGTCAACGCGGTGGCGTTGTTGGCAGCGTCGGTGCAGCTGGCCTGATCCGGGGTGGACGGAAGAAGAGGGGATTGCCCAGACGGCACATAGCCAGTTACACCAATCGGCCACAACCTGTCCGGCAGAGAGGGGGAAGGCCTCGAGCAATGCTTGAAACCTGTGAATGAGCAAGATCGCGGAGGGGTCGTACCCTCCCGAGCATCCTGAACAGGTCCCTCAAGCAAGGCCGGCGCGGCAACGCTGGTCGGGAAGGTACGACCCGATGTTCACCGTAGTTCCTGGGGAGTTCGACGGCCGTGAAGGGCTCGCCTCGGCTGGGTCGACCGGCGGTTCTTCGTCGTTGATCGATGAGATCGCGGGAGGGTGCCCGGCGGTGCTGGCCGAGGCGCTGCAGGCCGCGGTCGATGCCTACGTCGCCGGGTTGGCCGCCGAGCGGGATGAGAACGGCCGCCGGCTGGTGGTGCGCAACGGCTACCACCAGCCGCGGGAGGTCCTCACCTCGGCCGGCGCGGTAGCGGTCACCGCCCCACGGGTCAACGACCGCCGCACCGATCCCGACACCGGCGAGCGGGCCCGGTTCTCCTCGGCGATCCTGCCGCCGTGGTGCCGCAAGACCCCAAGGCTGACCGAGGTGTTGCCGCTGCTCTACTTGCACGGGCTGTCCTCGGGTGACTTCGTGCCCGCCCTGGGCCAGTTCCTCGGCTCCTCGGCCGGGCTGTCGGCGTCGGTGATCACCAAGTTGACCGAGACGTGGAAGTCCGAGCAGCGCGCCTTCGCCCAGCGCGACCTCTCGGGCGTGGATTACGTCTACTGTGGGCCGACGGCATCCACGTCAACATCCGGCTGGAGGACGAGCGATTGTGCCTGCTCGTCTTGATCGGGGTTCGCGCCGATGGCCGTAAAGAGCTGATCGGGCTCACCGACGGCTACCGGGAATCGGCCGGGTCGTGGGCGGACCGGCTCCGGGACTGCGCCCGCCGCGGCATGCGCGCCCCGGTACTGGCCGCCGGGGACGGGGCGCTGGGGTTCTGGGGCGCGCTACGCGAGGTCTTCCCGCCACCCGGGAGCAACGCTGCTGGTTCCACAGGGCCCGTAAGGAATCAAGCTGTTCTTTCCCGATTTTAGGGTCGACGATTTGCTATGCGCGTCGAGGACGAGGTGCGCGGGCAGCTCGC
>NZ_FNOZ01000122.1 GCF_900107175.1 Modestobacter sp. DSM 44400 | reverse complement strand
GCGGGCGAGGACGTCGAGGCCGAGGTAGCGGCGCCCTTCGGTCCATTCGTCGTGCTGCTCGGCGAGCACGGCGCCGACGAGGCGGATGAGGGAGTTCCGGTCGGGGAAGATCCCCACGACGTCGGTGCGCCGGCGGATTTCCCGGTTCAGCCGCTCTTGCGGGTTGTTGGACCAGATCTGGCGCCAGATCTCCTTGGGGAAGGCGGTGAAGGCCAGCACGTCGGCCCGGGCGCCCTCGAGGTGTTCGGCGACCTTGGGGAGCTTGTCGGCCAGCGCGTCAAGGACCCGGTCGAACTGGGCGTGCACGGAGGCGGCGTCGGGCTGGTCGTAGACCGAGTGCAGCAGCGCCCGCACCCACGGCCAGGACGCCTTCGGCGTGGCGGCCATCAAGTTCGCGGCGTAGTGGGTTCGGCACCGCTGCCAGGCAGCACCCGGCAGGGTGGCGCCGATCGCGGCGACCAGCCCGGCGTGCGCGTCGCTGGTGACGAGCTGAACGCCGGTGAGGCCGCGGGCGGTCAGGTCCCGGAAGAACGCAAGCCAGCCGGCGCCGTCCTCAGCGCTGGTGACCTGCAGGCCGAGGATCTCCCGGTGGCCGTCGGCGTTGACGCCGGTGGCGACCAGGGCGTGCACGCCCACGACCCGGCCGCCCTCACGGACCTTCAGCACGAGGGCGTCGGCGGCCAGGAACGTGTACGGGCCGGCGTCCAGCGGGCGGTGCCGGAAGTCCGCGACCTGCCCGTCGAGATCCTTGGCCATCTCACTCACCTGGGACTTCGACGGGCGAGTGATGCCCAGAGACTCGACCAGCTTCTCCATCCGCCGGGTGCTCACCCCGAGCAGGTAGCAGGTCGCGACCACGGTGGTCAGCGCCCGCTCCGCGCGGCGACGGCGCTCCAGCAGCCAGTCGGGGAAGTACGAACCCGAACGCAGCTTGGGAATCGCCACGTCCAGGGTGCCGGCCCGGGTGTCGAAGTCCCGGTGCCGGTAGCCGTTGCGGACGTTGGTGCGGTCGGCGGAGCGGGCCCCGTACTCGGCGCCGCAGACCGCGTCGGCCTCGGCACTCATGAGGGTGTTGATGAAGGTGGTGAGCATCTGGCGCAGCAGGTCAGGGCTGGCCTGGGCCAGCTGCTCGTGCAGGAAGTGGGCAGGGTCGATACTGCTCGGAGCGGTCATCGCGTTGGTCTCCTGAAGCACTGTGGTAGGTCTTCAAGAAGATCACGCGGTGGCCGCCCTCACGTCCGTGGCCCGCTGCTCACCGGGGCCGTCGCACACCACCTTGGTGGACGCCACTCCAGTGCCAGTGCCTGGAAGTCTTCCGGGTGCAGGTGCACGGAGACGTCCTCGTCGTCGCGCAGCAGCAGGACGTCCGCGTCGACCCAGAGCGCCATCGGATGGTGCTCCAGTGCCTCCCGCAGCAGCCGGAGTTTCGCCCACTTGGCGCGTTGGGCACCGTCATCCGCGCCGACGCCGTCCTCGGCCAGCTCGTGAGCGAGGACCGTCCAGCCCCACCTGGTCCCCCACCGCTGAAAGCTCGGCAGCGCCAGATCGTGCAGCACGGATCGCATGTTCGGGCCTGCTGCGGTGACGACGGCGCCCCGCGAAGGCAGTGAACTGTCCACGGTTCCTGGCCCCTCAACGGGGTTGGGAGGGTGACCGGGTGTCAGCCGTCGGTGTCGCCGGCCGCGCCTCCCGCGAGGACGTTGTGCTGCGGGCTCGGCATTACCGAGTCGGCGCCGTGGACGCTCTTCCAGATCGCCTGGTTGAGCACGTTTTCATCGGCCCTGTCTTCCTTGGTGAAGTCCTGCTGCGCTGATTCGGCGGCCATCGGCGCGGCCGCCGTGTTCACCTCGTCGAACGCCTGGGTCGGGGTTCGCAGCGCGTAGGGGGCGGGGTTGGGGGTCTGGGTGAATGCCGGGGCCATCGGGGTGGCGTAGGCGTCGAACTGCGTCATCGGCCCGACCCCGGCGATCAGCTCCATGCTGCGCAGCATGGAGGCGCTGTCGTAGAACGTGGAGTCGACCGTGCCGGTCTGCGTGTAGGGGCTGATGGCCAGTGCAACGGTGCGGTGGGCATCGACGTGGTCGGGCCCGTTCTGTGCGTCGTCCTCGGTGACGAAGATTGCGGTGTCCTTCCAGAACTCCGAGTTGCTGACTGCATCGACCAGGCGACCGAGGGCGTAGTCGTTGTCCGCGACGTAGGCCTTCGGCGTCGGGAAGCCCTCCTTGGTTCCCGAGGTGTGGTCACTGGGCAGCCGGACGAACTGCATGGTCGGCATGGTGCCCGTCGCCTGGTCGGCCTGGAAGTCCTTGAGTCAGGTGTCGATCCGCCCGGGCCCGCACCCTTCCTGGCGTGGCTCCCAGGTGCCGCTGCTGTCCGGGCAGTTCAGGTTGTAGCCGGGGTAGTCGGGGTTGGTCGCCGGGCTGAGCACCGGATCGCTCGTGGTGGCGGGCAGTGGGCTGGTGGCGTTGAGGCTGGTGTAGAACCCGTAGTTCCGGAAGGAGACGTCGTTGTCGGCGAGCTTGTTCCACAGGTGGGAGTTGGCCGGGTCGACGTTCGGGCCGATCGCGGGGTCGGCGTTCTCCGACGGGTACTCGCCCTTGCGTGAGGAGTAGTTCGCCGGCCACTGCTGTTCGGCGTAGGAGTTGGAGTTGGCGGCGGTGACCCAGTTCCAGCCGTTCGCGCTGATCTCAGCGTCGGCGTAGAAGTTGTCGAGGGTGGTGAACTGCCTGGCCAGCGCCCGGGTGTTCGGGGCCGAGTCGTCTCCGAACAGGGTCAACGACGGGTCGCCGTTGCCCTGGCCCAGATCCCCGAGCACCTGGTCGTAGGTGCGGTTCTCCTTGACGACGTAGATGACGTGCTTGATCGGGCTGGGCTGACCGACCCTGCGGGGGATCACCGACCCGGTGCCCGTCGGCGTGCGCACCTTGCCGCGCTCGTCGAAGGCGTTGTTCGCCACGACCTGCTCGGAGAGCTTCCTGAGCTCACCGGCGGATGGGGTGGGTACCACCGACAGCGTGCCCGGGATCATCGACCCGGCGTACTGGTCCTCCGCGGCGCGCCCGGGTGAGTAAGGGTCCGGGTACCCGGGGCCATTGTTGGGGCCGGCGCCCAGCCCCCGGCCGTTGGTGACCCACAGCTTGTCATCGGCGAGGACCACCGATGTGGGGTACCAGCCGACCGGGATCATCCCGCTGACCTTGTCCTTGCCCAGATCGACCACCGCGACGTCGTTGTTGCCGGAGTTGGCGACGTACAGGGTGCCTCCGTCCGCAGACACCGCCAGCCCGTCGGGGTTGCTGCCGACCTGGGCGTCGCGGTAGGGCGCCAGGGGGATCGTGCGGGTGAGGGTGTCGTGCGGTGACGTAGAGCCGCGGCACCGACAGCGGCAGGTCCATGGCGAACAGCCGGGCGGTCCCGCTCTCGTGCCCGCTGGCGCGGATGCTGAAG
>NZ_FNOZ01000123.1 GCF_900107175.1 Modestobacter sp. DSM 44400 | reverse complement strand
CCGCCACCGAAGTTCTACGGAACTCGGGACAACCTCTGTTGGGCCACCGGGGCGCGGGTCGTGACCTTCCGCGAGGGCGTGAGCGTCGAGGTAGCGCTCGACGGCGACGTGCAGTTGCCGGCCGGGGTCGGTGGTATCGGTGAGGGTGCTGGTGGCGGAGGCTTGTTGGTCGGTGCGGGCCAGCACTGTGCGCAGCAGCTCCGGCCTGTCCGCTGACGTGTCGCTGTTCGGGCGGGCGGGGTTGAGGGCGGGATGGGCCGCGTCGTCGTCGTCGATCGGGCTGGGGGTCAGGTGCAGGTGGTTGGCGGATCGGCCGCGGGACAGTGCGACGTAGAGCTGTTCGCGGGTCTCGGTGCCGGTCACCAGGGTGTGGGTGGTGTCGGCGGTGGCGCCCTGGGCGAGGTGGATGGTGGCGGCGTAGCCCAGCTGCACATGTTCGTTGACGTAGGTGGCGGGGAGGGTGAGTTGCCGGCGGGTGGGTGCGTGCCGGACGCGTAGCCCGCCGTCGCCGGTGAGGGCGGTGACGGTGAACCGGTCACCGTTCTTCACCCACTCGGTGGCGGTGATGACCAGGTCGCGCTGGTTGTGCCGGGCCAGGACGACGTCCCCGATCGACGCGGCGGTGCCATCCCGCAGCCCGACCTTCGGCTGCCCGGTGTCTGGGGTGCCGGCCAGTCGGGCGGCGCGGGCGCGGGCGTTGAGCTCAGTGACGAGGGTGTTGCTGCCGGCCAGCAGCAGGCTGTCCCGGCCGGCGGCGCGGTCAGCTGCCCACCCAGCCAATGCGGAATCCACAGCGTCGCTGGAAGCGTCGGGACCCTCTTGTCCCGTCCCCAGGCTGTTGGCGCGCGTGTGGATGCGCCCGCGTCTGGCGTAGAAGGCCAAGCCGTCGGGGTCCCCAGCTCGGATGGCCAGCGTCGCTCGGGCCTCGCCGGGATCGGTGAACCGGACCGGGGTGTCCAGCTGCACGCCCCCGTGGGCGCGGACCAGGTCGTGCAGCACGCCGCCGGCGGTCGGGGAGGACAGTTGGTCGGTGTCCCCGACCAGCCGCACCGACCCACCGGCCGCGGTGACCGCGTCGATCAGCGCGGCGAGGTCGGTGGTGGCGGCCATCCCGGCCTCATCGACCAGCACCAGCACGTCCCGGCCCAGCGGCACGCCGCCGATCCACGGCGCCTCGCCAGGACCGTTCCGGCTGGCGGCGATCGCCCGAACGGCGGCGGCGAGGGTGACGGCTGGGTGCCCGGTGGCCTTGCGGAGTTCGCTGGCGGCGACCGCGGAGGGCGCCGCACCGAGAATGGTGCCGCCGGCGTCGGTCCACGCGGTCGCCAGGATCCCCAGGGTCGTGGTCTTGCCGGTGCCGGCTGGGGCGATGGCGACCTGCACCCGCCGTCCGGAGCCGGCCAGTTCCCGCACCATCGCCTGCTGCCCGGCGTTCAGCGTCCGGCCGGCCACGCGCGCCTCCAGTAGCGCCAGCTCGATCAGCCCGGCCGGCACGCGACGCCCGTCCGTGCGCTCGCCGGCGGCGAGGATCCGCCGTTCGGCGTTCAGCAGCGCCGGCGTCGTGAACAGCTGGGTGTGCGCGGTGTCGTAGACGCTGGCGCCGTTCCTGCGGCGCAGCCCCGCCGGCTCCACGACATCCATCTCGGCCGCCGGCAGACGGTCCTGCCCCGTTTCGCGGTCCAGGCGCAGTGACAGGTCTCCCGACAGTGCAACCGTGAGCGCCTCCTCGATCGCGGTGTCCAGGGCGTGCAGCGGGATCCGGTTAGTGCGGGCCAGGCGTTCCAGCTCGGCCCGCAGATGGTGACTGGTGAACACGGCCCGCTGGACCGAGACGGTCCCCACGGCGGTCGTGGCGGCGTGGGTTGTCCATCCCGGATCCAGGCTGGACGCGGCAGGTCGCTGGTGTACGACCCGGTCGAGGACCTTGCCCGCGGCGTCGGTACCGAGCACCTGGTCGGCCTGGGCGCGCCAGGTTCGGCGTTGCTCGGCCTCACTGCGCGGGCCGTGCTTCGCCTGGCGGGTGGCCAGGGTGGCCTGCTGCGCCAGCGCATGGCCCTCGGCGGTGGTGGGCTCCCGCCCGTAGGTGGCCCGGAACCGGGCCAGCAACTCGGCCTGGCTGGTGGTGATCTGCGCCCGCCGGGACGACCACGCCGCAATCAGCTCGGCCGGGATCCCGGCCAGCTCCCGTACCGGGCGCAGCCCCGGGCGGGGAGCCCGGTCGGTGAAGGTGACACCCAGCCGATGAACCAGCTGGGCCTCGAGTCGGGTGTTGTACCGCTCGGACGCCGCCACGGCCGCGGCGTGCAGCGCCCGGCCGTCCAACGCCCGCCACCGACCATCCAGGGTGCGGACCTTGTTGGAGATCGCGACGTGGGCGTGCAGATCCGGCTCGCCGTTGCGGGAATCGCGGTGGGTGAACGCCACCGCCAGCAGGCCGGTGACGTCGACCTGCCGCAGCCCGCCGGTGCCCAGCCGGGTGTAGACGGCGGTGCGTTCCAGCCAGCCGATGGTGTCGGTGACGGCGGCGGTGTGGGCGGCCTCGACCTGAGCAGCGACATCCGGGTCGGCCAGCGCCCACAGCGCCGAGACGCTCTTCACCGGGGAGAAGGTCAGGTCATAGCCGGCCACCGACACCCGCGGCCCCGTCGTGACGAATGGCGTCCCCAGCAGCACTGCTCCCGGGCCGTCGCCGGTCTGACCGTCGGAGGTGATGGTGACGGCGTTGGGGTGGTGACCGTGGCCGAACAGCGCCAGCATCTGCGCCTCGGACACCGAGTCGCCCGCGCGCGGGCCACCCTCGAGGTACGCCAGCCCGCCGCCGAGCCAGACGCCGGGGGACTCCCCGCGCTGTTCGTAGTAGGCGCCCAGCGAGCCGCGGCCGCGGGCGGTGACATCGCCGGCGGCCACCTGTCGGGTCAGGTACGTGTAACCCGAACCGGCCGAGAGCTTGTGCAACGACATCACCGCCGCCCACCTCCCCAGCCTCGGGTGCGCCGGCCGCCGCAGAGAGGAGGTCCCTCGATTGGGCCCGTCGCTGCGCCGAGGGTCGCCGAGGAACGTTCAACGCCACGTCACCCCGCAGGTCAGCTGCCTGAAGTCCCTGCTTGGGCTCGACTGCGCGCCGGAAACGGGCGCCCGAGGGTGCAAGGTCGGGCCGGGGTGACGAAGCGGTGGCACCGCGGACGAGCGCCCGTCGCCGAGACGAGTGTCAGAGGCAGTGTCAGAGGCAGAGGCAGAGGCAGAGGCAGAGGCAGAGGCGACTAGAGCGTGTCTGCCAAAGATTGGCGGGTTGGTGGGCGACGCTGGACGAATGTTGCGTACCGACGGGATCCCGGACGAGTTGTGGGAGTGAGGTTGTCCCGAGTTCCGTAGAACTTCGGTGGCGG
>NZ_FNOZ01000124.1 GCF_900107175.1 Modestobacter sp. DSM 44400 | reverse complement strand
GCTACGACAAGAAAGCCGTCAACTACCGCGCCGGGATCGTCCTCGCCAGCATGATCATCTGGCTCACGACATGATCCAGGAGACACGCCCTAGCGGCCATACCGGAGTTGGGAGCTGGCTCGATGGCAGTGGATCGGCTGATTGCCTCCGCTTTCGACGTGCTGAGCCTTACCTCCATCCTCGTGCTGCTCGTGCTGGGTATGGGCGTCATCGTCAGCATGATGGGGATCTTCAACCTGGCGCATGGTGAACTCGTGCTGCTGGGGGCGCTCACCGTTTACCTGGTGGACCGCGCCAGCGGTTTGGCCTGGCTCGGCATCATCGCGGCGCCGATCCTCGTCGGTGCGGTCGGTTACCTCCTGGAACGCACGGTCATCCGTCGGTTCTACGCACGCCCGATTGCGGCCCTTCTCGGGACCTGGGCGCTGGGGCTGGTCATCCGGGAGCTGGTCAGGGTCGGGATCGGCGGTGTATCCAAGTCGGTCCGCGCGCCGCTGTTCGGCAGCGTGAACATCGGCGGAGCGTCACTGTCCTCGTGGCGGATCGTCATCATCGTCGCCACGGTCGCGGTGATGACCCTGTCCTACCTCTTCCTCGTGCGCACCAGCCTCGGACTGAAGGTGCGGGCGACCCTGGACAACCCCATTCTGGCGCAGGCGTCGGGTATTGCGACGAACCGTGTCTATGCGGGCACGTTCGCCTTCGGTGCCGCGCTGGCCGGTCTCGCGGGAGCGCTCGTCGTGCCGCTGCAATCACTGTACCCGGAGTTGGGCGTCACCTTCCTCATGCGGTCCTTCCTGGCCGTGATGGTCGGCGGCATGGGAAGTTTTGAAGCCCCCATTCTGGGGGCTGGGCTCATCGGCGTGCCCAGTGGCATCTTGCCGGTCTACATGTCAGCTGTCTTCTCGGACATGCTGGTCTTCGTTCTCGCCATCGTGCTGATGCGGCTACGGCCGGCAGGACTTTTCCGTAGAGGAAGGACAGAATGACTATCACACTCTCCCGACGGGACCTGCTCCGGGCGTCCGGCCTGGCGGCAGCCGGCTTGGTCGCCGTGGGCGGCGGAAGCTCGCTGCTGTCCGCGTGCGGCGGTGGCGGTGGCGGAGGCGAAAGCGGGCCCATCAAGGTCGGGGTCGTCACCGATGTGACCGGTGCCATCGGCTATGCGGGAAAGGCCAACGCCAACATCGCCAAGATGGTCGTCGACGATCTCAACTCGGCGGGTGGGCTGTTGGGCCGCCAACTCGAGCTTGTCGTCGTGGACAGCGCCTCGGACCCGAAGGTGGGGGTGACGAAAGCGCGCGAGCTCGTGGAGCAGCACAATGTGGACGTTGTCTTGGGCGGCATCACCAGCGCCATGCGGGACGCGATCAAAAGTGTGATCGTCGACCGCGGCGGAAAGCTCTACATCTATCCGCAGCTCTACGAGGGCGGCGAGTGCAACAGGGATATCTTCTGCACCGGTCCGACGCCGAACCAGCAAGTCGTGCCATTCATTCCGTGGCTCATCGAGAACGGTGGCAAGAAGTTTTATCTGCCGTCCGCGGACTACGTCTGGCCCCACACGCTGAACCAGGTAGTGAGGGAACAGGTGGTGAAAAACGGGGGGACCGTCGTAGACGAGGAGTACTTTCCCCTCGACGCCACAGACTTCGGGCCGTCGGTCAACAAGATCATGTCATCGGGGACGAACGTCGTCTTCACGACCGTGATCCCGCCGGGCATCACCCCGTTCCTCGGCCAGCTCTATTCGGCCGGCTTCCACCAGCGTGGTGGCCGGCTCGCCTGTGTCTATTTCGACGAGAACCTCCTCAACGTCGCCCCGCCGGAGCACATGGAGGGACTGGCAAGCTGCCTGGACTTCTTCGACGCGATCGACGATCCGTTCAGCAAGGACCTTGCCGCGAAGTACCAGCAGCAGTTCCCCGGAGGGGATGCCCGGCTGGCGGCAGGGAGTGCGGTGACGGGTATGTATCGCGGCTTGATGATGTGGGCCGGCGCGGTGAAAGAGGCGGGCTCGCTCGACAAGGACAAGGTTCGCACGGCGCTGTCCCACGCCAAGCTGGACCAGGGGCCGGGTGGACCCGCCGAGATGGTGGAGGGTGAGAACCACGTACGGATGAACATGTACATCGCCGTCGCAAAGTCCGGCAACTACGAGATAGTCGAGCAGCTCGGGGCGATCGACCCCGAGGAGTGCCTCGATGGGCTGAAGTAGTGCGATGACCTCCATCCTCGCCGCCGTGCGCGGGCGGGCCTCGGCCCCTCGTCCTCGCCTGCTTACCGCCCTGGAAGTCGGAGTATTCGTCGTTCTTGTGGTGATGCCTCTGTTCCTGGGGCAGTTCACCGTCTCATTCGCGACGCGGGTCCTTCTGCTGGTCATGCTGGCGCTCAGTTTCGAGCTCGCGTGGGGGTACGGCGGTATCTTCAGCTTCGGTCAGGCGGTGTTCTTCGGCTGGGGCGCCTATGTCGCCGGATTGCTCTCGGTTCACAAGGACCTCACCTCGATCTTCATCGTGATCCCGGCCGCCACGCTCACCGGGCTGGTCCTTGCCGCCGCCATGGGGGCGTTCCTCTTCTTGGGCCGGCGACGAGTGAGTCTCATCTACGTCTCCCTCGCGACGCTGGCGGTTTCCTACGCAGCCGAGCGGTTGGCCGCGGCGTGGACGGCGATCGGGGCGGCGAACGGGATCCCCTCCATCCCGGTCCTCACTGCGGGGGAGAGCAGACTTTTGCCGGGACGAACGTTCTACTACCTGATCTTCGCCATCGCGCTGGTCGTCTATCTGCTGTTCCGCTACATCGTGCGTTCACAGTTCGGCCTGGTGCTGGTCGCGGGCCGAACCGACCTTCAACGGGTGACCTATCTCGGATACAACACGGCCGTTGCGCAGCTGGTCGTGTTCACCCTCGCCGGAGCGGTGGCGGGGATGGCCGGCGGCTTCTACGCCTTTCACGAGGGTTTCGTCTCGCCCAGTCTCGTGGGTGTTGTCCTGTCCACTCAGGCTGTTCTTTACGTCCTCTTCGGGGGAGTGGGGACCTTGATCGGACCCGTCATCGGGACCGTGGCGATCGAAGGCGCGGGGCTCAACCTGGCGCAGGCGTTCCCCGACTACTGGCCGATCATCCTGGGACTGCTCCTGTTGGGGGGAATCATGTTCCTGCCGAATGGCATCATCGGGTTGTTGGTGTCGGAGCGGGCCCGGGTCGTGCGTTTCGGTCGAGGTGCCGGCGACAAGAAGCCCGCGGAGGTGCAGCCGAGGTTGTCCCGGGTCTCGTGGAAGTTGAGGTGGCGGTCCCCCGCC
>NZ_FNOZ01000126.1 GCF_900107175.1 Modestobacter sp. DSM 44400 | reverse complement strand
GTCGTACCCGCCGCGCATGATGGGCCCGTCAGCAACGCCGCCTAGTTGATCAACGGGCCGCTACCGAAGTTCCACGGAACGCGGGACATCCTCGGGCAGCGATGTCGTCTCGTACTAAGCGCATGCGCTCGATGCCTTCGATGCCCCGCTCGGAGGGTTCGCCGGTATCCCAGGTCTCGAACCGGGTCCCCGGGATCTGGTCGACCTTGGCTTCTCGTCCGAGAGTGACCACTACGTCGGCGCTTTCCACCATGGCTCTAGTGATGGCCTTGGGATGCTCGGCGGTGATATCGACGCCGACCTCGGCCAACGACTCGGCCGACAACTCGTTGACGGCGGGGCTGGGATCGGTGCCAGCTGAGTAGACCTCGACTGCGTCGCCGACGAGTTGCTTCAGCAGCCCAGCCGCCATCTGAGACTTGCCGGCGTTGCGGACGCAGACGAACAAGACGCTGGGCTTGGTCCTCATCGGACGCTAGCGCTCCGGGGGCTTTGCAGCTCGGTCAGCAGACCACGGATGCGGGACTCGATTTCGTCTCTGATGGGCCGCACCGACTCGACGCCCTTGCCAGCGGGGTCCTCGAGTGCCCAGTCCAAGTAGCGCTTGCCCGGGAAGATCGGGCAGGCATCGCCACAGCCCATGGTGATCACCACGTCGGAGGCCTCAACTGCCTCGGTGGTCAGCACTTTGGGTTCTTGGTCGGAGATGTCGATGCCGACTTCGGCCATGGCGGCGACGGCGACGGGGTTGACCTGGTCGCCCGGGATGGAGCCGGCCGAGCGCACCTCGACGGCGTCGCCGGCGAGGTGGCGCAGCCAGCCAGCGGCCATCTGAGAACGACCGGCGTTGTGCACGCAGACGAATAGCACGCTGGGGCGGTCAGTCACTGGGGACTCCTTCGTTGAGACCAACAGGAACCGTGGAATCACCAGGGAAGAACCGCCGTGCTGCCCAGAGCGAGACGTAGACCAGCCCCACCAGTACGGGTACTTCGATGAGGGGACCAACGACGCCGGCGAGGGCCTGGCCGCTAGTCACGCCGAAGGTGCCGATGGCCACGGCGATGGCGAGCTCAAAGTTGTTGCCCGCAGCGGTGAAGGCCAGCGTGGCGGTCTTGGCGTAGCCGAGGCCCAGGCGCATGCCGAGCACGAACGAGCCGCCGAACATCAGGGCGAAGTAGGCCAAGAGCGGCAGGGCGATCCGGGCCACGTCCCAGGGCTGGGAGGTGATGGCGTCGCCTTGGAGGGCGAAGAGCATGACGATTGTGAAGAGCAGCCCGTAGAGAGCGATCGGGCCAATCTTGGGCAGGAATTTGGACTCGTACCAAGCTCGGCCCTTGGCCCGCTCGCCGAGGGTGCGGGTCAAGAAGCCGGCGAGGAGTGGGATGCCGAGGAAGACCAAGACGCTGACCACGATGGCCCACACGCTGAAGTCCGCCGACGTCGTCGACAGGCCCAGCCAGCCGGGCAGCACCTGGAGGTAGAACCAGCCGAGGGCGGCAAAGGCGAGGATCTGGAAGACCGAGTTGATCGCAACCAGGACGGCTGCAGCCTCACGGTCGCCACAGGACAGGTCGTTCCAGATCAGCACCATGGCGATGCAGCGGGCCAAGCCCACGATGATCAACCCGGTTCGGTACTCGGGCAGGTCCGGGAGCAGCAGCCAGGCCAGGGCGAACATCAGCGCCGGGCCGATCAGCCAGTTCAGTGCCAGGGAGGCGCCGAGCAGCTTGCGGTCGCCGGTGACCCGGTCAAGCTCGGAGTACCGGACCTTGGCCAGCACCGGGTACATCATCAGCAGGAGCCCAATGGCGATCGGCAGACTGACATCGCCGACCTTGACGGCGTCGAGAGCGTCGTCGAGGCCCGGGATCAGCCGACCAAGGATCAGACCGAGCGCCATGGCGGCGATGATCCAGACCGGCAGGAACCGGTCGAGGGTGCTCAGGCACTTGAGGACCGGGGCGTCGAGGTCGGTGCCGGGAACGGCGGTTTCCCGCACGGCGTCGCTCATGCGCTCACCCCGGCGAGGGCAGCGATGCTGAACAGGTTGGCCACCGAGGAGAGCGCTTCGGGCTTAACGGCGTAGTAGACCCACACACCTCGCTTGTCCCGGTCCAAGACCCCGGCCGAGTGCAGCACCTTGAGGTGATGGCTGATGGTGGCCTGGGTCTGGTCGAAGGCCTCGTTGAGATCGCACACGCACGCCTCGCCAGTCGGACTCGAAGCAATCAGGCTGACCAGGCGCAAGCGCACAGGGTCGGCGAGGGCCTTGAGCAGGGGGACAACCTGCTCGGCCTGCTCGGGCGTCATCGACGTGCCGGTTAACGGGGTGCAGCAGGCAAAGCTGGGCTGACTCACGGGGCTCCTTCGGACGCTCTATCGACGCTCTATCGACGCTCATAGTAACGATCACCATCGTATTGACAAGGGTCTAAATTATGCCATAGTCAGACATCGACGGACGTCGATGTAAACGAAGGAGCGTGATCATGTGTCTCGTGTGCAACTGGCTCTGCGGGTCGCCGACCTCGACGGGGCGATCGACTTCTACTCCCGGCTGTTCAACACCACGCCGGCCAAGCGTCGCCCGGGCTACGCCAACTTCGCCATCGCCGAGCCGCCGCTGAAGCTTGTGCTGCTCGAGGGCGAGGCCGGCGAAGCAACCCGGATGGACCACCTAGGCGTCGAGGTAGAGAACACCGACGAGGTCAGGGCGGCAGCCACCCGCCTGGCCGACGCCGGACTGGCCACCCGTCCCGAGGAGAACACCACCTGCTGCTACGCAGTGCAGGACAAGGTCTGGGTGAGCGGCCCGGGCGGGGAGCCGTGGGAGGTCTACACCGTCAAGAGCGACGCTGGAGCCGAGCTGGAGGGCAAGACGTCCATCGAGCTGTCGCAGGTCAGTGGGGACGGCACCTGTTGTGTCGACGCCGAGGAAGCCATGCCCACCGACATCCCGGCTGAGCTGTCCGGGGCCAAGGCGCTGGTCAAGGCCGCTGCCTGCTGCTGAGGCGCATCTGGTTAGCCCGGGGCTTTCACGGCAGAGCTGCGTGAGCGGGTGTTGATCAACTGAAAAGTGCTCCTGACCAGCAAGGATGGGACTTGTCGAGAGTCCATCTG
>NZ_FNOZ01000132.1 GCF_900107175.1 Modestobacter sp. DSM 44400 | reverse complement strand
GCTACGACAAGAAAGCCGTCAACTACCGCGCCGGGATCGTCCTCGCCAGCATGATCATCTGGCTCACGACATGATCCAGGAGACACGCCCTAGTGATCGGCGGCGGTGTCGTCGGGCTCCTGACCGGCCTCTTCGCGCGGGCCTGCGGCGCCGCCGAGGTGGCGCTCGCCGACCCCGACCCCCAGCGCCTCGCGGCGGCCCAGGGCCTCGGCCTGACCCCGGTCGCCGACGGCAGCGCATCAGCGGTGGAGCGCTGGTCCACCTCCCACTGGCGCACAGGACCCGGTGACAGCGGCGCCGACCTGGTCTTCCAGTGCCGGGGGCGAGCGTCGGCACTGGCGACCGCGCTGCGCAGCCTGCGGCCACAGGGAACCATCATCGACCTGGCGTTCTACGAGGGCGGCGCCCCAGAATTGCGCCTGGTGAGGAGTTCCATCACAAGGGCTCACCATTCGCTGCGCACAGATCGGCCGGGTGCCCCGCGGGCTGGCGCAGGCATGGGACCGGCGGCGGCTGTGCGACGAGACCCTGAAGCTGCTGGCCGTGCACGGTGAGCAGATCCGCCGACACCTGATCACCGACGTCGTGCCGTTCGAGGAAGGCGCCACCGTCATGACCGAACTCGCCCAGCGACGCCGCTCCACCATCCAGGCCGTCTTTGCGATGTGACGACGCGGCGGCTGCTGGTCGGCGTCCACTGGCTTGGCTGGTGGCTGGCGGCGAGGAAACCGAGTGCGGCTGCCCGCCGAGCACCTGCGCCCCGAGTGGTGGGGTGACGTGGAATCTGCCCCCTTGAACCGACCCACGGCCGGCACCGATTGAGCGTGCCTGCAGCCACCCGTCCGTCTCCCTCCGGACGGGTGGCTGCCGATTGTGCGTCGGCAAGTCAGCTGCCGGCCGGCGTCACCCCGAACATCACCACCCGGCGAAACGCCACCGAGCCGCGGGGAGTGTGGACGGTGTGCGGGGGCGACCTGGTCGAGCGCGGCTCGTCGCGTACGGTCCGGCGATGAGATGCCCAGAAGCGGGCGCGGGCCAGGAACGGTGACCAGCGACCGGCGAGAGCCCTCCGGCCTGCGTAGCGGCCGCGGCAGGGCGGCCCTGTCTCCGGTGTCGGCGTCCGCCTCCCGCCGCCTCCCCGCTCCCCTGTGATCAACCTGAGCGGGCTGGATCCCCAGCCGGCCGGGTTCCCCGGCTGCATGACGTGTCCGTACCGCACGACCGGCACCCCGGCGATCTGCTTCGCCTGCGCCAACGGCGGGACCGCCCCGGTCCCCGCGGCGGCCTGCCCGGTGTGCGGCCAGGAACTCGTGGACGGCGACCGGTGCGCGAACACCGTGTGCAACCTCGACGACCGCTGGTTCTCCCGCGTCTACACCGCATCCTGGCGCCAGGAGGAGATGTGGGCCGCCATCTCGCACTACAAGTACGACCAGGACCGCGAGTGGGCCCCCATCCTGGGGCGCATCCTAGTCGGGTTCCTCGAGGAGCGCCGGACGGCGGGGGGTCGCGCACAGCCGACGTCCCGACACACCCTTACCGCCGCCCGAGACTCGCATGCCTCAGACGGCCATGGACGTCTTACTTCCTTGGAAGTAAGACGGGGCACCAGTGGCGTCCGCCAAGGTGGTGTGCGACGGCCCGGTGACCGGCGGGCCCTGAGCATGTAGGCGGCCACCGCGTGATCTTCTGGAGACCTCTCACAGTCCTTCAGGAGAACAACGCGATGACCGCACCTTCAAGTATCGACCCTGCCCGCTTCCTGTCCGAGCAGTTGGAGCAGGCGTCCCCGGATCTGCTGCGGCAGATGCTGACCACGTTCATCAACACGCTGATGTCGGCTGAGGCCGACGCCGTGTGCGGCGCCGGCTACGGCGAGCGCACCGCCGAGCGGACCAACGTCCGCAACGGCTACCGGCACCGGGACTTCGACACCCGCGCCGGCACCCTGGACGTGGCGATTCCCAAGCTTCGCTCGGGTTCGTACTTCCCCGACTGGCTGCTGGAGCGCCGCCGCCGCGCGGAGCGGGCGCTGACCACCGTGGTCGCGACCTGCTACCTGCTCGGGGTCTCGACCCGGCGGATGGAGAAGCTGGTCGAGTCCCTGGGCATCACTCGCCTGTCGAAGTCCCAGGTGTCCGAGATGGCCCGGGACCTCGACGGGCAGGTCGCGGACTTCCGGCACCGCCCGCTGGACGCCGGCCCGTACACGTTCGTGGCTGCCGACGCCCTCGTGCTGAAGGTCCGGGAGGGCGGCCGGGTGGTCGGCGTGCACGCCCTGGTCGCCACCGGCGTCAACGCCGACGGGCACCGGGAGATCCTCGGCCTGCAGGTCACCTCGGCTGAGGACGGCGCCGGCTGGCTGGCGTTCTTCCGGGATCTGACCGCCCGCGGGCTGACCGGCGTGCAGCTGGTCACCTCCGACGCCCACGCCGGCCTGGTCGTCGCCATCGGCGCGACCCTGCCCGGGGCGGCCTGGCAAAGGTGCAGGACGCACTACGCGGCGAACCTGATGGCCGTATGCCCGAAGGCGTCGAGGTTGTCCCGGGTCTCGTGGAAGTTGAGGTGGCGGTCCCCCGCC
>NZ_FNOZ01000134.1 GCF_900107175.1 Modestobacter sp. DSM 44400 | reverse complement strand
GGCTCCGCCCAACGGCTCCGCCCAACGGCTCCGCCCAACGGGCTGGTCACCCGGCTGGCACCCCGGGCCGCGGGCCGCACGGTAGTAGGGACCAGCTTGGTTTGACGCAAGCCGGCGAAGCACCTGAACGTACGAGCCCCGCCGTCGTGATGACGGCGGGGGGCTCAGCTCAGGTGTCCTCTGGGACGTCTCAGGACACGACTGGGTGACGGTCCGACGTATCACCTTGCAGGAGTAACAGCTAGAGGTGATAGTGGTCGCCATGCGCGTCGTTGAGACGAGCGGCTACACCAGGTGGCGTGCTCGCACGGTCAGCGACCAGCAGCATGGCGAAGAGGCCGAGGTACTCCTCCTAGCCATGGAGCAGCGCCTGGTGTCCCTGTGGGCAGCACCGCTCGAAGAGACCGCAATGCTTCGACGAGTGGTACAGGCCAGGCGCCACGAACTTTGGCGCGTCTCACACCCTTACAGAAGAGGCTTGGCCCTCCGCATCATCTGCTTTTTCCCGGACGAGGGGACCGTCTGCTTTTTCCCGGACGAGGGGACCGTCGTCCTAGCGCTAATGGGCTTCAACAAGCACCCCGTAGGCGACAGTTGGTACTCCCGGGTGGCTCAAGAAGGCCAGGCAATTGTCGATCAGTACTTGAGAGAGCAACAGCAAGCAGGAGGGGCACCGTGAGCGAGATGCTGCACGACGACGACGTCACGAGCGGCGAGGATGTCACCTTCCACGACGCTACTGATCGAATCACCGAGGCCCTCAGTGATCCCGTCATGGCTGAGAAGGTTGAGGCAGTGCGGTCAGAGATGGCGCAGGAGGACCGCGCCTATGCGATGAACCTAGCCATGATGCGGAAGGCTGCCTCCCTGACTCAAGAGGAGGTCGCGGCCCGGCTGAGCATTCGTCAGTCAGCGGTAGCACGTACAGAGAAGGCAGACGACCTCCTACTCTCCACGCTGCGTCGCTACGTCGAATCTACCGGTGCTCACATGAGCGTGGTGGTCCATCTCGCAGACGGCAAGCGCGTCGAACTGGACCTAGACGCGCTCACGAAGTAGCGCGGGCGGCAGCACCCCGGGTCGGGCGTTGACGTCCTGCTGGAGCACGCTGAGATCGCTACTCAACCGCTTCAGCTCCCGCGTCGGCAAGGTCGGAGTGATGCTGCGGGTCGACTCAGCCGTTAGCTGATCCCTTCATGAATGGAAGCGGAGAGACCGCGATAAACGTCGCGCTCGAACAATAGGCGCTCGATGCAGTCACCGAGCGCATCGCCGTGATCCGCAGACCAGATCCGCCGGGCGTCACGCCACGCGTAGAACGGGCCGAACTGCTCCCAGTGCTCGGCCTGCCAGCCGCCCGTGCGGGTATCCGACATCGGCGGTACGTGCCACTCCATCGCCACGAAGCGACGCAACCGCTCGGGAGCAAGCACCGGCGGCGCTGGTCGCCGCTTCACTCGACACCCCCCGCCCGGGTATCCCCATCGTGATCTTGACGGCGGGCGACCTCTGGGAGGAGCCCGGTATCCCTCCGCTGGCTAGAACGGTCGGTCTCCTGCCGTCGCTCCCAGTCGAGTCGGGCCTGTGTGGGGGCCGCTAGCTCGACCTCGACCAGGGCAGTAGGCAGGTCGGAGGCGCACGCGATCATGTGGCGCTCTCTCGCGGGGAGCGCGGGCAGCGGCTGACTGTGGCTGTCACGCCACGCGGCACGAGCCCGCAGGAGCGCCGCGAACTCCCCGGCCGTCCACTCCACGGCCCAGGGCATCGGCCGGCCATCGGGCATGGTCGGCGGAGCAGCTGCCGGCCTGAAGCGCGTCAGCTCCTTCGGCGGCAGCTCGTCGCTGGACTCGACGACTGGGATGCGACGCCTCACGACACGGCCCCCCGGATGCCGTAGGTGCCGCGGACCCCGCCACGGCGCTGAGAGCGTGCGCTGGCCTGCTGGTCCCCTTCCTCCCCGTTCGGCAGCCTCATCGCGGCCAGAAGACGGGCAAGGGCGATTCGCTGCTGACGTGCCTCCGTCGCAGCAGGGTGCGCCTTCACACCCTGCGGGGACTCGACCAGCACCCCGTCGCGGCGCAGCTCCTCATCGAGCTTGGACAGCAGGTCAACGGTGCGGCACGCCTCGACCAGCAGTGCCCGCTCGTGCTCCTCTAGGTCGAAGGTGTCGACCACGGAGGACCACAGGGCTAGGGCGTCGACTCCGAGCCCGCTAGGAGCCCGCTCAGGGGCCTTACGCACCGTGACCCCCGCCCCCATAGGTCAAGCCGTTCAGGTCGCCGCGGGTCCGAGAGACCTCCCGACGGTGGTTGATCTCGGTGACCTCAAGGGGTCCGTGGCCAGGGGGGTGACGGTCAGTCACGGTCAGTCCTGCCTTCCGTTCGTGTGTGGAGTGGGGGCGTGCGCTGGCTGCGCCTAGAGCGTGTCTGCTAACTGCGGACGCGGTGATGGATGATCATGCAGCCGAGGAGGACACCGCCGAGGTAGGTGGTGGCGTATTTGTCG
>NZ_FNOZ01000135.1 GCF_900107175.1 Modestobacter sp. DSM 44400 | reverse complement strand
AGCCCCATCACCTACGAGACGAGCTACAGCCCGACTACGCTGCAGCTCGCCGCGTAGGCACACATCGCGTGTCCACGATCAGGGGGCAAGGCCCGGTGTTGGAGCACCGATCCGGCATCTAGCAAGCGAGGGTGGTTCCCACCAGGGAGCCGCCCTCCTGCGTTTAGGCGGTCAGCTCTAGGCGCTCCTGGTTGGGGTTGGCGGGGCGGCTGAACTCGTAGACCTCGCCGTAGTGGTCGCAGAGGATCTCGGCCACAACGTCGGCGTAGGGCAGCCCACGGGCGTCGGCTTCAGCCTTCAGGCGCTCGACGACGCTGGTCGGGACCCGGGAGTAGAGGACCGTGCGGTCCCCCTTCGAGGGACGTCCCATCTTCGCCATGGGGCGATCTTCGTCCGCTCACTTGCAGAAAGTCGCCACCGACACGCCCAAGTCGACTCAGAGTTCGCCCGACGTCGATGACCCCGGCCCGACGACACGCTGGCGTGACCGCCACGCCCTGCCTTCCTCCGAGCGAGGCTGGCATCACCTCGACCGGAACGACCGCCTCACCGTGTGGGGGGCGCCGCCCAGGCGACGGTCAACGACGGCGGCGTCGGAATGTTTGTCGAAATCCGCCGGTCGACGATCAATAACGACAAGTATGTAATTCGATCGCAGACAACTAGGAGACTACGAAGCCTCTCGGGACAAAAGGAAAGGGCCGGAGCAAAGCTCCGACCCCAATTCCAAAGACTGGTTACACCACAAGCCTCAACAACTTGGAGTGTAGCCAAAGCAAAAGCTTTGGTGGCGGGTTTCCGCCAAGGCCCTCACCTTTTACGCCCAAATGCCCGGCAAGGCCGGATGACAGCAAGAACGGATCGCCCTCCTGGGAGGGTTGCCCACGCGTAACGAGACCGGCCGAGACCAGCTGTAGAAGCCTTGCAGCGGCGCTCAGGTCGGGCGTGCTGACGTCGTACCGAGATGCAAAGGGAACTGCGAGCAGAAGGCCCCACAGCCTTTACAAGCCCAGCCACCCCCTACCTCGATCGAGCAGCATCCAACAAACCATTCATGGTGAGTTGGTCATCCGGGTCCAAGGTGTACCTAACTGGCGTCTAGCCCACGTCGGTTGAACACAGCAGGGCAGCAACCGAAAGGTTGTTGGTGGGAGAGGCGTACCCGTGGTCTCAAAAGACCACTTGATCCGACAGAGGATCTACCCCCTTACGACAGAGCACCTAGAGCAGAGCAGTGGAGGCCCACCCGGGCCACTTTGCTAGAGGTCTCATCCGTGAGGGGGCAGGCCCATGTCTTGAGTTATGCCCCCGATGACGAAGGTAAGCCGAGCGAGCGCCAGCGAGCGAGGCCCGGCCAAATTTCGACCGGGCCCCCCTCAGGAGTTCTTGCTAGCTCCGGAACACGTACACGCCATACCTAGGGGTGCCGCTGGGTTCTGTCCAATAACCGTCATAAGACAGCTCCCGCCACGCTCGGTTCCAGTCCATACAGGTGAAGGGCCAGCGCCCCAACACGTCCACTGGCTTGCTAATTGACGATGAGCCGATCTCCACGCTGAAACAGCCAATCTCCTCGGCCAGCTCTTGGGCGTAATCCAATTCACTTTCGTACTCACCGCAGAAGCTTTCCTCAAAGTGTTCGGCCAGCTCTTCAGAAGTGAGGACGCCATATCGTCTCGCTTCATCGCATACCAAACAGCGAAGGCACCACCGTGCTCGTTGATCAGTTCAGCAATGACGACAACGGTCTCTGTGGTTTCGTACTCACCGAGGTTGATCGGGCCGAAACCCTCGTAGTCATGGATCACCCATTCTTCGGGCACCCCGGCGGAAAGATATTTTATAGACGGAGACGAACAGAGCATCGCTTGAATTTCAGCGTGCACGTCGTCAACGTCCTTACCCTGTAGGTCGATCCACTCGCCGTGCAGAATCCCGGCGTTGTAGTCGGACAACGATGCGACGTAAATTCGGGTCTCTGGCTTGGGTATTATCTGCTCAGTATTCAAGGGTATCTCCTTGGTGCTCATGCCCCGGCCGCGGTAACGGTGCGGGGCTCTTTTCTTTTCAGCGAAGCGTCTCCGCTTCTTTGGCGGAGACGACAAATGCCCTTTGCTCGCACAGTTCGTCGGGTCAAGCAGCGGAAGCCCACTTGTTGCTTGGCGGAGTTGAACAAAAAAGCAGTGAGCGCGCAGCGCTCTCCGAAGATGCCGCCGCAAGAAGTTGGCGGGAGCGCTTGAGGCGACGAACTGGGTGGGCACCACGACGCCGGCAGGCGTCGCATGAGCGCAGAGCGCTCGACAACAGAGCCCGCAGGGCTACATTTCTCTTTGGCCGAGCGAGCAACGCGAGCGAGGCCCGGCCAAAGCTGACCGGGCCTGATGCTCTTAGCCTCGATCTTCCGTGATCTTGATGCGGAGCATGATCATCGGCTTCTGGTCCCGTGTGGGCGTCAGGATGGCATTGGGGTGTGACGGATCGG
>NZ_FNOZ01000139.1 GCF_900107175.1 Modestobacter sp. DSM 44400 | reverse complement strand
GAACTGTCGGCTCCACCGTGCAAGATGAGGAGGTCGTCGCAGCCTGACGCACAACGGACCGCCACCGAAGTTCTACGGAACTCGGGACAACCTCGTCTTCGCGCTCATGGGGTTCCTGGTCGTTCTAGTAGTGCCACTTCTGCGAGGAGTTACCGACGAACGCATGGCCGCGGCCGTCCGCGGTGCGAACAGGTTGACAGGCGAATGACTTGAAAGCTCCTGGGCGGTCCTGTCCGTAATCGACCGGTTGTGAGACGGCGCGAGACGTCGCCGTGGGATCTGGGAGCTGGTGGGTGGCGCCGGTGGATCTTTTTCTGCCGCTGGGCGGCGATCCCTTCGGTCAGTGCCGCTCGAAAGCCGAGGCCATCCGCGCCTGCTCCTCCAGCACCTCGCCCATCCGTGCCTGGACGGCGTCGAGCTGGCCGATGACTTCGCTGGTGGCGTGGATGCCGGTTGCCACCGACTCGCTGCTGGCCTGCATGCCGGCGATCTGATCCGACACCCGCTGGGTGGCCTTCGCCGTCTCTCGGGCCAAACCCTTGACCTCGCTGGCCACGACCGCGAAGCCCTTGCCCAGTTCACCGGCGCGGGCCGCCTCGATGGTGGCGTTCAGCGCCAGCAGGTTGGTCTGGTCGGCGATGCCGGAGATGATCCGGATGACCTCACCGACCGCGGCCGACGCCTCGTCCAGCGCCTCCACCTCGCCGGCCATGGTCGACGCCTGGCTGACCGCGTTCTCGGCGACCCGACCGGCGTCGCTGGCGGCTTCCCGCAGCCGGGCGACGGTGTCGAGGAGCTCGCGGGCGTTGGCCGCCGACTCCGCGCTGCGGCGCAGCACGTCCAGCCGCTGCGAGACCAGTTGCTGCACGTTGCGCAGCGCCGACCCGCGGGAGTGGGACAGCTCGATGGTGTCGGTGACGAAGAAGTCCATCGTGCCGATCACCCGGCCCCCGACCATCAGCGGAAAGCAGACGCCGGACTTCACCCCGGCACGCTGCGCGGCCGGTGCCCGCATGCAGTCGGTCATCTCGCCGATGTCGCGGACGAAGTACAGGTCCCGGGACCGCCAGGTCCGCCCGGACAGGCCGACGCCCTCGGCGAAGCTGGCGGCCAGGGTGACCTTGCGGAACTCCTCGCCGGCCGAGCCGGACTCCTGCACGAAGCGCAGCACGTTCGCCGACTCATCCAGCGCCCAGTAGGAGCCGTAGGCCCAGCCGAAGGCCTTCCGAACGGTGTCCAGCGCAATGCTGCACGCCGACTGCTGGTCGTGCGCGGCGCCGAGTTCGGTGACCACCGTGGTGACGGCGACGCGGTCATCGAGGGTCTCCCGCAGCTGGGCCTTGTCCAGGGCGCTGCGGCGGGCGTTGGCGGCGATCCGGCCGATCGCCTTCCACTTGTCCGCGCGGCCGCCGAAGAACGGCAGGTCGCCTCGGCTGTAGTACTCCTGCAGCGCGACGACCCGGCTTCCCTCCAGCACTGGCAGGACGCAGCTCCGCCGTGCACCGGCCGCTGCCGCGGCGTCCCAGCGCAGGCAGGTGCCGCGGTCGGTGCTCTGGTCGCTGAGGACCGGTTCCTTGAGTCGCAGCGCGCGGCCGCCCTGACCGAGGTCATCGGTCAACTCTTCACCCCGGCTGCCCAACGCTCGCCCCATCGTGCTGCTCAGCTCGCCGTGCTTGGCGGCCAGGCGAACCGTGCCGATGCACGCCGGTCACCCGTACCCCGGGCAGCCCGAACAGGATCGTCGTACCGTCTTGACTCACTCCTGGCCCCTTGGCTGTCGGCTCCCGAATTACCGCCAGCATGAGGGGCCACGAGCTTCTCAGCTCGAGGCCCGCGACCCCACAAGATGGTGTCGTTCCCCCTCAAGTTTGAAGAGCCGGTAAGACGCCCTTCCCCGCTCCCCTGTCCCGCGACCGCCGCGATCCGAGCGTGCGTATCGACGTTCGCGCCGAAGCGGCCTACGCCCTCGAAGTCTCGCGCTACCCGGCGCGCTTCCCCGAGCTTGCCGACCTGGCCACGCGGCCGGGCATGGACCTCGCTGCCTACGCCACTGGCATCAACGAAGAACTGGCGTGGGTCCTTGGCGGCAGTGCACTGACCGCCTTGGCGTTGGAGGACGACGAACTGGACGAGGAAGTCGAGGACCTGAGCTAGGAGACGGGTGTCGTGGCCAGTGCATGCAGTCGGGCGATTTGCCGGGTCTTGTCGGCGGAGCCGCCGGGTGCCTTGG
>NZ_FNOZ01000143.1 GCF_900107175.1 Modestobacter sp. DSM 44400 | reverse complement strand
CTACGACAAATACGCCACCACCTACCTCGGCGGTGTCCTCCTCGGCTGCATGATCATCCATCACCGCGTCCGCAGTTAGCAGACACGCTCTAGGTAGATCGACTCGTCGGGGGCAGGCAGGTGAAGCACCGGCCAGTCGTAGCGGTGGGCGAGGTCGAGCAGCCCGTTCAGGGACGACGTCTCCACGGCTGTGGCCACCTGCTGATGGTCGGTCACCGTTATGACGGGCTTTGTCAGCCCGGCCAGCGGATCCCGTCGGCAACCGACCAGGCCGACCCCGCCCACAAGCGCGCCGAGCACCACGGCCACTGCGCCCGCGGCACGTACCTGCCACGCGGCCACGGACAGTCCGGCGAAGTCGACGCGCGCACCCCCGCTGGCTGCCGCGGTAACCGTTTCTGTGGCGGTTCGGGTGACCGGGGCTCCGCGGGAGTGGTGCCCATCGTCCAGAACGAGCTGGCCATCCCCGAAGCGGAAGGAGACCGAAGGCAACTGGGGGACAGCGCCTGTGGCTGTCGCGGAGCGTCCGGTGACCGTGGACACCAGGTCCAGTTGCTGGCCGACCCCGGAGGATCCGGTGCGTCGCTGAACTCTGTCGACAACAGCCTGCAGCTGCGCGAGGTCCAGAGTGCCGGTCACCTCGGTAACGCCGTTGCTCACCACCGCGGTGCTGCCCAGGGGGATGAGGCGTTGCCAGCCGTTGGGGCTGCTCAACCGCGCGGCGAGATCCAGTCGGCCCGGCGCCTGTTCGGGGACGTCTCCGGTGACCCGGTACCCGACGCGCACGTCGACACGTGGAGTGAGGGTGGTGAACACCGGGTCCCCGGTGGTGAGTTCGCCACCCTGGTACACCTCGGCGTCGGCCGGCGCCTGGTAGCTCACATCGATCCGGTGGACGACCGAACCGATCACCGCCGGTCCCTCACTGGTCGCGCCACGGAAACTGAGCAGCAGCAGCGCGCACCCGAGAATCACCGCTACTGCTCCGATGAAGCGAAGCGAGGACGCAGGGGGGTGGCTGCCGTTGCGGTGCATCGGGGTTGCCTTTCGGTGTGAACGCCGTCGACGAGCGCCATGCGCCGTCAGGGCCGTCGTGGCGGTGGTCGCCACAGCGATGAGCACGGCGGGCGCCGCGGTGCGGAGTGTGGTCAGCGCAGATCCGATGGTGGGAATGTGCAGCCACAGCCGGCCGATGACCTCATCCGGCGTGATCAGGTCGGGATCGGTCCAGTTGTTGTGGTCCCCGCGGGTCCGCAAGCCGTCTGATTCGGTGCCGATGATCCGGTGGAGCACGACAACATGCAGGGTGCTGCTGCGGTAGGCGATCACATCCCCCACCTGGTACCGGGGCTGCTCGCGCACGAGCGCGAAGTCCCCGGTGTGGAAGGCCGGCAGCATGCTCTCGCCGTGGGTGACCACGTAGCTGGTCTGCCCGCCCAGCGCCGGTGGGGCCAGCAGCGTCCAGGCCGCCGCGGTGAGGAGGGCAGCGAGCATCCAGGTAGCCAGACGGCCCGTGCGGATCGCCGGGAGGCGGGCGCCGCGGGCCGCTAGAAGACGGCCCGCGGTGCCCGAGTTCATCAGCTGACGGCGACGTTGAACGTCGTCGAGCTGGCGGTTGCCTGCGTGTATCCGGTGCAGGAGGCCCCAGTGGTGAGTGCCACCGAGTCATAGGCGGCCAGCGTGCACGTCGTCAGAGCGCCCGTGCCGAACCCGGCAGCGACGGTCCGGCCGGTGAGGTTCCCGGTGAACACCAGGTCCGCGGCGGTGATCGTGGTGCCGTCGGCGCTCAGCGTGTACTTGAGGCTGGTCGCGGTC
The DNA here is from genome assembly GCF_900107175.1 of Modestobacter sp. DSM 44400. Taxonomy (GTDB): domain Bacteria; phylum Actinomycetota; class Actinomycetes; order Mycobacteriales; family Geodermatophilaceae; genus Modestobacter. The sequence continues at coordinate 224 of NZ_FNOZ01000143.1, read as the reverse complement.
GCACCGGTGATGGTCGACGAGCCGTAGCCGGCCGTGCTCGCCTGGACGGTGTTGCTGGCCGTCGAGGCGGAGCCCGCCGCGACAGCCAGCCCTGCCACAGCCACCGAGGATGTCCCGCGTTCCGTGGAACTTCGGACATCCTCCCAGCTCGCTCGACCTGCTTCCCGACCGGCTCCAGGCCCACCGGGTAGCGGCGGGTCGACAAGCCGGCGAGCATCCGCTCC
>NZ_FNOZ01000144.1 GCF_900107175.1 Modestobacter sp. DSM 44400 | reverse complement strand
AACCGACCACGCCGTATCCTCGGCTACCGAACCCCAGCAGAAGTCTTCACCGACCTCCTGACCAGCCCGATTGCTACCACCGGCTGAAACCGCCCGCCCCAGATACCGAACCGTTCGTCGGCGGCCACCGCGTAGGCGAGGCAGGGCGTCCGGGCCGGGCAGACCGAACAGGCGTCGACCGCCGTCTGCGCCGCGTAGCTGTTGGCCTTGTCCGGCCACCACGCCTCCGGGTCCGACCGCTGGCACGGGACCGACCCCGCGGCGGCAATCTGGGCGGTCAGCTCAGACCATTCGGCAAATGCCGTGGTCGGGATAGCGACGGCGCTCGTGGGTGCCGGTTCCATAGAGGCCATGCGCCTATTACGTCACAGCGTTTATGCGAGCCGGTGAAGGCACGCCGGCCGTCACGTCACGGCCGGGCGCTCCGTACGTCAACGGCCTCCACGGTGTCGCGGCGGTGGACGCGGGGGCGCCGACCATCGCTAGCTCGAAGTAGCCGACGCCGGGCAGGTCGGCGTACGGGCCGTACGGGGCGATCGGGCGCACGTCCAGTCCGAGCATTCCCGCCAGTCCATCCCCGGCGACCGTGGCGCATACCGCCCGTGAGTAGCCGGCCGCGGAGGCCGCCGCGGAGGCCTCGACCAGTAGACGGCGTGCCCACCCGCGGCCTCTCGCAGTCGGGACGACGTAGAACCGACGCAGCTCGCACACGCCCGGCCCGTGTCGGCGCCAGCAGGCCAGCGCGACCGGTGCCCCGTCCTCGTAGCCGAGCCGAACACCACCGGTCGGGGCCCTGTAGTCGGTCGGGTCGTCCTGGTCGAGGTCGTGCGCCCCGTAGGTGCCCGCGTAGTGCTCTGCCAGGGAGGACAGCAACAGCCGCACTGACCGGGCGTCGTAGGCGGCCGGCCTGATCACAACTGGGCCACCAGCGCGGACATCTGCCACCGGGGAAAAGCGACCTGCGCAAGCGGACCGGAGCGCAGCACCTCACCGCCGAGGCGTTCCACCGCGGAGGGAAACGGTGCCGCCGCCTCAGTGTCCAGCAGACGCACGAATGCCAGCCCCTCGACAAGCGTGCGCCGGTAGTTCACCGCCGGCTGCACCCCTGCCGTCAGGGCCGGCAGCTTCGCCGGCCACAGCCGCGCCGTCGCCTCGGAGAGGTTCACACACGAACCGACCGTGACCACGCCTGCGGCCGCCAGAGCATCCAGCAGAGGCGCCATCTCCGCATCGACCGTCACAGGCGCCCCCAGCACCGTCCGTGGCACCTGTGAGTGCACCTCCCCGTGTCGGGTGCAGACCGGGCATGCGCATGCCAGAGCGGCCCGGATGGTGCTCACGTCAGGCACGACTACCTCCCAGGAGTCGGCCGAGCACGTCGCCCAACCCGTTCAGCTCCCGGTCGGTCAGGTACTCCCGCGGCGACAGGCCCCACGTCGGGATGTCCACGACCGCGGTCTCCTCCACATCCGTCGCCCGGAGTTCCGGACGGTGTGCACCTCTCACGCGGGCGGCAGCGATCGCGAGCGCGTCTCGTGTCAGCCCCGCCGGCCACCGCCGCGAGTACTCCTCGAACGACCCTGCATCGTCCAGCCGCGTCAGCTCCCGTCGCAGTGCCACAGCGACACCCGAGCACTCTCGCCGCTGAGCCTGTTCCGGCGGCACCACGAACCCCGCGGCGGCCTGCTCTTCGGTCACCCGGTAGACGTTGCGGTCGGCCTCAGTCACATGACAGGAGACCGGGTCACCGTGCCGGACGGCACGCCACAGCCCTGCAACCGCCCCCCGGCTGTACCAGTCGTCAGGGTGTTCCCGACCCTGATTGGCCTGTGCCTGCGGACACTCAGCACACATGCGGCGGGCAGTCGGGCGCATTTCCTCATTCACATTATTATAACTACCGACTTCGGCTTGCGAACGAACCGATACCACGCGACTTGGAGGTTGTCCCGGGTCTCGTGGAAGTTGAGGTGGCGGTCCCCCGCCTGCACCGGCCGTGAGGTAGGTGTTGGGCGTCCGCCAAGACT
>NZ_FNOZ01000147.1 GCF_900107175.1 Modestobacter sp. DSM 44400 | reverse complement strand
GGCGGGGGACCGCCACCTCAACTTCCACGAGACCCGGGACAACCTCGCGAGGACGGCCGGTAGTGACGGGTCGGCAGTCGAGCCGGCCGCAGATCGGTCAGGACCCGGGCAGTCAAGGAGTGCTGACACGTTCACCGCCCTGTGCCGCCGGGCATTCGCCAGTCCATGGGCGGGTCGGCTCGTGCTTCGACAACGCCGCCGCGCAGGCGTTCTTCGCGGCGGTGATCGACGGGTGCTACGGCTCCGGCAACCACCGGTGCACGTATTGCGCGGCTGCGGAGCCAGTTCCCGATCAACTACGAGACCACCGCCTCACCCGAGAAGCGGCAATCAGAGAGCCGTCCACGAATCTCGGGCGAATCAAACGCGCCAGCGCCTGATACCGGCCCGGTTCTGGCGCACGCGAAGAGACTCCGGACCCATCGCTTGGCGGGCAGGCCGCGGCGGTCGCGCTGCTCACCGGTGATCGGGAGTTGGTGGTGGTGACCCCGACGCTGAAGGCGGCGAAGGTCGCCGAGGTGGAGGTCAGCGCCCGCGCGGGGTCGGCGGCGTGGCTGGCCTTCCGGTACGGCTCTGCGCTGGAACGACGACGGTGCCTGAACGCGGTTCGCGGTCGGCCCTGGTCACTGCGTGGTGCGCCATCAGGGACTCGAACCCCGAACCCGCTGATTGAGAGCCATTTCTGACGCTATTCCGCGGTGATTTTGAGTCACGAGAAGTCGCAGGTCAGAGCAGTGTTTCGAGGCTCTGAGCTGCGGTAACGTCGTCGGCGAGGTGGTGATCACAATGTTGACCATGATTGATCAACTACGGCTGGTCACGAATTCTTGCGGACTTTTTGCGGACCGTCTGCGGACCGAACCCGTGACCGTCGCAGGGCTCGAGGACTGCGGGACGCCGGGCGCGGGCGCCACCGGCGGTCGCGCTCGGCGGGGCTGAGCCATGGCGAGCATCGCGCGGCGTCCCGATGGGCGGTGGCGGGCGCGCTACCGCGACCTCGCCGGCAAGGAACAGTGCCGCCACTTCGTCCGTAAGGCCGACGCGCAGCTGTGGCTGGACTCGGTGACCACGTCGGTGCACACCGGCGCCTACGTCGACCCCAAGCGGATGCGCCTTACCTTCGGCGAATGGTCGGGTCAGTGGCTGGCCACGAAGGTCGATCTCAAGCCCACCACCCGGCGCGGCTACGAGGGGATGCTCCGGGTGCACATCCTCCCGGAGTGGGGGCCGGTCAGGCTCGGCGACATCACCCACCAAGGCATCGCCGCCTGGGTGGCCCGGCTGAACGGCTCGCACCTCGGCGCCTCGTCGGTTCGGCAGGCGCATCGGGTCGTGTCATTGATCCTGGCCCTGGCGGTGCGCGACGGCCGGTTGGCCCGCAACCCGGCCGTCGGGGTGCCGCTGCCCCGGACGGTCCGCGGTGAGCAGGTGTTTCTCACTCATGACCAGGTCGACCAGTTCGCCGAGGCCGCCGGCCGGGATCGGCTGGCGATCCTGTTCCTGGCCTACACCGGGGTGCGCTACGGCGAGATGGCCGCGCTCCGGGTGCGAAACCTCAACCTGCTGCGCCGCCGCGCGTTGATCGCCGAGGCCGTCGTCGACGTCAACGGGCACGCGGTGTTCGGCACCCCCAAGAACCACCAGCGCCGCCAAGTACCCCTTCCGCGGTTCCTCGCCGACGAGCTCGCCGTTCACGTGGCCGGCAAGACACCGGGGGACTTCGTCTTCGCCGCGGAGAAGGGTGGCGTTCTGCATCTGCGCAACTTCCGCCGCACGAGCTTTGATCCCGCCGTCCGCGCCACCGTCCTAGGGCGTGTCTCCCGGATCTTGGGTGTCAGGTGGTCGAAGGTGGGTTCATGACGCGGACTGGTGTGCTCTCGGATGATGTGTGGGCGCG
>NZ_FNOZ01000149.1 GCF_900107175.1 Modestobacter sp. DSM 44400 | reverse complement strand
ATCAACTCCCACAACTCGTCCGGGATCTCGTCGGTACGCAACATTCGTCCAGCGTCGCCCACCAACCCGCCAATCTTTGGCAGACACGCTCTAGCAAGTCTTGCCTCGTTGACAGCGAGGGTGGGCGCGGGACACGCGGCCACCCCGGAGGAGGGAGCGGTGTAGATCAGGTGAGCGCACCTTCCGACACCGGGGACAGTGGTCGCGCTCTTGGCTGGGTTGGTCACCTGGACACTGCTCTGGTCTGCTTCGATGAGACTTTCCGGTTCGTCTACGCCAACGCCGCCGCCGAACAGCTGTTGCAGATCCCGCGCGAGCAACTGCTGGGACGCACCCAGTGGGAGGTCTTCCCACCCACCGTCGGCACCGAACTGGAACACGCCTATCGCCATGCCCTGGCTATTCGTGAGCCGGTGACCTTCGAGCAGTACCACCCCGACCACGACGCCTGGTACCGGATGGACGTCCGCCCCGTCGCCGACGGGCTGGACGTCACCTTCGCCGATATCACCGCGGGCAGGCGGCCGCACCCGGGTACGCAGCCGACCACCGCGCAGGAGGCGCCGGCCCTGCTGGACCTGCTCACCGAGATCTCGGTCGCACTCAGCGCCCACTTGGACATGGAAGAAGCGGTTCGGCGGCTGGCTCGCCTGGTGATCCCGCGCCTGGCCGACTGGTGCATCGTCAGCACGGTGGACGCGGCCACCGGGCAACTCCAGGACCTGGCCGTCGCGCACGGCGACCCCGCCCGCCAGCCCGCCGCCGAGCACTACGCCCGCAACCGGGTTCCCGCACTCGCCACCGACTCCCCCGCCCACCGGGCGCTGGCCTCCCGCCGCCTGGTCACCGCCGGGAAAGGCCGCCTGGACGCTGTCGACGAGCTGGTAGCCGGTCTGGTGACCACCCCGGGCGCCCGACAGCAGATGAGCTAGCTGACACCGGGCGGGGTAACGGCCGTGCCACTGCTGTCCGGTGGGCGCACCATCGGCCTGCTGAGCCTCTACCGGGACGCCGGCCATCCGCTGTGGACCCAACAAGAGCTGCGCGCCGCCGCGGACGTGGCCGCACGCGCCGGCACCGCCCTGGACAACGCCCGCCTGTTCACCGCCCAGGCGCAGCTGGCCGAGGGCCTGCAGCGCAGTTTGCTCACCGACCCGCCCGAGCCCGACCACGCCGAGATCGTCGTGCGCTACCTACCGGCCGTCCGGGCCGCCCGGGTCGGTGGCGACTGGTACGACGCGTTGATCCAGCCTAGCGGTAGCACCATGCTGGTCATCGGTGACGTCGCCGGGCACGACACCGCCGCCGCCGCGACCATGGGGCAGTTGCGCAGCCTGCTGCGCGGCATCGCCGCATACAGCGACGCCGGGCCGGCCGAGGTGCTGCGCGGCCTGGACGCCGCGATGGAGTCGTTGATGGTCCCCACCCCTGGCCACCGCGGCCGTCACCCGCTTCGAGCAGACCGCCGAAGAGGTCCAGCGGGGGGTGACCCGGATGGTGTGGGCCAACGCCGGCCATCCGCCGCCGCTGGTCCTAACCCCCGGCGGCACCATCGCCCTGTTGGGCGACTGCGCGGGGACCTGCTGCTGGGGGTGGACCCGGCGACGCAACGCCGTGAGCAGGTGATCAGCCTGGATCGGGGCGCGACGGTCCTTCTCTACACCGACGGTCTCATCCTCTACACCGACGGTCTCATCGAACGTCGCGACCTATCCCTCGACGAGGGCATGGACCGGCTGGTGGACGCTGTCACCGACCTGGCCGGCTCCTCCCTGGACGAACTAGAGCGTGTCTGCTAAAGATTGGCGGGTTGGTGGGCGACGCTGGACGAATGTTGCGTACCGACGAGATCCCGGACGAGTTGTGGGAGTTGATCCAGCCGGTGCTGCCTG
>NZ_FNOZ01000151.1 GCF_900107175.1 Modestobacter sp. DSM 44400 | reverse complement strand
CGATCTCAGCCATCTGGTAGGTCTTGCTCACGGCGGTCCCCTGTTCGGATGGAGTCTTGGCGGACGCCCAACACCTACCTCACGGCCGGTGCGGGGGGGGACCGCCACCTCAAGTTCTACAAGACCCGGGACAACCTCTGGCCAGGTCAGGCCGGGAACGGCTCGGCTGACGGCCGAGCGGTTTTGGCGCGCTTGAACTGATACATCTGGGCATCGGACTCCGTCCACGCTCCGGTCAGGCCGGTGTTCGAGCGACGGGTGGCCACGCCGATCGAGGCGGGCACTCCGGCGCGGTCGAACAACTCGTGCAGCCGGGTTAGCTCGCGCTGGGCAGCGCTGGCGTCGGTCTCGACCGCGAGAACGGCAAATTCGTCCCCGCCCAGGCGAGCGGCCACGTCGGTGCTGCGGAATGCCTCGCTCAGCACCTGGGCGGCGCGTTGCAGGAGGGCGTCGCCGGCGGCGTGTCCGTGCCGGTCGTTGACCGCCTTGAGCCCGTCCAGGTCGACGACCAGCACACTGGCGACCGTGCCGTAACGGCGGCAGCGCTGCTCCTCCCGGTGCAGCAGCATCAGCCAGCCGCGACGGTTCACCAGCCCGGTCAGCGGGTCCAGCAGCGCGTCCGCCTCGGCTCGCTCCGCCCGGCGCCGCGCCTGGTCAACGTGCAGCTCGGCGGCGAGCACGGTGGACAGCAGCCGGGCCTGCAGCTCGACCAGCGGCAGCCGGCCGGTGAGCGTGGCCGGCAGCGGCTTGGGATGCGCCGCGCACAGCGTCCCGAACAGCTCCCGTCCGTCGAGACTGAGCGGAACGCTGAGGTACGCCGCGATCGGCCACTGCTCTGTCAGCGGCGCGACGGCTAGAGCCGGCACGGCGCGCACATCGGGCACAATATGGGGGGCCCGCTCCTCCTGCATCACTCGCCGGCACAGTGTGTCCGCCCACGTCAACTGTTCGCCTGGGCTCAAAGGAAATCCGCTGGTGTTGGTGGCCAGCACGGTATACGTCCCGCCGGTGATCCGGGTGACGGCCCACCAGCTGAAGCCCAGCTCAGTGTGCAACTGCTCTAGCACTGCGGCGGTGGCCGCGGCAACGCCGGGGAAGGCAGCGTGCGTCGCCCATTCGCCTGCCCGCTGGCCGCCGGAGTCCTCAACATTCGCCGAGGCCGGAGGCTGGTCATCAAGCGGGTGCCCCGGGTCGTCTTGCACCGCCTTGTTATACCAATGCGGATTGAACACCGCGCCCCGAAGTGGGTGAATCACGCGCGGTCCTGCCAGGGTGTCGGCCAGGTGCCGTAGCCGCTTGTTGTAGCCGGGTTGGCCGGGCAGGTAGGGAAACAGATGTCGCAGGGGTTCGTGGGCGTGGCGCAGCCAGCGGGCCGGGCTGGCGCGCCCGGTGAGGGCCTGCAGCACCGCCAGCGCGATCAGCTTCGCGTCGCTGATCTTCGGGGTGATTCCGACCTTCGGCCGGGCCGGGGCCCGCTCCGCGCAGGCCTTCAACAGATCGTCGATGCGTACGTACAGTGCCAATGCGAGGGTGTCCAGATCGGCGTCCACGAGGACCTCCGAGGTTCGACGTTGGGCTCCAACGCCGCGCCTGGGCACCTCGCGAGGTTGTCCCGGGTCTCGTGGAAGTTGAGGTGGCGGTCCCCCGCCTGCACCGGCCGTGAGGTAGGTGTTGGGCGTCCGCCAAGACACC
>NZ_FNOZ01000153.1 GCF_900107175.1 Modestobacter sp. DSM 44400 | reverse complement strand
CCGGGGAGTACTTGCTCGGACGGCCCATCAGGACCCCTTCCTCGGGCACATCGCCCAAGTTCAGGGTGTCCACCGAAGCGGGTCAACTCCAACCTTGCCCCTGATCCTGGACACGCGATGGGTGCCCTATGCAGCGATTGGCAGCGTAGCCGGGGTCCGGCTCGCCTCGTAGGCGTTCGGGCTGGTCCGGCCGCAGGCGGAGCGCCGGCGGCCGGTGTTGTAGCGGGTGATCCAGGCGACACGAAGACCTCCCGGCGGGCGTGGGCGGGGGGTTCCAGCCGGACGCGCCGACGAGGACCTCCCGCTTGAGGGTGGCGTTGAACGACTCGGCCAGCGCGTTGTCCGCACTGGAGCCCACCGCTCCCATCGACTCCACTCACCTCGAGCCAGGGGCGCCGGGCTCGCCAGGGGTCCAGCAGTACTTCCCGGCTTACGGGGATGTGTCGGGTCTGGACGGCAACGACCAGGACGGGCTCGCCTGCGAGAGCCTGCCCTGATCACGTGACGGACCAGCTGCCTCCCGGCTTTGGCCTGGACCCTGCTACGGGCCCTCGTACCGCCGTCTGGACCAGCTCGCGGGCGAGTATCTGAAGGTGTGGAACCTGTCTCTGCTGCGGGCCCTGCGCTAGACCAGCTACTGGTCTCTGCCCAGCAACGGTTGGATGTTCCACACCGGCGTCCAGCGGCCCACGGCGTAGCCGGAACCGGGTGCGAACTGGCGGTAGTACTCGACGCAGCCGAGCCAACCACCGCCGCGGTGCTCGTCTCGCTGCCAACCGTGCAGCAGAGCCGGCGCGTGCCACTCACTGGACCACTGCACCCTGACCGGACGGGGTGGCTCAAGGACGCGCTCAGCGTCGTCGAGCGCCTGCTCAAGGTCGTCCCACTGCACGACGACCAGGTGTTCGGGCAGCGGCAGCTGCCGGGGAGGCCGGCCCGGATCCCGAGGGGACACACCCCACTATCGGACCCACCGCCGCCTCACGTGCCGACCATCCCCCGCCCCCTCCCGGCACGAAGAGAACAGCGGGCGATTAGGGCCGTGGAGTGCAGGGTGGAGCGCCCGCAGCGAAGCGAGGACGAACGACCTTGCGTGCAGGGGCCGCGCCCGCAGGCTCGCCTCGTCGGGAGGGAGCGGAGCTCCCCCAGGGCGCCGGCGAAGCCGGCTCCGGTTCGCGCGTAGCGCGTCGGTCTGGCCGAAGGTCAGGCCGGGTCCTGGGTCTGCTCGGCAGCGGCTGCGGACGGGGTGCCGTTGGCGCCTGTTCCGGCGCTCGCGGGGCGGCTGGTGCGGGGTCGGCCAGGCAGGCGCCGGGTGGGCGCATCGAATCCGACGGCTTTCAGGTCGGCTTGGCTCCATCCGGCGCGAGTGGCGGCGGCGTATGCCTGTGCGTCGGCCGTCTCCGCCTGTTCCAGGGCTCGTCGCGCATCGGTCAGGGCGGCGCGGCAGTCGGCCAGCGTGCGGATGGAGTCGAAGCGGGGATCGAGCAGCCGGCGGGCACGTTCGACGGCCTTATCGGCACCGAGGTCAGCAGGCATAGACGCACCCTAGCGGCGGGTTTCAGAGCTGATCACTTCCCCGATCGCCGAAAACCCTTAGACGTGG
>NZ_FNOZ01000157.1 GCF_900107175.1 Modestobacter sp. DSM 44400 | reverse complement strand
GTCTTGGCGGACGCCCAACACCTACCTCACGGCCGGTGCAGGCGGGGGACCGCCACCTCAACTTCCACGAGACCCGGGACAACCTCGACGCCGGCGTTCGAAGCTTCTTTCTTGTGATTTCTGGAGCGGCTGGTGTTGGAAAAACGTCACTCGCGCGGCGCCTCATGTACGCGCGCACGAAGCAATCATTCGCATGCTGGGAGCACCTTAACGCCTTCCCGCTCGACGCCAACGCGTGGCTGGAGGTCGACAACAAGCTGCGCCAGGCGGGGAGGCAGGGGATGCTCCTGATCGATGACTGCGCCCAGCACATGACGGCGATCAATCGATTAGTCGACGCCCTGGGAGAAAGGGAGCGCCCCTTCTTGCGCGTGGTCTTGACTGTCAACGCTGCGCAGTGGCGTACGAGAACAAAGTCACGATTCTTCTTCAGTCGAGGTTCTCTGGAGCGAGTTTCTCACCTAACCGATGGTGACATTAGCGAAGTGGTCAATCTCGTGGATCGTGAGGCTGAGATCCGCAAGCTGGTGGAGTCCGAGTTCCTAAACCTAGGACATCGGGATAAAATCAAACGCCTTCGCGATAGATGCAACTCGGACATGTTCGTCTGTCTAAAAAATATCTTTGGGAGCGACCGTCTCGACGACATCCTGCTTAAAGAGTTCGCCGACCTGGACCAGCCGTCCCAAGACGTCTATCGACACGTCTCGGCAATTCAAGCGATGGGGGGCAGGGTTCACAGACAGCTAATCATGCGTCTCTTGGGACTTGAGGCTGGTGGCGTTCAAACCCTGTTGGGTCAGATGGAGGAAGTGGTCAACGAGTACGACGTAGACCCACAGAGGGGTCTCTACGGCTGGGGTGCTCGACATGACGTTATTGCGCAGGTCATCGCCACTTATAAGTATGCGGATCAGGGCGAGCTCTCGGACTTGCTAGACCGGCTGATTGAAGGTCTGAATCCAACTGTGTACTTGGAGTTGGAGACGGCGCGGGCGATCTCGGCCAATGAGATGGGTATTGCCCGGCTGACAAATGCTTCGGATCGAGCCAGGCTCCTCCAGAAACTCATCGCCAAGGTCCCAGGAGAGCGCACCCCGCGTCGCCGACTTGTCCGGCTGTATCTAGACGAAGGTGATCTAGAGGGTGCAGATAGGGCGATCTCCGTATCGCGGCGCGAGATCGGTCAAGACGATATAGTTGACCGCTACCGGGCCATTCTGGCTATGGAGCGAGCGGAGCAGCCGTCTGGTCTCTTGGATGAGGACAGGTATGCGATGCTTCTCGAGGCCGAGCGCCTCGCAAGAGCCTGCGTAAGCCGTAAGCCGAATGACCGGTTCAACTATCGAGTCCTGGGGCAGGTTGGTGAATTGATCGCCCAGCGCACTGGGGCAACGAATGTCCTGGACGATGCCATTGAGGCGATGCGCAGCGCGGAAGCTTATGTGGCTCTTCGAACTTGAGGGGGAAATGACCCTCAGCAGACGGTGACCCGGCG
>NZ_FNOZ01000160.1 GCF_900107175.1 Modestobacter sp. DSM 44400 | reverse complement strand
GGCGGGGGACCGCCACCTCAAGTTCCACGAGACCCGGGACAACCTCGCACCCTCCCGCACGATCGAATCCAGCAACGAGACACCACTGCCGGCAACCGGCTCGTCATGGTTGTCGGACTCCGCTGCGGCTACCGTGACCATCGGTCGTACCTTCCCGACCGGCGTTGGCGCGCCGGCCTTGCTTGAGGGACTCAAGATCATCGGGAGGGTACGACCCCACCCGCCGATCCACAGGCTTCAAGCATTGCTCCACTGTTGGTGTTCTGGCACCGACCGCGCTGGTCCAGCGGGCATCGAGCACGGAACTGATCCTGAGATGCAGCCGTTGTGGCAGGCAGCCGTCACGGCCGGAGCAGAGATCGTGGTGAACGCACATGACTACAACTACGAACGGTTCGAGCCACTGGACGGGAACGGTGAGCCCAGCTCCGACGGCACCACCGAGTTCGTCTCTGGTAACGGCGGGCATCACCTGCGCGACATCGGCGCCCGCGAACCCCACAGCGCAGCAGCGAGCTCCGGCACGCCTGGCGTCCTGTTCCTCACCCTGCGGACCGACGGATACGACTGGAGCTATCGAGGCGTCGAGGGGCGCACCGACGACACGGGCACGCGCCAGCTCGGAGCGGGCTGACCCGCCACGGCGGCTCCGACTTCACGTGCACGCCGCCGGTGCTCACCTGACGGCAATTGGGCCGCCCTCCGGAGGCGCACGGGGTCGGCCACGATGAAAGACGTCTCCCCGTCGACGTACCGGTCGCGCTCGACGACGAACTGCCCGGTGGCGGTGGTGGCGTCGACGAACGCCGGCAGCAGCGGGATTCGCACTGTCACCGTCACACAGACGGAGAACGCCTGCCCTGGCGTCAGCGCCGGGACGTAACTGCCCGCCGCGGCACAGCCGCCAGACACACGCCCTAGCCTCGATCTTGCGTGCGCCCAGCAGGACAGGGAGGTGACCTCGTGATGAGGTGATCTTGCTGTTCGTGCTCGTCGTCGCTTGCCGGTGGGAGTCCGGTCCGGGTAGCTGTCAGGAGGCCCGGTAGCAGACTAGCGGCTTGGTCTGGAAACGGACCGGGTCGAAGCCCAGTGTCAAAAGCCCTGTCAGGGGAAGCGACTGAACGGTTCGCAGCATTACGCGAAGTCTGCAGCGTCGTTAGAGGTCCTGCCCGTGAGGGCGGGAGCAGAGGGAGCCGAGCCGCTGTTAGCACGGCGAAGGCCATGGACGCGGTGAAGAACCTGAATCGCAGCCGCCAAGGACCCTCCGGCGTATGGGGCGTGGAACGTTCAGATAGTGACGGCGGGAACTGGGGAGGCCCTCCCCGGTGGAGTTGACCCGCTTCGGTGGACACCCTGAACTTGGGCGATGTGCCCGAGGAAGGGGTCCTGATGGGCCGTCCGAGCAAGTACTCCCCGGAG
>NZ_FNOZ01000163.1 GCF_900107175.1 Modestobacter sp. DSM 44400 | reverse complement strand
GGTGTCGTGGCCAGTGCATGCAGTCGGGCGATTTGCCGGGTCTTGTCGGCGGAGCCGCCGGGTGCCTTGGCCGACTGCGCAGCGATCTCGGCCAGTAGGTCTTTCGCCTCGGGCCGCGCCGTGCGGCTGTCGGGCGCGGGAAGGGACGGAGCTGACTGGCTCCCCGAGTCCCGGACGGTCCCATCGACGGTCTTCTCCGACCAGGAGTAGGACCCGTCGCCGTGCAGCGAGAGGAACAGGGCCCCCGGCCTGCCGGTGTACTGCACCTCGCTGTTGGGCTGCTCGGTGCCGAAGTCCCGGAGGTGGTGTCCGCCCAGGCCGGAGACGAACTCCCGGGTGCCGCTCGCGGACGCCTCGCCCGAGGCGTTCATCGGAGCGAAACGCTCGTAGTCGTGGTCGTGGCCGCCGAGGACGATGCGCGCGCCAGCTGCAGTGGCGGCGGCCCACATCGGCTGCGTGGACGCAGTGCTGCCGTGCTCCGAGCCCGAGCTGAACCGGGGCTGGTGCCACACGACCGCCGTCGGGACGTCAGAATGGGCTTTCGCATCGGCGGTGATGAACGCGGCAGCCTCATCGATGTCGTTGTACTGGTTGACCAGGATCACCCGCCAGCCGCACACGTCAACGCCCCGGTTCTCGACTGCGGACGCCCCGAGTTCGCTGGTGATGCCCGCGTCTCCGCTGCGTGCCTCGTGGTTGCCCGGAACGGCCTCTGTCTTGGACTGGAACTGCCCCCACGTTGGGTGGTAGTAGTTCTTGAACTCGCTGACGGTGCCCTTGTCGTAGGCCAAGTCGCCCAGTGCCAGCACCATCTCCGGGTCCTCGCCGAGAATGAGGTCGGCAGTCGCGGCGGCGCCCGCCCGGTAGTCGTCGGAGCCCGCGATGTCGCCGGCCGCCGCGACGGTGCACGAGGCGGCGCTGGCAGAGGGGGCGCCCAGTAGGGTCATGCCCGAGCTAGCCAGCACGGCGGCGAGCCCTAGAGTGACACTGCGCTTCACGATACTCCTTTCGTGGGTGGCCTGTTCACGCTCAGTGAAGTACAAGCTGGCGCATGTCGGCAACTCGCAGCTGATCTCATGTGGTGGCGGTGAAGCGTTCCACCAGGTCTAGCGGCGGGGGCGTCCCTTGCCGCGCTGGACGATCGGGTCGTCCTGGATTAGTCGCACGATGCCGTCGTGGCCGTGGCGCTCGACGAGTTCAGCAACCGCGCGCCGGACGATGGCACTGCCGGTCACGTCAGCCCCTTCGACCAGGGCCGCGGCCTTGATCCGGCGTAGGTGATCGTCGGTCACGTCATCCATGTAGACCTGTGCGGCCCGTAGCGCCTTCTTCTCCGCTCCCCTGTGGCGGTGAACAGCTGGTCGTAGCCGGCCTGCCAGGGCCAGTTCCGCGGCAGGTGCAGGCGTAGCCGCCGCGCCGAGGTGGCGATGCGGGCCGG
>NZ_FNOZ01000168.1 GCF_900107175.1 Modestobacter sp. DSM 44400 | reverse complement strand
AGGCGTAGACACCCATCCGCCTACCAGGAGCTCCCTCACATCACCGGCAGCACACGCCGACCACTAACCACACAAGTTTGAAGACGCTCTCTGAGACCTTGTACGACACCTCGGCGCAGTCTTTCGTCCTTCAGCTGGTGTCCGTGGACCAGCTGTCGCGGGCCAACGGTCGCCTCTACGCCGCTGAGCTCACGACCAACCAGTTCATCGGACCCCCCTGGGAGGCGTCCTCGTGGGCGTGAGCGCCGCCGGCGTCGCCTTCGCTGCCCCCGCCGCACTCTGGGCCAGCGCAGTCCTCGCACTCCTCCTGCTCCGAGGCTCGTTTCGCGTCGAACGGGCCCGGCCCGCGACTCTTCGAGCAGACATCGCCGAAGGAGCGCGCTTCTTGTGGCGGCAGCCCCTCCTGCGCGGGTTGGCCGCCAGCGTCGGAATCTTCAACTTCGCCACCAATGCGACTTTCACTATCTTCGCGCTGTTCGCCGTCGGCCCGGGCTCGATCCTCGAGCTGTCTGGGGCGACCTATGGGCTGCTGCTCGCCACGATCGCGCCGGGCAGCGTCGCCGGGTCATTCCTCGCCGCCCCGTGCGAACGGCGGTTCGGCCGAAGCCGCAGCCTGAAGGTGTCGCTTCTCGCCGGGGCGCTCCTAATGGTGGCACCAGCCGTGCTGACCGCAATGCCGTGTAGTTAGCCGCAGCGGCGGGTTGTCAAGCATGCCGCGTGTGCGGCGTGTCGGGGCGGGTAGGGCAACGGAGCTCCGGTAAGAGGAGGCGTCCGCCAAGACGTTCTCTTCCCGGGAGCTCCGTTGCCTGTCCAGTCTGGCAGCGGTCGTGTCGTTCGTGAGGTCACTGTCGCCGGCGGCCGGTTCGCCCCCGGGCATCTGGGCGAGCTGACCCAGGTGGTGCCGTTTGAGATGGTCGATGCGGCCCTGGTCGAGACCGGCGCGGTGCAGACCCGGGTGCGGGAACTGCCCTCGCGGGTGGTGATCTACCTGCTGCTGGCCGCCTGCCTGTTCGCCGAGTGCGGCTACTGCGGGGTGTGGGCACGGATGGTCGCCGGGCTGCACGGGCTGGCGGTGGCCGCCCCGACCGCGGGGGCGCTGGCCCAGGCCCGCCGCCGGGTGGGTGCGGCCCCGTTGCGCGCCCTGTTCGGTCTGCTGCGCGGTCCGGCCGCGGGCCCGGCCACCCAGGGCGTGTGGTGGCGTGGCCGGCTGGTGTGCGCGATCGATGGCACCACGATGTGCTGCCCGGACACCCTGTCCCGTGCCGGGTCTGATGGAGGCTCTCAATCCACGTGAGGATGAGAGTCATGGCGGCACCGAGGAAGTACCCCGACGAGCTTCGGGAGCGGGCGATCCGGCTGGCGGTGGACGCCCGGCG
>NZ_FNOZ01000170.1 GCF_900107175.1 Modestobacter sp. DSM 44400 | reverse complement strand
GATCCGTCACACCCCAATGCCATCCTGACGCCCACACGGGACCAGAAGCCGATGATCATGCTCCGCATCAAGATCACGGAAGATCGAGGCTAATGGACGGTCTTGTTGTGGTGTGATGCTCGTGGCGGGACATCTTCCCCTTCCGCCCGCCAGGAGCGAGTCGATGATGTCGAGGACGAAGTCGCGGCCGGTGGTGTTGAGCCCGGCGGATCGCACGGCGCTGACGGGGCTGGTTCGTACGGGGTCGCATCCGGCCCAGCAGGTACGGCGGGCCCGGATCCTGCTGGTCTTGGACGAGGACGATCCCGACCGCGACGGGCCGGTACCGACTCAGGAAGTGGTCGCCGAGCGTGCCGGGGTGCATGTCGACTCGGTGGTGAAGACGTCGAAGGCCTATGCCGAGCGTGGCGGTGACGTTCAGGCGACGATCAGTCGCAAGAAGCGGGCCACGCCGCCTGTGG
This sequence comes from Modestobacter sp. DSM 44400, assembly GCF_900107175.1. Lineage (GTDB taxonomy): Bacteria > Actinomycetota > Actinomycetes > Mycobacteriales > Geodermatophilaceae > Modestobacter. Next base: position 862 of record NZ_FNOZ01000170.1, on the reverse strand, counting down.
AGCCGACGGTGACCGGTGAGGTCGAGGCCCGGCTGATCGCGTTGGCGTGCTCGACGCCGCCGGAGGGGCATGCCCGGTGGTCGTTGCGGCTGCTGGAGAAGCACGTCGTCCTGGCCGATGACCTGCCCGACCTGGACCACTCCACCATCGGCCGGGTCTTGAAAAAACGAAACTGCGTCCTCATCTGAAAAAGTGCTGGACCATTCCGCCGCACGCGAACGCCGAGTTCGCGGCACGGATGGAGGACGTGCTGGCCGTCTACGCGCGACCGGCCGATCCGCACCGGCCGGTGGTGTGCATGGACGAGAAGCCCTACCAGCTGCTCGGCGACGTCTGCGATCCGATCCCCGCCGTTCCCGGCCGCGACCGGCTCGAGGACAACGAGTACGTCCGCCACGGCACCTGTTCGATCTTCGTCTGGGTCGAGCCGCTGCGCGGCTGGCGTCACGTCGACGCCCAGCCCCGGCGCACCAAGCTCGACTGGGCCCACCAGGTCGACCGGCTACTGACCTGCGGCTACCCCGACGTCGAGTCCGTGGTGCTGGTCATGGACAACCTGAACACCCACGGCATCGGCTCGCTGTACGAGGCATTCGAGCCGGCCAAGGCGTTCGCGTTGGCCCAGCGGGCTGGAGATCCATCACACCCCCAAGCACGGCTCGTGGCTCAACATCGCCGAGATTGAACTCTCCGCCCTGACCCGACAGTGCCTGGACCGCGAGGTTGTCCCGAGTTCCGTAGAACTTCGGTGGCGGTCCGTTGTGCGTCAGGCTGCGACGACCTCCTCATCTTGCACGGTCGATGCGACAGTTCCAGCGATCTCGGCGTCGAGCGCGGCGCGCAACTTCGGCAGGTGCAGGTG
>NZ_FNOZ01000171.1 GCF_900107175.1 Modestobacter sp. DSM 44400 | reverse complement strand
GATGGAGTCTTGGCGGACGCCCAACACCTACCTCACGGCCGGTGCGGGCGGGGGACCGCCACCTCAAGTTCTACAAGACCCGGGACAACCTCGCGGGCCCCTGCAGCAGCTGCAGCGCTTCCGCGACGAGCTGTACCGACGCTGAGACGCGCTGTTCGAGCTGATCGACGGGCTACTGACGGCCGAGTCGATGCCCTCGCTGCCACATCTGAGCCTGCTGCCGACCTACCGGCGCGGCTGGGGCAGCGTGTATGCCGCCCTGGCCGCCGGTGAGCTCGACGTCGAGCGGTTGGCCGAGCTGCTCGTTGCCTCCCGGGCGGTGGTGCGTTGGCCTTCGCGGTGGAGGCCAGCGCCTGGGCCCGCTGTGATGCCGGAGGTTGTCCCGGGTTTCGTAGAAGTTGAGGTGGCGGTCCCCTGCCCGCACCGGCCGTGAGGTAGGTGTTGGCGTCCGCCAAGACACCACCGACAGGGGACCGCCGTGACCAAGAAGTACCAGAACGACAAGATCGACACGCCCGCCGGCAACGGCTTCGTCGTACCGGAGCGGGGCGGCGTTGCACCTGCGGCCGCTGTCCCTGCTCTAGGCCGCCTGAGTCGGCGCCGGCCGAGCCGGCGGCTGAGCAACCGTGGGCCACCGGGCCGATCCTCCGGCTTGCGTGCACCGCGGCGGCGCGGACAGTGCGGACGGTAACGTCGCCGGCCGAACCAGCGCCCCGCCGGTGACTCCCGTCCCAGACTCGTCGCTCCTCTCTAGCCCATCCGTGGCCTCATGCCTTCGTCTGTCAGCCGGCGGAGGGCCGGTTGCGTCTGTAGGGAGGCTTTCGTGGCTGCTGCAGCCGCTTCCCGGGACTTGCTCAGCCGGGAGATCCCGGGTGGACTCGACCAGGCGCCTCATCCGCCGGGTGCTCACCCCGAGCAGGTAGCAGGTGGGAATGACAAGCCCATCTGGCCCCACTGCTGCGCAAGCTGCTCAACCCGGCGGCCGCGATGACCGCCGACGCCGCAGGCGACGGCGGGTCGCTGGGCGGGTTGTCGTTCACCTCTTCCCGTGCGATGGGGGCGACCTGGGCGCTGGAGGGGGTGTGGGGCCAGCTCGGGCTGGACGTCCTGCTGCGTCGGCTGCTGGCCGGCACCCGCCGCGACGCACGGGTGGAGCGCATCTTGTTCGCGCTGGTCGCGGCCCGGGCGACCGAGCCGGCCAGCAAGCTGGCCACCGCCCAGTGGCTGACCCGCCGCACCTGGATCACCGGCCTGACCGACCAGCCCACCCCCGCCGATCAGCTCGACGGCACGCGCGATGACGGCACGCGCGATGACGGCACGCGCGATGACGGCACGCGCGATGACGGCA
>NZ_FNOZ01000174.1 GCF_900107175.1 Modestobacter sp. DSM 44400 | reverse complement strand
CTAGGGCTGGCGGTTCCTCGTCCCTGATCGATGAGATCGTGCGGGAGGGTGCCCGGCGGATGCTGGCCGAGGCCCTGCAGGCCGAGGTCGAGGAGTACGTCGCCCGCTTCGCCGCCGAACGGGACGAGGCCGGCCGTCGGCTGGTGGTGCGCAACGGCTCCCATCAGCCCCGAGAGGTGCTCACCAGCGCCGGATCGGTGGCGGTGACCGCGCCGCGGGTCAACGACCGCCGCGTCGATCCCGAGACCGGCGAGCGGGTCCGGTTCTCCTCGGCGATCCTGCCGCCGTGGGCGCGCAGGACCCCGAAGATCACCGAGGTGTTGCCCCTGCTGTACCTGCATGGCTTGTCTTCCGGTGACTTCGTGCCCGCGCTGGGCCAGTTCCTCGGCTCCTCAGCGGGCCTGTCGGCGTCGGTGATCACGAAGCTGACCGAGACCTGGAAGACCGAGCAGCGCACCTTCGCCGCCCGCGACCTCTCCGGGGTGGACTACGTCTACCTGTGGGCCGACGGCATCCACGTCAACATTCGCCTGGAGGAGCACAAGCTGTGCCTGCTGGTGCTCATCGGAGTGCGCGCCGACGGCCGCAAGGAGCTGGTGGCACTGGCCGATGGCTACCGGGAGTCCACCGAGTCCTGGGCCGACCTGCTGCGCGACGCCGCCCGCCGCGGCATGCGCGCCCCGGTGCTCGCCGTCGGTGACGGGGCGCTGGGGTTCTGGGCCGCGCTACGCGAGATCTTCCCCGCCACCGCCGAACAGCGCTGCTGGTTCCACAAAATCGCCAACGTTCTCGCCGCGCTACCCAAGTCCGTCCATCCCGGAGCGAAGAAGGCCCTCGCCGAGATCTACAACGCCGAGGACAAGACCCACGCCCGCGCCGCGGCGAAGGCCTTCGCCGCCACCTACGGCGCCAAGTTCCCCAAGGCGGCCGCCAAGATCACCGACCACCTCGACCAGTTGCTCGCCTTCTACGACTACCCCGCCGAGCACTGGGTCCATCTGCGCACCACCAACCCGATCGAGTCCACCTTCGCCACCGTCCGACACCGCACCAAGATCACCCGCGGGCCCGGCTCACGAGCCGCCGGGCTGGCGATGGCCTTCAAACTCATCGAAGCCGCCCAGGACCGCTGGCGGGCAGTCAACGCACCCCACCTGGTCGCCCTCGTCCGAGCCGGCGCCGTATTCCAGGGCGGCAAGCTCATCGAACGACCCGACGAAACCCCCGAACAACAGGCCGCCTAAAGATCTTGATCCACAGGTCTTGACGATTGCTC
>NZ_FNOZ01000175.1 GCF_900107175.1 Modestobacter sp. DSM 44400 | reverse complement strand
CCGAAGAGGCGCTCGACTGCGCCTGTGGCCTCTACCTCAACAACCCAACCGCCTGGACGGCGGACCCCCGACGTTCCAACGGCGGGGACCACTAGTGGAGAAAGTTCGGCCAAAGTCTTTGCTGCCATCGAGCGCCAGTTGCGCCCCCTAACGATTCTGGATGCGTCAGTTCCGGTCTGGCTGATCCCAATCAAGCCACACTTTGCCGCGCAGCTCTTCGGCTACCCCGGCGAGCTCTTCCCTCGCTCGGATCAGCTAGGAATTAGTCGAGAGCATGTGTACTACCGGAGAGGTCGATCTGGGGAGGCCCCACCAGCTCGCATCTTGTGGTACGTGAGCGGCGCCCAGCACGGAGAAGTCATCGCCCAGAGCGAGTTGGCGGAAGTTGCCGACGGGTCGCCCGAAGAATTGTGGCGATCGTACCGGCGACTCGGCGTATATACGCGCCAGCAAGTGCTTGGATCAGCTGTTCGGGGCCAGACGAGGGCGCTGAGGTTCGTGAATACGGAACTATTCCCCACTCCTGTTTCCTTAAGCCGCCTCAAGCGACTGGCCGAAACAAACCGTCAGACCCTCCAGCTATGGTCCGCATCGCGATTGAACACGGGCCTGGTGGCCGACCTATTGAAGGAGGCATGGCGTAGCCGTGAATAACCAAATTGACCCGAATCGGCTAATGTTGATGTCAATCCGACCTCGCCACGTTGAGTCCATACTGCGGGGCGAGAAGCGGGTCGAACTGCGTCGCACGAGGCCAGTTATCAAAAGGGGTCAGCCCGTTGCAATTTACGCGACCACCCCATCAGCTGCGGTGGTAGCCACCTGCAAGATCAGCGCAATTGAAACATCATCACCGAGCGACCTATGGGCAACGGTCAAAGCCATCTGCGGAGTGACCAAGGATGAATATGATGCCTACTTTGCCGACTCCGCAACCGCTGTTGCACTTCACCTGACGGAAGTTTCCGCGCTCGAGCACCCAGTCAGTTTGCGCCATCTGCGAGAAGCAGGCCCCTTCACACCTCCGCAAACCTGGCACTTTATTGATGGGATGCGACTGACGGGAATGCTGGCTGATCACCCGGCAGCGTCGCGCCTCCAGGCGATGATTAGCTGAGACTGTTCCGGGGGTCTTTGACGGCGGGCCGGAATATCCGCGGACAGAGCCTTCGGTCGGTGAGACGATCTATAGCCCTTTATGGGCTCTTCGAACTTGAGGGGGAAGAAGGACATGATCTTGT
>NZ_FNOZ01000180.1 GCF_900107175.1 Modestobacter sp. DSM 44400 | reverse complement strand
AGGCTGGCACCGCGCCCCGGGTCGACCCCTACCAAGAGCGGCTGAACCGGGAGATCCGCCGTCGCACCGACGTCGTGGGGATCTTCCCCGACCGGGACTCCCTCATCCGCCTCGTCGGCGCCGTGCTCGCCGAGCAGCACGACGAATGGACCGAAGGGCGCCGCTACCTCGGCCTCGACGTCCTCGCCCGCTGCCGCATGCGGCCCGTCACCGACACCGCCAACACCAGCCCCGAGGAGGTGACCACTCAGACCAGCACCATCCCGGCGCTCAGCGCCTGACCAGACACGAAGATCACGCGGTAGCCGTCACACACCACGCCAGCGGGCTTGACCGGCACTGGAACACGTTCCGTCGGAGCACCGGGTGAACCCCAACACCGGGGTATGGCTGCTGCGATCGTGCCCCGCCGCCCTGGAGTTCCTCGACGCCGTCGAGCAGGCCGGGCCACAGCCTGGACCGTGGGCCGACCAGGGCGCCGTGCTCGCCACCCTGGGCTGGGACCGCGGGGACGAGCGCTACCACTGGGCTGGTCCGGGTCAGGGCAACCACTTCCTGACCCGGACCAGCTGGCTACCACCGGGGTGGAACCAACCGCACGTGCAGGAACGCACCGCCTCCGACTGCTTCAACAGCGCGGCCGACTCCTACGCAGACCGTCCCCGGGTACCCCATCCGCACGCCCTGCATTTCATGGGCATGCCGCCCAGCGCCCGCTACCGAGCGATGGCCGCCGCCGGCCGGTCGGGACAAGCCCACGTCTGCGAGCCTCCGCTGACATCTCGTCCCGTCCGTCGCCCGGGCGGTTACTGACTGCGGCGAAGGGAGGCAGTGATCTTTAGTGTGCGGGGCAAGGTCGCCGACGCACCCTGCGTGCCTTCCCGATAGACATCCGCCACCCCGGTCCCCTTGGAGGTGGGGGACCCGGTGCGCTCCACCCAGCGCATCCGGGATGCCGAGCGACGGCTGCGCGCCAAGGCCGCCGCGCACGCCGATTCCTCACCGCTGCTGGCCGCCGAGAACCGCTCCTACGGGTTCATGCGCAACACCTGGGCGCTCAAGCCGCTGGGGCTCCCTCTGGCGGTCGCCGCGTGCGGCGTCGCCTGCCTTCTCGGTG
>NZ_FNOZ01000181.1 GCF_900107175.1 Modestobacter sp. DSM 44400 | reverse complement strand
CTTCCCGTCGAGGCCGGCTGGTATGAAATCTCGAGGCTAGGGGCCACAGAGGCGGAGGATCCATCGTGAGAGCCCAGGAGTTGGTCGTCGGTGGGGTCGATCACCGCCCACCGCAGCCCTCGTCCGGCGAGCTGATCGGTTCGCGTGGCGCGGTGGTAGGCAGCGGCGTCATGTTCGGTGTAGGCGCGCGCTGCCCCAGTAGAAGCGCTGGATGTCGGGGTCGCTGAACGCCTCGACAGGCGGGGCGCGTCCTGGGGCGCTACAGCCGCAGCAGCAGACGTTTCCCGCGCAGCGGATGGTCCGGAGCTGCCAGTGCGGCCATCACGCGACGGTGGGCGACGCCCGCCGCGAGGGCGTCGCACCGGTGTGTCGCCTGAGATTGACTGCCGCATCGTCCGGTCGCGGTGGAGGACTGGCGAGACAATCAGGACGGCTGCTGTCCTGCGCACGATCCCCTTACGGACGGCGATGTTGAGGGCCAACCGCAACCGCGACCCTGGCACCCTGGCACCCTGGCCGGTTACTTGGCGGCAGCGGTGAGTCGGTCGGCGACGAGCTGGATGCCTGGACCCTCGAGTTGGGGTAGCACGGCGGCGCGGCCGCAGGCGGTCAGGAGCAGGTCGATACCGCGGCCGCGGACCTCGGCGCCCTCCCCCCAGGACCAGTCCAGGTCGGTCGCGACCAGCCGCAGCCCGCGTAGCCGGCCGCGGGGACGAACCCGACCGGTCGCCCGGCCGTGATGAATCCCAGCCCAATCCGGACGGCCGAAACTCCGGGCTCCGGGGGGAGCCCGAGCGGGATTCGCATGTCACCCTCGTGCACCAGCACTTCTGTCAGGGGCGCTCGGGGACCAGTGACTGGTGGGGTGAACCGGCTCTTTGCCCGCTCCCGCAGCAGCGCTACGGTCTCCGCCACCGGCCGGTTGGCTACCCGGCGGGCGGCCTGGTCGTTCGCCGGGTAGCCGACCACCGGCACGGATCAGGTCCGGCTAGAGCGTGTCTGCCAAAGATTGGCGGGTTGGTGGGCGACGCTGGACGAATGTTGCGTACCGACGAGATCCCGGACGAGTTGTGGGAGTTG